>JBMORD010000315.1:0-50066 GCA_049322495.1 Myxococcota bacterium | reverse complement strand
CCTCGACCGCCGGCTTCGGCGCCTCGGCAGGGGCGGGCTCGGCCGGCGCGGGGGCGGGCGCGGCCGCTGCGGCGGGCGGCGCGGCGGGGGTGGGCTCGGGCGCGGCGTCACCGAGCTCGGCGTAGCGGCGGAGCTCGGCCACGATGCGCGAGCAGTCGAGGGCGCCCTCGGTGTTGAGATCGCGCGTCGACTCGACGAACTGGCGCAGGCCGTCGACCACCTCGACCATCAGGGCCCAGTGCGCCTGGCGCGCCTTCATCGTCTTGTCGCGCAGCAGCGACATGAGATCTTCGGCGGCGTGCGCGAGCGACGCGGTCTTCTCGTAGCCGAGGAGCCCCGCGGTGCCCTTGATGGTGTGCATGTCGCGGAACATCACGTCGACCATGTTGGCCGGCGCGCGTCCCTGCTCGGCGGCGAGGAGCAGCTCCTCGACGCGCTGGAGCGCCTCGAGAGATTCGTCGACGAAGAGCTGTTTGACTTCTGCGTCTTCGCTCAGGTTGTCGCTCATCGGGTCCCTCCCTGGGGCCACGCCATCCACTCGAGGACGGCTTGCGGCAGTTGATCGATCGACGCGACCGCATCGGCCGCGCCTGCGTTGACGACGGCGCCGGGCATTCCCCACACGACGCTGGTCGCTTCGTCCTGCACGAGCACCGGGTTGCCGCTCTCGCGCAGGCTCACCGCGCCGCGCGCCCCGTCGTGCCCCATGCCGGTCAGCACCACGCCCAGCGCGGAGCCGCGGCAGACCTGGGCGACGCTGCGGAACATCGGGTCGACGGCCGGCTTGCAGAAGTGCTCCGGCTCGCCGTCGAAGTGGCGCGCGACGAGCTTGCCGTCGGGGCCGCGGGCCACCTGCAGGTGCTTGCCGTGGCCGGCGAGGTAGGCGCGGCCACGCAGCAGCGGGGCGTTGTCCGCCGGGAGCTCCACCGGGCGCCCGCCCTGCTGGCTGAGGAGCTCCGCCAGGTAGACGAGGTGGAGCGCCGGCATGTGCTGGGTGATGACGATCGGCGCGTCGAAGCCGGCCGGCAGCGCCTTGAGGAACTTGAGCAGCGCCGGCGGTCCACCCGTGGACGAGCCGACCGCGAGCAGCTCGCGGCGCGCCTCGGGCTTGAGCTTCGGGCCGATGGCGGGCCGGCTGGGCACCGGCGACGGCCGCGTGTCCGTCTGGAAGAGGCGACGGAGGTCGGCCTCGAAGTCGTCGAGGTGCTTCGCGTCGGGTTTGGTGAGGAGCCCGGCGGCGCCGAGGAAGACCGCGTCGACGCCGGTGCGCGCGCCCTTCTCGGTGCCGGCGGTGACGAGCACGGTCATCACCTTCGGGTAGGTCTGGCGGCACCAGCGCAGAAAGTCGAGCCCCGACTCGTTGCGCAGCACCACGTCGACGGTGACGGCGTCGACGTCACCACCGGCGAGGCGCTTGCGCGCGCTCTCGATGGTGCTGCAGGTCGCCACCACGTTCGCGCCGACCTTGGCGAGGAGGCGGCTCAAGACCACGCGGAAGACCGCGTCGTCGTCGAGCACCACCACGCGGGGAGCGCGCGCAGGACGGACCGCCTGATCTGTCGTCGTGGCAGCGGCGGCGGGTTGCATGGGGCCTCAGTTGTCCTTGAGGAGGCTCTCGAATTCGCCGCTGAGGTCCTGGAGGTTGCGCGCGCTGGTCTGCGTGGTGGTCGCGTTGCGCTCGGCCTCGCGCGCCGCCTCCGCCACGCCAGAGATGTTCGAGACCACGCTGCCGACCGAGGTCGAGACCTCCGTCGCGTTGCGGGCGATCTCGCGCGTGGTGGAGGCCTGCTCCTCGACCGAGGCGGCGATCGACGACGCGTAGGTGTCGATCTGCGTCATCACCTTCACGATGTCGGCGACGAACTCCACGCTCTTCTGCGTGTCGACGCGGATGCCCTCGATCTGCTGGCTGATCTCCTCGGTGGCCTTGCTGGTCTCCTTCGCCAGCTCCTTCACCTCGTTGGCGACGACCGCGAAGCCCTTGCCCGCTTCGCCGGCGCGCGCCGCTTCGATGGTGGCGTTGAGCGCGAGGAGGTTGGTCTGCTGCGCGATGGTCGAGATGACCTTGGTGATCTTCCCGATGTTCGCCGACGCGGCCGACAGGCTCTGCACCACGGGGTTGGCGTTCTCGGCGAGCTCGCGGGCCTTGCGCGCGGTGCGCGCCGACTCGGTGGCGTTGGAGGCGATCTCCTTGACCGTGGCGCTCATCTCCTCGGCGGCGCTGGCGACCGAGGCCACGCTGCCGCGGATCTGCTCGGCCGCGCTGTTGACCATCATCGCCTGGGCGCTCGTCTCGGTAGCGCCGGCCGCGAGCTGGGTCGCGAGGCCGAGCAGCTCGCTCGCTGACGTCTTCACGGCGGCCGCACTCTGCGCGACCCGATTCCTGATCTCCGAGTTCCTCGTGGTCTCCTGCGTGACGTCGATCGCGCACTTGACGACGCCAACGACCGTGCCGGTCTGGTCGAGAACCGGATTGTAGATCGCTTGCAGGAACACCGATTCGCCACTCCGGGTCTTGCGCTCGACGACGCCCGGCTGTGCGCGGCCGGCTCGCAGCTCGTCCCAGAAGGTCGTGTAGCTCGCGCTCTGGACGTACTCTGGCCGACAGAACTGGCGGTGGTGGAGCGCCGTCACTTCGTCTCGCGAGTAGCCCATCGTCTTGAGGAAGTTGTCGTTCGCGCTCAAGACGTTGCCGCGCACGTCAAACTCGACCATCGCCAGCGTTGCCTCGAGTGCACGCAGCACGCGCGAGTCACGATCCTGGAGGGAGGTGGCCGACTGGAGCGGCTCGAAGCCGGCGGCTTCGGTCGCGGCAGGCTTCGGTGCGCGCCGCTTCTTGCGCGGCGGGCGCTCGGGCGCGCGATCCGGCGGGGCAGGCGGCTGGAAGATGGCGTCCGACGCGACGTCCGGGTGGGCGCGGCGGGCGGAGGTCGATGAGCGACGGAGGTTGCGACGAGTGCGAGTTGACTTCACGGGGGCCCCTCTGGTGTCCAGGTGGAAAGACGCCCACGAACGCAGAGCGAAGCGTGTGCCACCCACCGAGCGGCGCAGATCTTCAGGGGTTCGGTCGCTCCGGGGGGGAGTAGGGCGCGACCCGAGGTGTCAGGTCTCTCAAGGGGGATTTTGACGCTGGGTGCGCGGTTGACCCCCGCTGCGACGGCGGATCACCCGGAAAGGACGATCTGGCGCGCGGCTTGCGATCGATCGGGCGCTGGAGGACGCATGGCTGATCCACTCCCTCTCGATGTGTGGATGGGGGCTGTCGAAGAAGGAATCAAGGACGTGGCGCGCGACGGAATGGGCCACGCCTCCGTCGAGACCACGTCGCGGAGCACGGAGATCCCCGAGCAGATGCCGGGGGCCTTCATTCCGCTGCTGAGCGCGGACGAGTCGATCCAGCTCGGGTTGGTCTCGACCCCGGAGGGCGGCCGGAAGATGGCGCGCGCCTTTCTCCAGATGGGCGAGGGCGACGAGCTCTCGAACGCCGATCTGGCCGACGCGCTCGGCGAGGCGACCAACATCCTCGCGGGGTTCGTGAAGCGGAACATGCAGCCGCACCTCGCCAGGGTGCAGCTCGGGCTGCCGCTCTACGTCAACGGGCACCTCGAGATGACCGAGCGGGTGCGCGCGCTGGTGACGCACCTCAAGATGGGCGACATCCCCCTGGCGGTGATCGTCCTCCGCTCGGCGGCGTACCAGCCGAACTCCGCCTGAAGCACGACGGGCCGGCTCCCGTGAAGGAACCGGCCCGCCAGGTGCGACGTTCGCGTCGGGAGCTTACTTGCGGGCAGCCTGCTCGGCGGCCTGCTTCTCCTTGAACTGCTTCATCAGCAGCTCCTGCTCGCTGCGCGGCACGGGCGAGTAGCGGGCGAACTCCATCGAGAACTCCGCCTTGCCCTGCGTGGCCGAGCGGAGGTCCGTCGAGTAGCCGAACATCGTGTTGAGCGGCACCTCGGCGGTGACCGTCACGTAGTTCTCGGCGGTCGACGTCTCCTGGATCACGCCGCGGCGCTGGTTGACCTGGCCGACGACCGAGCCCTGGAACTCGGACGGGGCGCGGACCTCGACCTTCATCACCGGCTCCATGACCACCGGCTTGGCGCGCTCGTAGCCCTCACGGAAGGCCATGATCGCCGCCGTCTTGAACGCCTGCTCGGACGAGTCGACCGCGTGGAAGGCGCCGTCGTTCACCACGCAGCGCACGCCGACGACGGGGAAGCCGATGAGCGAGCCCTTCTTGATCGCCTCGGTGAAGCCCTTGTCGATCGCGGGGATGAACTCGCGGGGGATCGAGCCGCCGACGGTCTCGTTGACGAACTCGTACTGGAGCACCGCGTCGGACGGCAGCGGCTCGAGGTAGCCGCACACGCGCGCGAACTGACCGGAGCCACCCGTCTGCTTCTTGTGGGTGTACGCGAACTCGCCGCGCTGCGTGACGGTCTCGCGGTAGGCCACCTGCGGCTTGCCGGAGACGACCTCGCAGTTGTACTCGCGGCGCATGCGCTCCATGTAGATCTCGAGGTGGAGCTCGCCCATGCCGCTGATGATGGTCTGGCCGGACTCCTCGTCGCGGTGCACGCGGAAGGTCGGGTCTTCCTTCGTGAAGCGGTTGAGCGCCTTGCCGAAGTTCGCCTCGCCGGCGCGGTCCTTCGGGGCCACGGCGAACGAGATCACCGCGTCGGGCACGTGCATCGAGGTGAGGGTGTAGTTGACCTCGCCGTCGGTGAAGGTGTCACCGGACGTCGCCTCGATGCCGTAGAGCGCGACGATGTCGCCGGCCTCGGCCTGCTGGATCTCCTCGCGGCGATCGGAGTGCATGCGGAACATGCGCGGCACGCGCTCCTTCTTCTGGCCGCGCGAGCAGTTGACGATGAACTCGCCCGACTTCACCGTGCCCTGGTAGACGCGGAAGTAGGTGAGCTGACCGTACTGGTCCTGCTGGAGCTTGAACGCCAGGCCGACGAACGGCTTGGCCGGGTCGGACGCGAGCACCACCTTGGCCTCGTCGGCGCGCTGGTCGAGGGCGATGTTCTCGACCTCCGGCGGCGAGGGCAGGTAGTACATGACGGCGTCGAGCAGCACCTGCACGCCCTTGTTCTTGTACGCCGAGCCGCACATCACCGGCGTCATCTTGAGCGCGAGGGTCGCGCGGCGGATCGCGGCGCGCAGGTCGGCGGTGCTGATCTCCTCACCCCCGAGGTACTTCTCGGCGAGCTTGTCGTCGACGTCGGCGACCATCTCGATGATCTGCAGGCGGCGCGCGGCGCTCTCTTCGGCGTACTCGGCGGGGACCGCCTCGACGCGCACCTTCTCGCCCTTCTCGCCGTCGAAGAAGTAGGCCTTCATCTCGACCGGGTCGATGACGCCCATGAACTTGTCTTCGGCGCCCATGTTCACCTGGATGGGCACGGCGTGGTGGCCGAGCTTCTCCTTGAGCATGTCGGCGCAGCGCAGGTAGTTCGCGCCCGCGCGGTCCATCTTGTTGACGAAGCAGATGCGCGGAACGCCGTAGCGCTTCATCTGGCGGTCGACGGTGATCGACTGGCTCTGCACGCCGGCGACCGAGTCGAGCACGAGGATCGCGCCGTCGAGCACGCGGAGCGAGCGCTCGACCTCGATGGTGAAGTCGACGTGTCCGGGGGTGTCGATGAGGTTGATCTGGTGCGTCTCGAGCTGGTTCATCGAACCGGCCCACTGGGCGTACGTGGCCGCGGACTGAATCGTGATGCCCTTCTCGCGCTCGAGATCCATCGAGTCCATCACGGCCCCGACGCCGTCCTTCCCGCGCACCTCGTGAATCTCACGGATGCGGCCGGTGTAGAACAGGATGCGCTCCGAGAGCGTGGTCTTGCCCGAGTCGATGTGGGCCGAGATGCCGATGTTGCGGATTCTTTCCAGCGGGATGTTCGCCATAGCGGGGGGGCCCCGTACTGAATGCGCGCTTGAAACACAAGGCCGCCGCGCCTACGACGGGCGATCATGAGCGACGAGGCGCAGAGCGCCGGTCCCCCGCTACCCACCTTCGAGCCCCACGAGCGCGTCTGCGGCAACTGCAAGCTGTGGCGTGCCCACTCGCTCGACGAGAAGCGGGGGTGGCTGGGGTCGTGCCGGCTCCAGGCGAACCGGGGGCTGTTTCCCCCATCGGCCCCCCTGTGTGACGCCTTCGTGGCGCGCGGCGAGCACGTCACGGCGTCGGCCACCGTAGCCCCGCCTGGCCGCCGGGCGCGCGCGCTCAAGCCGATCGGCCCCGTGGTGCGCACCGCCGACGGCCGGGCGCTGCAGGTCGACGCCCCGCGGGCCGTGCCCGCCATCGATCCCGAAACGCCCGTCACCCTCTTCGAAGGAGAAGACAGCATGACCCGCCAGGAGCTGATGGAGCTCTTCCTCGAGGCCTCGGGCCTCACCGACGTGACGCTCGCCGGCAAGTGGGAGGGCGGCACGGTGCGCCTGATCCCCAAGGACGCCACGCTGCAGGCCAAGGACCTGCCGATCGACGCCCTGTTCCACAAGGTGGTGATGGTGCGCGACCGGCTCCGCACGCTCGAGCAGAAGATCAACGCCCACCCGAAGCTCACCGACACCGAGAAGGTCGAGATGCAGCAGTACGTCACGCGCTGCTACGGCTCGCTGACCACCTTCAACGTGCTCTTCAAGGACAAGGCCGATCAGTTCGTCGGCGCGAAGGAAGACAAGGAAGAGAAGGACTGATCAGGCGGGCTCGCCGGCCACGTCGGCCGAGCGCTCCGCCATGCGCGCCATGAGCCGGGTGCGCCCGCGGTTGAGCGCGCTCTTCACCGTGCCCTCGGGGAGCCCGAGCATGCGGGCGATCTCCGGGTACGAGTAGCCGCGGAGATCGCGCAGCGTCACCACCTGGCGGTGCTGCTCCGAGAGGTGCTCGAGGGCCTCGAGGAACATCGCGTGCCGCTGGTTGCCGACCGCCTTCTCCTCGGGATCTTCCGCGGGGCTCAGCGGGCTCTCGAGCCGACCGCGGCGCTTCTTGGCGCGCAGCGAGTTGATCGACGAGTTGACGAGAATGCGGTGCAGCCACGTGGTGTACGCGGCCTTGCCGTCGAAGCGCACGTTCTGGCTGAAGAGGCGCACGAACACTTCCTGCACCACGTCTTCGGCCTCGTCGGCGTCGCGCAGGATGCGGCGGGCGATCGCCAGCGCCCGGCGGCGGTGCTCGCGGTACAGCTCGGTCATCGGGGGCAGTGCGCTCATGCCCCTCAGAAACGACCCGCCCCCGCGCTCGATCTATCGCCCGGAGACCACCTGCGATTCCGGCGGGTTACGCTTCCTTCTCTTCTTCACCCTTGCCGGCGATGCCCCACTCCTTGAGGCGCTTGAAGAGGGTCGAGCGGGCGATGCTGAGCTCCCTGGCCACCTGGTCGCGGGTGCTGAACCGGCGAATGGCGCCCTCGATGATCATCCGCTCGGCGCGCTCGAGCTGGGCCTCGAGCGACATGCCGGGGATGCAGTCGAGCTCGCCGCCGACCTTCGCCGCGAGGGCGGGATCGCTGGCGCGCGAGTCGAAGGTGAGGTCGCCCACGTCGATGTGCTGGCCCTTGCGCAGCAGCAGGGCGCGGTGGATGACGTTGCGCAGCTCGCGGATGTTGCCGGGCCACACGTGGTTCTCGAGCGCCTTGAGCGCCGCCGGCGTGAGCAGCACGCGCTGCCCGCGCGGGGCGTAGATCTTGAGGAAGTGATCGGCCAGCAGCTTGAGATCGCCCGGGCGCGCGCGCAGCGGCGGCAGGTGCATGGGGATCACGCACAGGCGGTAGTACAGATCTTCGCGGAACTTGCCCTCGCGGCTCATCGCCAGGAGGTCGCGGTTGGTGGCCGCGACGATGCGCACGTCGACGGTGATGGGGCGGGGCGCGCCGACGCGCTTGATCTCCCCCGACTCGAGCGCGCGCAGCAGCTTGGCCTGGAGATCGAGCGGCAGCTCGCCGATCTCGTCGAGGAAGATGGTGCCGCCGTCGGCCTCTTCGAAGGCGCCCTTGCGCGCGTTCATCGCGCCGGTGAACGAGCCCTTCTCGTGGCCGAAGAGCTCGCTCTCGATGAGCTCCTTGGAGATCGCCGCGCAGTTGACGGGGATGAAGGGCGCGCTGGCGCGAAGCGACTGCGAGTGGATGGCGCGGGCGATCAGCTCCTTGCCGGTGCCCGACTCGCCGAACACCGCCACCGCGGCGCTCGAGGGCGCCACGCGATCGATGAGCTCGATCAGCCGGCGGAGCGAGGCGTCGGTGCCGATGAGGCCGTAGGTGCCGCTGGCGCCCTTGTTGGCGCCCGACTGCGCGGCGGGCTCGATGGTGAGCTCGGCCTCGCCGACGCGGAGCGTGGTGAAGAACGGCACCTCGGCCTCGAAGATGCGGTTGCTCCCGATCCACGTGCCGTTGGTCGAGTGCTGGTCGATCACCACGAAGCGGTTGTGCCGACGCGTCACCTTGAGGTGACGGGCCGAAACGAAGCGCTGGTTCAAGACGAGGTCGTTTCCGGCATCCTTGCCGGCGGTGAAGCCCTCCGACTGCAGCCGGTGCACCGTGTCGCCCTGCGAGCTCCGCACGCGGATCTGCGCGGGCAGCACCGGGCTGTCCTTCTCTTCGGCCGCCGCGGCGACCTCGGTGCGCTGGCCGAGCTCGGTGGCGTCGCTGTCGCTGCCGCCGCCGGCCGCGCGGAAGATGGCGCGCCACTGGCCGAGCGTGATGTCGGCGCCGTCGTGCACCTCGCCCTGCGGCAGCTTGTGGCCGGCGACCACCGTGCCCTTGCCCGAGAGATCCTGGAACAAGCAGCGGCCGTCTTCGAGGTGGAGCGCGACGTGCTGTCGCGACACCTCGGGATCGGGGATGACGACGTCGCAGCGCTCGCCACGTCCGAGCACCACGCGATCGTCCGTCATCGTCAACCGCAGCACCTCTTCGCCACGCCGGAAGAACACGAGCTCAGCCATGCGCGCCCGCCTACCATGCGTGCGTCGGTGCCACCAAGACCCACACGCCGGTCGAAACGGCCCGGTGACCGATGGAGCCGCGGCGCAGAGGGGGCGAGAGTGCCGCCCGTGACGCGCGAGTCCGGCCAGGCGGCAGTGGAGACGGCGATCACCATGCCGCTGGCGCTCTTCATGGTGCTGGGCACGCTGCAACTCTTCATGCTGCTGCAGGGCCGGCTGTATGCCGAGCACGCGGCGTGGGCGGCGGCGCGGGTGGGCTCGGTGCGCCACGGCGACTGCAAGGCCATGACGCACGCGGCGATCCTCGCGCTGCTGCCGAGCTTCACCTCGTACCTCGGCACCGGCACGCCGGGCGGCACGCCGCAGCAGAAGCTCGCGCGGGCCTTCGCGCTGCGCACCGACGGCAAGCCGTTCGACAACCAGTACGACGCGGTGATGGACGCGCCGCACGACCGCTCGATCCTCTGGCTGTTCCGCCCGTCGCCGCGCGTGGCGTCGGTGACGCGCGCCTCGGAGGACGACTTCGATCAGTACCAGGGCGGCGGGTACCGGCTCGAGCTGCGCCTCGTGTACTGGTACCCGCTGCGGATCCCCTTCGCGAACTGGGTGATGGCGACGATGTACCGCGCGTACTTCGGCTTTCAGGACTACCGGAAGCAGAACCCGCTCATCCCCACCCAGAAGGCGAACTGGACCGCGTCGTCGCGCGCGCTCAACGGGTTCCGCGACGAGTTCCTCGCCCGCTTCGACGCGCAGCAGTACGTCTTCCCTGTCATCGGCACGTCGACGATGCACATGATGACGCCACCCCGGCGCGAGCACTTCCGCCGCCAGCACTGCGATCCCACGCCATGAGAGCCCCGCGCGGACAGAACCTGGTGCTGCTGGCGCTGACGATGCTCTTCCTCGCGCTGATGGTGACGATGACCATCGGGCTGGGGCTGCGCATCCGCCAGAAGCAGGAGCTCCAGGCCCTCGCCGACACCGCCGCGTACTCGAACGCGGTGATGACCGCGCGCACCTTCAACAACATGGCGCTCATCAACCGCCTCGAGGTCTCGTACTGGGTGGCCCAGGCGGCCGATCAGTCGCTGATCTCGTGGGGCACCTACGGCGTGGCGATGGGCAACGCGACGCTCGCGGCGGCCCGGGACGTGCGCGGCTCGCGCTGCTTCCGCCTCGGCGCGACCCCGCAGGATCGCCGGCGGCTCGACGAGTTCATCGGCGAGCTCGAGCGGTACCTCACTCAGGAGCTCCGCGGCCCGAAGGACCCTGCGTGGGCGGGGCTCGATCTCGCGGCCGGCAAGGAGTCGCTGGCGATCCAGCAGGCCGTCATCGCGCTCCGCTCGGAGCTCTCGCCGGTGGGCGAGGGCGGCGGGGGGGCGGGCGAGACGCTCAAGGACCGGCTGCTGCGCAACCTGCAGACGCAGCAGCTCACCCGCCAGATCCTCGCCACCGCGCAGCAGGACGACGTGAGCATCATCGAAGATCAGTACAACCCCGGGCTGCCCTCGGCGGCGGCGGTCTCGATGCGGGAGGTCGACTGCGAGTACGGCGGCACGGCGAACGGCGCGATACGTGGCGAGCCCTCGCAGCAGTCGGGCCTCTGCCTGCGGACCACCTGGAGCACGAACATGGTGCACGCGGCGATGGGCTCGCGCGGCCACACGTTCCTCACCGGGCGCAAGGTGCTGCCGAGCAAGGTGAAGGGGCGCATCGATCAGATCGCTGCCGGCCGCGTCGACGTCAACCACTCGCAGAAGAACGGCAGCGGCTACTGGTCGACCCATGACTCGCACGGGTCCGACCCCATCCTCGCTGGCCAGGCGTGGGGCGACGATCATGGGTGGACGCGCGTCACCGCCGCGGGCTGCTCGTCGCGCCAGTTCGTTCAGTCGCACATCAAGTCGACCGATCTCATCGACACCTCGGACGAGCACGCCTGGTCGCCGAGCGCGCCCCTGGGGGGGGCGGCGGGCTTCCGGACAGCTTCACGCACACCATGGGCGACTGCAGCCCGCTGTGCCCGTCGGTGTGGGTGCGCACCATCGGCTTCCAGCCGAACGGTGACGAGGCAGACGTCTGGGGCCAGCCGAAGGTGGTGGTGTCGCTGCAGCGAGATCTCCGCCGGCACCGCTTCCCGTGGGAGCTCCACTTCGAGTTCCCCTTCAGCGCGACGGGCGGGGCGAGCAGGTGGGACGGGCGCGGGCGGGAGCTCCAGTCGGGCGCGGCGCGGGGCCTCGACATCTCGAGCCAGACCGCGATGGCGACGGGCATCGCCTATTACCACCGCCGCGAGCACTGGGAGGAGTTCCCCAACCTGCTCAACCCCTTCTGGCGCGCCACGCTGGCTCCGCTCGACGTCGACGGCGCGGTGCCCGGGCGCTCGCGCGACATTCCCCGGGCGCTGGGCAGCGCGCAGCAGGCCTGGCAGCGCTCGGCCTACGACACGCTCGTCGGCGCCGGCTTCGAGGGGCTCCACTGATGCGCGGCCAGGCCACCGTCGAGCTCGCGCTGGGGAGCATCGTCTTCGTGGGCGTGCTGCTGATCGGCATCCACATGGCGGAGTACGCCCAGCTCTCGCTCAAGGTGCAGGAGGCGCAGACGGCCGCGGTGTGGGAGGCCACCGGCCGCCGCGTGCAGGAGCGCCAGCTCGACGGCACCACCAACGCCAGCCCGTTCGGCGCGACGCTCGATCGCACCTCGGGCGTGCCGGGGCTCACCGAGGCGCGGTACGCCGACTTCGACGGCCTCTCGACGAGCAACGGCGGCAACGTCGTCGGGCGCGCGCTCACCGAGGGCAGCGGGGTCTCGGTGACGTGCGTTCCGTCGGGCGGGCTCCACTTCGAGCCGACGCGCACGGCGGCGCCGGTGCTGCTCGACGTCGGTGGGCTGCAGTGCAGCTCGTCGGCGGAGCTCCGGGCGATCAACATTCCCCGCGCGTTCCTCCAGCGCGAGAGCGGCGGCTTCTTCGATCGGAAGATCGTCCGCGATCGCCCCAGCCGGGTGTGCGGCCTCGGGCTGCCGGTCGAGGGGCAGTGTCGCGGAGCGCTGGCGATCCTCACCAACGACTGGGGCCTCGTCGGCGAGGAGACGAAGGAGTGCCTGAACCCCTGCCGCGTCTCGCACTACCGCGGCATGGTGGAGAAGCTCTTCGCGGGCGGGGGCTCGGCCGGGCGCAGCTTCGCGGAGCGCTACGCGGGCAGCCCGCCGATCGACGCGACGAACTTCTTCTTCAGCTACGCGGGCGTCGAGTCGGGCATGCGCGACTTCGTGGGGGGCGAGGGCACGCCGACCTTCATCACCGGCGGCTCCGGCCTGGGCATGGTGCCGAAGATGACGCACCCGAAGTGCTTCCTCGGGAAGAACTGCCCGTGAGCGCGTGGCTGCTGTGCCTGGCGCTCGCCGCCACGCCCGACGCGGGCACCAGCGCGCCGTTCTCGTGGGACGTGCCCGGCCAGCTCGAGCTCGTGCCCGTCGGTGAGCGCCTCGAGCGCAACGGGCTGCCGATGGCGGTCTACCTCGCGCGCTCGTCGTGGGAGCTCGACCGGCTGTTGCTCCACTACGCGGCGCGGTTCGCCGACGCGGGCTACTTCATCCCGCCGCGCCTGGGCCGCATCGCGGGCCTCAAGCTGCCGCGGGTGGTCGCGCTCGACGACGTGAAGATGGTGAGCTTCCTCGTCTATGGCTGGCCGGAGCCCGACGGGAGCACCACGCTCGTGCTGGGCGCGGCCGACCTCGCGCACCGCAAGCCGGCGACGGTGGGTGGACTCCCCCTCTTCCCCGCGGCGCGCGCCGTCACCAGCTTCAACGTCGAGGCGGCGCAGGCCGTGAGCTTCGTCGCGAAGGCTGACGAGGCGGAGGTGATCGACTTCTACCGCGCGGTGTTGCCGTCGGGCGGGTGGAAGGAGCGTGAGCCGGGTGTCTTCGTGCGCGAGGGGCGCGCGCTCAAGGTGCTGTCGAAGAAGCAGCGCGCCGCGGGCGAGCTGTCGATCGTGCTGCTTGACGAGGTCGATCTCCCGCCGCTGACTCCGCGGTGACATGAGCCTCGACCTCACGGTGGTCGTCACCCGGCGCGTCTCTCGCGCGAGCGTCAACACGGCGCTCGCGCAGCTGGGGGCGTGGTTCACGCTCGATGACGAGCCGGAGTCGATCCGCGGCGGGCTGTCGGTGAGCGCCACCCGCGACGGTGAGACTGAGGCGGTGGGCTCGATCGACTGGTCGTTCGACGGCGCGCGCACGTTCTCGCTCTCCGCCGGCGCGGGCGATGACGGCGGCGCGCGCGACGAGCTCCTCGCGTGGGTGCTGGCCGCGGCGCTGCGGCTCGCCGGCGACGGGGAGCTCGTCGACCCGCAGCGCGGCGGGGCGGTCAGCGCGCGCACCCTCGCTGCGCGCCTGAAGCCGCTCGTCAAGGGGCGCGCGGCGTTCGAGCGCCGGGTGAAGCGGCGCGCCGCGAGCCGGCGCCCGGGGGAGTCGAGTGAGGACCGTGCGCTGCGGGACGCGGTGCGCTGGGCCGACGAGCCCGGCATTCACGAGCTGCTCACGCGCCGGGTGACGGCAGCGCTCGCCTCGCGCGACGAAGCGGCGCTGCGGCATCTCGCCCGGGTGATGCCGCGCGAGGCGCGGTGGATCGAGACCGTGCTCGACCCGCTCTTCGCCAGCGGCGAGGCGGGGCTCGCGCGCCGGTTGCTCGAGGAACTCCCGCCGGAGCTGGTTGGCCAGCACGTGCGCGCCGCGGTCTCGTTCTCCGGCGTGCGCGCGCTCGGCTACGTGCGGTTCCTCGCCGAGGTGAACGCCCTGACGCCGGAGCTGGCGCGCCAGCTGCCGTCGAAGAACCCGGAGATCGCCGCGTGGCTGCGAGCGCTCAGCGGAACTGGGGGCGACCCAGGTAGCCGGTGAGCCGGCCGAGGCGCCAGGTGGGATCCTTCGGGTCGGCGCCGATGAAGGAGATCGCGCTGCCGATCATCCCCAGGCGCTTCTGGAACTCGGGGTCGGGCTTGAGGCGGATCTCGAGGTTCGGCTCGGCGTACTCCAGCCGCTTCGCGAGCTTCATCGTGCCGCTGATCGCCAGCTCGAGATCGCTGCTCTTCGACTTGAACTCCTCGACGGTCGCCGCGCCCTTGTCGATCTTGATCTTCCCGGTGAGCTCTCCGAACACGATCTTCGGGAGATCGACCGGGGCGGGCTCCGGGCCGAACTGGGGAATGGTGATGTTCGCGGTGCCGCCGTTGATCGCCAGGGCCTTCGTGGCGAGCGAGACGGTGCCGCTCGCCTGCGAGAGATCGGGCTCGGCGGGCGCGTTGCCCGCCGCGGCCGCGCGCGGAATGGACAGATCGACGTGCGCCTCGATCTGACCGGCGAAGTCGATGCCCGAGAAGCCCTTGAGGTTGCCCCGGGTGAGATCGAGCTCGTCGGCGTCGACCTTGATCCGGGTGGTGCCGAAGCCCGAGACGCGGGTGACGACGGTGCCGCCCAGTACGTTGACCTTCACCGCGAGCCCGGGCGGGAAGAGCGACGGCCCGATCGACACCGAGTCGATCTTCATCGCCTCCGGCGGCGGCTCGGCGTTGCTCTTCTTGCTCACCTGCACCTCGCTCGCGCGCACGGCGAAGAGGCCCGGGCCCATCTTGCCGATGCGCAGGAAGTACCCCGCGTTGTCGGCCTCGAGGCGCACCCGGTCCTTGAGCGCGTCGTAGGGGAAGGTGAGGAAGAACGTCACGACGAGCGCGAACAGCGAGAACGCCACGTACCCGACGATGCGCTTCCAGAGGCTGGTCTTCTTCTCGGCCATGGTGCGGTTACTTGAGCTTGTAGGTGGCGACGGTGAGCCACGCGGTGACCGTCTCCTGCGCTGGGCGGGGCTCCATGCGGAGGTACTTCACCTTGACGATGCCGGGGCCGGCCTCCACCGCCTGGAGGAAGTCGATCAGCCGGTTGAGCTTCACGTCGGTGAGCGTCACCTCGACCGAGCTCTCGACGATCTTCGAGCCCTCGAGCGGGGTGTCGGCGCGCGGGTTGATCGACGGCAGCTCGATGCCGACCGGCTTGGCCTTCTCCTCGAGGTAGCTGACGAGGCGCACGTTCGACGCGCGGAGCTGCGCCTCGAGGGCGTCCTGCTTGCCCTTCGCGTCGCGGTAGCCGGCGGCGAGGGTCTGCACTTCCTCGAGCCGGGAGATCTTCTCGGCGGTGCGGCGGCGGATGGCGTCGGCCTTGTTGCCGAACGTCATGATCACCATGAAGACCACGAAGACCACGACCGCGAGGCCGGCGCCGCCCACCATGCGCTTCTCGCGCGACGAGAGCGCGGCGAACGAGGTCTGGATCGTCTGCTGCAGATCGGTGATGGCGCTCATCCCTTGCCCTCCGACTCGGCCGGGCACTCGACCTGAATGTCGAGGCGGCTGTTGACCTTCGTGCCGTCCTTGCTCTTCTCGACGCGCCCCTCGTTCACTTCCTTGAAGCACTTGTAGGTCTTCAGGGCGGCGATGAGGTCTTCGAGCGTCTTCGAGTCGGTGGTCTCGGCCTTGAGCGAGATGCGATCGAGATCGATCACCACCTGATCGAAGGTGACCGACATCTCGGGCGGCACGTGCGCGGTCAGCTCGGCGAGCAGCGTGGCCGCGCTCCGGTTGGGGATGCCGGCGGCGGGGCTCTCCTGGCCTCGGAGCAGCGAGAGGGCGATGCTGAAGTCCTTCTCGCAGCGGCCGATGATGCGCTGGGTGACGTCGCACAGCACCGCGTCGATCTGCTTCTCGCGGCGCTCGAGCACCGAGTTGCGCACGATGCTGCTGGCGATCAGCAGCACGAAGAGCACCACCGCGAAGGCGGCGATCTGGCCGATCTTCTCGCCGGCGAAGTCGAAGTCGCTCTTGAAGGCGAACTCGCCGCGGCGGAGGTTGAAGCGCGGGGCCTTCGCGCCGCTCGCCGCGCCGCGCAGCGCGAGGGCGTAGGCCTGCGCCGCCTCGGGCCGGGCGCCGATGACGTCCTTCGTCTCGGCGGGCAGCTCGAGCAGGCGCGCCGGCACGCCGAGATCGCGCGACAGCTGCTCGGGCAGGCCGCGGAGCTTCGACGTACCGCCGCACAGGAGGATGAGGCCGAGCTGCCGGCGCGAGCGGGCGGTCCACGACTTGAGCGTCGAGCGGAGATCGCGGAGCACCGGCTGCAGCGCGCGCATGAAGGCGCCGGCCGCGCGCTCGGCCTCCGCGCCCACCACCTCGGTGCCGACCGCGCCGTGCTCTTCCTTCCAGCCCTGGGCGTCGGCGAGGGGGATCTTGAACTCGTTGCTCAGCGCCCGGGTGAGCGCCGCGCCGCCGCCGGCGAAGGTGCGGGCGAACTCCACCGGGCCGCCGGGCCTGCCGATGGCGAGGCTGCAGCGCTCGTGGCCCAGGTCGAGGATCGCCACCGCCTGATCGCCCTCGACCAGCGAGGCGGGGAGCGTGGTGAAGAGGTTCTGGTAGACGAGGCCGGCGTGGGTGACGACGCGCGGGTCGAGCTTCGCCTCGCGCAGCAGCTCGAGCACCGGGGCCACCTCGGTCTTCTTCGCCACGCCCACCAGCAGCTGCGCGCCCTTGTCGTCGGCGAGGCTCACCTGGTGATCGAACACCGCGTCGGCGAGATCGTACGGGAGCTGGCTCTCGACCTCGAAGGCGAGCGTCGACTCGATCTTCTTCGGGTCGCTGAAGGGCAGCGCGATGGGGTGCGTGGCGAGGCCGGTGCCGGGCAGCGACACCACCACCGAGTCGGCCTGCAGTGGGCCGCCCTCGAAGAGCCGAGGCAGCGCCCCCTTGAGGCGGTCGAGCCGCTCGCCGTCGGGCGAGACGGGCACGGTGAGGTAGCTCTTCACCGCCGCCCCCCGGTAGGTGGTCTCGACGAGCACCGCCTTGAGGGTGTGGGTTCCGAGATCGAGGCCGAGGACCCTGGCCATCCGCTTACTCCTCTCTCCAGTAGACGAGGCGACCGAGGCCGTCGTCGAGGCGCACCACCGTGGTGATGGTGCGCGAGACGTCACCCGCGGTGCCGGTGACGCGCACGCGGTAGGTGAGGCTCTTGTCGCCGACGACGCGGTTGCCCTGCACGTTGTTCTGAATCGACGGGTTCACCGGGATGCCGGCGGCCGCGATGATGTTGATGAAGTCGGCCGCGCTCATGCCGAACAGCGCGAAGATGCGCGCCGCGCGGATCTTCTTGATGAGCGTGTCCATGAAGATCGGATCGGCGAGCCGCGGGTCCTGCCGGAGCGGGTCGGCCACCGAGCGGATCGCAACCTCGAGGAGGATCGGATCGTCGGTGTTGATGTTCAGGCGCGAGTTGACGTCGGGGTAGACGGTCAGCTTGTCCTTGAAGGCCGCCATGAAGCGGTCGTTGACGCCGTGCACGAGGTACAGCTCGTCGAGGCTGTCGAAGCGGGCGTTCTTCGCGCGGTACGGCGGGTCGTACTTCACGTAGTTGCCGTTCTCGTCGCTGAAGCCCTTGAGGAAGGGATCGCCCGAGCCCGAGAAGTTGAGCGAGCTGCCGCTCTCGTCTTCGTCGATCCAGTCGCGCATGGCGATGATCACGTCGGTGGGCGCGACCTTCACCCGGTTCGAGTCTTCCTTCTCGAAGAGGAACTCGTACTTCTTGTCGCCCAGTGTCGAGATGAGCTGGATGAGCAGGGCGCTCGCCGTCAGCGCCGGTGCGTCGAGCTTGCTCAGGTTGATGCGCTCCTCTTCGTCGGTGATCACCGTGTCGAAGCAGCCGGTGAAGCTGCCGAAGCGCCGCTGCGCCTGCGCCTGGCCCAGCTCCGGGTTCTCGTCGTCGAAGTCGAACTTCTTGCCCTTCGAGGTGCCGGCGGCGGGCTTCAGCGGCGCGCCCTTCTCGTCGTACTCCGGCACCATCTGCTGGAGCATGTGGCAGTCG
This sequence comes from Myxococcota bacterium, assembly GCA_049322495.1. GTDB lineage: Bacteria > Myxococcota > Myxococcia > Myxococcales > Myxococcaceae > Archangium_A. The sequence goes on along the minus strand of JBMORD010000315.1, from coordinate 32,221 downwards.
ATCTTCGCCATGCGCCACAGCTGGATCGACATGCTCCCGCCGCCCGCGCCGCCACCGGCGAGCGCTGCGAGGGGGTTGGCGCCCGCGCCGGGGGGCATGCCAGGCGGCGTGCCAGTGATCCCGCTGAGCAGCGGGCCGAGCATGCCCATCAGGTTGGGGATCTGGATCGAGTCGAGCTGCTTCTGGAAGCGCAGCATGAGCCGCGACATCGAGATGCCCGACTTGGCGAGGTAGTGCGCGCGGAGCTCGTCGCGCTGGTTGGTCGCCAGGCGCAGCTCGATGACGGAGTTGTAGCGGACCTCGTTGGCGACCAGCGCCAGCACCGCGATGCCCACCAGCACCAGGAGCATCGCCACGCCGCGCTCGCTCGACGGCGAGCTCTTTCGCACGCGCCGGGTCTTCACTGGTACCTCGGCAGCTCGGTGTTGAGCATGATGCGCGCCTGCGTGGTGTAGCGGACTTCCTTGCCGTTCTCGTCGGTCGCGGTGAGGGTGATCTTCACGCGGGTCGGCAGCACCGACTTCTTCTCGGTGCGGCGCGTGTCCCACTCGTCTTCCCACTGCTTGCGCTCGCTGTTCCAGTACTGGAACTCGATCTTCTTCGCGCCTTCGAAGAGCGTGTCTTCGGTGCCGCCGCGCTCCATGCGCTCCTCGAGCTGCACCTTCTCGCGGCGCATCAGGTCGTTGCGGCCCTTCGCCTTCGGGTCGGGCGACGACTTCACCTGGTACTCGACCACCATCTGATCCGACTCCTTGGCGTCGGCGTAGAGGCGCTGGTGGGCGAGGGTGGTGAACATCAGCTTGTCGCGCGCCCCGACGAAGTTGGTCGGCCGGTCGTACTGATCGCGGTAGCGCTTGGGATCGTAGCGGTCGCTCACGTAGGCGGCGCCGATCTCGCGCACCATGCGGCTCATCGCCGCGCGGAGCATGCGGTAGTGCTCGGCCTGCCCCTCGATGACCTCCTTGTTCTGGATGGTGGTGTTGAAGCTCACGCCGATCACCGTGCCGATGAAGGCCGTGATGGCGATGGCGATCACCACCTCCATGAGCGTGAAGCCCCGGCGCGCGCTCATTTGGGCCCCGGGATGAGGCCGGTGCCTGCGCCCACCGGCAGCGGGCGCATGCCGCCGAACGGCAGCGAGTTGATGGCGGGGTTGGCGAGCTGGTTCTGCGCCGCCGGCATGAGCGGGGTGTTGTCGTCGTCGACCATGCCCTGGCCGTTGGGGCCGGGGCGCGGGCTGCGCGCGGGTGTGCCGTCGGGGCGCACCCAGCCGCTGGTGCTCGCCTGACCGGCCGCCGCGGCCGCGCCGCCGTTGCGATCGCTGCCCGGGCCCATCGACACCACGTGCGTCACGAGGTCGATGCTCTCGGTGATCTTCCCTTCCTTCCAGGTGACCGTGAGGTGCACCTCGCGCACCGACTTCTGGAGCTGGTCGACCATCTGCGTGAACTGCTGCTGGGCCATGCCGGCCGCGGGGCCGAGCATCCCCAGCAGGCCGGCGCCGCCGCCCGGCGCGCCTGCCTGGCCCGCGGTGGTGGGCGCGCCCGACTTGCCGCCTGCGCCGGCGCCGAAGAGGCCGCCGAGCATGCCGCCCAGGCCGTCGGCGCCGTCTCCGGTGAGGGGAATGTTGAACAGCGCGCCGAAGAGCTGCTCGGGCGTCAGGCCATTCGTCTTGGGCACGATGACCTTCGCGCGCCACTTGTACCCGGGCCAGCCCTCTTCGCTGAAGTCGCCCGCGTCTTCGTCGTCGTCGGCCGGCAGCGGCTCGTCGTACAGCTTCTGCTCGAGATCGGTCATCTTCGAGCGCGCCAGCAGCGTCGCGATGGTGAGCTTCTTCGCGTAGACGTGCGAGTAGACGGCGTTGGAGTTGATGTCGAGCACCGCCACCAGCGACACGCCGAGGATGGCGAGCGCGACGACGACCTCGAGCAGCGTGAAGGCGCGGCGGCTCTTCATGATCGCGGCACCTCGAGGTCTTCGTTGTGGATCTTCGTCTTGCCGGTCAGCGGCGAGATGGTGAGGGTCCACACGTTCTCGCCCTGCTTGACCCACACCTGCGCGCGCTCGGTGTACCCCTGCGGGAAGAAGTAGAGGTACGCCACGCCGCTCTTCACCGCCTCGCGCTGCTTGGCGGTCCACACCTCGACGCGCACGTTCGACGGCAGCTTCCGCTCGACCACGTCTTCACTCGAGAAGTTCGAGAACTTCGCCGACTCCTCGACGCGGTTCTTCTCCTGCTCCTGGAGCTGCTGGAGCGTGGGGGCGTCGTCGCTGTCGAGCCGGCGGAAGCGATCGTCGTCCTTCACCTTGTCCTTCCTGGTGCGCGCCTCCTTGAGCTCGTCGTCGCGCTTCGCCGACGCGGTGGCGCCGCCCTTCGCGCACTCCGCGCGCCAGGTGACGGCGCCTTCTTCGTCGCGGTCCTGGGGCAGGGTGAAGACCAGCCGGCAGGTGCGACCCGACAGCGCCGCGGTGTCGTAGAGCGCGCGAATGGTGCCCGCCAGCTCGGTGGAGCTCTCCTTCGCCTTCGCGCCGGTGAGCGCGCCGATGCCGAACACCACCGCCGCGAAGAGCATCACGATGATGCCCATGGCGATGGTGAGCTCGATGAGCGTGAGGCCCCGGGGCGCGCGGCGGTTCATCCGAACACCTTTCGCAGCACGTCGACCAGCAGCCACACGCCCGCGCTGGCGCCCAGCGCCACCGCGATCGTCACCGGCGAGAGGCCGGTCTGCTTGTCGTCGGGCTTCTTCATGGGGCCGGTCGCGGAGGGGTTACTTGAGATCCTTCGAGGAGATGTCGGCGTCGGACTCGCTGCCGCCCGGCGCGCCGTCCTTCCCGTAGGACACGATGACCGGCTTGCCGCCCTCGTTGAGGTACACGTACTCGTGGTCCCACGGGTCGACGGGCATCTTCTCGAGGATCTGCGCGTCGACGACCGCCTTCAGGCCGGCGCCGGTGTCGGGGTAGTTGCCCTTCTTCGCGTAGTACGTCTTGAGCGCGTTCTGGATGTTGCCGATGTCCATCTTCGCGCGGTCGACCTTCGCCTGGTCGAGCTGGGGGATGACCGCGATGCCGACCGCCGCCATCAGCAGCGAGAGGATGGTGATGACGACGATGATCTCGATGAGGGTCATGCCGCGGGCGGCACGACGACGGCGGGTGAGCTGACGGGTGATCATGAGCTGCTTCCTTTCAGGCGTAGAGGACGAGCGCGGCGCCCACGAGCGAGGCCGCGATGGCGAGGAGGGTGGCGGTGACGAAGCGCTGAATGATCAGGTCCCGCTTCTGAACGTCGTTCGCGTGCATGGCAGTCCCTTCAGCGCACCATGGAGTTCATCTGGAGGATCGGCATCAGGATGGAGAACGCCACGAAGGCGATCACCGCACCCATGAGGACGATCATCATCGGCTCGAGCAGGGAGGTCAGCGCGCCGATGCGCACGTTCACCGAAGACTCGTAGCTGTCGGCGACGTTGAGCAGCATGTCTTCGAGCTGGCCCGAGCGCTCGCCGATGCCGACCATGTGGTACACGAGCGGCGGGAACTCGCCCGACTTCTTGAGCGGGTTGGCGATGCTCTCACCCTCGCGGATCGCGTCGCGCGCGGTGTCGATCACCGCCGACATCGTCGAGTTGGTGATCACGTTCTTCACGATGTCGAGCGCCGCCAGCAGCGGCACGCCCGACTTGAGCAGCGTGGCGAGCGTGCGCGCGAAGCGGGCCACCGAGAGCTGCCGCACCAGCGGGCCGAACACCGGCACGCGCAGCACGATGCGATCCCACACCGGCTTGCCGCTCTCCGAGCCGGTCCACCGGAAGAAGGCGAAGGCGCCGCCGATCAGCATCGGCACCACGATGAACCAGTAGTTCTGCAGGAAGTTCGACGACGCGATGAGGAGCTTCGTGGTCCACGGGAGGTTGACCTTCATGTCGTCGAAGATCTTGGTGACCTTCGGCACCACGACGGTCATCAGCATCACCAGCACGCCGCCGCCGATCACCAGCATGATCGCCGGGTAGATCATCGTGCCGACGATCTTCTGCTTGAGCCGCGCCTGGCCCTCGGTGAACTCCGCGAGCCGCAGGAGCACCGAGTCGAGCGCGCCCGAACTCTCGCCCGCGCGGATCATGTTCACGAAGAGCGGGCCGAAGATCTTCACGTGCTGGTTGAGCGCGTCGGCCAGCGAGCTGCCTTCGTTCACCCGCTGCTTCACGTCGGAGAGGATGCGCTTGAGCTTCTCCTTCTCGACCTGATCGACCATCGCCGAGAGGGCCTCGACGAGCGAGACGCCGGCCTTGAGCAGCGTGGCGAGCTGACGCGTCATCACCGCGATGTCGTCGGTGTTGACCGAGCCGCCGCCCAGCTTGCGGAGGTTGATCTCGGTGCTGCCCAGCGAGCCCGCCGCGGCCGCGACCGCCTTGCCCCTGCCGGGCTTGATCGCGCCCTCGGCCTGCCCGGTGACGTCGGTGAGGAAGATGCCTTCCTTGCGGAGCACCGCCCGCAACGTCTTCGGGCTGTCGGCCTCCTTGAGGCCGGTGACGTTCTTCCCGGCGGCGTTCAAGCCCCTGTACTCGAAGACGGGCATGGCGGCTTAGAGGTCCTCCTGGGTGACCGAGAGCACCTCGGCGATGGTGGTCTCGCCCATCGCCACCTTGAGCGCCCCGTCGTCGAGCAGCGCGAGCATGCCCTTCTCCATCGCCTTCTTCTTGATGGTGCCGGAGTCGACGTTCTTGAGCACCAGCTGGCGGATGTCGTCGTCGAGCACCAGCAGCTCGTAGATGCCGCTGCGGCCGCGGTAGCCGACGCGGTTGCACGCCGGGCAGCCGACCGCGCGGTACACGGTGTCGCCGCCGAGCGCCTTGAAGCGATCGCGGCTCATGCCCAGCTTGGCGATCTCCTCGTCGCTCGGCTGGTAGGGCTGGCGGCACTCCTTGCAGACGCGGCGCACGAGGCGCTGGGCCATCACCGCCATCAGCGACGACGACACGAGGAAGGGCTCGACGCCCATCTCGACGAGGCGCGTGACGGCGCCGGCCGAGTCGTTGGTGTGCACCGTCGAGAACACGAGGTGACCGGTGAGCGAGGCCTCGATGGCGATCTGCGCCGTCTCCTTGTCGCGGATCTCACCGACCATGATGATGTCGGGGTCCTGGCGGAGGAAGGCGCGCAGGCCGCTCGCGAAGGTGAGGCCGATCTTCGGGTTGAGCGGCATCTGGTTGATGCCCTTGAGCTGGTACTCGACCGGATCCTCGACGGTGAGGATCTTCACCTCGGGGGTGTTGATGCGCGTGAGCGCGCCGTAGAGCGTGGTGGTCTTGCCCGAGCCGGTGGGACCGGTGACGAGGATGATGCCGTGCGACCGGCGGATCAGCTCGTCCATGTCCTTGAGGATGGTCGGGTTCATGCCGATCTCGCCGAGATCGAGCAGGGTGGCGCTCTTGTCGAGCAGACGCATCACGATGCTCTCGCCGTGCACCGTGGGGATGGTCGACACGCGGATGTCGATGTCGCGGCCGGCGAGCTTGATCTTGATGCGGCCGTCCTGCGGCAGGCGCTTCTCGGCGATGTTCAGCTGCGCCATGATCTTCACGCGGCTGATGATCGCGTTCTGCGAGCGCTTGGGCGGCTTGATGATGTTCTGCAGCACGCCGTCGATGCGGAAGCGCACCGCGAGCTCGCGCTCCATCGGCTCGATGTGAATGTCGGACGCCCGCTCGCGCGCCGCGCGGTAGAGCAGGGAGTTCACCAGGCGGATGATCGGCGCCTCGTCGCCCGAGTCGAGGAGGTCCTGCTCCGACTCGAGCACCTTCTCGGCGGCGTCGAGATCCTCCGCCTCCATCTCGCCGACCACCTGCTCGGCTTCGTTGAGCGAGCGGTCGTAGACGGAGTTGATGGCGTCGATCACCGTCGCCGGCCGGGCGATCTTCGCCAGCACCTCGCTGCCCAGCAGCTCTCGCGCGTGGTCGAGCACCGCGGTGTCGAGCGGGTCTGCGACGGCGATGGCGATGAACTCGCCTTCCTTCTTCAGCGGGACGAACTTCGCCTGCTTCGCGAAGTTGATCGGCACGCGCTTGATGAACTCCGGGTCGACGTCGTCGACGGAGATCACCTGCAGGTACTCGAGGTCGAGCTGCGCGGCGAGGGCGCGCGTCACCTGCTCGTCGCTGACCGCCTTGAGGCCGATCAGCACCTCGCCCAGGCGGCCGCCCTTCTCGGCCTGCGCCACCAGCGCCTCGTCGAGCTTCTCGCGGGGCAGCCCGAACGACTCGACGAGGATCTCCCCCAGCGGCCGCCCGAAGAGGTACGCCGGCCCGTGCGACACCACCGCCGTGCGCTCGGTCACCGTGCCCTCGCGAATGTCCGCACCGCCGATCATCAGTTGATCTCCGGCTCGGGCTGGACCTTGAGCTGCTCGGGGTTGGGCTCCTTCACCGGCACCGGGGCGGGGGCGCCGGGCGTCGGCGCCGGCTCGGTGGCCGGGCTCGTCGTCGGCGCGATCAGCTTCTCGGCGCCGGTGCCCGGGCCGCCGTTCTCGAGGCGGTTCATCTCCTTGTTGATGAGCTGGGTCATGCGCGCCAGCGGGCCGGCCTTGCGCTGGAAGTCGATCGCCACGTCGTAGCTGGTCGCTGCGCCGTAGAACTGCTCCACGAACTCCTGCCGCTCCTTCATCTTGCGCTCGAAGATGCGCCGGAAGTCGCTCGACTCGCGGATGATGTACGGGGTGAGGAACAGCAGCAGGTTGGTCTTCACCTTGCGGCGGGTCTGCTGACGGAAGAGGTTCCCCAGCAGCGGGATGTCACCGAGGATCGGCGTCTTCGAGACCGACTCGACGATGCGGTCCTGCATGATGCCGCCGATGACGACCGTCTCCTGATCCTTCGCGACGACGGTGGTCTTCGCGGTGCGCTTGCTGGTGGTGGGGCCGAGCACCGGATCCTGCGAGGCGATCTCCTCGATCTGCTCGGTGATGACGAGGCGCACGTAGTCGCTCTCGTTGATCTGCGGCTTCACCGAGAGCTTGAGATCGACGTTCTGACGCTGAATCGAGCCGAACGCGCTGCCGCCGAGCGCGCCCAGGCCGCCGAGCCCGCCCAGACCACCGAGCCCGCCCAGCGCGCCGAGCGACGAGCTGGCGCCCGCCATGCCGCCGAGGCCGGCGAGCGACGAGAGGCCGCCCAGACCGCCGGTCGAGAAGCCCGACTGGAACGGCACGTTCTGGCCGACGGTGATCTCCGCCTCTTCGTTGTCGGTGGTGAGGATGTGCGGCGTCGAGAGCACGTTGACGTCGCTCGACTTCTGCATCGCGTTGATCACCAGGCCGAACGAGGGGATCGAGATCCCGCCCACGGTGAGGTTGGGCACCGTCGGGCCCTGGAGGCCGGCGAGGAAGCCACCCATGTTGAGCAGGCTCGTCAGCGCCAACGAGGGCGGCGCCGCGCCGCTGCCGTACTTGGTGCCGAAGAAGACCGGCATCGTGCCGCCCTTGCCGTCGGGCAGCGGCAGGCCGCCGTGGAGGTTGATGCCGAGATCGGAGTTGCGATCGAGGTTGACCTCCATGATCACCGCCTCGACGAAGACCTGTCGCCGGCGGATGTCGAGCTTCTCGACGACGCGCACGAGGCTGCGGAAGTCAGCCTGGCTGGCGATGATCACCAGCGAGTTGGTCGCCTTGTCGGCGCTCACCTTCACCTCGCCCGAGAAGAGCTCCGCCGCGCCCGACTTGCCCGCGCCACCACCGGGCGGCGGCGGGGTCGGCGACTTCGGGCGGTTCGCGGTGCCCTGCGCGAGCGTCTGCAGCGTCGAGGCGACGTCTTCGGCGTTGGCGTTCTCGAGGGGGTAGACGTTGATGCGCCCCTCGCCGGAGATCGGAATGTCGATCTCGCGCACCAGCGCGGTGATGCGCTCGAAGCCCGCGGGGCTGGCGATGACGATCAGCTTGTTGGTGCGCTCGTCGGGGATGATCTGCGAGAGCGTCGCCGCGCCGCCCGTCTCGGCGCCGCCGGTGCCGCCGGTGGCCGGGCCCTTCTCGGCGCCCGGCGGCGGCGGGGCCGCGGCGACGATGCCCGGCCGCTGGCCCGGCTTGTTGCCCTTCGACTCGAAGAGCTTCTGGATCTTGTCGGCGATCTCCTGCGCGGTCGCGTACTGCACCTGGATCACGCGGATCTCGTCGGACGCCGCGCGCGCGTCGAGCTGCTGCACCACGCGCTCGAGGCGGTGCATGTTCGAGCCGAGGTCGTTGATGATGATCGTGTCGGGCTGGAAGGGGATGGTGTCGCCCGACGGCGTCACCAGCTGCTGGAGCACGCCGCGCAGCTGCTCGATCTCCACGTTCTTCACCTTGAAGACGCGGGTCACCATCTGCTCGTTGAGGGTGTACGTCTCGTTCGGGTCGGTGATCGTCGGGATCGGGAACTGCTTGGCCCGCTGCTTGTCGACGATCTTCATGAACTTGCCGTGCTCGTAGACGGCGAGGCTGTTCGAATCGAGCGCGGCCAGGAACGCGGCGTAGAACTGGTCGGAGTTCACCTCGACCTTGCCGTTCTCGGGCCCGATGATCGAAATCTTCCCGCGGATGTTCTCGGGGAGGATGAAGGTGCGGCAGGTGACGTCGGCCACCGTCTGCACCAGCTTCTCGATCTCGACCTTGTCGAAGTAGATGTTGTAGCGGCCCTTGCGGCGCTGCTCTTCACAGCTCGGCTTCTTCGGGGCGATGGTCGCGCCCCCCGGAGCAGCAGCGCCCGGAGGCGGAGGCGCCGGCTGGGCGGCCGCGACGAGCGAAGAGAGGGCCAGCAGGGCGAAGATCTGTCGGTTCATGATCGCGTGCTTCACTTGACGTTGTAGGTCTTGCGGACGGAGGCCCCATTGCGCTCGACCTCGATGTCGATGCGCGAGGACTCCTTGAGCTTCGAGTAGATCTCGAGGGCCTTCTCAGGGCTGTTCAGATCGAAGCCGTTGATGCGCTTGATCACGTCGCCGTTCTGGATGCCGATCTTCGAGTAGATGCTGTCGGGGCGGATCGAGAAGAGCTTGAAGCCCTGGGCCACGCCGTCCTTGAAGGCGGGCACGATGCGCGCCTGCATCGCCACGTCGTTGAGGTTGGCGAGCGTCTTGTCGATCTCCGCCCGGGGGATCTCGTAGTCGTTGTCCGAGAGCTGCTTGACGCCCGTGCCCAGCGCCACCGAGGGCGGCGGCGCGTCGTTTACCGGCCTGGCCGAGACCACCGGCATCGCGGGCGGCGGCGCGCCCTGACCGTCACCCGGCGTACCGTCGATGTACTCCTTGCGGTTGTTGTTGATGACGATGACGCGCAGCCGCTCGATCTCGACGATCTCCGCGCCCTGCACGCGATCGCCGATCATGTACGTGTTGGTCTTGAGGGTGACGATGTCTTGAATGCTCGCCACCGACCACTGCGGCATGTTCTCGCTCACCAGCGTGCCCAGCAGCTTCACCCGCAGCGAGCTCTTCACCGGCGCCGCGTTGAGATCCACCCGGGGCACCTCCGGCTCCTTCACCGCCGGCTCCGGCTTGGGCACCGGCAGGCCGAGCGACTTCGCCACCCGATCGAGGTTGAGCGCCGCCATCGCCACCGGCCGCTGCACCACCGCCGGCGCGGCCGAGCGCCCCGTCGGCAGCGGCAGCAGCGCGGCTTCGGTGAAGGCGTTCGCCGTGCGCGTGACGAGCCACGCCACCCCGAAGATGAACAGGAGGTGGATGACCCAGAAATGTCGTTTGAAGAGCACTTCCACGGTCGGGCCGAACAGCAAGCCCGGTGCCATGGAATCCTCAGTGATTCCGTAGGATTCGAGGCGTTTCTGCCCGGGCCGCGTGACAATTTGTCAGCGCGACCCGGGCCGGGCTGCCGATCAGTCCGCCAGCTCGAAGCGGGGGTTGGTGACCTCGAGGGTCTCGCGCGCGGTCTGGAGGAGGTGCTCGAGCGTCGCCGGCGTCATCAGCGCGCCCTCGCGCAGGCGGGCGGCGAGGGCGCGGTTGAGGGCCTCGAGCTCCTCGGCGGTGCGCGGTGGCGCGGGCGCGTCGAGCAGCCGCTGGAGCCGCGCGCCCTCGGCGGCGAGCCGCGCGTCGTGCGTGCGCCCCTCGCCGGCCATCACCGTCGCGAGGTTGGCGGCGATCAGCACGCGGAACTGGAGCGCCTTGTCGGCCTCGAGCTTCGGCGCGACGTCGCCCATGAGGAACGACGCCAGCGCGTCGAGGAGCGTCGGGTGATCGGGTCGGTGTTGCATCAGAGGGTCCCCCGCTTGATGAGGCGCAGCGCTTCGAACTCCATCTCCACGTTGCGGCGGGCGATGGCGATGAGCTCGAGGTCGCGCTCCTCGCCCGAGAGGTAGCGCTCGCCCTGGAACACGCTGCCCACCGCCCAGCGCAGGTTGCCGAAGATCTCCCACCACAGGAGCGCGTCGCGATCGAGCGTGCGCCCGCTGGCCGCCTCGTAGGCGGCGTAGAAGGGCTCGCGCGCCGCGAAACCGCCGATGGGCTTGTCGAGCCGGTTGAAGCGCCAGTCGCGCACCGAGATCCACGAGAGATCCTCGGCGGGCGAGCCCCAGTGGGCGAACTCCCAGTCGAGCAGCGCCGAGAGCCCGTCGGGCGTCACCATGAAGTTGCCGGTGCGGAAGTCGCCGTGCACCAGCACCACCTCTTCGTTGCGTGGGAGGCGCTCGGTGAGCCAGCGCATCGCGTACTCGGTGGCGGGGAGCGCGGTCGGCAGGCGATCGACCATCGCGCGGAGATCGTCGAGCGCGTGCTGCGCGGGGCCGGTGGCCGGGGGCGCGAAGGGCAGGGTGTGCGTCTGCGGCGTGACGCGGTGGAGCCGGGCGAGCGTGTCGGCGAGCTGCGCGGGCAGGAGCGCGCGCGCCTGCTCGAGCTCGGGGTTGCGCACCACGCGGCGGCCGATCGCCTCGCCCGGGACCCAGTCGAGGAAGTACGCGTCGGCGCCCTCGCGCAGCAGCGACCGCTCGAGCCAGCGGGCGGTCGGTGTCTTCACGCCCGCGGCGACGGCAGCGGAGATCACCTCGAACTCGGCGGCGCGGCGAAGGCTGCCCGGCAGCGAGGTCGCGGCGTCACTGCGGAGCGCGAGCCGCAGCGCCTGCCCGCCGAGCTGGAGATCGACGCGGAAGTTCTCCTGGCACGCGCCGCCGTGGAGCGGCTTCACCTCGGTGAGCGTCGCGCCGTGGCGCTGCAGCGCGGCGCCGATGCGTTCGATGCGTGGGTCCATGGTTCGGCCGGAGTAGACAGCACTCCATGAGCGTTCGCACCGAGAAGCGCGGGCCGGTCTCCACCGTCGTGCTCCACCGGCCCGAGGCGCGGAACGCGGTCGATCGGCCGACCGCCGAGGCGCTGGTCGCGGCCTTCGAGGCGTTCGAGGCCGACCCCGAGGCCCGCGTGGCCGTGCTGTGGGGCGAAGGCGGGGCGTTCTGCGCGGGCGCTGATCTCAAGAGCCTCGGCACCGAGCGGCAGAACCGCCTCGAGTCGACCGGCCCGGGCCCGATGGGGCCGAGTCGCCTGGTGCTCTCGAAGCCGGTGATCGCCGCCATCGCGGGGCACGCGGTCGCGGGCGGGCTCGAGCTGGCGGCGTGGTGCGATCTCCGCGTCGCCGAGGAGGACGCGGTGCTCGGCGTCTTCTGCCGCCGCTGGGGCGTGCCGCTGATCGACGGCGGCACGGTGCGGCTCCCGCGGCTCATCGGGCTGTCGCGCGCGCTCGATCTCATCCTCACCGGGCGGGCGGTCGACGCCGCCGAGGCGCTCTCCATGGGCCTGGTCAACCGCGTGGTGCCCCGCGGGGCCGCGCGCGCCGCCGCCGAGCAGCTCGCCGCGGAGCTGGCCGCGTTCCCGCAGCGCTGCCTGCGCGCCGACCGCCACAGCGCCCTGACGCAGTTCGATCTGCCCCTGCCGGAGGCGCTGCTGCGGGAGTTCGAGGGCGGCCTCGAGGCGCTCCGCGAGGAGGGCGTGGCGGGGGCGGCGCGCTTCGCGGCGGGTGCCGGCCGACACGGTGATTTCGGGCGCTGAAGCGCGGGCGGTTTCGTGCTTAGTGCGCGCGCATGAACGCGCGTGTCGACAAGCAGTGGAAGGACAAGGGGCTCACCGGCTACTCCACCGAGGCGATCCTCGGGACGCTGGGGCACTACGGCATCAGCCTCGACGAGGCCGGCTTCAAGGCCGCCGCCGCCGACAAGTTCCCGATGGAGCTGGCGATCGAGTTCAAGGGCAGGTGGAAGGGCACGGGCCAGTTCGTGACGTTCCCCTTCGCGGCCTTCAACGAGCTCTTCAACCGGCTGATCACCGATCGCCCGACGCCGATGAAGACGGCCCACGTGGTGCTCGATCTGATCGCCAACGCGCTGCGCCTGGTGAGCAACCACCCCGAGGCGAAGCTCGACGAGGCCTTCAAGGGCTGGGACACGCTGGTGCCGCAGCTCCCGCCGGCGGGCGATCGCCGCGACGCCTTCCTCCGCGAGTTCGTCACCTACATCGAGTCGTGGGCGCAGACCTTCAACGAGCTGCCGGAGCGGCTGGCAAAGGCCGGCAAGAAGGACGAGGCGCTCCGCTTCGCGCGGGTGCACGAGGTGCTCTTCACCGATCGCGAGGGCTGCATGGTGGCGCTGGTGCGCGCGCAGTCGGGCGAGCGCGAGGCGGCGGTCGCCGATCTCAAGGGCTGGGCGGGCGAGGCGGGCCGTGACGTGTTCGCCCGCTACTCCGCGCTCGACGCGCTCTTCCAGCTCGAGGAGCACGAGGCGGTGAAGGCGCTCGGCCTGCAGATCTTCGACGCCGCCGCCGAGCAGAAGAAGTGGGGGCTGGCCGACTCGATCGCCCACCTCCTCGGTCACCTCGTGCAGAAGGTGGGGGCCGACCCCGCGTACCTGCGCGAGGTGCGCGACCGCCTCGACCGCGCGCACGCGCACACCGGCGGGCACCACTGATGAGCACCGAGCGCGTCGACAAGGGCTGGGTCTCGAGGGGCGGCCTCGAGGCGTACTCCACGGCGGCCATCCTCGGCACGCTCAACCACTACGGCGTGGGCGTCACCGAGGCGTCGTTCGTCGAGGCGGCGAAGGCCGACTTCCCGCTGGCGATCGCCATGCAGTGGCACGAGCGCTGGAAGGCGACCGGCCAGTTCACGCGCTTCCCCGCGGCGGCCGCCGAAGAGCTCTGGCGGCGCCTCAACGCCGGCGAGATCGCCCCCACCGACGTCGCGCTCGCGCTCGTCAACCTCTGCCGCTCGCTCGACGATGCGCTCGACGGCAAGCCCGACGACGGCACCTGGGACACGCGCTTCAAGGTGGTCGAGGCCTACCTGCCGCGCCTGCCGCCGCCCTCGGAGCGCCGCGAGAAGTTCATCGCCGAGATGGCCGGTGCGCTCCACGACTGGCTCGAGGTCTTCGACGGCATGGCCGAGGCGCTCGCGCGCAAGGGGCAGCTGGCGATGGCCGATCGCTTCGTGGCCATCGAGGAGACGCTGTTCCCCACCCGCAAGGGCATCGCCACCGCGCTGGTGCGCATCGCCCGCGGCGAGCTCGAGGGCGGGCTCGCGGACCTCGAGGCCATCGCCGCCGATGCCTCGCGAGATCCCTTCGATCGCATCGGCGCGATCGACGGCCTGCTGGAGCACGGCAAGCTCGACCTGGCGAAGCGCTTCACGCTCGAGCTGCTCGACCGCGCCGAGCAGGACAAGAACGTCGAGCTCGCCTCCGACGTGGTGGAGCGGCTGACGCGGCTGCTCCGCGCCGATCCCGATCGCAGCGATCGGCACGAGCTGCGCGCGCGCGTCGAGAAGCTGTCGAAGGCGCTCGAGGGCTGACGGCCCTCAGCTGACCGACGCCGGCGGCTTCGGAGCGGCCGGCGTCTCGTCCTCGGCGGCGAGCTTGCGGTAGATGGTGCGCGCGGCGATGCCCAGCATGCGCGCCGCGAGGTTCTTGTCGCCGCGGGTGTGGCGCAGCGTCTCGTGGATCACCCGCCGCTCGATCTCCTCCATCGGCGTGCCGATGGGGATGACGATCTGCGACGCCGAGCCGATGGGCCCCTTGCGGATCGCCTCGGGGAGATCGCCCAGCTCGACCACCTCGCCGCGGCAGAGCACCACCGCGCGCTCCACGGCGTGCTCGAGCTCTCGGATGTTGCCGGGCCAGGCGTAGTTCTCGAGCACCGACATCGCCTCGTCCGAGAAGCCGCGCACCACCTTGCTGTTCTTCGCCGCGTAGCGCCGCAGGAAGTGCTCGGCGAGCAGCGGCACGTCTTCGCGGCGCGACGCCAGCGCGGGCACGCGCACCTCGACCACGTTGAGGCGGAAGTAGAGGTCTTCGCGGAAGCGGCCTTCCTGCACCTCGCGCTGGAGATCCTTGTTGGTGGCGGCGATCACCCGCGTGTCGACCTTGATGGTCTGCGTGCCGCCGAGCCGCTCGACCTCGCCCTCCTGGAGCACGCGCAGCAGCTTCACCTGCGCCGAGGCCGACATCTCGCCCACCTCGTCGAGGAACAGCGTGCCGCCGTGGGCGCGCTCGAAGCGGCCTTCCTTGCGGGCGACGGCGCCGGTGAAGGCGCCCTTCTCGTGACCGAAGAGCTCGGCCTCGAGCAGGCTCTCGGGCAGCGCCGCGCAGTTGACGGCCACGAACGGCCCCTTCGCGCGCTGGCTCGACTCGTGGACGAAGCGCGCCGCGAGCTCCTTGCCCGTGCCCGACTCACCGAGGAGCAGCAGGGTGGCCGTGGTGGGCGCGGCCTGCTTGAGCAGATCCATGAAGGCGCGGAAGGCGGGCGACTGACCGACGAGCGACTTGGGGCCGAGCGCGGCGAGCTGCGCCTTGAGATCGCGGTTCTCCGCGACCAGCGCCTGCTTCTCCATCGCCTTCTGCACCGCCTTCACCAGCGAGTGCCGCTTGAGGGGCTTGGTGATGAAGTCGTAGGCGCCCTCGCGCATCGCGGTGACGGCCGTCTCCACCGTCGCGTAGGCGGTCATCAACACCACCTCGACGTCGGGCCGCATCGCCCGCGACGCGCGGAGCAGCGCCTGCCCGTCGACCCCGGGCATCATGAGATCGGTCACCACGATGCCGACCTCGGGCTTGCGGAGGTGATCGAGCGCCTCCTGGCCGTTGGTGGCGGCGAGCGTCGCGACGCCCTCCTTCTGGAAGATGCGGCAGACGGAATCGAGATTGGCGCGGTCGTCATCGACCACGAGCACGGTGGAACTCACGACGCCCCCTTACGGCAAGCACCCGAAGATCCCGCATGCGCCCGAGCAGCAGTCGCTGTCGAAGTCGCATGCGGAGCCAGTGACGAGGCAGGTGCAGGCTCTCGTCGCCGCCCCCGGCGCGGTGCGGAAGCAGGTCATGGACGTGTTGAGGCACTGCGAGGTCGTGGTGCACGACTGGAAGCAGAGCCCGACGTTGTCGCCCCACGCGACGTCGTAGTTGCAGAAGCCGCCGCCCGCGCAGTCATTGAGGTTCCCGTGGCACAGGCCCATGCAGTAGCCGCCCGGGTAGTCGGCCCCCGTGGCGCAGCTGCCCGACTCGCACTGCGCGTTGCTGGTGCACGGGGCTCCGTAGCGGCCGAGGCCGCGATCCTTCAGCTGACAGCGCTTGCTCCATGGGTTGCAGCCGTAACCGCTGCCCGTGCCGGCGCATTCCTGATCGCTCGAGCAGGCGATGACGCACACGTTGTTCGCGGTCGAGGTGTTCGCGTCGGGGTCGTAGCAGGCGTAGCCCGCGCGGCAGGCCCCGGCGCCCGAAAGCCCGGTGCCGGTGCAGCGCGCGTAGCAGCTCCCTCCGACGCACGCGCCGCCGTGGCAGTCGGTGTCGCTGCCGCAGCTGCTCGCGTTCGCGCACACCCCGTTCGGCGCGCCGATGCTCGCCTCGGTGAAGCACTTCGCGCCCGCGCACTGCGTGTCGAGCAGGCACGGCTTGCCGTCGACGAGGCTGGTGCACTGGGCGTTGCCGGTGCAGCTCGAGTCTCCGCAGTCGACGGCGCGATCGCAGTCGTTGTCCACGCCGTCGTTGCACACCTCGGTCCCGACCCCCACGCAGTCGGAGTCGGCGCAGTCGCGCTGCCCGTCGCCGTCGTTGTCTGCGCCGTCGTTGCAGGCGACCTCGGTCTTCCGGTTGAGCGCGCAGGTGCAGCCCATGCCGCAGGTGACCCCGACGCAGTTCGAGTCGTCGCAGTCGGTCGCGTTGTCGCCGTCGTTGTCGACGTTGTCGGCGCAGTTCGTCTCGATGAGCGGGGCTCCACCTCCGCCGGTCGCGCCCCCACCGCCGCCCGTCGCGCCGCCACCGCCGCCCGTCGCGCCGCCACCGCCGCCGGTCGCACCGCCACCGCCTCCCGTCGCGCCGCCGCCTCCGCCCGTCGTGCCGCCACCGGAGCCGCCTGTCGCGCCGCCGCCGAAGCCGCCCGTCGCGCCGCCGCCGGAGCCGCCCGTCGCGCCGCCGCCGGAGCCGCCCGTCGCACCGCCGCCGGAGCCGCCCGTCGCACCGCCACCGGAGCCTCCGCCGCTGTTGCCGGTGACGCGCACGCCGTTGACGCACGTGCAGTCGAACCCGCACGCCTGGCCCACGCAGAACGGATCTTCGCAATCGGTGAAGCCGTCGCCGTTGTCGTCGACGTCGTTGTCGCAGCGCTCGTTGACGCGCTTGCAGGCGGCCTCGGCGAAGCACTTCGGGTCGACGCAATCGACCTTGCCGTCTTCGTTGTCATCGACGCCGTTGGTGCAGTTCTCGGGGCCGCGTGGCTTCTCGACCGGCGGCTGCGTCCCGCAGGAGACGGCGACGGTCGCCGCGAGGATCAGGAAGGTGAAACGAGACGACATGTCAGCCCCTCGGTGCAGCGGCCCAATGGGCGCCACCGTACCACACGCTCACCGGCGCGCCCGGAGGCCGAACATCAACGGCACGCGGGGGAACCCGGCCCCGACGCGGAAGCGCCGCTGGGCGTCCATCGTCATGCCTTCGAAGAGCGCGCAGCCGTTCGAGTAGTCGTACTCGTCGAGCCGCTCGAGCGTGAGGCCGGCGTCGAGGAGCGCCTGGACGATCTCCGCGAGGCCCCAGGCGAAGCTCGCGCTCCGATGCGGGTTGCGGAAGTCCTGCACGCCCGGCTCGAAGCCCCAGGGCACGAGCCCGTCACCGCTGCGCGCGACGTAATCGCCGACCGGCGTCGAGTCGACGACCTTCCCGTGCGACGAGTACGCGGAGGCGGGGCGGCCCTGCTCGTCGAACACCCACGCTGCGGGGTGGAAGTCGACGTAGACGAAGGCCCCGCCGCGCTCCATCGCCCGCGCGATGCCCCGGCCCCAGGCGCGCAGATCATCGAGCCAGCCGACGACGCCGTAGCTGCAGAAGACGAGGTCGAAGCGGGGCGGGCGCCGGAGGTAGTCGTACACGTCGCGGCGCACGAAGGTCGCCGGGATGCCGGTGTCGCGGCTCAGCGTGCGCGCGAAGTCGATGGCCACGTCGCTCTGATCGACGCCGGTGACGTGCGCCCCGCGCCGCGCGAGCGACAGCGTGTCCTGGCCCGCGTTGCACTGGAGGTGCAGCAGCGACCGCCCGCGCAGCGGTCCGAGCAGCGCCAGCTCCTCGGGGAAGAGCGTGGTGGCGCCCTTCTTCCGGAGGAACGCCGCCTGATCGCCCTTGTGCGAGTTGTGGGCGACGGTGGCGGCGTTCCAGCTGCGCCGGTTCTGCTCGCGGTGCCGCTTCATTCGTCGGCGGCTTCGGCGGGGGCGCCGCCCATCTTCGCGAGGTCTTCCTTGTTGACCTTGCCCGCGTCGATCTTCTTCGTGGCGTCGATCATCTTCTGCAGCGTGTCGTGGAACTCGAAGTCGCCGTCCTTCTTGAAGCGCAGGAAGTTCACGCGCGCGACGACGTAGTTCTTGAGGTACGGCGACTCGAGGCCCTTCGCCTTGAGCGCGGCCACCACGCGCGCCACCTCGTCGTCCCACGCGAGGAGCAGATCGGCCCGTGCCTCACGCTCCTGGAGCGCCTCGCCGATCGGCTCGTCGAGGAAGCCCTCGAGCCGCTTGACCACCGGGGCGTACGCGCCGGCCGAGAAGCGCGGCCGCTTCTCGTAGGCGGCGCCGAAGGTGATGAAGTGCGGCTCCTCGAGGAAGGCGATGAAGTCCGACTCCTTGCCGGCCTTCGCGCCGACGAGGCCGCGCACCATGCGGATCACCTCGAGCGAGCGCTCCTTGAGGTTGTGCGCCTTCTCGGTATTCAGCGCGAGGATCTGGAAGGCCACGTCCTCCTCGGGGATCACCAGCGCGACGATCGACTTGAGCCCGAGCAGCTTCGCCGCGCCGAGGCGGTGGTTGCCGTTGGGCGTCCAGTACCGGCCGTCCTTCCGCACCGCGATGATCGGGTCGAGGAAGCGGCCCACGCGCTCCATCGCGTCGGCGAGCTTCTTGACGTGCGTCTCGCTGCGATCGCGCTGGTAGGGCGTGGGCTCGACCTTGTCGATCGGCAGCGCGGCGATCACCACCTGTTTGGCGCCCAGCGGCTCCTTGTACGTGCCCACCACCGTGCCGCCGTCGCTCTCGATCAGCTTCGCGAGCTCGAGCCCGTCGATCGACGCCGACATCTCCTTCGCGCCCAGGCCCTTGCTCTGGGCTTCGACCTTCTTCCGGCGCGCCTTCTTCGGCTTCTTGACGATCTTCTTCGTGGCCATGGGTCACTCTCCTGAGACGGTCAATTCCTTGAAGCGGATGGTGGAGGCGCCGATCGACCCGTGGAACGTCAGATCGCTGCCGATGGCGTCGAGCTGCAACAGCATGTCGGTGAGGTTGCCCGCCACCGTCACCTCCTGCACCGGGCGGGTGAGCTCGCCGTTCTCGATCCACAGCCCGTTCGCCCCGCGCGAGTACTCGCCGGTGACGGTGTTCGCGCCGTGGCCGAGCATCGCGGTGACGTAGAAGCCGTTGGGGATCTCCTTGATGATCTCCTCGGGGCTCTTCGTGCCCGGCTCGAGCAGCAGGTTGTTGAAGCCGATCGACGGGAGGCTCCGGTAGCCGCGCGAGGCGTTGCCGGTGGTGCGCGTCTTCGCCTTGCGCGCGGTGAAGCAGTCGTAGAGGAAGTTCTCGAGCACGCCGCTCTTCACGATGCTCGTGCGCCGGGTGGGCACGCCTTCCCCGTCGAAGGGCGCCGTCGCCAGCCCGCGCGGCCGCAGCCCGTCGTCGACGATGCTCACGTGCGCCGGCGCGATGCGCTGCCCGAGCTGCGGCGCGAGGAAGCTGGCCTTCTTGAAGACCGCGTCGCCGTTCGCCGCGCCGGCGATGCTCGCCACGAAGCCGGCCGCCATCGTCGGGTCGAGCACGATGGGGCACTTCTGCGACTTCACCTTCTTCGCGCCGAGCAGCCGCACCGCGCGCTCCGCGGCCTTCTTCGCCACCACCTCGGGCGCCTCGAGGTCTTCGAAGAAGCGCTTCGCGTCGTACCAGTACGAGGTCTGCAGCTGCTCGCCGTCGGTCGCGACCGGCGACGCGTAGAGGTACACGCTGGTGCCCTGGTAGTGGCCGTGCATCCCCGCGCTCGAGGCGAGGTACACCTCGCTCACCGCCTCGCCCGCGCCGACCGAGTCGATGGTCTTGATGCGTGGATCGAACGCGCGGATCAGCTTCTCCATCTCGATCGACGCGTTGATCTTCCAGTCGGGGGGCAGGCTCGCCACCTCGGGGTCGAACAGCGGGCCGACCTCGGGGAGCTTGCCCAGCGAGGCCTTGTCGGGGAGCCCGTTGAGCGGGTTGGGCGCCGACATCTCGGCGAGCGCGATGGCGCGATCGACCATGGTGTCGAGCGCGGCCGGGTCGAAGTCGCTCGTCCACACGAAGCCCTGGCGGTTCTTGACGAACACGCGCAGGCCGACGCCCTTGCTGGTGGCCTGGGTGAGATCCTCGATCTCCCCGTCGCGCACGCGCACGTCGGCGCTCCGGCCGACCTGGAGGAACGCTTCGGCCTGCTTCGCGCCGCGCTTGAGCGCGCGCTGAACGATCTTCTTCGCGAGGGTCTCGTAGTTCGTGGTGCTCATCACTTCTTCCCCACCTTCGTGCCGCCGACGGTCATGTGGTCGATGCGCAGCGTGGGCAGCCCGACGCCCACCGGCACGCTCTGGCCGTCCTTGCCGCAGGTCCCCATCCCGGGATCGGGCTTCGGGTCGTTGCCCACGCGCGTGACGTTCTTGAGCGCCTCGGGGCCGACGCCGATCAGCGTCACGCCCTTGAGCGGGCGCCCGAGCTTGCCCTTCTTCACCTCGTACGCCTCGCTCACCTCGAACACGAAGTTGCCGTTGGTGATGTCGACCTGCCCGCCGCCGAAGTTCGCGCAGTAGATGCCCTTGTCGACCGAGCCGATGATCTCCTCGGGCGTGTCTTCGCCGGGCGCGAGGTAGGTGTTGGTCATGCGCGGCATCGGCAGGTGCTTGAACGACTCGCGCCGCCCGCTGCCCGTCGTCTGCTGGCCCATGAGCTTCGCGTTGAGCGCGTCGTACATGTAGCCCTTGAGCTCGCCGCGCTCGATGAGCACCTTGAACTGCGCCGGGTTGCCCTCGTCGTCGACGTTGAGCGAGCCGCGCGCGTTGGCCATCGTGCCGTCGTCGATCACCGTCACCAGCTCGCTGGCCACCTTCTGCCCGAGCTTGCCGGCGAAGAGCGAGGTGCCCTTGCGGATGAAGTCGGCCTCGAGGCCGTGGCCCACCGCCTCGTGGAGGAGGATGCCGCTCCAGCCGGGCGCCAGCACCACCGTCTGCTGGCCCGCCTCGGCCTCCGCGGCGCCGAGCGTGGCGCAGGCCTGACGCGCGGCCTCGCGGGCCACGAGCTCCGGGGTGAAGGTGTCGAAGTGCTTGAAGGGCACGCGGCCTCCGCCACCGAAAGAGCCGGTGCGCCGCTCGCCGCCTTTCCCCTCGGCCACCACCATCGTCGAGATGCGGCAGAGATCCTGCGTGTCTTCGGCGAGGCGGCCCTGGGTGTTGGCCACGAGAATGCGCTTGGTCGAGTCGGCCCAGCTCGCCATCACCTGCTTGACGCGCTTGTCGTACGCCCGCGCGGCCTTGTTCGCGCGCACCACGAGGTCGCGCTTGAGGGCCACGTCGACGTCGGCGAGGTGATCGTCGAGCCGGTAGAAGGTGGGCAGCGGCGTGCGGTTGACGCGGAAGGTCTGCTCGCTGCCCCCGCCCTGGGCGATGAAGGCCGCGGTGCGCGCCGCGCGGAAGAGCGCCTCGTCGTCGAGATCGTCGGAATACGCGTAGCCCACCTTCGCGCCGGAGATGACGCGCACCCCCACGCCCTGCGACAGGCCGTTCTGCGCGCTCTTGACCTTGTCTTCTTCGAGGGTGACGGCGGTGAACTCGTTTCGCTCGACGTACACCTCGGCGAAGTCGGCGCCGCGCTCCATGGCGGCCGAGAGCAGGCGCTCACACAGCGAGATGGGCAGCAGCGGATGGTGGGAGGGAACGGAGGGCCGACTGGCGGCGGTCGAGGTCCGTGGCATGCCGCGCACACTAGTCTTCCGGTCCGGGGTGTCGACCGTCTTGGCATCGCCGGCTCGCCCGACCTGCTAGAGTTTCGCGCGATTCATGGCCCCGCCCAGGAAAAGCGTCTCCCGTGGAACCGGCGAGCTCGAGAGCGATCCCGAGCGCGAGAACCGCACGCAGGCGCGTGCGCCCAACCCCATCGCCGAGGACGATCCGGAGCGCGCCAACAAGACCCAGGCGCGCGCCCCGCGGCCGCCGTCCGACGAGGGAGATCCCGAGCGCAACAACGCCACCCAGGCGCGCGCTCCGAACCCGCTGTCGCGCCGTCGGGACGATCCCGAGCGGGCGAACAAGACGCAGGCGCGCGCGCGCGCCCCCGAGCCCGACTCCGGCGCCGAAGAAGAGGGCTCGTACCGCACCGGCCAGAGCTACCAGGCGATGAGCGACGACGAGGGCCTCAACCCGTCGATGTCGCTCGAGGGCGACGGGCTCGAGGCGCTCGATCCGGAGCTCGGCTCCCGCACCAAGGCGCTCCCCGCGCTGGAGCGCGACGAGGGCGAGGTGGGCTCCGACGAGCCCGAGGAAGCCGACGACGCCAACGCCACCCGCGCCGGCCCCCCGCTGAAGCTGGAGATCATCGGCGGCCCCGACTCGGGCAAGAAGAAGAAGTTCAAGGGCGTGCGGATGGTCATCGGCCGCACGCCGGGCGTCGATCTCCAGCTCTCGGATCAGTCCGTCTCCCGCCGCCACGTCGAGCTCATCTACGCCGACGAAGGCGTGATGCTGAAGGATCTCGGCTCGGGCAACGGCACCCGCGTCAACGGCACGAAGGTCGCCGAGAAGAAGCTCGAGCACGGCGACGAGATCTCGATCGGCAAGACGAAGATCCGCTTCGTCGACGAGCTCGCCGCCTTCAAGAAGGCGCGCGAGGAGAACGAGAAGAAGGAAGCCGAGAAGAAGGCCGCGGCCGAGAAGAAGGCGGAAGAGAAGGCGCCTGACGAAGCGGGCGAGGCGGGGGGAGAGAAGGCCGGCGAGGCGAAGGTCGAGAAGGGCGCCGACGACAAGAAGCCGGCGGGCAGGGCTCGCCCGGTGCGCACCGCGCGGCAGGGCGGGGCGGCCGAGGGCGGCTTCGCGGCGAAGTTCAAGGCGCTGCCCAGGCCGGTGCGCTTCGGCATCCTCGGGCTCATCGCGGTGATCCTCCTCATCTTCATCGTGGGCATCGCGCTGCGTCCGCCCCCGCCGCCGCCGGTCGACCCGGCGAAGGTGGTCGCCGACCAGAAGATGCAGGAGGCGCGCAACGCGGCGCGCGAGGGTGACTTCGCGAAGACGGTGGGGCTGATCGAAGAGGCCGAGAAGCTGGTGCCGGGCATCGACAAGACGAAGCTCGGCGCGCAGGCGAAGGAAGAGCTCGCCTTCGTCAGCCTCCTCGACGAGGCGCGCAAGGCCATCGAGGAGAAGCGCTTCGAGGACGCGAAGAAGGCGCTCGAGCGCACGGGCAAGGGCAGCCTCAAGAGCGAAGAGGCGAAGGTGAAGCTCCGCTCCGAGCTGGAGACCGCCGAGATCGCCTACAAGAAGGAGAAGATCGACGAGTTCATCGCGTCCGGCGAGCTCGAGGCGGCCAAGGCGCTGCTCGCGGAGCTGCCCGTCGAGATGCAGGCCGAGCCGGCCCAGAAGATCACCGAGTTCGAGCGGCAGCTCGAGGAGCAGAAGGCGCTCGAGGCGAAGGACGCCGCCGCCGCCGCCCGCGCCGCCGCCGCGCGCAAGGCTGCCCAGCGCGAGCAGGAGATCAACGAGGCCTTCGTGGTCGTCGAGCGCAAGTTCGGCGGCGCGGAGTGGGATCGCGCGGCCAGCGAGTGCGCCCGCGTGATGGACGCCTTCTCGAGCGACAAGGACATCTACGGCCGCGCGAAGAAGCTGCAGGGCCTGATCCCCAACTTCGGCCGCAACTACGACGAGGGCATGAAGAAGTACCGCCAGGGCACCAAGGCGCAGGCCGCCAAGCCGCTCCGCACCGCGTACCAGCTGTACCAGCAGATGGGGCTGCGGGCGAACAAGTACGGCCAGGAGCTCGAGGACAAGATCGGCGACGCGGCGGTGGTGGCGGGCAAGGAGGCGCTGCTGCGCGACGATCTCGTCACCGCCTGGCAGAACTTCAAGGACGCGGCGAAGTTCGACCCGAGCGACGCGAAGGCGCGCGCCGGCCTCGAAGACGTCGCGTCGAAGGCCGAGGATCTCTTTCAGATGGCGTACGCGATCCGCGATCGCGAGCCGCGCGACGCCGTGCGGAAGTTCAAGATCGTCGTGCAGGTGACGGACCCCGGCTCGACGGTGCACGAGAAGGCCAAGAACCAGCTCGCGGCGATGGCGCCCTGAGCGCGGCCGCGTTCGAAGAGGAACAGAGGGCGAGATGAGTCAGTCGCTGCGCGAGCTGGGAATGGATCTGGTCGCCGACGGGAACTGGGGCCGGGCGCTCGGGGTGTTCGCCGAGGCCGTGCGCCGCCAGCCCGCCGATCATCGGTCGCGCATGCTGGCCGCGCGCTGCTACGCGAAGCTCGGCGAGAACGAGCGCGCGGTGACGGTGCTCCACGCCTGCGCCGAGGGCCTGCTGCGCCGCGACTACCTGCTGTCGGCCATCGCCGCGTGCCGCCAGGCGCTCCCGCTGGCGCCGCGCGAGAAGCGCATCCGCGAGACGCTGGCCCGCATTCACGCGCGCGCGGCGAGGGGGATCGGTGGTCGCGCCGCCGGGCCGCCGCCGCTGCCTCCCGAGAGCCTCTACGACGGCAAGGTCGACGCCGATCTCATGTCGCTCCAGGGGGCCGAGCTGGCGGACCAGGCGATCCACGTGCTGGCCGCCGTCGACGCCAGCGCCTCGAGCGATCCATCGGCGCGCCCGCCGCTGCCGCTGTTCGCCGATCTCGAGCGCGACGCGTTCGTCGATCTGGTCGAGCTCGTCGACTACCGCGAGCTCCAGGGCGGCGAGGTGATCTGTCACGAGGGCCAGGCCAGCGATCGCATCTTCGTGCTGGTGGCCGGCAAGGCGGAGGTCACGCGCCAGGTCGGGGGCGAAGCGAAGACGCTCGCCTTCCTCGGCGGCGGCTCGATCTTCGGCGAGATCTCGATGCTCACCGGTGCCGCCCCGACGTCGACCATCACCGCGGTCAGCGAGTGCGATCTGCTCGAGATCGAGCGGGAGGATCTCAACCAGCTCGCCCGCACCTGGCCCTCGGTGCCCGCGGTGCTCGCGACCTTCGCGCAGCAGCGCATGGCGCGGAACCTCATCGCCACCTCGCCGCTCTTCGCCCAGGTGCCCGAGGGCGAGCGCGCCGAGCTGCTGGGCCGCTTCGAGTTCCGCGCGGTCGGGCCGGGCGAGCGGGTGATCTCCGAGGGCGAGCCGGTCAGCGGCCTGGTGCTGGTGCTCGCCGGCGAGCTGGTGGTGCAGAAGGAGGACCCCTCGGGCGGCGTGGTGAGCCTGTCGATCCTCCGCGAGGGGGACATCGCGGGCGAGATCGCGCTCCTCAAGGGCCTGCGCGCCACGGCCACCGTCGCCGCCAGCCGCAAGACGGCCATCGCGGTGCTGGCGCGCGCGCCGTTCGACGCGCTGCTCAAGCAGCACCCGAAGATCCGCGACTACCTCGACGGCCTCTCGGAGCGCCGCCTCAAGCAGATCGGCGAGGCGATGCGGCCGGTCGAGATCCTCGACGCCGACGAGCTCGTGGTGGAGTCGCCGTGAACGGCCGCCGGCTCGTGGGGCTCGCGCTCGCGCTCGCCTCGGGCCTCGCGGTGCTGCTGCTCTGGCCGAAGGAGAAGCTCTCGCCGGAGGACGAGATCCGCCAGCTCGTCGCGCGCGCGGTGCAGGCGGCCGAGAAGCGCCAGCCCTCCGGGGTGATCGAGGTGCTCGACGAGCGCTTCCGCGGGCCGGGCGGGGCAGGGCGCGAGGACGTACGGCAGCTGCTCGTCGGGCAGTTCTTCCGCGCCCAGCAGGTGGTGGTGATGAACCCGCTGCTCGAGGTGTCGGTGCGCTCGCCGACCGAGGGGCACTTCAAGGGCACCTTCGTCTTCGCGCGCGACGGCGCTGCCCTCGACGCCAGCAGGTACGAGATCGAGGCCGACCTCGTGCGCGCCGAGGACGGGTGGCGCGTGGTGTCGGCGAGCTGGAGCCGCTGAAAACACCAACGCCGACCGGAGGACTCACGGTCGGCGTCGCTGGGCTGCAAGGTGCCGCGATCAGCTCACTGGATGAGCGGCTTGGCCTCTTCGACCCACACCTTCGCGACCTCGCGCTGGTTGGCGGTCTTGAGCTTCTTCTCGACGTCGGTGAGGAGCTCGTTGAGCTTCTCGCGCGGCGCCTGGGTGGCCTTGAGGCGGGTGAGGGCGAACGCGTAGTTCTGGCAGCCCGCGCCCCAGTCCTTCTTCTGGAAGAGGATCTCGCCCATCGCCATGTAGGCCTCGGGGAGCTGGCCCGTGCCGTCCGGCGGGGTGATGTCCTGCAGGAGCTCGGCGGCCTTGTCGTACTCCTTCTTCTCGAGGAGCAGCGCGCCCTTCGCGTAGTACGCGCGGGTGAGGTTGACGTTCTTCGCCTCGATCGCCTTGTCGAAGGCGGCCATCGCCTCGTCGAGCTTGCCGGCCGTCTTGAGGATGTCGCCGCGCGCGAGCCAGTAGCGATCGTCGCGGTCGAGGTAGATCTCTTCCTTGCCGTCGGCGGTGGGCGTCTTCACGTTCTTGAAGAACGCCTCGTACTTCGCGAGCAGCGCCATCGCCGCGTCGCCCTGACCGGCCGCGTGCAGGTGCGTGGCGCCCTCGAAGTAGAAGATCGGCGAGGCGGGCGCCTTGGCGATCACCGCGTCGTAGGCCGCGGCGGCGCCGGGGTCCTTCTTGAGCGCGAGCGCGTTGGCCTTCGCGTGGAGCGCCCACGGATCGTCCGCGTTCAGGGCGATCGCCTTGTCGGCGGCGGTGATGGCGACGTCGTACTGCTCCTGGATGTTGAGGATCGCCGCGCCGATGGCGGTGGCGCGCGCCTTCTGCGGCGCCGAGAGCTCGGCCTCACGCCCCATGACCTCCTTGAGGATGTTCTCGGCGTCACCGACCCGATCGCGCTTCTGCACGCGCGCCAGCGCCAGGCCGAGCCGCGAGCGGAAGTGCTCCGGGTTCTGACCGGTCGCCTTGGTGAAGGCGTCGATCGCGCCGGGCGTGCCCTCTTCGATCAGCTCCTCGCCCCACGCGGCGGCGTAGTTGAGGTCCTTCCAGTTCTTGTCCATCGCGGCGCGGAAGCCGATCGACGCGAGCTTGAGGTTGCCCTGGTTCTTCTGCGCGGTCGCCTGCGCGAGGAAGATGCGCGCGCCCGAGCCGCCCTTCTTGCGGAGCTCCTCGACGAAGGTCTCGGCTTCCTTGCTCTTGCCCGCGAGGATCAGCAGCTGCGCCTCGGCGCCGAAGCGCTCCTCGGTCTGCGCGTCGACCTTCTTCGCCTTCTCGAGGTACTCCTTCGCCTTCGCCTCCGCGCCCGCTTCCTTGTGGAGCATCGCGAGGTCGGTGTACGCGGCCGCGAGGAACGCGTTGGGGTCGGTGGAGTTGCCGTCCTTCGCGAGCGCCTCCTCGGCGAGGCCGATCGCCTTCTTCACGTCGGCGAGGTTGCCCTTCACCTGCGCGGCGCGGGCCTGGCTCATCAGCTCCGCGATGTCGCGCTTGTTCGTGCCGCGGCGATAAAACAGGAAGACGGTGAGGGAGAGGACCACGGCGACGATGGCGATCTGCACCAACGCCGAGCCGAAGCTCTCACGCTTCTTCCAGTTCGATTCGGTCTCTTCAGTAGCCATTTGGAAACGCCTCGCGGTGCGAACAGACGGACTTCAGGAAGCGCGGCGATATATCGGCCGCTTTTCCGGGGTGTCAACGAGTGTTCGCAACCAGTTGCGAGGCGCCCGGGCTCAGATGCCCGAGGTGATCTTCCAGTCCTGCTCGCCGACGCGCTTGAGCATCATCTGCTTGATGTCGCTCTCGCTCTGCGCACGGCTGCTGTACTCGGGCAGCCGGAAGGACAGCTGGTAGCTGTAGGTGACGCGCGCCACCTTCGCGTCGCTGTCGAACTCCACGCGGCGGATGGTGACGTCGAGGTGGAGATCGGTGACCTTCGACAGGCGGGCCGAGAGCTTCGGCGCCAGCGACGCGTAGTCGAGATCGTCGTCGGGCGAGCTGCTGCCGCCGTCGTCGCGGAACGACTCGTCGGCGAGCCTGGTGATCGCGTCGACGTTCTTCTTCTCGACGGCCTCGCGGTACTTCTGGAGCACGTCGATCACCGCGCGCGTGTCGGTGGTGTCGTCGAGATCAGTCCCGGGGATCTTCCGCGGCGCGCAGCCGGTGAGGCCCAGCACGAGGAAGAAGGTGGGAATGAGCAGCGTGCGCATCGGTCGGCTCCATCAGACGGAATGGCCGGGGCTTTCACTCCGGCCGTGCCAAATTGTCACGGGCTTTGCGTCGCAACCCTGCGAAACGGGCCCGTCGCGGGGATCACTTTGCAGTCGACGTGCCGCCGCCCTCGTGGAGGAAGGCACACCGCTCGAGCTGATCCCGGGCGCGGGCCTCGAAGGCGGCGCCGTGGTGGTTGGTGCCCGCCAGTCGCCGGGCCTCGTCGCAGTGGCCGAGCTCGACGGCGGCGTCGAGCGCGAGGCGCGCGGTCTCTCTGGCGACGGCGGGGTGGAGCGCGGCTTCCCGCAGCAGCGAGGTGAGGAGCGGGAGCGCCTGCGCGTGGGCGCCGCCGAGGGCGAGGCGGCGGGCGACGAGGTAGCGCAGCGGCACCTCGTCGGGGGCGGCGTCGAGCGCGCGCTGGAGCTCGAGCAGCTTCACGTCGTCGTCGCCGGAGGCGAAGTAGTGGCGCGCGGCGATCGCCGCCTGCTCGGGCATCGCGGCGGCCTGGAGCCGGAGCCACGCGGTGCGGGCGAGCGGGGGGATGGGATCGGTCTCGAGGACCTGCCGCCACAGCTCGAGCGCGCGGCCTTCGTCGCCCTCTTCGTCGGCCAGCTCGGCGCGGCGCATCGCGGCCTCCGCCCACGACGCGGGCGAGTCGACGAGCCGCTCGAGCTCGCGATCGAGCAGCGCGCGCGCGGCGTCGACCATCTCCAGCCGGCGGAGCGCGGCGACCTCGGCCAGCACGTGCGAGGGCTCCTGCGGCTGGAGCGCGCGGCAGCGGTCGAGGCGCTGGCGGGCGGCGAGCGCGTCGGTGGGCAGCAGCGCGTTGGCCTCGGCCGCCAGCCGCTCCACCTCGCGCGCGCAGGGGCGCTCGAAGAGGCTCCCCTTGCGGAAGCGCCCCGCGGCCTGGTTGGTCGCCCCGGCGTCCAGCGGCACGGTGTCGAGGAAGGCGACGTAGTCGGCGGCGAGCGCCGGCAGCGGTCGGCCGAAGGCGCGCTCGAAGTCGCCGTCGCGGTACAGCGTGCGCAGCGCGTCGCGCCCCACGTGCTCGCCGAGGTAGCGGAGGAAGCTGCCCGCGATGGTGTACGCGCGGCTCGGCGGCGCGCCGTAGAAGCCGGTGGGCGTCATCAGGCTCGCGACGTCGGGCAGCAGCCCCTGCTTCTTCATCGACGCGGCCCACTGGTGCAGGCCCTGCTCGTCGACCGGATCGTCGGCCGCGACCGCCATGCCTTCGATCACCCCGACGTGGGGGAAGAGCCCGAAGAGGCTCGCCGCGACGCCGAACGGGCGCGCGCCCCACGGGGCGGCCATGGCGTGCACCAGCTCGTGCTTGATGACCGGGTGCGGGTAGCCCATGGCGTTGACGTGCACCTCGCGCCGCCACGGCTTGGCGAACTGCGTGTGCGCGGCGCCGACCAGCCGCTGCTTCTCCTCGGCCGAGCGGTACCACCACACGCGCACCTTGCCGGGTGGCCTGCCGCCGAAGAAGGCGGAGATCTGCTGGTACCGGAAGCGCAGATCGCCGAGCACGCGCGACACCTCCTCGTCGGTCATCGAGCGCGGGAAGTGGAGGATGAGCTCGTCGGTCTCGACCACGCCGCCGAGCCGCTCGGCGAGCGCCTCGTCGCTCATGCGGAAGCCGAGCTCGGTGCCGGCGAGCTCGATGCCGAGGAAGCAGGCGAGCAGCGCCGCGGCGCGGAGGGTGCGGCGCGAGAGGAGCGCGGTGAGCCCCAGCGCGAGGGCGCAGGTCGCGAGGCGGAACCAGAGGAGCGAGGCGGGGAGCGCGAGCTCTTCGTCGTACAGCGGGCCGGGGAGGAAGCCGCCGAGGTGGTTGTAGGCGAACACCTGCGGCCCGGCGATCAGCGGCCACGAGGTGGGCAGCGCGCCCAGCAGCACCACGGCCAGCCACGCCAGCCCCGCGGTCCACCAGCGCCGCGTCCACCGTGCGAGCCAGCGGCCGAGCGCCCCGACCAGCATCGCCGTGGGGAGAATGAGCACCGGCACGAAGGCCACGCTCGCGAAGGGATCGCACGGCGTGGTGAGCCGGGTGACCACCGCGGCGACGACCAGCGCGGGCACCGTCGCCAGCGACAGCAGCACCGCGTTGGCTGACGCGTCTTCGCCGTGGCGCGAGGCGGCGATCGCCAGCGGGCCTCCGGCCAGCGCGAGGAGCAGCGTCAGCCCCAGGGCCAGCTCGTAACCGGGCGACCCGAGGAGCGGCAGACGGGTGAGCGCGACCCCGACGACGGCCACCCCCGCCCACCCCAGGGCGATCGCGCGCCGCTGAAACAGCCCGATCACGCGAAACAGGACTTCCCTCATCGGCCGCACGTATACTCTTTGAACAATGGTGGCTGATCAGAAAGCAGGCGCGGAGGGCCGCGAGCACTACCGCGCGCCGATTGAACTCAAGGTCGACTACAAGAAGCTCAACTCCTTCTTCGCCGACTACACGAAGAACATCAGCAAGGGCGGCACCTTCATCAAGACGAAGAAGCCCCTGCCGATCGGCACCCGCTTTCTCTTCAAGCTGTCCGTGCCGCAGCGCCCGGCGCCCTTCGAGCTGCTGGGCGAGGTGGTGTGGTCGACGGTCGAGGGCAACGAGCCGGGCATGGGCATCAAGTTCGTCTACAGCGACGACAGCCAGCGCTCCGACTTCGAGGGCGTCGTCGAGCAGTTGATGACCGACAGCCTGGGCGCCGAGCTCGCGGGTCGACTCCTCAACAAGACGATGAAGACGTGAGCCGCCTCGTCTTCGCCTGCGTCGTCGCGCTGTCCGCCTGCCAGTCGCAAGGAAAGCCGCCGCCTGCTCCTCCCGCGCCGCCCGCAAAGCCGGTCGAGGCGCCGAAGCCCGCGATCAAGGACGTCACGGCGCAGGACTACGTGATGCCGAAGCTGCCGCACGGGCGCGTGACGCTGGTCGACGCGTTCGGCGGCAAGCACGCGGTCGACGCGGAGATCGCCGCGACCCGGGATCAGCGCACGCGCGGGCTCATGTGGCGCACCGAGCTGCCCGAGGGCACGGGCATGCTCTTCATCTTCGATCGCGACGACTACCTGTCGTTCTGGATGAAGAACACCCTCATCCCGCTCGACATGATCTTCATCCGCTCCGATCTGGTGATCGCCGGCATCGTCGAGCGCGCCGAGCCGAAGACCCTCTCGCCGCGCACCCCCGGCCCCAACGTGCAGGCGAAGTACGTGCTCGAGGTGCCGTCGGGCTGGGCGTCGAAGATCGGCCTGCGCGCCGGCCTCAAGGTGTCGATCGAGGGCGCGCAGGGCATCACGCCCGACGACTGACTCAGTTCTTGATGCCGTCGTCGGCGGGCGGGGCGATGTTCGGCTCCGGCGCGCTCACGGGCGCGACGGGCTGGAGCTGCTCCGCGAGCCGGGCGTCGGCGCTCTGCTGCTCGAGGCTGTCGAGCTCCGCGTGCGTGGCGACCTCGTGCCCGAGGCGCGCCTCGTCGCTCTGAGACAGCGCCAGCGCGTTGAGCTTGCGCGAGACCGCGGCCATCTCCGCCGCGCGCACGGTGGCGTGGGTCGAGCGCATGCCGATCAGCGCCACCCGCGCCCGCTCGAGGAGCGCCACCTGCGACTTGAGGCGGGCGAGCACGCGCTCCCGCTTGAGGCGCAGCTCGGCGAGGCGGCCGAGCTCCTCCTTGAGCGACGACGCCGCGGCCTCGAGCTGCTGCCGGGCCACCGCGTCCCGGGCCGACTTCGCGCTGCGCGTCAGCTCCTCGATCTCCTTCTGGAGATCGGCGTGCGCGTTCTCGTGCACCTGGGCCTCGACGCCCGCCCACTCGCCGGCGAGCTCCGCGGCGTCCCTGGTGAGCTTCTGGAGCGTCCGCGCCAGCTCCTCGCGCGCGGCGTCGCGGGGCAGGGCGGCGAGCTGCGTGCCCGCCTGGCGGTAGAGGCTCAGCGCGCGGACGAGCTGCGTCTCGAACTCGCCCGAGAGCGACGGGAGCAGCTCCTCGACGCGCGCCTCGACCGGGTCGGACTTGAGCGCGATGTGCGACGCGAGCGAGCCGATGCCCGCGAAGAGCGCGATGACCACGCCCGCGGCCGCGGAGTTGATCAGCATCGGCGTCGAGAGATCGCTCAGCCGCGACGAGAGGATCTTCGCCACCTCGGTGCCCGCCACCGCCAGCCCGCCGGTCGCCAGCGCGGTCGCGACGTAGTGGAGCGCCGCGGGTCGATCGCTCGCCACGCTGCCCTCCTCGCCGCGCTCGGCGAGCCGCGCCTTCACCATCAGCGCGCCGGCCGCGCACCCCGCGAGGGCCACCGTCCACGCCGCCGAGAAGCCGAACAGCCACGGCACCGCGGGCAGCAGCACCGAGAGCCCGGCGAGCATCAGCCGATCGACGCGGTCGCCGCG
>JBMORD010000314.1:0-50441 GCA_049322495.1 Myxococcota bacterium | reverse complement strand
CACGCCGAAGCGTGCATCGAGCCCCTCGAGCGAGCCGAGCCGGTAGGCGCGAAGGCGGAGCCGGCCGCCGGCGATGGGGAGGGTGAGGGTGGGGACCTCGCGCGAGGCTGCCCGACGGGGCCGCGCGCTGGCCTCGAGCCGGGCGAAGAGCTCGCGGCAGGCAGCGGGGAGCACCTGGCGATCCATCAGCGCGGCGCGCTCGTCACCTGCGGAGGCGTCCTCGAGCCAGCGCCGCGCTCGCGGCGAGAGCCACTCGATGCGGCCGTCTCGCGTGGCGACGAGCATCGCTCCGTCGACCTCGTCGAAGCGCCCCGCCCCACGCGGAGCCGCGAGCGCGTGCACCAGCGACGGGTAGAGCTCGCGGAGGCGCTGCGCGTCGTCGGGCGTGAAGGGCCTCGCGTCGCGCTCACGGAAGATGCCGAGGATGCCCAGCGGGCCGCGCGCGTCGCGCAGCGCGACGTCGAGCACGTGGTGGATGCCGTTGCGCTGGAAGAGGTGCTGGTAGGTGGCGCCCGCGACGAACTCCGGCCGGGTGCCGAGGAGGTTGCCCACCGGGTCTCGCTGCCGGAGCAGGTTCGAGAAGGCCGCGGGGTCGTTCGAGCGGGCCGAGAAGACGTGGCCCGCCGACGCGAAGAGGCGGTGGCTGAACTCGTCGAAGTGCTCGCTGTAGTGCTCGCGCGGCGCGCAGCTCGCGTCGACGCGGATCATCGACAGGCTGAACGAGGGAACCACCGCCTTGAGCAGCTCGGAGCTCAGCGGCATCTGCGTGAGGAGATCGACCCCCGACGAGCACAGCGCCTTCAGCGACGCGACCGCGCGATGCGTTGACATCAAACGAACTCTACCCGCGCGGTCGGGCAGTGCTCAGCGGAAGTCGCAGCTCTGGTTCGGCCGCGCCGCGCAGAGCGGCGGCACGTCGATGCGCGGCTGCCCGGCCCACACCGAGGTGATGAACGCGGAGATCTGCTCGCGCGCCGCGACGCCCGCCGGCGTGCCGCGATCCGCGAAGCCGTGAATCGCGAGGCCCGTCTCGGTCGCCGGCACGCGGAACTGGGTGATGGCGGTGCGCGACACCGGGCCCTGCACCGGCTGCACGCCGACGATGGGCTCGATGACCGCGCCGAGCTGCACCGCGCCGCTCGAGGCGGCGACGAACTCCGAGCCGATGTTGGGGAGGATCGGGTCACCGATGCTCTCCTGCGCGAGGATCATCAGGTCGCTCCGCTTCGAGAGCGCGGCCCACGCGGCGCCGTCGACGGGGTCCCAGTTGGTCTGCGTCATCGACATGCCCAGCGCGCGGTCGATGGCGCTCGGCGTCGACGCGGTGAAGACCACGCTCAGGGTGCTCCACAGGTCCGACTCGGGCGCGAAGTGCGTCCACGCCGCGCCGGGCACGTTGAGCACCGCGAAGCGGATCGCCGGCTCCGACTGCGAGAGCACGTAACCCATGGTGCCGCCCAGCGAGCCGCCCGCGTACACCAGCGCGCTCACGTCGGGCCGCCTGCCCGCCGCGGGGTTGGCGCGCCCCGCGATGGTGGCCGCCGCCAGCGCGTCGCCCAGCTTGCCCGCCAGCGACGCCTGGATCGCCGCCGCGTCACCGAGCGACTGCAGCAGCCGCCCCGTCGAGCGATCGGTGCCCGAGTACACGCGGTCGAAGCCCACCAGCGTGTTCACCGTGGTCGCCTCGGTCCACCCGCCCCACTCGAGGTTCAGCTTCGCCGCGCCCGCCGCGATGATCTCCGGGTCGAAGGTGGTGTCGTTGACCGTGCCGCCGGTGCCGTGGCCGAAGAGCACCACCGGGTAGCTGCCCGTGCCCGCGGGCACGATGGCGCGGAACGGCGCGGCGCGCAGCCCCGTCTGCCGCGGGAGCCCATCGCCACCGAGCGCGAGGCCTCCATCGGCCTCGAGGAATGACGGCAGCCCCCGCACCTGGCCGCGCACGTCGATCGCCCGGTCGTTCTGCGCGAGCTCGGCGCTGGCGATCTCCACCGAGAGCGTGCCTGCGTCGACGGTGGCCAGCGCGGCGGCGCGCAGCGTCTCGAGCGGCCCCGACACGCTCTGCGCCGAGCGCGTGGTGAAGTCCCACACGCGGAGCACGTGCGCGGCGTCGACGCCCGCCTCGGCGAGCAGCGCCCGGGTCGGCGCGTGGTAGGCGGCCAGCGCGCGCTCGTCGTCGTTCGCCGGCGCCACCAGCCCCAGCGCGACCTTCACCAGCGCCGGCTGCTCGTACGGTGTGCCGTCGGCGGCCTTCACCTCGTCGAGCACCACCGCCACGTAGTCGGCGTCGAACTCCAGCGGCCGCTGCGGGTAGATGACGAGCAGGCCGTCGCTGCTCAGCTCGTCGGCCACCACCGCCAGCCGCACCGGCACGCGCTCGCCGCGGTGCTCCCGGCCGGGCTGGGCGAGCAGCAGCCGCACCGCGCTGGCGTCCTTCTGCCCGTGGAGCGACGGCGCCAGCGGCCGCGGGAAGCCCACCGCGAGCGGCGTCGCGACCGAGAAGCCGTCGGCGCGGTTGAGGGAGATCGGGTTGTCCTTCACCGGCAGCGACTTGAAGGCGATCGACAGCCGCAGCCCCGTGGGCGAGGTCTCGTCGCGCACCGTGTATTCGTTCGAGGGCCACGGCAGCAGGCAGCGCGTGCCGTCGAGCTGGCCACACGCGGCCGAGCGCGGTGCGCGCACGCCGGCCTCACGGTCGGGAATCGAAGCGGGGGGCGTGCCGCACCCCACGAGCACCAGCACCACGACGAAGAACGACGAACGCATGGGCGCTGCTGCTAGCGCCGAAGCGACCACCGACGCCAGCGGCTGCGAGGGCCAATATCGGCGGCTCGGGAACTCGAAGCAGTTGAACGGCCGCGCGACTCGCGTCATGGAGGCGCCCCGTTGCCGTCCTCCGCGCCCATGACCGACCGACTCCAGCTGATCCACGGCGACATCACCACGCTCGACGACGACGTCATCGTCAACGCGGCCAACTCGTCGCTGCTCGGCGGCGGCGGAGTCGACGGCGCCATTCACCGCGCGGCGGGCCGCGAGCTCCTCGAGTTCTGCCGCACGCTCGGCGGCGCGCGCACCGGGGAGGTGAAGCTCTCGCCCGGCTTCCGCCTCAAGGCGAAGGTCATCGCGCACGCGGTCGGCCCGGTGTGGCGCGGCGGCACCGCGGGTGAAGACGGTCAGCTGATCAGCTGCTACCGCCGCGCGCTCGAGCTCACCGTCGGTGCGGGCTTCCACACGGTGGCGTTCCCGGCCATCTCCACCGGCGTCTACGGCTTCCCCTTCGAGCGCGCGACGCGCCTGGCGCTGGCCACGGTGCGCGAGGCGCTGGCCACCGAGCCGCGCCTCACCCGCGTCACGCTGTGCTTCTTCTCGGCCGAGGAGCTGGAGCTCGCCCGGCAGCTCGCCGCCGAGCCGACCGAAGGGCCGACGCTGCGGCAGGCGAGCTTCGGGTTCTGATCAGCGGCCCAGGCCGGCGGCGCCGAGCTGATCCTCGGGGATGTTGCCCTGCAGCGCGGCGACCCAGTCGTGGTCCGGCCCTTCGTTCTCGATGACCACCGGCTTGCCGTCGTAGGTGACGCGCTTGCCCGGGTAGATGAAGGCCTTGAACATGTAGACGGCCAGCGACTTCTGCTCGAGCTCGGGGTGGATGGTCGGGCCGTACTTCTCGCGGTGCACCTGCGGCGCGAGGCTCCAGTGGAGGCCGGGCGTCTCGTGGTGGATGCCGTGGTAGCCGTTGTTGAGCGTGAACCAGTTGAAGAGCCGGCCCACGAAGTTGCGCGAGTGGTTGACCGGGTGGTTCTTGTCGCAGCCGTCGTGCTGCAGGTAGTTGACGGTGGTGATGCCCCACACCGCGAAGAAGTGGGGAATGATCACGAACAGCACCGCCTTGCGCCAGTCGATGAGCAGCAGCACCACCTTGGTGCCCCACACCGCGAGCAGCTCGAGCTGGAGCTGCCGGTTCCACGCCGGCAGCCGCTTCTTCATCATCGCCAGGTAGCGGTAGTTGCCCACCGTCACGCCCATCGCCACCGAGGGGAAGAAGAGGAGGAAGTTGAGCAGGTTCCACCCGGTGTTCACCTTGGTGGTGCGCATCACGTCTTCGCGCTCCTGGGCGAACTTGTGGTGCGAGAGGTTGTGGCCCGGCACGTACTCGCTGATGGGGAAGCCGTACGAGAGGCTGATCCACACCTGCATCAGCTTGTTGAGCGTGCGGTTCTTGAAGACCGGGCAGTGCACCGTGTTGTGCGCGATGACCGCGCAGATCCACGACGAGGCCATCGTCACGATGACCCACGCCACGAGCAGCGGGCCGCTCGGGTTGAGCACCCAGCCCCCGATGGAGAGCGCTGCGAAGACACAGAGGAAGAAGATCGTCCGCCAGTCGGCGCTGTACCGGAGCATGCGAGGCGGCCTTCTGGCCCAACGGCCCCCGGCAGACAAGCCCTGGCGACGCGCATTCTCTGCACGTTCAGGGAGAGGCGCCCGCGGGCCGCGGCTGCGCGAGCGGCGTAACGACGAAGCGGTCGATGAGCCACGAGGTGAGCAGCCCTGTCGCGCAGCCGAGCACGTCCCACACGAAGTCTTTCCACGAGGGCGTGCCGAGGCCCGCGAGGTCGAGCAGCTCCTTCACCGCGCCGGCAGTGAGCGAAAGCGCAGCGCCGCCGAAGAGCCGCCAGCCGACGTCGTCGGTGAGGAACGCCGTGCCGACGTAGCCCACGCCCGCCAGCCCCGCGCTCGCCGCGAAGTGGAGCGCCTTGTCGGGCCCCAGCCAGGGATCGGCATCGACCTGCGCGCGGGCGGCGCCTCCCGACAGCAGGACGACCAGCACGAGCGCACGCATGCGCCGAGTCTACCCACCGCGCGATGCAACTCGGAGGTTGTGCGGCGCGCGGCGCTGAACTACGCGGCCAGAGAAACAGTGGGGGAATGGTCATGAAAATTCAGAGCTGGGTCCTGGCAGCGTCGATGTTCGTCACCGCGTGCGGAGTGAGCGACGCGCGCATCGGGGGAGGCGACGAGTACGGCGAGACAGAAGGCGCGCTCGGGGCGCCGCTCGCCGAGGTGCATTGCACCGGCACGCCCGACACCGGGAGTGCGGGCCGCTGGCGTCACCTCAAGAGCTACCTCATCGCGGGGCTCGGCGAGGCGCGCCATCGCGGGGTCGACCTCGTCGCGTCGTCGAGCGACAGCTCGCAGGTCATCCGCGGCGAGGCGACGTACGGCGTGAACGACAAGGCCCTCGAGGACGAGTGGGTGCAGCTCTACGCCTGCCGCTCCGGGAGCTGGTCGTACCTCGGCCCGGTGCTCACCGACGGCGAGGGGCGCTTCTCGTTGACGCTCACGGGCTCGGCACGGTTGCCGTCGGGCGTGCGCGACCTCTTCGTCTCGGTGTTCGGCGACCGCACCAGCGCGCGCTTCACGGCGGTCGTCGCGCCGGCGGGCACGCAGGTGGTGGTGAGCGACATCGACGGCACGCTGACCTCCGCCGAGAACGCGTTCCCCGAGTCGCTGGTCGGCCTCGGCAACGTCGCGGCGCAGCCCAACGCGCCCGCGGCGCTCGCCACGCTCCGCGACCACGGGTACGCCATCGTCTACATCACCGCGCGCGGCCGCTACTTCACGCCCGAGACGCGCGCGTGGCTCTCGGCGAAGGGCTTCCCCGCCGGAGCGCTGCGGCTCGCGCCGTCGCTGGTGACGCTGCCCGGCCAGCCGACCGTCGACTACAAGGCCGGCGCGATGCGCGCGCTCGCGTTGCCGGTGACGGTGGGCATCGGCAACCGCGCGACCGACGTGCAGGCGTACCAGGCGGTGGGCGTCGCCGGCGCGCGCACGTTCGTGAAGCTCCCGGAGTACAGCTCCGAGCTGCAGGGGGCGCTGGGCTCGGGCGCCGCGGTCGGCTTCACCGACTACGGCGCGCTGGTGCCCGTCTTCGGCGGCTTCTGACGACGAAATCGCTCACCGGGGTGCGCGAAGTCGGTGACGCTTCAGCTCATGGCGACGGCTTCGAAGTGCAGCCAGTGCGGCGCTCCGCTTCCTCCCGAGACGGGCGCGGTGACGTGCCGCTTCTGCGGCGCGACCACCATGGTGCACCCGCCGGTGGGGCCGACGCAGCTCCGCGCGGCGGTGCGGCAGGTGCTCGCCGAGGAGCGCGCGCCGAAGCAGGCTGAAGGTGCCCGCGGCGTCGGGGTGGTGCTCGTCGCTGGTGTGGCGGCGCTGGTGGTGCTGGGCGCGGTGCTCGCCGTGGCGCTCCAGCGGCCGTCACCGCCCCCGCGGCCACACCCGCCGGTCGTGGTGCCGCCGGTGCCGAAGCCGCCGCCTCCGCCCGAGCCGGCGCCACCGCCCAGGCAGACCTTCGGCGTCGTGCAGGCGCTCGCGGTGACCGACGGCGCCCTCTACGTGGCCTCGATGGGGGAGCTGGTGAAGTTCGACCGCGCGACGCGCGCGCAGACGTGGCGCACGAAGCTCTCGACCAGCGGTGGCGGCGACCTCGTGCCGCTGAAGGACCGCGTGGTGTACGCGAACTCGCTCGGCGTGGCCTTTCACGACGACGAGACGGGCGCCGAGGTGGGCCAGTACCTGCTGCGGAGTCAGCACTTCAAGGTGACCGCCTGCGCGGCGGGCGCGGGGCAGGTGCTGGTGAAGACGGTCTTCGACGGGGTGCTCCGCTTCGACGTGGCGACGGGGAAGAAGAAGCAGGGGACGGGCGGGTGCGCGCTCCACGAAGACCTGCGCTGCGTGGCGGGGCAACGCTGTGGCTGGGACAGCGGGCGGAGCGGGGAACTCGACTGCCGGCTCGAGCTGCGCACCCCGAGCGGGAAGCTCACCTTCTGCGAAGAGGACGGCATGAAGGCCCACCTGGTGGTGCAGTTCGCCGGTGGCAAGGTGCTGTGGAAGACGCGGCGCGGAGTGGACGACTCGTTCGCCGACTTCGCGTCGGTGCTCGACGGCGTGCTGGTGGTGGGGAACGCGGAGCTGGTCGAGGGCTTTGACCCGGCGACCGGCAAGACACTCTGGTCCCACCGACGCACGGGCGTGGAGCGCTCGATGATCAGCGATGGCCACCGGCTGTGGTTCGCCGACGGCGAGGCGGTCGTGGAGCTGTCTCCCGCGGGTGAGGAGCTCGGCCGCTTCGAGCTGTGAGCCGTGGCAACAGCGGAGCTTCTCGAGTCCGATTTCTGCCGCGCTCACCACGTCCGTCGACCGGTTCTGGGCAGGTCGCGCCCGCGAGACCTCGCTCGCCGCGAAGTGGCGCGCCTTGCCGGCTCCGAGTCGCGGGGTCCACGAGTCGACTCACCGCGTGAGCCGCCGGGCGGACGCGAAGCCAGCGAAGAGCTCCGCGCCGAGCACTGCGGGCGAGAGCCGCGAGCGCGGCCGCAGCCAGTCGTTGATGACCGTGCCGTCGCTCGTGGCGTGGCGCGCGGCCTCGCGGAGGTTGACCTTCGCGCGGGTGACGCCGGCGCTCGCGCGGTGCACGTAGGTGATGGTGCCGTCGTCGCCGACCGCCTCGACGACGCCCACGTGCGTGAGCCCGTCGTTGAAGCGGCCGTCGCGGTTCCGGTCGTACGTCTCGCGGAAGAAGATGAGGTCTCCCGGCTCGGGCGGTCCTTCGACGAGCGCGTCGCGGCGCTGGGCGGTGCGGAACATCGCGCTGACGCCGTTGTCGCCGGGCTCGGCGCCCTCGAGGAGGTCGAGCTCCACGTCCGCCCACGCCGCGCGCACCAGGCCCGTGCAGTCGTCAGGCAGCTTCGGAAAGCGCGCCTTGAGTGACTTGAGGCCCACCAGGCTCGCCGCGTGCGAGGCGACCACGAAGCCGATGAAGTCGCCGCCAGACGTTCGCTCGGGAAACGGCACCCACTCCTCAGCGCTCGAGGTGACCGGCGCCTCGCCCCGCAGTGACGTCGTCACGCAGCTGGCGAAGAGCAGGGTGGTCAGCAGCCAGCCGGTCGCGCGCGCGGCCATCGCTTCTGCAACGCCGGAGCGGTCGGAACATTCAGGGCCGCCTTCGCCCTACAGCCCGTCGCGCGCGCGGAGCCACTGGTAGCGGGCGTTGGTGAGGTCGCCGAGCTCGAGCGAGATGGCCGCGTCGCCCAGCCCCAGGGCGAGCAGCGCCTCGCAGGCGCCGAGGGCCTTGAACACCTCGACCTCGCTGACGAAGCGCGCCGTCGTGGGCTCGACCACGAGGTACCGCTGCGGGAAGAGCTCCTCTGCCCGGAACTCGCGGCCCTTGCGCCGCACGAGAACGCTGAACGTGCCCGCCACCTGGTACGCGCCGGGCGGCACGGGGCCGGCGTCCGCCTCCGTCACGTCTCCGACCACGCTGAGGTAGAGCAGGGCGTGGGCGCCGAGGCTCAGGCGCTTGAGGCGAAACGTCTCGTGCGCGACGAAGACCCCGTCGCGCTCGGCGGCGGTCACCACACCAGCCTGGAGATCGACCAACACACCCACGTCTCCGCACTTTGACATCGGCACCTGAGCGATTCCAACCGGCCCGGAATGCCCTCGGGCTTCACCTTCGACGAGGTCACTTGCCGCGCGCTGCCTTCAGCGCCGTCCGGGCCGCACGCTGGCTCGACATCAGCAGCTTCACGAAGTCGTCGTCGGGCAGGAGGCCCCGCAGCCCCTCGCGTGCGACGAAGGCGCCGAGGGTGGCGGTCTCCACACAGAGCTCGGTCTCGTCGTGCGCGAGCTGGAAGACGAACTCTCCATGGCGGGGGTCGAGGAAGTAGAGGCCTCCGTTGCCGGCCTCACCGATGGCGATCAACTGCTTCGCGTCGGAGAACAGCGCGCGGTCGAGGCCGTCACCGAGGTCGCCGTCGGCTTCCGCCCGGGCGAGGTCGCGCGCCAGCTTGCGCGAGAGCCTGGGGAGCTCACCCACGCTCTGGATGGCGTTGCTGGGCAGTCGTGACGCGAGCGCGAAGAAGGGCTGCAGCGCCGGCGGTGCCTTGCCGCTCGCGCGGCTCGGGGGTGGCAGCTTGACGCCAGCCTTCACGAGGAGCGCCACCGCGTCGTCGACGCTCTTCGGCAACGCCCGCGGCGTCTTCGGGGACATGAGCAGCCGGCCGAGCGCAGGGTGTTGGCGCACTGGCGCGAGGTCGTCGTCGTGGCGCATCGGCCCGATGGTTGCGGGGTCGACCTCGGCGGCGCGCTTCACCGCCTCGGCGGCCTCGTCAAGCCGGCCGAGCCGCACCAGGACGCAGCCGTGCTGGTAGTGCGCGTCGCCGACCGACGGGTCGAGGCGCAAGGCCTCGAGGACCGCGGCGAGCGACTTCTCGTAGGCCCCGTTCTGCTGGCTGATGATCGACGCATTCAGCGCCGAGCGCGCATCTCCGAAGCGACCCTTCTTCGTCATGCCCGGCGTGACACTCGCGCCGCCGACGGTGTGCAACGACCCGAGGGCCGTGGCGGCGAGTTCTCGGCCGGCGTCCCGATCTGAGCGATTCCAACCTGACCGGAATGACCTAGGTTCCGCGTGTGAACCGACGCGTACTGGTGCTGGGGCTCGGAGTGCTTGCGGGCTGTAGGAACCTGGAGCTGCCGGCGGCTCCGCCACCGCCGGGCCCTGCGTCGGTCTCGGGGCGGGTCATCGACCCTGCGAACGCGTTGAGCGCGCCGCTCGTGGGCGTGCAGGTGCTCATCGAGGGCACGACGCTGCAGACGCAGACCGACAACGACGGGCTCTTCTCGCTGTCACCGGTGTTGCCGGGGCGGGCCACGCTCTCGCTCGAGCTCGCGGCTCAGCCCGATGGGCGCGCGCCGCGCGGGCTGCGTCG
Organism: Myxococcota bacterium; assembly: GCA_049322495.1. Taxonomy (GTDB): domain Bacteria; phylum Myxococcota; class Myxococcia; order Myxococcales; family Myxococcaceae; genus Archangium_A. The sequence goes on along the minus strand of JBMORD010000314.1, from coordinate 40,674 downwards.
CACGGTGCAAGTCGAGCTGGGACAGAAGCTCTTCCTCGGCGACCTCCCGCTGCGTGGCACCGGGGAGATTCAGGGCCGCGTCACCCTCGCCGGTCAGGTCAGCGGCAACGCCGGCACGCTCATCTACCTCGCGGGCACACGCTACCAGGCGCTCACCGGTGACGATGGAACCTTCCGACTCCCGGAGCTGCCCGAGGGCACGTTCTCGCTCGGCGCGCTGGCCGACGGCTTCGCGCCCCAGCAGGAGACGGTCGAGGTGGTGTCGGGTCAGGTGACGCAGGCGCGCCCGCTGGTGCTCGCGCGCGCCGCGCCGAAGCTGAACCGCGTGGTCGGCACGCTGGAGTTCGTCGACGCCCCGGAGTCCGCGCGCGCGCACCTCGCGCTCTTCGCGGCGGGCACCACGCAGCCGCTGGCCGAGCTCGACACCGCCGCGGGCGACTTCTCGTTCTCGGGCGTGCCGGCGGGCATGTACCGCCTCGAGCTCACGGGCGAGGGGCTGCGCTCGCTGCGCCTCGACGGGGTGGCGGCGGTGGTCTCGGAGCTCTCGCTCGGCACGCTCCGCGTCGTCGCCGCCGCGGCGAACGACCTCGACGACGACGGCGTGACGGACGCGAGCGACGACGACCTCGACGGTGACGGCGTCCCCAACGCCGACGACCCCTTCCCCCGCGACCACGCCGAGACGCGCGACACCGACGGCGACGGCATCGGAGACGCCAGCGACCTCGACGACGACGGCGACGGGCTGCTCGACGTCGAGGAGCTCAGCGCGGGCGTCGACGGCGTGGTGACCGACCCGCTGAACGTCGACTCCGACGGCGATGGGGTGCGCGATCTGCCCGACGTCTGCCGCGTGCAGGCAGACCCCTCGCAGGCCGACGCCGACGGCGACGGACGCGGTGACGCCTGCGATGACGACGGCGACGGTGACGGCGTCAGCAACCTCGCCGACAACTGCGCCGAGGTGGCCAACACCTCGCAGCGCGACCTCGACGGAGACGGCCGCGGCGACGTGTGTGACGACGACCTCGACGGTGACGGCGTGGTGAACCTCGGCGACAACTGCCGCGACCTCGCGAACCCGACGCAGGACGACCTCGACCTGGACCAGGCCGGCGACGCATGTGACTCCGACCTCGACGGCGACGGCGTGCCCAACGCGCTCGACAACTGCCCGGGCGACGCCAACGGCGCGCAGACCGACACCGACCGCGACCGTGCCGGCGACCTGTGCGATCTCGACCTCGACGGCGACGGCATCTCCAACGCGCTCGACAACTGCCAGGCCAGCTTCAACCCCCTGCAGGACGACCTCGACGGCGACCACGTCGGCGACGTGTGCGACTCCGACCTCGATCAGGACACCGTGGCCAACGCCACCGACAACTGCCCGCGCACGTGGAACCCCGATCAGGCCGACGACGACTCCAACGGCGTGGGGAACCTGTGCGACCCGCTGTGGGTGCCGCCGGTGACCGTCGCGCCCTCCATCACCAGCTTCGCGCCGGCCAACGGCAACCCCGGAGACGCCGTCACGCTCACCGGGCGGAACTTCGAGCCGACCGCAGTGCTGAACCAGGTCGACTTCAACGGGGCCCCGGCGAACGTCACCTCCGCCTCGTCGACGCAGCTGGTGGTGACCGTGCCGGCCTCGGCGACCAGCGGCCTCATCCGCGTGCGGACGCGCAGCGGCTCGGCGCAGAGCGCGACCGCCTTCGCGCTGATCCGGCCTCCGGTCATCTCCGACGCCCAGCCGCGCTCGGTGCCGACGGGCGGGACGCTCACCATCTACGGCAGCGACTTCGACCCCGACCCGCTGGGGAACGTGGTGAAGCTCGGCACGACGCCGCTGACGGTGCAGACCGCGAGCGCGCTGATCCTCACCGTCATCGTGCCCGCGGGCGCGATGGCGGGCACCTTGAGCGTGACCAAGTTCGGAGCGCCGACGGTGACGTCGAGCTTCACGGTGAGCATCACCCCTCCGCCGAGCATCAGCAGCGTGAACCCCACGGGCTCGGTGGTCGGCGGGCCCGTCGCGCTCTATGGCAACGGCTTCGGCACCACGACCACGGGCGTCAGCGTCACCTTCAACGGCGTGGCGGCGACCATCACCGGCATCACCAACACCCAGATCAACACCACGGTGCCCGCCGGCGCGACGACGGGGAACATCGTGGTCACCATGTCGACCGGCATCGCGACCTGGGGGCCGTTCACCGTCGACCCGCAGTATCCGGTCATCACCAGCGAGAGCGGCCCCACCCTCTTCATGGCCGACGCGGGGGCGAGCGACGCGGAGCGCACCTACAGCATCGCCGGCAACAACCTCGCGCCGCTGGGCTCGATTCGCCTCGGCAACGGCACGCTGGTGCCCGCGCTCGACGGAGGCACCAGCATCGCCGCGCAGTTCGTGCTGCCCGAGCCGTGGGTGGCGGGGAACATGACGTACGTGCGCGGCGACGGCATCGAGCGGCCGCTGGCGGGCAAGCTGCGCTCCGGCCGCTTCATCGGCACGCAGGCGCTCTCGCCCGTGCCCAACCTCTGGGTGCAGCGCGGCGACCGGGCGCGGTACTACGGCACCGTCGGCAACAACATCTACCAGTACGACGGCGCGACGCTCGCGGTGCTGCCCGACCCGCCGTTCGACGATGGCGCTCCGCCGACGTGGCTCGAGGTGTCGCTGTCCGGCCAGGCGATCCGCACCAACAACGGGTGGATGAACACCACCTCACGAACGCGCTTCACGCCCAACTTCTCGATCGGCCACTTCTTCGTGCCGTCGATCTCCGGCAGCGACTCGTGGCTCTCGACGACCACCTACGCCCCCAACCTCAACATCAGCCTGCAGCGGTACAGCTGCGAGCTGTCGACGAACTCCTGCACCACGCCCGTGTCCTTCGCCGGGCAGTACAACTACGGCTACACGTTGAGCGGGCCGTTCTACGCGGAGGCCTCGACCGGCCACGTGCACTTCCTCTACCGGTCGAACATCGCGAGCGTGTGGAACCTGGCGTGGCTGACGACGACTGGCGCGCAGACCATCGGGGTGCGCTTCTCCGCCGTGCCCACGCAGTACTTCGCCGAGGGCGGGGAGGTCGGCGGCGCGGCGGGCACCACCTACTGGGCCAACGGCACCGCGGTGACGCTGCCCGAGTCGGCCGTGGCGGTGGCGGGGCTCGGCAACCAGCGCGTGGGCGTGGTGCTCGGCGCGACGAAGCTGATGATCGTCGACCACGTCAGGCTGAGCGTCACGTCGATTCCCTTCACGCCCAACGGCACGCTCAAGAGCTTCTCCAAGGAGTGGGACCGCGACGAGCTGGTCATTCGCACCGACAACCCCACGGCGACGCTCACGCGGTTGACCTTCGACCCTCCGTGACGCTCGCCGCTCTGCTGCTGCAGGCCCTCACCTTTGCCGGGACTCGCGCGTTCCCGCCGCGTCGTGTTTGCTGCTGGCCATGGTCCGCACCTTTCTGACCGTGCTGGTGCTGTCGCTCCCTGCCTGGGCTGACGCGACTGCGGTGATCTGGGGCGGAGGGTCGACGCAGGAGCTCGCAGACGCCTCGATGCGCGAGTGGGCGGAGCGCTCGGAGGCGTGGGGGTTCGTCGAGCTCGCCCCCGGGTTTCCGCAGGTCGTCCGGAGCGACTCGCTCGCGGGGCTCAAGCCCGGCCTGTTCGTGGTGTTGCTCGGCGTCTGCGCGGGCGCCACACCCGACTTCGCGGTCGACGTACTCGATGCGCTCGAGCCCGCCGTCTACACGCGCACCGTGAAGTGGTCGAAGCCCGATGCGTGCCCACACACCACGACGACGAAGGAGTTCGAGGACCCGACCTGGACGCTCAGCCGCGTCGAGCGCGTCACCGTCAACGGCGCCGAGTTGAGCGCGTTCCTCGTCAGCGGCCACCAGCCCCAGGGCAGCGAGTTCGAAACGAAGGGCTGGTCGGTCTACGTCTTCCTTCGGAAGGGCAAGGCCGTCGAGACGCTCGAGCTGAAGAACACCGACAGTGACTTCGCGACCGTCAACACCATCGACGTCGATGGCACCACGCTCGTCTTCGAAGAGAAGTACGCCGCGCCGTCGTGCGTGATGGGCGAGGAGTACGTCGAGTATTCACGGCGCTGGCGGGTGTCGGTGAAGGCGGGAAAGCTCGTCGCGCCGCGGCCGACAGCGAAGCAGTTGAGCTCGGGTCGCTGTGGCGGAGGTTGAGCAGCGCGTCGGGCGCTCGACACCGGCGTGATCCACTCGCTGACCGAGGCGGTGGTCGTCTCCGCGTGCGAGACTGGGCCCATGCGCCTGTTTGCTCTGCTGCTGCTGGTCCTCGCGACCTCCGCGTTCGCCGAAGACGAGACGTACCGTGACCCGGCGAGCAAGGAGACGCTCTTCGTCGCCGGCGGCCCCAACGTCTCGTACGCCAGCCTCAAGCGGAGCTCGCTGCGCCCGCTGAAGATCGTCGAGCACGACGACGCCAACCGCGTCATCAAGGTGAAGTTCGACAAGAGCCCCACGGTGTGGACGCTCACCCTCGGCGAGGCCCACACGCGCGTGGTCTGCGAGGCGCCGGGCGAGCCGCGGCAGGTCTTCGAGCGCATCAAGGTCGACCCGAAGGGGCTGCCGGGCACCACCGCCGCGCCCGGGCAGACCATCACCATCACCTCGCCGTCGGAGGGCGCGAGCCTCTACGAGCCGAGCACCGAGTTCTCCGGCGAGGTCGCCGAGGGCTGCGCGCGCATCGAGGCCATCTCGCTCGATGCGTCGGGCGAGATCCAGGCGCGCTCGTTGATCAAGTCGTTCAAGCCCGGCGACCGCACCTGGACGTACCGCGTGAGCAAGAAGCTCAAGAACATGTCGCTGGGCTCGAACCGCTTCCGCTTCGTGGCCACCTTTCAGGACGGCGCGGTCGCGCTCGCCGAGCTCCGCGTCTCGTTCCACGAGTACGAGGGCGAGATGGCCAAGCCCGTCATCTACCTCTACCCGACGACGGAGCAGCAGGTGTCGGTGCGCGTGCACCCGGCGACCGGCGTCCTCAAGTCTGACCCGGAGTTCCGCGATGGCTGGACGGTGAAGGCCACGCCGCGCGGGCGGCTGACCACCGCCGACGGCCGCACGCACCGCTACCTCTTCTGGGAGAGCGGCCTCGAGGACGCGCCGCAGCCGCTCGCGGAGGGCTTCGTGGTGTCGCGCGCCGAGCTGCCGAGGTTCCTCGAGCGCTCGGTGCAGACGCTCGGCCTCGACGCGCGCGAGACGGCAGACTTCATGGAGTTCTGGCTCGCGCGCATGACGGTCAAGCCGTGGGCCGCGGTGCGCTTCGTGCCGCGAGAGGAGATCGACCGCGCCGCGCCGCTCGAGGTGTCGCCCGCGCCCGACAGCGTCATCCGCGTGCTCGTCGACTTCCGCGCGCTCGACGCCCCGGTGCCGTTGAAGCCGCAGGTGCTCACGCCCGCGAAGCGCCAGGGCTTCGCCGTCGTCGAGTGGGGCGGCCTGCTCTACCGATGACGCGCCTCCTCGCCGCCGCGCTGCTCGTCAGCGGCTGCGCGACCGTGGTGCGCGGCACGTACCCCGGCGACCGCGTGATGTGGGACGACATCGCGGCCCACGCGGAGCCGCTCACCCTGCCGACGCGCCCGGTCGCGGTGGTGGCGCCGCATCACCTCATCGACGCGCACGAGCTCGCCGGCTTCTGGGCCGCGCTGGCCGCGGGGCGACCGTCGGCGGTGGTGGTGCTCGGGCCGGATCACTACGCCCGCGGCACCGGCCTCACCGTCGCCCACGCCGTGACGTACGAGACCGTGTACGGGCCCCTCGTCACCGACGCGGCGCTCGCGGCGCAGCTCGGCGGCGGGACACGCGACGAGGCGTTCGTCGGCGAGCACTCCATCCACGTGCACGCGCCCTTCGTTCGGCGGCTGCTGCCGGACGCGCGCTTCGTGCCGGTCGTCCTCCAGTGGGCCGCGCCGCGCGCCGAGCTCGAGGCGCTCGCGCAGCGGCTCCACGCGACGCTCCCGGCCGACGCGCTGGTGGTGGCCAGCGTCGACTTCTCGCACTACCAGCCCGAGCCGTGGGCCACGTTCCACGACGAGTCGGCGTTCTCGACCATCAGCGGCTTCGCGCTCGACGAGCTGTTCCTCCGCGAGGTCGACTCGCCGGAGTCGCTGTACGTCGCGATGCGCTTCGCCCAGCTCCGCGGCGCGCAGACGGCGACGCGCGTGCTGCACACCAACTCGCAGCGGAAGCGGGTGGCGCTGGTGCTCGACTCCACGAGCCATCAGTACTTCACCTTCACCCCGGGCCCGGTGGTGCCGCGCCCGTCGGTGTCGATCGCCATCACGCCCGACCTCCCGCAGGTGGGCGTCGCGTCGTTCGAGCGGTGGACCTGGCACCCCTCGCGCGATTCGGGCGCGCCGTCGTCGCCGATGCTGGCGCGGCTCCGCGGTCAGGAGGACCGCTTCTTCATGGGCCCGGAGCTGACGGTGTTCCACCTCGAGCCCGGTGAGGTGCTACGCCGCGAGCTGAACGGCTTCCGCGTCGTCGTGGCGCGCGAGCCGGTGGGGCCGCTCGAGGGCGACTGCGTGGTGCGGCTGCCGCTGCCTTCGGCGCGACCGGTGGTGCACGGGGTCACCTGCACGCGCGAGGGCGTGCGGAGCCGCTCGGTGCCGGTGCTGCTCGCGCCGGACGGGCCGCGCCTCGACGTCGACGCCCTGGGTGAGCAGCGCGAGCGCAGCGTGCCGGAGGAGGAGCGCCTCAGCAGGTGATCGCGGCCTGCTCGAAGACAGCGCGCGTGGCGAAGTCTCGTCGCGAGGCGACTCACCCGAGACAGGCTCGTACTCGTTGATGACAGCGACGCGACCGGGCGTGGGTCTCAAGCCGTGCGCCTCGAAGTTGACAACGCTGTCGCGCAGGCGTGACCGGCGCTCAGAGTAGAGCACCGGCCTGCGGGGCCACGTGCTGTCCGTGAGAACAACGGGCGATCGGGCAGGGCCGCCTCGCCCGCCAGAAGGTGCGCATGCGACGCTCGGGCGCCGTGTTGACCGTCGCGCTGCTCCACGTCCTCGCCGCCGAGCCCTCGTGCCCGACGGAGCTGTTCCGCATCGAGCGGAGCACCAACGCCAACGTGGTGCTCTACGAGCGCAGCTCCGACGAGCGCGCGCCGGTGGTGGCGAACTGGCTGCTCCTCGCGCGCAACGGCGGGCGCGAGCCGCTCACCCTCTTCGAGCGCGCCTTCGCCTACGGCTTCGAGCTCGAGCGCCGCGGCTCCAGCTTCGAGCTGAAGCTCAAGGCCTTCCGCGAGCGCGTCATCCAGCTCGTCGACCGCGCCGGCTGTCTCGTCGCCACCAGCGTCATCGACGGCCGCGCCGCGGTGCTGCGGCGCATCTTCGTCAAAGCGAGCGGCGGCCTGGCGCCGAAGGTGGAGTCGGTGGACCTCTTCGGTGTCGACGCCGAGACAGGTGAGGAGCGCAGCGAGCGGCTCGTGCGGCGGTGAGCGTCAGCGCAGCCCGTGGCGATAGAGCAGCCGGTAGAAGTACTTGCGATCGACCCCCGCCTCGCGCGCGGCCTTCGCCACGTTGTTGCCGGTGCGCGCCAGCATGTCCTCGAGGTACTGCCGCTCGAACTGAAGGCTGGCGCGGGCGCGCGCGTCCTTGAGGTCGAGCGTCGCTGTGGGGCTCGCCGCGGCCTCCGCAGCGCTCTCGAGCGCGGGCGGCTCCCTCAACGCGAGCGAGCGCTCCACCCAGTTGCGCAGCTCGCGCACGTTCCCCGGCCACGCGTGCCGGGCGAGCCGCTCGAGCGTCTCGGGCGCTCGCACGGCCGCGGCCTCGGGCAGCGTCGACGCGTGGAGCTGCTCGAGGAGCGCCTCGACGAGCAGCGGGAGATCGTCCGCGCGCTCGCGCAGCGCCGGCAGGCGCACCACCAGCACCGCGAGGCGATAGTAGAGGTCTGCGCGGAAGCTCTTCGAGTTGACCTCCGCGCGCAGCGCGCGGTGCGTGGCGGCGATGATGCGCACGTCCACCGGCAGGTAGTGCGTGGCGCCCACCGGCTTCACCTCGCGCCGCTCGAGCACCCGCAGGAGCCGTGGCTGGAGCTCCGCGGGCAGCTCGCCCACCTCGTCGAGGAAGACGGTGCCCCCGCGCGCCGCCTCGAAGGCGCCCTCGCGCCGCGCCACCGCGCCGGTGAAGGCCCCGCGCTCGTGCCCGAAGAGCTCGCTCTCGAGGAGCTGCGGTGGAATCGCCCCGCAGTCGACCACCACGAAGGGCCGCTTCGCGCGCGCGCTCGCCTCGTGGATGCCTTCGGCCGCGCCTTCCTTGCCGGTGCCGGTCTCGCCCTCGAGCAGCACCGTGGCGTCGCTGGCCGCCGCCCGCTCGAGCAGCGAGAACGCGGTGCGCATCGCCACCGAGCGGCCAACCAGCGCCCCGAAGCGCTCGCGGCCCAGCGGCACGCGCGCCGACTCGCCCGCCTCGCCCTTCGTGAGCTCGAGCGTCGTGCGGCCGAGCGTCAGGCGCTGCCCCGGCTCGGCCCACGCGCGCTCGACCTGCACGCCGTCGATGCTCGTGCCGTTACGGCTGCCGAGGTCGCGCACCGCGAGCCGCCCCTGCTCGCGCGCCAGCTCGCAGTGGAAGCGCGAGACGGTGTCGTCGGTGAGCCGCAGGTCCGCCGACTCGTGCGTGCCGATGACCAGCGTGTCGCGGCGCAGCACCACCCGCGCGCCAGCGTCGGGGCCCGCGACGACGTTGAGGCGGAGCGGCTCGTACACCGCCACTTCGCCCTCCGCGTCGCGCGAGAGGGTCACGGTGTGCGTGGTCGTCATCGCGGCTCCAGGTCGCTGAGGAGGTAGAGCACCGAGAGCGTGCGCCTCCAGGTGTAGGCCGCGGCGCGCGCGTCAGCCGACAGCGCCAGCGGGAAGATGCGCGACACGCCCGTGGTGTCGGTCGGCGCGAGGCGGTACAGCAGCCGGCGCTCCTGCGTCTCGAGGTCGACGCGCACCACGGGCGCGGGGAGCTCGTCGAACCTCGTCACGAAGAGCGCCCGGCCGTCGCTCGAGAAGCGCACCAGCGCCTCGCCGGGCTGAACCCCGGGCAGCTCCCGCGCAGTGCCGCCGCGCGAGAAGAGGCGCAGGCGATCGCTCGCCAGCTCGGTCAGCACGAGGCTCGCGCCATCGGGAGAGAGGGGACACGACGGGGCGCGCCAGGCGTGCCCGGCGACGGTGCGCTCGACGGCTGCGCCGCCGCTGACCGGCAGCTCGAAGAGCTCCTGCGCGCGGGCGCCGCTGGCGGCGACGAGCACGCGCGTGCCGTCGGGCGAGAAGCTGGCGGCCTGCAGGCCCGGGCGCGCGAGCAGCTCGGTCGTCGTGCCCGCGCCGGCCGGCACGAGGAGCAGCCGGTCCCACGTGGAGGCGATGACCAGCGCGTGCGCGCCGTCGGGAGAGAGGGCCGCCGCGTGGCCGCTCGAGAGGCGCACCGCCGGCCCGCCGTCCGTCGGGCGGAGGTACGCGCCGTAGTCGCCTGCGACCGCGTCACCGCCACCCTCGTTGAGGAGCGCGACGCGCCCGTCGTCGGACAGCCCCATCGCGAAGCTGGCGTCGAACCACGAGAGGTCGCGGCCGCTGACGCCGTCCTGCGCGAACGAGACGGTGATGTCGAACGAGTCGCGGGTGACGAGCGCGCGGCCGAGCTCGTCGACGTCGAAGAGCGTGAGCGACGCGGGGGCGCGGCTGAGCAGGCGCGGCGGGCCATCGAGCGGCGCGGCCCACAGCGCGCGCGTGTTGTCGTCACGGCTCGCGGTGAGCCACACCGTGCGTGTGTCGCGCCAGGCGACGCCCTTCGCGGTGAGGAACTCCTCGCTCTCGAGCACCTGCCGCCCACCGCGGTCGACCACCACCAGCCGGCCGCGATCGTCGTAGCGCCCGGGGTGGAAGAGCCACGCGACGTGGCGGCCGTCGGGCGAGATGCGCGGCTCGGAGAACCACCCGGAGCTCGTCTCGGCCAGCACCTTGCCGGCGGGCCACTCGACCCGCGCCGTCTCGTCGAGCCACCGGAGCACCAGCAGGCTGCCGTCGGGCGCGAAGTCGGCCGACTGCACCGCCTCGAGCTCGGCGCGCGGCGCACCTCCCGCGAGGGCCGCGCGCATCAGCGTGCCGCGCCGCGCGAAGCCATAGAGCGGCTGCGCGTCGTCGAGCAGGGCGAGCGCGCCGTTGGGGCCCACGGCGAGCAGCTCCTGGCCCGGGACGTCGAGCGAGCGCGTCTCCGGGCTGTCGGGCGACGAGAGCCAGACGTTCGGCGCGTCTTCACCCCAGGTGGCGCTCACCACCAGCCCGCGCCCGTCGGGAGAGAAGGCGGCGCCGTGCACCGTGCCGCGCCGGAAGCTGCGCCGCTGCCAGCGCGGGAGCGCGGTCTGCGCGGCGCGGGGGAGCTGCGCGCCGACGAGCACTCCAGCGCCAGCCAGCGCCGCGCCACCGAGGGCCAGCAGCACGCCGCGGCGGCTCGGCGTCGTGGCCGGCGGCGCGATGGCCCCGCGCGGGCGGGCGCGCATGGGCTGCGTCGGTGACGCCTCGTCACGTGGCGCGAGCGGGCGCGTGGGCGGACCCTCGTCGGAGGGCGCGTCGTCGAGGCGCGGCGCGACGTCTTCACGCGGGCGCGCGCGGGCGACGAGCTCGGCGAGGGCGGGCGTCTCGTCGCGGAGGAGCGCGGCCACCGCGTCGCGCATCGCGAGGGCGTCGGCGAAGCGCTGCTCCGGCGCGTGCGCGAGCGCCTTCATCACCACCGCTTCGACCTCGGGCGGCACGTCGGGCCGCAGGGTGCGCAGCGGGGGCGGCGTGCCGTGCATCGCCTCGCGGAGCAGCTCCAGCGGGCCGCCGGTGCCGTGGGGCGAGCGGCCGGTCAGGCAGAAGTAGAGCGAGGCGGCGAGCTGGTAGAGGTCGCTCCGGCCGTCGAGCGGCTCGGCGCGCGCCTGCTCGGGCGAGAGGAACTCGAAGGTGCCCGCGAGGCTGCCGGTGGTGGTGAAGGCCCCCGGCCCCTGGCGCAGCCGCGCGATGCCGAAGTCGAGCACCTTCACCACGCCGTCCTCACAGACGAAGAGGTTCCGCGGCGTCAGGTCGCGGTGCACGAGGCCGAGCGGAGTGCCGTCGTCGCCGCGGAGCGCGTGCGCGTGGGCCAGACCCTCGAGCGCCTGACGCGCCACCTCGAGCAGCGGCGGCCAGGGAATGGGGCCCGCGGGGCGCAGCGCGCGCACCAGCTCGAGCACGTTGAGCCCGCGCAGGAGCTCCATCACCATGAAGTGCACGCCGCCCTCGTCGAGCAGGTCGTACACGCGCACCAGGTGGGGGTGGTCGAGCCGCGCGGTGATGCGCGCCTCCTGGAGGAAGCGCTGCACCGCGCGCCCCTCGATGGACTGGTCGAGCGCGAGCCGCTTGAGCGCCACGTCCTTGCGGAAGCCGCCCGCGCCGAGCCGCACGGCCTGGAACACCTCACCCATGCCGCCGCGGCCGATGCGACGCACGAGCTGGAAGCCGGTGGGGACGAGGTTCTCGTTCAGAGCGTGTCGGAGCGTAGCGGGTCCGCGCGCGCGCAGAAGGGGAGCGGAGGTCCCCGGGTGTGGTCTCGGGGTCCCCACCTCGCGGACGCCCGTCCGCCGAAGGCGCGCTGGAACGCCGCTTGCGATGGAGCGGCGCGCCCCGCGCAGCTCCGCGCGGCCGCTCGAGGAGGTTCGAAGTGAAGGCTCTGTTCCAGCTGGTGTCGTGCTGCGGTGCGCTCGTCGCCGCGCTCTCGTTCGCTGGCGAGGCGAAGACGAAGGAGGAGGCGCAGGCGGAGGTCGACAAGGGCAAGACGAAGAGCTGCGAGGTGCTCAAGAAGACGCTCAACCCGAAGTGCACCGAGGAGGTCGAGAAGGCGAAGGCCATCGACTGCGCGCAGCCGCGCTCGTTCAAGCTCGACGAGGTGCTGTCGCTGGGCACGTCGTGCTCGGCGAAGATCCGCAGCGGGGCGTCGGCGGCCGCGGCGGCCAGCGCGAGCAGCGGCAAGCGCGACGAGGTGCGGTGCAAGGCGCTCGACGCCAGCGGCGCGGTGGTGGCCGAGGCGGTGGAGGCGCGCTCGCTCGACTGCCAGCGCAAGGTGAAGGAGGCGCTCACGAAGCGGTGCGATGGCTCGACGAAGAAGCTCCAGTTCCAGTACGTGAGCCAGGTGCTCGGCAAGGACACGCGGCCCACGGGGCTGACGGTCTACTGCCCGAAGTGAGGCCGTCGCCGCGCGGCACGGCTAAGACGCAGCTGCATGAAAACAGAGGCGCGACTCCCGGCGACGCTCGGCGGCGTGATGCTCGTCATCTTCGCGTGGACGCTGCTCACCACGCCCGAGGGCAAGCTCAACTGGCTGCTCGAGGTGGGGCCGGGCCTCGCCGGCATGGTGGCGCTGGCGGTGACGTGGAAGCGCTTCCCGATGACGCGGCTCATCTACGTCTGCGTCTTCGTGCACGTCCTCATCCTCGTGTACGGCGGCTACTACACGTACGCGAAGGCGCCGCTCGGCGAGTGGGCGAAGGCTGCGTTCGGCTGGTCGCGCAACAACTACGACAAGGTCGGCCACTTCGCGTTCGGCTTCTTCCCGGTGCTGGTGGTGCGCGAGGTGCTGCTGCGCAAGACGAAGCTCGAGCGCGGCGGCTGGCTCACCTTCATCCTGCTGAACGTCATCATGGGCTTCGCGGCGCTCTACGAGCTCTTCGAGTGGGGCGCGGCGCTGGTGCTCGACCCGGCGGGCGGCGATGCCTTCCTCGGCACCCAGGGCTACGTGTGGGACGCGCAGAGCGACATGCTCTACGCGGGCATCGGCGCCACCGTGTCGCTGGTGCTGCTCTCGCGCCTGCACGACGCGGAGCTCCAACGCCTCCTCGGCCGCGCGAGCGCGTAGCGCAGGTCAGGCCTCCGCGCGCGGCTCGAGCTTCACCTGCGCGCCCACGAGGAGGTGATCCACGAGGGCGTGCGGGTCGGGCGACGGGGGCGCCGTCGCGCGTGAGGCCCGCGCGAGCTTGAAGAAGGCCATCCGCCCGAGCAGCTCGCCGGCGCGCACGCGCAGGTCCTGGGCGGTGGCGGCCAGCTCCTCGGAGGCGGCGGCGTTGCGCTGCGTGAGCTGCGAGAGCTGGCTCATCGCGATGTTCACCTGCTTCACGCCGGTCGCCTGCTCGGTCGAGGCGTGGGAGATCTCCTGGACCAGCGTGGACGTCTTCTGGATCGCCGGGACGATCTGATGGAGCAGCGTGCCCGCCTTCTCTGCGAGGCCGACGCTGTTGTCGGCGAGCACGCCGATCTCCTCGGCGGCCGCCTGGCTGCGCTCGGCGAGCTTGCGCACCTCGCTAGCGACCACCGCGAACCCGAGCCCCTGATCGCCCGCCCGCCCGGCCTCGATGGCCGCGTTCAGCGCGAGGAGGTTGGTCTGGTACGCGATGTCTCCGATGACGCCGACCTTCCCGGCGATCTGCCGCATCGCGGTCACGGTCTGCCCGACGGCGCCGCCGCCGCTGGTCGCCTCGCTCGACGCGGTCTCGGCCATGTCGCCGGTGGTCCTGGCGTGGTCGGCGTTCGCGGAGATCGACGCGCTGATCTCCTCCATCGACGCCGACGTCTCCTCGACGCTCGCGGCCTGCTCGGTCGCGCCCTGCGAGAGGGTCTGCGACGTGGCGCTCACCTGCTCGGCGGCGCTGGTGATGCTCTCGGCTGCGTCGAGCACGCCGGAGATCATCTCGGTGAGCCGCGCGCGCATCTTCTCGACCGCCGCGAGCAGCGTGCCGAGCTCGTCGCGATTTCGGGCCTCGATCTTCATCGTGAGGTCTCCAGCCGCGAAGCGCTCGAACAGCGCGACCGCCTCGCGGAGCGGCCGGCTGATCCACCGGCGCGCGAGCGCGGCGATGACGAGCGCGGCGACGATCGCGATGGCGAGCGTCCACGCCACGAGCTCGCGCTGGAGCTCGCGCGCGTCGCGGGTGAACTCGCGCGTGTAGCCGTCGGACACCACCAGCCACCGCCAGCGGTCGAAGCTCGCGAAGACGCTCAGCTTCTCGCGCGCCCCGTCGTCGGCCGGCTCGCCCCACGACAGCGCGCCCTGCTTCGCGGTGAGCATCTCGCGCACGATGGCGCGGCCGTCCGTCGACTGGAGCTCGAGCAGGCTCTTCCCCTCGGCGGAGGGGTGGACCAGCGCCCGCCCCGCATCGGCGCCGCCCGTCTCGAGGATGAGCACGCGCCCGGTGTCGCCGACGCGGAGCTCGCGGATCTTCTTCAGCAGCGCGGCCAGCCCGTCGGTGAAGTCGACGCCCACGAAGCCGATGCCGACAGGCCGGCCGTCCTCGAGGAGCGGGATGTACGTCGTGTAGTAGTCGCGTCCGAAGAGCTTCGCGCGGCCGGAGTACTGGCGCCCGGCGAGCATCAGCCCGTAGGCCGGGTGCTGGTGGTCGAGCTTCGTGCCGGTGGCGCGCTTGCCCGCGCCGTCCTGCAGCGAGGTCGCCACGCGCACGAACTCGTCACCGTCGCGCACGAAGAGCGTCGCCACTGCGCCCGTCGCCCCGGTGAAGGTGTCGATGACCGCCGCGGCGCGCGCGTGGTTGCCGTCGACGCGCTGCTGCCGGAGCGAGGCCGGGTCGGCGGCGCCGAGGCGCGAGACGAACTCCGCTCCGAGCTGGTTGCTCGCGCGGTCGAGGCTCGACGCGTACACGTCGATCATGTCGACGATGCGCTGGTTCGAGATCGCGAGCGAGGCCGTCGCCGACGCCTCGAGCCGCGAGGCCATGCGCTTCGAGAGCACGATGCTCGACGCTCCGAAGACGGCGACCAGCAGAACGGCGACGACGAGGCTCGCGCGCGTCGCGATGGAGCGATCGGCGAGCCGGAGACGGACGGACATGGGGCACCTCGCCACCGGGTGATGCAAGCGGAGCCGCAGCGCGTCGCGTCGTGGATCCAGCGGCTTCCCCGGCGCGCGGTGGGTCGCGGGGCGCCAGCGGGTCGCCGCCACCCGCTTCCGGAGGCTGTGGTACGGACGCGCGCCATGGCGTCCGATGAAGTGAAGCGAATCCTCACGCTGGTGAAGGCCGACCCGCGCGCGGCCTACGAGATGGTGCAGTCGCAGCTCTCGGTGCTGGTGCTCCGTACGCAGGTGATGCTCTCGCTCTCGGGCATCGTCATCACCGTCACCGGCTTCTCGGGGCGCACCATCGCGCAGACCAGCGAGACCGCGCGGGCGCTGGTGGCCGCCGGCATCCTCATCGTGCTCTCCGCCGCGGCCACCGCCATCTGGGGCGTGCTGCGGCTGCGCTGGCTGACTCAGGAGCTCACCGACGACGTCGAGGCGACGCTCACGCGCATGCTGGAGATCCGCGACGCGAAGAGCCACTACCTCGGCGTCGCGCTGCTGCTCTTCGTGCTCGGCTTCGCCTGCTACTGCGTGGCCATCGCGCTGATGCTCATCTCGACGCCGCCGCTGACGCACTGACGCGCACCACGTTCTTGCCGGTGCGCTTGGCCTCGAGCAGCGCCTGATCCGCCGCGTCGACGAAGGCGTGCACGCTGGTCTCGGCGCCGAGCGTCACCACGCCGACGCTGCAGGTGACCTCGAGGCGGCGGCCATCGGCGACCGGGAAGGGCTCGCGCGCGACGGCCAGGCGCAGCCGCTCGGCGATGGTGAGCGCGTCGCGAGGGTCGGCGCCGGGGAGCACCACGGTGAACTCCTCGCCGCCGTAGCGGAAGACCTGCGCGTCGCCGCGCACGTGGTGGGCGAGCCGCTGGGCCAGCCCGGCGAGCAGCGCGTCACCGGCGAGGTGGCCGAGCCGGTCGTTGACCCGCTTGAAGTCGTCGAGGTCGAGCATCACCACCGAGAGTGGCCGCGAGGTGGCGCGGGCGCGCGCGAGCTCCGCGGTGAGGCGCTCCATCAGCGCGCCGTGGTGCCCGAGGCCGGTGAGCGCGTCGGTGCGGGCGGCGCGGGCGACGGTCTCGAAGCGCTGCGCGTTCTCGACGGCGCGGCCGGCGTGGTCGGCGACCAGCGAGAAGACGTGCTCCAGCACCGGCTCGCAGGGGCGGCGCGTGAAGCGGTTGTCGGCGTAGAGCACGCCCACGATGCCCGACGGCGAGGTGAGCGGGGCCGCGATGCCGGTGTCGAGGTCGAGCAGGCCTTCGAGGTCGTCGTCGCCCGGCTCCGCGCGCGTCACGTCGCCGCGCCGCAGCGCGCGCGAGAGCAGCGACGTGCCCGCGCGCGGCACCTTCGTGGCGCGCACCTGGCGATCGAGCGGTGAGTGGGCGCCGCGCACCGCGGCGGCGAGCGTCTGCAGGTCGGCCGCGCCCGCCTCGAGCGTCTTCCACACGCGGTCGGCCTCGAGGCGATCTGCCGGCCCCACCGCCATCGTGCCCTCGAGCCCCGAGCCGTCGCGCGCAGCGAGGAAGAGCATCGCGCGGTTGAAGCCGAGGCCGACGCCCGCGGTGACCCCGGTGAGGATGGCGTAGCAGGCCTCTTCGAGCTCGAGCGAGCGGTGGAGCAGCACCGAGACCTCGTGCAGCAGCGCGATGGCGTGCCGGAGCGCGGCGTTCTCCTGGGCGAGGGTGGTCGGGGCGGGCGTGTCCAGAGGCGGCGACGTTACCACCCCCCATCACGCCGGCGTCGGGCGGCGAAATCCGAGGGTGCGAGGTGATGCGGAGCGGTGCGAAACACGGCACTCCTGCGCGTCGCATGGGCGTCGTCTATCGCCACACCGTCGAAGCTTTCATCGGGCAGCTCGTTCGTCGTCGCAACCTGATGACCGACGCGGAGCTCGCGACCTTCCAGGCGCACCCGCCCCGGGACCTCGAGGTCGAGCAGTGGGTGCGCTTCGTCCGCGCGGTCGCGGCGCGGCTGTCTCCCGGCGCGACCGACGCAGACGCGCTCGAGGAGGCCGGCCGCGAGATGATCCGCGGCTACGCCGCCGGGCTCGTCGGTCGCTCGGTCTTCCTCGTGGCGAAGCTGATGGGGCCGCGGCGCACCCTGATGCGCCTGCCCGAGAACTACCGCACCGCGGACAACGTGATGGACGCGACCGTCACTCCGCGCGGCGACCGCGAGGTGCTGGTGCACTTCAAGTCCGTCTTCGGCATGCCCACCTACGTCCGCGGGGTGCTGAGCGAGATGCTCAAGGAGCTCGGCGTGCAGAGCCGCATCACCTTCGAGGTGGGGCCGCTCGGCGTCGACTACGTCGTCACGTGGGCGTGACGGGCGTCGCGGCGAGCTCCTCCTGGATGCCCTCGAGCGAGGCGATGGTGGCGCGCGTCTTCTGCTGCCACGGCTCGGCGAAGCGCGCGGCGTGCGGGTACGCCTCGAGCAGGTCGTCCCACGCGGCGAGGTGCGCCTGGCAGAAGGCGACGAGGCGCGCGAGGAGCTGCGAGAGCTCCGCGGGGCTCTGCGGCGACTTGAGCACGTCGGCCAGCATGCGCCGCCGCTCGTTGACGCGCAGGCTGCCTTCGGACAGCCGCGCGAGCGCGATGAGCTCGTTCTTCGTGAGGTAGATGCCGCTCTTCGCCGGCAGCACGAGCCGGGCGGCGAGGGCGTCGAGGGCGCTGTCGCTCACGGAGAAGTCCTCCCGAAGACGTCGTGGGTCAGCTTGCAGGGCCGGAAGCGCGTCTCGCGCACCACGTCGAGCCAGTCGGCCGGCGCGTCGAGCGGGCGGTCGAACCAGACCTGCGCCTCGGCGAGCGCGCGCGCGGCCACCCCCTCGGGCGCGAGCCACGTCGCCGCGTCGGCGTGCCGCAGGGCGCCGCGCACCTCGCCGCGCAGCCACAGCGTGTCGACCGCACCGTCGAGACCCAGCCACTGGCCGGCCGCGCGCTGGTGCGCCGGCGCGACGTGCAGCACCTCGGTCTGGCCCGTCGTCTTGAAGCCGGTGAGGGTGAAGGCGAGCTGCGCGGGCTTCACCAGGAAGGTGAGGTACGCCGCGTCGAGGCCGTTGAAGCCGAAGAGCGCGTTGTAGAGGCGCGCCACGTGGCCCTCCGCCGGGTCGCTCATCGCGAGGCCGAAGAGGCGGGTCGTCGGGCCAATCATCGCGCCCCCTGGAGCGCGCGCGCCTCGTCGGCCTGCTCGCGGCAGCGCGGGCACAGCACCTCGGCGGCGCCGTCGTCCTTGAAGGACGCGCCGCACTCGCCGCACTGCACCATCTTCAGCGTCACCAGCGCGCGCGGCGCGAAGTCGAGGAAGTCCACCACGCGGTGCTGCGGCGCGAGGGTGATGGCGCGCGGCTCGCACACGTCGTGACACAGCCCGCACTTCACGCAGCGGCTCCCGTCGAAGCGGAGCTGGTCCTTGAGCCTCGAGCTGGTGAGCGCGCCCGTGGGGCAGGCGGTGACGCAGGCCGAGCAGCCGGTGCACGTCGCGGCGTCGACTTCCTTCGACGAGGTGAAGGGCACGTCGGCGGCGGCGAGGGTGGCGAGCTTCGGCGCGACCGACGACGGCAGGGCCGCCAGCAGGCGCGCGCGCCGCGCCGGGGGCGTCGCCTCGCGCAGGCGCTTCACGTCGAGGGTGGCGGGGAAGCCGAGCCGGCGCGGCTCGGGCGGCAGCGCGCGCGGCACGAAGATGCCGAGGAACTGGCGGCGCGGCGGCACCGGCGGCGGCGGCGCGCTCGCGGGCGCGGGGGCGGGCGGGGCGGCGGGCGCCTCTTCGGTCCACTCGAGCGTCGCGCCGAGGCCCAGCGCCGCGAGGAAGCTCCGCGCTGCCTCGACGCGCGCCGCGACCTGCGCGTGCGAGCCGCTGCACGCGCGCCCGACGAGCCGCAGCGCGCCGGTGCGCTGCGCCGCGGTGAGGAGGTCCTCCACCGAGAGCGCGCCCACGCACGGGAGCCCGTCGCTGCCGCACGCCAGCGTGGCCTGGCCCAGCAGCGGGCGCACGTCGAAGACCGCGATGGCCTCGGTGGGGCACGCGGCCTGGCACAGCCCGCAGCCGGTGCACGCGTCGAGGTCGACGCCCACCGACTGCTTCGGGCCCTCGAGCGTCACCGCCGAGACGGGGCACGCGTCGACGCACGCCCGGCACGAAGACGCGAGGCTGCGGGTGCGCACGCAGCGCTCGTAGCTGAGCGAGAGGTCGGCGCTCACGCCCGCGCTCCGACGGTGAGCAGCAGCTGGAGCGTGGCGTCGGCGGCCTCGCGGTAGAGCAGGGTGCGGGCGTTGCGCTGCGCGGCGAAGAGGTACATCGGCGCCCACTGCAGCAGGTGCTGCTCGAGGAAGTCCTGCTGCACGCGCTGCACGGCGCCCACCGCGGGGTGGTTGCCGGCGGCGAGCGCTTCCGCCTCGCGCTGGGAGAGCTCGGCGAGCACCTCGAGCTCGATGCCGAGGTGGTCGGGGGCGAGCGCGCGCGCCGCGGCGAGGTCGACCTCGAGGCCCCAGCGGCGGAGGAACTCGGCCACGGGGTTGACCGCGCCCGCCTCGAGCATCGCGTCGTCGCGGCGGAAGAAGCTCTCGTAGGGCGTGAGGTTCACCATCGTGAGGTGCGCGAAGTCGGCGTCGAAGGCCGCCACCCGCGCCTCGCGGTCACCGCCGAGCAGCTTCGCCTCGTCGCTGGCGTGGAAGGCGGGCAGCAGCCCGCGCCCCAGCGGCCCGGCGAGCACCGCAGCGAAGGCGTCGTCGAGCTCCTTCACCCACAGCCGCGAGAAGAAGGCGAAGAGCTGCTGGCGCTCGGCGGGGCTCACTGCTTCACGTTCATCTTGTACGCGTCGCGCGTCAATGGGACCCACGGCCGCTTGAGGTGCTCGGGCCGGCGCAGCCCGCCGGGGCCGGGCGCGGGGCGGGTGAGCTGGTCTCGCCACGCGCGGTAGGTGTCGAAGGTGGCCTGAATGTCGACCTGCAGGTCGCCGATCTTCTCGCCGGCGGTGCACTTCTCGAGCAGCACCTTCTGGTGCCAGCAGTGCGCGCCCGAGATGGGGTCGGGGTGCGGGTGGTGCGTCGCGTTCTGCCAGACGCCCGACAGCCCGTCCCAGCTGATGTTGTCGAGGTCCTCGTTGAACTTCGCGAAGGGCCAGCCCTGCGCGCCGAACTCCTTCGTGGGCTTCACCTCGAAGGGCGTCACGCCCTGCGTGTAGGTGAGCTTGCGCGTGGTGCCGCTCTCGGTGATGTCGCTCACCACCGAGCCGAGGCGCATGAGGTGCAGCGGCTGCTCGAAGCCCACGTCGACCTTCTCGACGCGGCGCCAGCGGCCCGCGTGGTGGCTGCAGGCGAGCACGCCGGGCGCCATGCCCTCGGTGGGCATGCACTGCGCGACGAAGTAGCCCGACTCGCGGCCCGAGAGCGTGTCGACCACGCGCACCTTCACCGGCTCGCCGCGCTTGAAGCCCAGCCGCTGCGCGTCCTTCACGTTCATCCACAGCGGGTTGTGGTTCTGGCTGATCTCCATCAGCCACTTGGCGTTCACCGAGCGGGTGTGGATGTTGTACGGCAGGCGGAAGATGGGGTTGAGCGCGAAGGCGTTCGGCTCGGTCATGTACTGGTGGTGCACCTGCGAGACGATGTGCACCATCTTCTCGCGCTGCTCCTTCGTGACGGGGAACAGCGGCACCGCGTACTCGGGCCAGCCCCAGTCCTTCATCCACTTCGCGAAGAACTCCATCTTGCGGCTCGGGGTGGCGAAGCCGGCCGACCACTTCTCGCCGTCTTTCACGCCGATGACGTGCCGGCCCTCGGGCGTGTCGACGTAGAGCTGCCGCGTGCGCTCGTCGGTCTTCACCTGCTCGAGCGCGTACTCGACGACGCCGCCGTACCACTGCGCGGCCTTCGTCTTGACGGTCTTCTTCGCCTCGTCGACGTGCAGCTCCTCTTCGTGCTGGTGGTACACGCCGACCTTCTCGGTCCACGCGCCGCGGTCGCGCAGCAGGTCGTAGCAGGGGTACTTCTGCGCGAAGGCCGCGAGCTGGCGCTCGAGGTCGGTCTTCGCGTCGGCCACCTTCTTCTGGGCGGCGGCCTCGGCGGCGCGCTTGAGGCCCGGCAGCGTGGCGAACGCCGCGTTGTAGTACTCGGCGATGGTGACGGGCTTGCCCGGGTTCTCACGGCTCTCCCAGAACTTGCGGATGCCGAGCGAGCCGTCGGGGTCGACGTGGTGGAACAGGAGGTTCACCCACAGCTCGTTCTCTTCCCAGATCTCGCCCAGGCCGGCCTTCATGTGCGCCTCGAGCGTGGCGCGCGCGGGGTCCTTCGGCTGCCAGCCGCTCTTCTCGAGCGCGACGCGGAGCACCGGCTGACGGAAGCCGATCCACGCCTCGGTGTTGGTGGGCTCGGAGTGCTGGTCGTGCCGCTCGCCCGACAGCCCCACCGGGAGGATGTAGTCCATGAACCAGTTGGTCTCGGACCAGGTCGGCGAGGGGTTGAAGGTCAGCTCGAGCTTCGACTCGTCGCGGAGCACCTCGATCCACCGGAACCCGTCGGGGTTGATCCACACCGGGTTGTACTGACGGGGGATCCACACCGCGAGCTTCTGCGGCACCGTGAGGCCCTTCGCCTTCCACTTCTCCTGCCACTCGGTGTCCGAGAGCAGGTGCGGGAGGAGGAACGACAGCTCGTAGCTCGCCAGCGGCCACTCCGGCGGCCAGCTCAGCTCGTTCCACTCGGTCACCTTCGCCGGGCTCTCGCCCACCGTGGCCTTGCCGCCCTTGCCGGCCACCGCGATGACGCGCCCCTCTTCGAAGCCGAGCGCGCCCACGCCGTTGAAGTTGCCGGTGAGCGAGAGGAGCAGGATGCCGGTGCGCCCGGAGGTCATCCACCCGCCGCGGTTCCCCGCCGCCGTCGAGCGCCAGTAGAACGAGGTGATGCGGTCGCCAGCGTAGACCACGTACTCGTAGAGCTTGTGGAGCTTCGCGACGTCGACGCGCGCCTCCTGAGCGGCCCACTCCATGGTGTAGCGGCCGTAGAGGTCGGCGAGCAGCGCCTCGAAGTCGGCGAAGGTGTTGCCGGTGGGCAGCTTGTCGAGGAAGCCGTGCTGCTGCAGCACCTCGAGCTCGGCCTTGTCGTCGAGCAGCTCCTGCCAGTTCCACCACTGCTCGATGAAGGCGCGGTCGTACTTCTTCTCGCGAATCAGCTGCGCGGCCATCGCGAGGTGAATGGCCGCCTCGCTGCCCGGCCAGCAGGGGATCCACAGGTCGGCCATGCCCGCGGAGTTCGACAGCCGCGGATCCATCACCACCAGCTTCGCGCCCTTCTTCCGCGCGCGGCTGATCTGCGCCGCCGACTGCTGGAAGTAGTGGCCCGCGTCGGCCGCGTGCGACGACACGAGCAGAATGAGGCGCGCGTTCTCCCAGTCGGGCGCGCTGCGGTCGTCGTTGAGCCACGCGAGGCTCGCCAGGCGGCCGTTGGCCGAGCAGATGTTGGTGTGCGAGTTCTGGCAGTCCTGCCCGAGGCTGGCCCACACGCGCGGCGTGAAGCCCGACTCGTTGGGCCGCCCGACGTGGTGCATGAGGCTCTTCTTCGAGAACGCGTCGCCCGAGGTGAGCGCGGTGCGCATCTTCGCGCCGATGGTGGCCAGCGCCTCGTCCCACGTGGTGCGCACCCACTTGCCGTCGCCGCGCCTGCTGCCCGGCGCGCGCTTGAGCGGGAAGGGGATGCGGTCGGGATCGTACATCTGCGACTGCACCGCGTAGCCCTTGGCGCAGTTCCGCCCCATCGAGCCGGTGTGGAACGGGTTGCCCATGAACTTGCGGACGACCATCGTCTCCTTGTCGACCCACGCCGTGAGGCCGCACACCGCCTCGCAGTTGTTGCAGATGGTCGGCACCAGCACGTGCTCGTGCACCTTCACGTCGGCGCGCGCCGTGCCGCCGCGCTTCCAGTCGTCGCCCGACAGCTCGCGCCAGCCGTTCCACTTCTCGGCTGGCGGGTACATCGCGAAGTTGCCGTCGTGCACCGGCACCACGTCGTGCGTGGCGAGCGCCTGCCCGGCCTCCGCGCGCGGAATGAACGACTTCACCGCGCCCGCGGTCACCACCACCGTGCCCGTCGCCGCGGCCGTTGCCTTGAGGAACTCACGTCGCTTCATGGGAGGAGGACCTTCAGGAGAGAGGGATGAGCTGCGGGGCGATGAGCCAGGCGTGCTTGACCAGCCACAGCCCGACGAGGCTCGAGGCCGCCGCCGCGGGGAAGAGCTTCGCCGAGCGCTGCTGGAGCCCGAAGAAGGCCAGCGCCGCCGGCACCACGAAGCCGAGCGTCAGCCCGGAGAAGAAGAGCGTGCGCAGCTCACCCGAGACGAGGATCTGCACCAGGTACGCGGCCTCCTCGGTCTTCTGCGGCGCGAAGACGACCTCGGCGATGAAGATGGTGAGCGCCACCAGCGCCGAGAGCGCCAGCACCCACGCGAAGCGCGTGCGCTCGTCGTCGGTGGCGCGGCCCGCCTCGAGCGAGATGCCCAGCGGCAGCTTCGTCGGCACGCGCAGCAGCAGCAGCGTCGCCGCCCCCGCCAGCGTCGCCGCGAGGATCATCTGCGCCACCTCGGTCGGGGTGTGCCACAGCTCGCGCGCGTTCGCCTGGCCGAGCAGCCCCGCGGTGTAGATGGTGGCGAGGAAGGCGAGCACCCACGTCGGCGCGATGAGCCTGTCGTAGAGCGCGTCGTTCTTCCTCCACGCGAGGAACGCCATCGCCAGCGTCAGCCCGTTGAAGACGGTGAGCACCCACGCGCCGAGGTTGATGGCCGACGTCGGGTGGGGCCACACGAACATGTGCCAGAAGCGGAACATCTGGTGCAGGTCGAGCACCGTGAAGAGCAGCGTGATGTTGATGAAGACGAACGAGAGCAGCGGCACCACCAGCCGGTAGAAGTCCTTCGCCGGGCTCCGCTTCATGAAGAACGCGCCGAGCAGGAAGACCCCGGTCGAGATGCTCTTCGCCCAGAAGTTCATGGTGACGTACCAGCCCCAGATGACGCCCGTGTGCAGCACGTCGAGCGTGACCTGCGGCGCCCCGGGTGATGCGAGGTGCGCGTCCATCACTTGCCTACCTTCTTCAGCGTGTCGTTCTTGTTGAAGAGCGTCGGGCCCGGCTCTCGCTTCGCCGCCATCGGGTCGAGGCCCGCGTCGCCGCCGCCCACGTAGAAGTGCTTGGGCTTGGTGCCCTTCTCGGGCTTGCGCACGCGCACGTCGCGGTGGCTGGCGATGTACTGGCTGATCTGGCTCTTCGGCTCGTCGAGGTCGCCGAAGATGTTCGCTTCGGTGGGGCAGGCCACCACGCACGCCGGCTGGAGCCCCGACTCGACGCGGTGCGCGCAGTAGGTGCACTTGTCCGCGGTGTTGGTCTCGGGGTCCATGTAGATGGCCCCGTACGGGCACGCCATCATGCAGGCCGCGCAGCCGATGCAACGGTCCTTGTCGACGTTGACGATGCCGTTGGGCAGGTAGTGCAGCGCGCTCACCGGGCACACGCGCTCGCACGGCGCGTTCTCACAGTGGTTGCACCGCATGGGGGTGAACGACCGCTTCACCTCCGGGAACTCGCCCTGGTCCACGTACTTCACGCGGAGCCGCCAACTGTTCACCGGGACGTTGTTCTCGGCTTTGCAGGCGACCTCACAGGCCTTGCAGCCGATACAATTGTTCAGGTCTACGAGAAAGCCGAGGCGCATGAACCCGCTTGGAGCCAAAAGGCGTCCTTCAGGGTTCAGTGGGCGCTGCTTCTCCTCCAACCGAGGGAGACCGGGAGCGCGACTGCGGGGAGCGCGAGGAGATCCGTCGCGTCGGCGACGAGCATGACGCGCGACGTCGAAGGGAGCGGCGCGGCGCGGGCGATGGCGATGAGCGCGTCGAGCGGCCAGCGGAGGAGCCCGAGGCCGACGCGGTAGAGTTCGGTCGCCGGCGCCCACGTCTTGACGAGCGCGAAGACGAGCGCGGTCGCGACGGCCGCGCCGACGAGCACGGCGCGCGAAGGGCTCCACGGGCGCCCGCGCCACGCCGCGACGAGCTCCACGCCCGCCTGGAGGAAGAGCGGGAAGAAGACGAGGCCGGCCACGTCGGACAGCTTGCCGGTGACGACACCCGGCCACTGGGCCTTCGCCCAGTGGTCGTTGAGCACGAGCACCCCCACCGCCGCGAGCGCGACGGGGTGGAGCAGGCCCTCGGCCGCGCCCGTCTTCACGGCGAAGCGGGCTCGATGGAGACCTCGCCCTCGAGCCCAACCATCTCCGCCGACAGCTCGAACTGGATGCTCACCGGCCGTGCGCCGCGCGCGGCCTGCTCGAAGATCAGCGCGACCTGCTGGGTGCACTCCGTCCCGGCGCAGCTGGGGGCGAGCGCGATGCGCGTGGTGCCGTCGGCGAAGCGCACGCGGACCTGCCCATCGGCAAGGCCACCGGCGTCGGGCACACCGGCGTCGTCGGGCACACCGGCGTCGTCGGGCACACCGGCGTCGTCGGGCACACCGGCGTCGTCGGGCACACCGGCGTCGGACACACCGGCGTCGGACACACCGGCGTCGTCGAGCACACCGGCGTCGTCGGCTGCACCGGCGTCGAGCGCACCCGCGTCGGCCTGGCCCGCATCGAGGGTGAGCCACGTCACCGAGACCGTCCCGATGGTGCCGCTGGGGGTCGACGTCGGGCTGACACGCACGGTGAAGCGGCGCGTCTCGGACAGGTGCTGTGCGTCGAGCGAGACGCTGCCCGGGGTGGTGGCGCGCTTGCGCGGGGGAACCGGGCCGGAGGTGGCGATGCTCGCGAGCGCCGCGAGCAGGAAGGCGGTGAGCGACAGGATCTTGCGCGGGTTCATGCGCCGCGCGCTGCGCAAGCCACGTGCCTCTGTCGTTCCGAGAGGATGGCGCGGTCTTCCTCCTCGGAGGCGCGGAGATCCCGACACGGATGTCACGGCTCCGCAGGCTGCTCCTCACCCTCGCGGAGGCGCGGCACCTTGATGAAGAAGGTCGTGCCCTGGCCTTCGGTGGTCTCGAAGGTGAGCTGCCCGCCGTGGCGGTCGACGATGATGCGCCAGGCGATCGACAGCCCCTGTCCGGTGCCGCGGCCGACCTCCTTGGTGGTGAAGAACTGCTCGAAGAGGTGTTCGCGCGCCTCTGGAGGGATGCCGCAGCCGGTGTCGCTGATCGCCGCCACCACGAAGTCGCCTTCGACGTACGTGCGCAGCGTGATGCGGCCGCGGCGCCCGCTGTCGCCGACGGCGTCTTCGATGGCGTGGGCGGCGTTGACCAGCACGTTGACGAACACCTGGTTGAGCTCAGCGGCGACGCCCCACACCGGCGGCAGCGTGGGCGCGAGCTGCCACTCGAGGTCAGCGACGTACTTGTACTCGTGGCGCGCGACCTCCGCGGTCGCCTCGAGGGCGCGGTTGAGATCGACCGCGGCCTTGTCGACGCCGGGGTGCGCGAACTCGCGCATCGCGCGCACGATGGACGCGATGCGCTCGAGGCCCTGCTCCGCGTGGCCGAGCGCCCTCGGGAGGTTCTCTCGCACGAAGGGCAGGTCGACCTCGCGCTCGAGCGCGCGCACGCGGGCGACCTGCTCCGTGGTCGGCTGGCCTGCTTCGAGCCGCGTGCACACCTCGAGCGCCGCACCGATCAGCGTGGTGAGCGCCTGGGTCGCGTCGCGCGCGAAGGCCACGCTGTCGCCGACGAACTGGGCCGGGGTGTTGATCTCATGCGCGATGCCCGAGGCGAGGCGGCCGACGCTCTCGAGCTTCTTGGCCTGGCGCAGCTCGAGCTCGGTGCGCCGCTGCGAGGCGCGCTCCCGCGCGGCCAGGAGCTCGAGGCCGAAGAGCTCCGTCGTCGACCCGATGAGCTCGAGGTACTCCGCGCGGCGGGCGGGGAACTCGAGCCCGCCGGCCCACACCGCGGCGACCGGCGCGCCGTGCACGGTGAGCGCCAGCACCAGCGCGTCGTCGCCGAGCGGGCCGGACCGTGCCGGGCCCGCACGCAGCGCCTCCACCGCGGCGGCCGGCGCGTCGGCAGGCAGTATCGGCCCCCAGGCGTCGGCCACCACCGCGCGCCACGCGAGCTGCCGTGGCGCGAAGACCATCGCGCACAGCTCGCGGAACGACGCCATCACCTCGGCCTCGGTGGCGTTGGCCGGCAGCGCGCGCAGCAGCTCGAGGGCCATCGAGAGCTCTGCGGCCCGGCGCTGGGCCTCGCGCTCGCGCGCCTCGAGCCGGCGCAGCCGCCACTCGGCGACCAGGGCGCGCAGGCGCTCCCGCGCGTAGTCGAGCCCCACCGGCAGCACCCGCACCGGCAACCCGACGTACGCGCCGAAGGCCGCGCAGTGCGCCGCGGCGTCGGGCTCGATGCCGGTGTCGAGGAGCACGATCTCCTTCATCGACTCGCCGAAGAAGCCGCGCGCCTGCTCGCGCGTGAAGCCCCACTTCGCGACGCGGTCTTCCCAGTGGCGCACCCAGCCCGGGCTGGTGACGAACGCGCCCGCCGCCTGCAGCGAGGTGACGAGCGTCTGGCTGGCGAAGAGCGCGAAGCACTGCTCGATCTCCACGCGCTCGCCCGGCGCCTCGTCGCGCGGCGGGCTGCAGCGCACCGAGACCTGCTCGGCGGCGGGCCGGGGCGGCGGCTCGTGCGCGGCCGGCGGGCCGAGGCAGGTCGACCGGCGCACGCGCGCGGTGACGCCCTCGAAGCCCGGCCCCGCGAGCACCGCCTCGAACTCCCTCGCGAAGTTCGCGCACACCCCGAGCTCCAGCCCCTCAGCCATGCGCCCTCCGCGCCCAGCGCCACGCCTCGTCGACCAGGCCGTGGAGCACCTCGTCGGCGACGCCCGACGGCACCTCGCCGTGGTTGTCCGAGAGAATGAAGCCGCCGCCGGGCGCCCCCACCGCGAGCGCGTCGCGCGCGTGCGCCCGCGCCTCGTCGACGGTCCACCGCGTGAGGCGCACGCCGTTGAGGTTGCCGACCAGCGCCGCCCGCCCGGCGCACCGGCGCTTGAGCTCCGCGAGGTCCTCCTCGGCGCTGGCGCTCACCACGCGGGCCCCGGCGCCGAGCACCGCGTCGAGCCGGGGGAGGATGCGGCCCGACGCGAAGTGCAGTGCCACCGGGCCTGGCAGCGCGGGCACCAGCTGCGCGGCCAGGCGCAGGCCGAGCTCCGTGCCCAGCTCCTCGGTGGTGAGGGTGCTCGACGAGAGCGGGTCGAAGTACACGACGGCCGTCGCGCCGGCGTCGAACTGGGCGCGCGCCCAGCTGGCGGTGAAGGCGGCGTTGAGCGCGAGCAGCCGATCGCGCTGCGCGGCGCGCGGGCCGCCGGGCTCCTCGAGCGCGGCGTGGAGCAGGTCGAGCCAGGGCCCGAGGCCGAGCTGCATCGCGGGCAGCGAGAAGGGGGAGATCACCACGCTGATGATCGGCACCTCGCCGCGGCTGCGCTCGCGCAGGCCGGTGATGACGCGCAGCACGCGCTGCAGCGAGGGGTGCTCGAGCGATGGAGGCGCCTCGCAGCGGGCGATGGCCTCGGGCGTGCGGAACACCGGCGCGCCGGCGGTCGGCGGCGCGTGCTCGTCGAAGCTCGCCTCGCCACCCCACGCCTCGAGCTCGAGCGCGGCGTACTGGAAGGCGTAGAGGCAGTCGTGACCGAAGGTGGCCTGCAGGCGGAGCTGCGCCTCGACCAGCGCGCGCTCGTCGCGGAAGTAGGCGGGCAGCGGCAGGCCCACCACACGCGCGCCGTGGGTGGTGAAGAGCAGGAAGACCGGCGGGCGATCTCCCTCGCGGAAGGACAGCGCCGCCACCGTGCGCTCGAGCGGCGTCATGGCTCGCCTCGCTGCCACGCGGTCACCAGGCGCACCGCGTCGCCGGCCGAGGCGCCCCAGCCGTGCGCGCCCACGCGCGCGGCGAGCGTCGGGTCGAGCCGGAAGGGCGCCCCGCCGACGAGCACCCGCACCCGCCACGGCAGCGACGAGACGCGCGCGACGACCTCGCCCACGCGCCGCGCCGAGGCGAGCATCAGCACCGAGACGAGCAGCACCTCGAAGCGCTTCTGCTCGACGTGGCGCACGAGCTCGTCGACGGTGGTGCGGCCGAGGTCGGCCACCTCGATGCCCGAGGCGGCGAGCATCGACGCCACCATCCGCTTGCCGAGCTGGTGGTGATCCTCGAGGAGCGCGAGCGCGACCCTCGGCGTGGCGCCGGGCACGGGCGGCGGCGCGAGCTCACCCACCAGCTCCTCGGCGATGCGCCCGGCCATGTAGACCTGTGAGAGCGCGACGTCACCGCGCTCCCAGGCGGCGCCGATGCGATCGAGCGCCGGCACCACCACCGCCTCGAGCCGCGCGCCGAGCGGGGCGTCGCCGAGCAGCGCCGCGCGCGCCGTGAGGCGGTCGAGCCCGAGGAGGGCCCGCTCGAAGCGGAGCGACTGCTGCAGCGGATCAGGCGGCGACGCGGAACTCATCGAGGATCTCCCGGTTCGCACCGAAGGCGGCGCCCAGCACCAGCAGCTGGGGCTCGAGCTCGAGGCGCGTCACCGGCGGAGCCTCCAGCCACTCCTGGAGGCGGCACACCAGCGCGACGAGCGTCGAGAGCGTGGGCGAGGCGTCCTCCGCGGTGCGCACGCGGTGATGGAGCGCGATCGCCTCGCACAGCACCGCGGGCAGCCCCCACAGCGTGGCCACGATGCCGCCGAGGAGCGAGTGCTCGACGCCCGAGGGGGGCGCGCTCCGCCCGGACAGCAGCGCTTCGATCAGCTCGCCGAGATCGACCAGCACCGCGGCGGTGCACACCTCGTCGAGCAGCCCCACCACGCGCAGGCGGCGCACGAGCGCGGTGGCGAGCGAGAGCCGCGCGAGCGCCCCGCGCTGAATGCGCTCGCTCGCGCCGCCGCCCAGGGCGAAGACCTCGCTGGCCAGCACCACGCTCTCGAGCGGGCGGATGCCGAGCAGCCGCACCGCCTCGCGGATCGACGTCACCTGGCGGCTCAGGCCGAACCACGCCGAGTTCACCAGGCGCAGCACGTTGCTGCACACCGACGGGTCCTGCTGCACGGCGGCGGCGAACTCGTCGATGGTCGCCTCGGGCCGGCGCGAGAGACGGCTGATGGCCGCGTAGGTCGCTGGCAGCGCCGGGAGCTGGCCGAGCGAGACCACCTTCTCGCGCAGCGGGCCGTGGAGCTGCTCGCGCGCGTCGAGCGACAGCACCAGCCGCTCGTGCAGCGCGCTCGCCGACACCGGCTTGACCAGCACGTGGTGCGCGAGGGCCCGCAGCCGCTCGTCGAGCAGCCCGTCGACCGCGCCGGTGAGCACCACGCGCACCGTCGCCGGCCAGTGCTCGACGATGCGCTCGAGGAGCGAGAGCCCGCTCGCCCCGCTCATCCTCACGCCCGTCACCACCGCGTCGTAGGGCCCGGCCTCGAAGCGCGCGAGCGCCTGCGCGACCGAGGTCGCCTTGTCGACCTGCCACCGCGCGCGGTGACGATGCAGGGCCAGCATGAGCGCGTCGACGGCCGCCTCCTCCTCGTTGACCAACAGCACGCGCTGGCGCGACATGTGAAATGACTAACGCCACGAGCGCGGCGCGAGTCACCACAATGCAGTGAGTCGCGGTCGACTGGCCTGTGGCGATGACCCGCGCGCCCCAGCCAGCTTGTGCGGAGATGGCGCGGGCACTCCGTTTGCTCCCTCTGCCGTCACATGAGTGACGCCCGGCCGAAGATCCTCCTCGTCGACGACGAAGAAGGCGTGCTCATCGGCCTCAACCGGCTGCTCCATGGGCGCTTCGAGGTCTCGCTGGCGACCAGCGCGGCCGACGGGCTGCAGCTCATCGAGGCGCACGACTTCGAGGTGGTGATCAGCGACATGCGCATGCCGCAGATGTCGGGCACCGAGTTCCTCAAGCGCGTCAAGGCGCGGCGGCCGCTCGCCACGCGGATGATCCTCTCGGGGCACTCGGATCTCGAGGCCGCGGCGTCGGCGATCAACGACGGCCAGGTGTTCCGCTTCCTGATCAAGCCCGCCAAGCGCGAGGTGCTGGTGTCGGCCATCGAGGCGGGCGTCGAGCTGCGGCGGCTGCGCATCGCCGAGAGCGAGCTGCTCGAGCAGACGCTCAACGGTGCGGTCGACGCGCTGTCCGAGACGCTGGCGCTCGCCAACCCCGAGGCCTTCGGGCGCGCGCGGCGGCTGCGGCGCATCGTGTCGGCGCTGGCGAAGGAGGCGGGGCTCGCGCGGCGCTGGGCGCTGGAGATCGCCGCCTCGCTCTCGCAGATGGGCGCCATCACCGTGCCGGCGGAGGTGACGAAGCGGCACCTGGCGGGCGAGAAGCTGAGCCTCGTCGAGCAGGCGATGGTGACGAAGGCGCACGAGGTGCCCCGCCAGCTGCTGCGCAAGCTGCCGCGCATCGAGCCGGTGCTCGAGCTGCTCGACGCGCTGGCCAGCGAAGACGCGCTCACCTCGCCGCTGCAGTCGCTCGAGGGCTCCGCGCTGCGCATGGCCGCGCTCGTCGAGCGGAAGCTGGCGGCGGGCGAGACGATGGAGAGCGTCCTCGCGGGGCTCGAGGGCGACGCGAAGGCGGAGCGGGTGCTGGTCGACGCGCTCCACCGCATGGGCAACCTCCTGCTCGGCTCACGCTCGCAGCGGCAGCTCGAGATCCAGTCGCTGGTGCCGGGCATGGTGCTGGTCGACGACGTGCGCACCCGCGCCGGCGCGCTGCTCATCACCCGCGGCCACGAGGTGAGCGAGAGCCTGCTGGTGCGGCTGCGCAACTTCGCCGCGACGGTGGGCGTGCGTGAGCCGCTCACGGTCGCGGTGCCCGACGAGGCGGCCTGACGGCTCCTGGAATCTCGCGCCGCGGCGCAGGCCGGGTAGCTTGGGGCGCATGTCCGACGACGCTGACGAGCCGAAGGCGAAGAGGCCGAAGCGCGAGACGCTCGAGATCGAGGTCGACGGGCGGCTGCTCACGCTCTCGAACCAGGCCAAGGTGCTCTACCCGCAGGCCGGCTTCACCAAGGGCCAGGTGGTCGACTACTACCGTCGCATCGCCCCGGTGCTGGTGCCGCACCTCACCAACCGCCCGCTGACGCTCAAGCGCTACCCGCACGGCGTCGACGGGATGTTCTTCTTCGAGAAGAACGCCACGAAGGGGCGCCCCGAGTGGGTGAAGACGGTGGGCGTGTGGGGCTACGGCCGCGGCTCCGAGCTCCAGTTCATCCTCTGCAACGACACCCCGACGCTGGTCTTCATCGCCAACCTCGCCGCGCTCGAGCTGCACCCCGCGCTGGGCTGTGCGCCCGAGCTCGCCTCGCCGACGATGGTGGTGTTCGACCTCGACCCCGGCCCGCCGGCCGACCTCGTCACCTGCTGCAAGGCGGCGCTGGTGTTCCGCGAGCTCTTCGACAAGGCCGGCCTCCGCTCGGTGGTGAAGACCTCGGGCAACAAGGGCATGCAGCTCTACGTGCCGCTCAACACGCCCACCACCTACGTCGAGACCAAGGGCTGGGCCCGCGCCATCGCGGAGGACTTCGAGACGCGCTACCCCGACCTCTTCGTCTCGGAGATGAAGAAGTCGGTGCGCGACGGGAAGATCTTCATCGACTGGAGCCAGAACGACGCGAACAAGACGACCATCAGCGTCTACAGCCTGCGCGCCCGCGCGAGGCCGACGGTGTCGACGCCCATCTCGTGGGAGGAGATCGAGCGCTGCGCGAGCTCTGGCGACCCGACCCCGCTCGTCTTCGAGGCGCCGCAGGTGCTCGAGCGGGTGGCGAAGCTGGGCGACCTCTTCGCGCCGGCGCTCACCTTGAAGCAGCCACTCCCCGACGGGCCGCGCGTGGCGACGAAGAAGCGGGCGCCGCGGGCGCGCGTCGAGAAGTCGCCGCCGAAGCCCGGGGCGACGAAGCGCGGGAAGCAGCCGCCCGACGCGCCGCCTCCTTCGAGCGAGGAGCCTTCTTCTTCGTGAGCGGGCGCGCCGCGAGCCCGAGCTCCAGCCACCAGCGGAGCGCCCTCGCGCTCGAGAGCGTCGCGGCCTCGACGCGCACGAAGTGCCGCATGACGCGCGCGCCGAGCCTCATGGGCTGAGCGCCCCGCGCGAGGGCTCGGTCCCGCTCGTCGTCGGTGACGCGCACCAGGAGCCCCTGCTTGCCCACCGAGCACACCAGTGAGCCGTCGACGAGGAAGGCGCGCGCGCCCATCAGCGTGCGCTCGGTGACGACGCCGTCTCGGGACGAGAGGTACGCGCGGACTCGGGAAAGGAGGTCGTTCACGACCGCGATGATGCCCGAGCGCAAGCACAGTTGATGCCTCGCGTCGGCCCGGCTGCTGGTTGACGCGCAGCAGAGTTCCTTTCGGCCGGGGCCGGAGTAGGAGGGGGCCGTTCCCCCCGGAGCCCCCATGAAGAGTCGTCTCCTCGTCCTGTCCTTCGCCGTCTTCTCCTTCGCCTCCTGCAAGCCGGAGGAGCCCGGCACCGACGCCGGTACGAAGGAGTGCTCCACCGCCACCGACTGCCCCGCGACCGGCAACGAGTGCCTGCTGCCTGCCTGCAACGACAACCGGTGCGCGACCACGCCTGTCGCTCAGGGGACGCGGGTTTCGAGCCAGACCGCCGGCGACTGCCTCGTCGCTCAATGTGACGGCGCGGGGAACCGCATCTCGGTGAACGACGCCACCGACGTGCAGGACGATGGCAACGAGTGCACCGTCGACGCCTGCGGGGCGACCGGGCCCACGCACTCCAACACCGCCGCCGGCGCGGCCTGCGGGACGGGCGGCGCCCTCAAGTGCGACGGCAACGGCGCCTGTGTCGGCTGCCTGACGGCGAACGACTGTCCCGGCGCCGACTCCGAGTGCCAGACGCGCACCTGCACCGCGGGCGTCTGCGGCGTGGCGAACACGGCGGCGGGCACGGTGACGAACGTGCAGACGGCGGGCGACTGCCAGCAGGTGCAGTGTGACGGGCAGGGCGGCACGACGACGGTCGCCCTCGCCACCGACGTGCGCGACGACGGCAACGCCTGCACCGAGGACACCTGCAACGGCACCACGCCGGTCAACGCGCCGACCATGGCCGGCTCCGCGTGCAGCGCGGGCGGCACGGTGTGCGACGGCGCCGGGGCCTGCGTGGCCTGCAACGTCGCCGCTGACTGCGCGGGCACCAGCACCTTCTGCCGCGCGGTGACGTGCACCGCGCACCAGTGCGGCTTCGCGAACACCCCGGCGAACACCGCGCTCCCGGCCCAGACCGCGGGCGACTGTCGCCGCGCGGTGTGCGACGGAAACGGCGCCGAGACGACGGCCAACGACGACGCCGACGTGCAGAACGACAACAACGCCTGCACCACCGACACCTGCGCCAGCGGCGCGCCGGTCCACACGCCGGTGATGACGGGGACGAGCTGCGGCGCGAACCTGGTGTGCAACGGCTCGGCGCAGTGCGTGGGCTGCGTCACCGCGAACGACTGCCCGGGCAGCGACACCGAGTGCCGCACGCGCACCTGCACCGCGGGCACCTGCGGCTTCAACTTCGCCACCGCCGGGACCGCGCTGACCGCGCAGACCGCGGGCGACTGTCGCCGCGCGGTGTGTGACGGCACGGGTAACGTCACCTCGAGCACCGACAACGCCGACGTCCCGGTCGACGGCAACCAGTGCACCAATGACGTGTGCACCGCCGGCGCGCCGTCGAACCCGCCCGCGAGCTCGGGCGCGATGTGCAACCAGAACGGCGGCGCGCAGTGCAACGGCGCGGGTGCGTGCGTGCAGTGCCTCGTCAACGCCGACTGCGGCGCGACGACCGAGTGCGCGGCGCCGACCTGCAACGCCGGCGTCTGCTCGACGACCTTCACGCCGGCCGGCACGGCGGTGACGACGCAGACCGCGGGCGACTGCCAGCGCACGGTGTGCAACGGCACCGGCGGCACCACGCAGCAGAACGACAACATCGACCTGCCGGTCGACGGCAACCAGTGCACGAGTGACGTGTGCACCGCGGGCGTGCCGTCGAACCCGCCGGCGAGCTCGGGCGCGACGTGCAGCCAGAACGGCGGCGCGGTGTGCAACGGCAGCGGCGCGTGCGTGCAGTGCGTGACGGCGGCGACGTGCCCCGGCGTGGACAACGAGTGCCAGACGCGCACCTGCACCGCGGGCGCGTGCGGCCTGTCTTTCGTGGCGAGCGGCACGGCAGTGACGACGCAGACCGCGGGCGACTGCCAGCGCACGGTGTGCAACGGCACCGGCGGCACCACGCAGCAGAACGACAACGCAGACCTGCCGATCGACGGCAACCAGTGCACGAGTGACGTGTGCACCGTGGGCGTGCCGTCGAACCCGCCGGTCAGCTCGGGCGCGACGTGCAGCCAGAACGGCGGCGCGGTGTGCGATGGCAGCGGCGCGTGCGTGCAGTGCGTGACGGCGGCGACGTGCCCCGGCGTGGACAACGAGTGCCAGACGCGCACCTGCACCGCGGGCACGTGCGGCTTCACCTTCGTGGCGAGCGGCACGGCAGTGACGACGCAGACTGCGGGCGACTGCAGGCGCACGGTGTGCAACGGCACGGGCGGCACCACGCAGCAGAACGACAACATCGACCTGCCGGTCGACGGCAACCAGTGCACGCAGGACGTGTGCACCGCGGGCGTGCCGTCGAACCCGCCGGTGAACTCGGGCGCGACGTGCAGCCAGAACGGCGGCGCGGTGTGCAACGGCAGCGGCGCGTGCGTGCAGTGCGTGACGGCGGCGACCTGTCCGGGGGTGGACGACGAGTGCCAGGCGCGCACCTGCACCGCGGGCGTGTGCGGCATGAGCTTCACGCCGAGCGGCACGGCGATCGCTACGCAGAGCGCGGGCGACTGCCAGCGCGTGGTGTGCAACGGCTCGGGCGGCACCGCCTCGCAGGCCGACAACGCCGACGTGCCGGTCGACGGCAACCAGTGCACGAGCGACGTCTGCACGGCGGGAGTCCCGTCGAATCCTCCCGCGGCCGCGGGCACGACGTGCGGCGCGGGCGGCGTCTGCAACGGCTCCGGCTCGTGTCAGGAGTGCGTGACCGCCGCGACCTGCCCCGGCACGGACACCGAGTGTCAGGTGCGCACCTGCGTCGCCGGCGCCTGCGGCGTGAGCTTCATGCCGAGCGGGACCGCGCTCGCGGCGCAGAGCGCGGGCGACTGTCAGCGCGCGGTGTGCAACGGCTCGGGCGGCACGACGTCGCAGGCCGATGACGCCGACGTGCCGGTCGACGGCAACCAGTGCACGCAGGACGTGTGCACCGCGGGAGTGCCCTCGAACCCGGCGGTGGTGCTCGGCGGCACCTGCTCGCAGAACGGCGGGACCGTGTGCAACGGCACGGGCGTGTGCGTGCAGTGCAACGCCGCCGCCGACTGCGCGGGCACCAGCAACGAGTGCGCGACCACCACGTGCACCGCGAACACCTGCGGCGTGAGCTGGGTCGCGTCGGGCACGCCGATCGCCGCGCAGACCGCGGGTGACTGCCGCCAGACGCAGTGCAACGGCTCGGGCGGCACGACGCTGGCGGTCGACGACTCCGACCTGCCGGTCGATGGCAACCAGTGCACGCAGGACGTGTGCAGCGCGGGCACGCCGTCGAACCCGGCGGTGGCGTCGGGCGGCGCGTGCGCGCAGAACGGCGGCACCGTGTGCAACGGCGCCGGCACCTGCGTGCAGTGCAACGTGACCGCGGACTGCCCGGGCGCGAGCTCGGAGTGCTCCACCGTGTCGTGCTCGTCGAACACCTGCGGCACCACCTTCGTGGCGGCCGGCACGGTGATGACCAGCCAGACCGCCGGTGACTGCCGACAGAACCAGTGCGATGGCTCGGGCGGGACGACGAGCGCGGTGCTCGACTCCGACGTGCCGGTCGATGGGCTGCAGTGCACCAACGACGTGTGCACCAGCGGCACGCCGTCGAACCCTCCGGCCGCGACGTCGACCACCTGCTCGCAGAACGGCGGCTCGTACTGCAACGGCGCGGGCGCGTGCGTGCAGTGCACGCAGGCGAGCCAGTGCGCGAGCCTCGTCTGCACCTCGAACGTCTGCCAGGCGCCGACCTGCTCCGACCTCGTGAAGAACGGCGCGGAGACCGACGTGGACTGCGGCGGCGGCACCTGCGCCGGCTGCGGCGTCACGAAGGCCTGCGCGGTCGCGGCGGACTGCCTGTCGGGCGTGTGCAGCTCGCTGGTGTGCGCGCCGCCGACGGTGGTGGCGACTTCGCCCGCGAACGGCGCGGTCGACGTGCTGACCACGAGCAAGGTGTCGTTCACGCTGAGCGCGAACCTTCAGGCGGCGAGCGTGTCGGTGCAGGCTGCGTCGGGTGCCTGCTCGGGCTCGCTGCAGGTCTCGGCGGACGACTTCACCACGTGCCTCGGCATCTCGGGCGTCACGGTGTCGGGAGCCACGGCGACCGCGACCATGGCCAGCGCGCTCGGCTACTCCAGTCGGTACAAGGTGCGCGTCACGTCGGCGGTGACGTCGACGAGCGGTGAGGCGGCGACTGCCTTCACCACGTCGATCGGCTTCAGGACGGTGTCGACGCAGACGAGCTGCCAGGTCGTCATCAGCCAGGTGTACGGAGGCGGCGGGCTGGCCGGCGCCCCGTACCTGAACGACTTCGTCGAACTCAAGAATCAGGGCACGACGGCGGTCTCGCTGAACAACTGGTCGATTCAGTACGCGTCAGCCACCGGCACGTCGTGGTCGGCGACGACGCTCAGCGGCTCGATTGCGCCGGGTGGCTACTACCTCGTGCAGCTGGCGTCCGGCGGCAGTGTTGGCGCGGCGCTGCCGACAGCCGACAGGACCGGCACGGTCAACATGTCTGGTACGGCCGGGAAGGTCCTGCTGGCAAGCACCACGAGCGCCCTCTCGGGAAGCTGCCCGACCGCGAACGTGGTGGACTTCATCGGCTACGGCACGACGGCGAACTGTTCCGAGACCGCCGTCGCGCCTGCGCCGAGCAACACGACCGCAGACATCCGCGCGAACGTTGGCTGCAGGGAGTCGAACAACAACTCGACGGACTTCGCTGTCGGTACGCCCACGCCGCGCAACTCCGCCGCCGCGGTTGCCAACGGCGCCTTCATCTGTGGCTCCTGCGGCGTGCAGAACGGCATGGGCACTTCGAGCGAAGCCGACTACTGCAACCTCCAGTTCCCGACGTCGATCACCGCGACGGCCGGAACCACGACGCCGACGATCTACGGCCGCATCTACGAGTCGGGCGTCACCAGCGCCACCGCCGTCGGCGCGGTCGCGAACCTCATCGCGCAGGTCGGGTACGGCCCCAACGGCGTCGACCCGCGCACGCAGAGCGGCTGGCTGTTCTTCCCGGCGACGTTCAACACCGAGTACGGGAATGACGACGAGTACCAGGGCTCCTTCATCGCTCCGGCGGCAGGGAGCTACCGCTACACGTTCCGCTTCAGCCTCGACAACGGCGTCACCTGGACGTACGGCGATCTCGACGGCGCGGGCTCCAACGCGGGCTTGAGCTTCGATCTCGCGCAGTTGCCTGCGCTGACCACGAATTGATCAGCTGACGTCGTGGCGGTCGGGCCTCCTGCGCAGTCTCGGCGGGAGGCTCGAACGTGTCGGCGTCCGAGCGCGCAGCCGCCCCGGCTCCTCGGGGCCGGTGTGAGCGCGTAGAGTGAGCAGCCCATGTCGCTTCGGTCGTTCGTCGTCGTCGTCTCTTCGCTGGTGCTGCTCGTCACCCTCGCTCGCTGCGGTCCTCCGGCGAAGGTGTGCGCGGGCTGCGTGGTGAACGGCGAGTGTGTCTCGGAGCCCATCTCCAACGTGTCTGCCGCGCAGTGCGGCACGGGGGGCGAGGCGTGCGTGGTGTGCCCTCCCGCGATGGCGTGTCGGGCGGGGGCGTGCGTCACCATCGTGATGGATGCGGGCGAGCCTGACGCGTCGTCGGATGCCGGTTCGGAGCCGGAGGACGCAGGCGCCGACGCGAGCGTCGAGGACGCCGGGCTCGGGGACGGTGGCGACGACGCAGGCGCCGACGACGCGGGTACCAGCGATGCGGGTACGAGCGATGCGGGGCTCGTCGACGCGGGGATGGACGCGGGCGGCGATGGAGGCTCGGATGCGGGCGTCGATGCGGGGCCGTCCGGCGATGGCGGCGTGCAGCGCATTCGCTTGATGGCGGCGAACCTCACCGCGGGTAACAACCAGAACTACGACGTTCCGTCCGGTGACGTCGCGCCGGGCCCCGGCATCCGCATCATGCAGGGCGCGCGGCCCGACATCGTGATGCTGCAGGAGTTCCGCATCGGGGCCGACAACGCCGCGGCGCTCCAGGGCATGGCCGACCTCATCCTCGGGCCGGGCGGGTACGTGTGCCGCGAGCCGGTCGCGGTGGGCGACATCCCCAACGGCGTCATCAGCCGCTTCCCGATCCTCAGCTGCGGCACCTGGCCCGACCCCGGCTTCACCAGCACGCCGAATCGCGAGTTCGTCTACGCGCGCATCGACGTGCCGGGGCCGACGGATCTGTGGGTGATCAGCGTGCACCTCCTGACGGCGAACAGCTCCGTGCGTCAGATCGAGGGCGCGGCGCTGGTGCAGCGCGTGACGACCGAGCTCCCGCCCGGCGACTACGTGGCGCTCGGCGGAGATCTCAACACCGACACCGCCGACGCGGGCGGTGAGCCGATCTTCGCGACCTTCGCGCCGGTCTTCGTCGTGCAGCCGCAGGCAACGGATCAGTTCGGCAACCCCGGCACGAACACCAACCGCAACGTCCGGCTCGCGGACGGTGGTCTCGATCCGCAGCGCAACAAGCCCTACGACTGGGTGCTCGCCAATCGCGCGCTCATGGCGCGGATGGTGCCGGTGGTGATCAGCGATGGCGTGACGACGCTGCTTCAGCCGACCGGCTTCATCATCGACACGCG
This sequence comes from Myxococcota bacterium, assembly GCA_049322495.1. Taxonomy (GTDB): domain Bacteria; phylum Myxococcota; class Myxococcia; order Myxococcales; family Myxococcaceae; genus Archangium_A. The sequence continues at coordinate 914 of JBMORD010000314.1, read as the reverse complement.
CGTGTTCGACGGCGGGACCATCGGCGTGCTCGCGCCTGCGCTCGTCGGAGACAGCGCGGCGGTCAACATGCAGCACATGGGCGTCATCCGCGACTTCGACCTGCCGCTCTGAGCGGCGACCGGCGCGCGCCAACGCTACACATTTCCAGTGAGCCAGCGGCTGTGGTTTCAGAACGCGGTCGAGGGCCTCTTCGTGAGGGATCTGAAGTCGGTGCTCGAGAAGCAGCATCGCTCGGAGCTCAAGGCGCGAGGCATCGATCTCGAGCGGCTCGTTCCGGCCTATCCCGTCGACGTGTTCCGCGGCGCGCTGGAGCTGGTGGGGCCGCTCGTCGCGCCGGGGCAGTCGCCCTTCGAGCAGCAGCGCGAGCTCGGCCATCGGCTGACGCGCGGTTACTTCGACACGCTCCTCGGCCACGCGATGGCGAAGGTGGTGGCGCTCGTCGGGCCTGAGCGCGGCCTCACGCGCATCGACCGCAACTTCCGCTCGATCACGAACTACCTCGACGTGAAGGTGCTCGAGAAGGGCGCGGGGGTCGCGAACGTGCGCTTCTCTCCGACCGACGGCCTGACGGGGCTGTTGCTCGGCATCTCGCAGGCGAGCGGTTCGCTGCTCCGTCGCGCGGGGCAGCACTCCGATGTGCAGCTGGTCTCGGAAGAGGGTGACGTGGCGCTGATGCGCTTCGAGTGGGTGGCTTGACGGTCATCGCCGCGAACGCCGCCGCGCAAGCTGCCCCAGCCCGACGAGGAGCACGAGGTACTCGGTCCCTCCGGTCGTCGTGCAGCTGCAGCCGCCAGCTTGCGTGCCGCCGCCGCCGCCGGTCGGAGCCCCGCCGCCGGTCGCAGAACCACCGCCGGTCGCCGAGCCACCACCGCCTCCCGCGGACGAGCCACCGCCCGTGGCCGAGCCACCGCCC
>JBMORD010000313.1:0-6886 GCA_049322495.1 Myxococcota bacterium | reverse complement strand
GCCCAGCAGCCCGGAGAGCCCGAGCGCCGAGAGCAGCGGCGAGACGCGCGCGCGCAGCGACGCCGGCGTGCCGAGCATCAACGGGAGGCACGCCTCGCAGACCGGCGTGTCTTCGCGGAAATAGTCGACACACTCGCCGCAGAGGAAGGTGCCGCAGCGCGCGCAGATCTCGACCGCCGCGACGCCGGCGTGCTTGCCGCAGGTGGCACCGACGAGCGAAGGCGCGGTCACGCCTCCACCATACTCACTGCGCGAGGAAGGGGTTGGTGACCGCTTCGGCGGTTGACAGCACGGGTCCCTCCAGCGGCTTCGACTCCTCCGCGGTCGTGAGGCGGGCGCGCACCTTCACCGCGTGGGCTGCTCCGCGCTCGAGCGTTCCGGCGGGGAAGAAGAAGGTCCTCTGGCGAGTCACCGCGCGCGCGACGAGCGACTCCGCGCCGCCACCGAGGCGCACCACGAGCACCTCGTAGTCGGTCGGCGCCACGCCGTCCGGCGCAGCCCAGTCGACCTGGAGCCCGACGTCGGCGAGGTGCGTGAAGAGATCGACCGCCGCGACGCCATCAACGCGGAGGTTCGCCGGGGGAAGCACGCCAGCCGCGCCCCGCCGCGTCGCGGTCGCGCGCACGGTCCACTCGCGCTGGTCCGGCAGGAGCCGCGTGACGAGCCACGCCGACTCGACCCGCGTCGCCCGGGCCCACGACGCAGGCCAGGGGTCGCTCGCGCCCACCTTCACCAGGGCATCGCACTCGACGATCGTCGCCTCAGGCGCGCCTGCGAAGGCCTCAGCGAACGCCGACCAGCGGCTCCCCGCGTACGCCGCGAAGGGATGCACGAGGGTCAGGGCGAAGACTCCGCCATCAGGGCTGGCGCGCTCGGTGGTCGGCGCTCGGGAGAACGAGGCGCTGAGCCCGGCGTCGAGCTCGAACGCGGCGAGCGTCGCGGCGGGGCCAGCGACGAGGCAACGTGCGTCGCCTGCGTCGATCGCCTCGAGCTGAACCAGCCGCAGCACATCGCCGGCCGCCGCCGACACGCGCGGGGTCTGCGTGCCCGCGAGCGCGCCGTAGTCGAAGGTCAGCTCGGCTGGCACGGCGCCCTCGGTGGGCGGCGCAGTGAGCGCGTGCACGCCGCGCGCGTCGAGCCCCGCCCCCAGCGACAGGAACAACAGCTCGTCTCCGCTCGTCCACGGCTCGAGCCCCGTCACCGCGAGCCGCACCGACACCGTGCCTGCGTCGACGAGCTGCACGTCGTCGCGCCCCGGGCTCGTCGCCCCGAGGTCGACCGAGCTCAGCGACGAGGCGTAGAAGAACGACCCCGACCGGAACACCCACGGCCCCGCGGGGATGAGGCCGAACCTCCATCGCTCACCGTCGAGCTCACCGACCAGCGAGCCACCATCCCAGCTGAGCGTCACCGGCGGAGGCGGCAGGTACGCCACGATCGAGGTGGTGCGATCGCCGATGCGGCGCTGCGAGCGGTAGATCGTCACCGGTCGACGGGTGTCGGTGGGCTCGCTCGGCGGAGGCCAGGTGTCGATGGGCTGCACGGGGACGCACTGCCCGGCGTCGTCGGCGCAGCGCTGCCCACACTGCGGAAGCGTCCCGGCGCGACAGGCGCCGCTCTCGTCACAGCAGCCGGCACACGTCGTCGGCCCACACGGTGCCGTCGAGCACCCCGCCAGCAGCACCACCACGACCACCCACGCACGGACGCCCATGTCGCCAACCTCCGAGAAGCGCAGCGCGCTCAGGGTACGCCCAGAATGAACCCCTCGTCGATGCGCACGCCCGTCTTCGGAAAATCGAGCTGAGTCAGCTGCTGGACCAGCTTCGCGCCGCGGTTCGTCTCGTCGGGCTGCGGCACGCCCTTGCCCTCCTGCTTCGTGGAGATCAGCTTCCCGCCGGCGAAGCGGCCGTCCTCCGCGAGGAGCACCTCGAGCACCACCGTGTACCCGAGCGGGCCCGAGAGATCGAAGCGCCCGTAGGTCGCGAAGTTGCCGAGCGAGTACGCGATGAGGCGCTCCTTGTAGAGCTCCAGGCCGCGCACCACGTGGGGCCCGTGACCGAGCACCAGATCGGCGCCGGCGTCGATCACCCCGTGGGTGAAGCGCTTGAGGTCGCCGCGGTTCTCGCCCAGGTAGCGCTCCGGGCCGTCCTTCACGCGCGTGGCGTTCGTGCCCTCGGCGCCGCCGTGGAAGCTGACGATCACCAGGTCGCTGTCCTTCTTCGCCTCGCTCACCAGGCGCTTCGCGGCCGCCAGATCGTTCACGTCGTTGCACGACGCGCTGGTGTGGAACGCGATGAGCGCGAGCTTCTTGCCCTTGCTCGTCACGCGCGCCACCGAGCCGGGCGGCCCCGACCAGGCGATGTGGTGCTTGTCGAGCGTCGCCTCGGTCTCGCGCCGGCACGCCTCGCCGAAGTCACCGGAGTGGTTGTTCGCCGTCGAGCCGAAGTCGATGCCCGCGGCCTCGAGGTACTTCCCGTAGGAGGTCGGCGTGCGGAACGCGAAGCAGTTGCCCCCGCGGCGGCACTTCGCCGACGAGCCCGAGTCGCACAGCGGCCCCTCGAAGTTCGCGAAGGTGAGATCCGCGTCCTGCAGGAGCGCGCGCACGCCGTCGAGCAGCGTCGCGCCATCGTCGGGCGGCAGCTTCCCTTCGGGGACGCTGGTCCCCAGCATCACGTCCCCGACCGCGCGGAGGCGAAGGAACGGCTCCGGCGGAGCGGCGAGCAGCACGAGCGACAGCGCAGACAGCATCATGCGGCCCCGCTACCACGGAGCGTCGCTCAGGGCTTCAGCTCCGAGGGCGCGCACAGCACCTGCTTCTGCTCGTCGGGGCGCACCGCCACTCCGCCCTCGAGCTGCGTGGAGCTCGACTTCGAGAGCCGCAGCGCGCCGTCGACGAACAGCACGCACTCGTTCTTCCCGAAGTACCAGGCCTCGGCGTTCGGCGGGTACGGCGTCACCTTCGGCTCGTAGCTCCCGAGGAGCGCCCGGGCCTGCTCGATGGTCTTCGCGTCCTTCACGCGGGCGTACGGCGTGGCACAGGCACCGAGGAGGACCAGCGCAGCGAGGGCGTGCAGTCGCATGCCGCCATCATCGCACTGCGGCGGAACGGGGCGCTGGTTAACCTGCGCGCCATGTCCGAGCTCCGCCTCCGCGTGCTGGAGAGCGCCAGCGACGCCCCGCGCGCCCAGTGGAACGCGCTCCTGCGCCCCGACGACGCGCCCGTGCTCCGGCACGAGTGGCTCTCCGCGATGGAAGAGTCCGGCTCGGCCGTCGAGGAACGCGGCTGGCGCGGCGCCCACTTCTCGCTCTGGCGCGGCGAGCGGCTGGTGGCCGTCGCGCCCGCCTTCCTCAAGCACCACTCGATGGGCGAGTACGTCTACGACTTCGGCTGGGCGAACGCGGCGCAGCAGCTCGGCGTCTCGTACTACCCCAAGCTCCTCGTCGGCCTCCCGCTCTCGCCGCTCACCGCCCGCCGCTTCCTCGTCGCGCCGGGGGAAGACGAGGCGAAGCTCCGCGACGCCCTCCTCACCGCGATGGTCGACTTCGCCCGGGACGAGCGGCTCTCGTCGATCCACGTGCTCTTCCCCCCGGAGAACGAGGCGCGGGCGCTCGAGACCAGCGGCTTCTTCGGCCGGAGCACCATGCAGTACCACTGGCGCAACCCCGGCTACCGCACCTTCGACGACTACCTCTCGCGCTTCGACTCCAAGCGGCGCAACCAAATCCGCCGCGAGAAGGGCGCCGCCGCGACGCAGGGCCTCGAGCTGCGCACCGTGCGCAGCCACGAGCTCACCGAAGCGCACGGCGAGCTGGCCTGGCGCTTCTACGAGGCGACCGCGTCGCGCTACTCGTGGGGGCCGGTGCAGCTGACGCGCGACTTCTTCCACCGCGCCTTCGCCACCATGCCCGACGCCATCGAGCTGGTCGTCGCCCGCCGCGTGAAGGGCGGCGAGATCGTCGCGGGCGCCTTCAACCTCCACACGCCCCGGCGCCTGTACGGCCGCTACTGGGGCTGCTTCGAAGACTTCCCGTTCCTCCACTTCAACGTCTGCCTCTACCACTCGATCGAAGACGCCATCGCGCGCGGCCTCGAGGTCTTCGAGCCGGGCGCAGGCGGCGAGCACAAGATCTCCCGCGGCTTCGAGCCGACCACCATCCACTCCGCGCACCGCATCTTCCACCCCGGCCTCGACCGGGCGATCCAGGCCTTCTGCGCGCGGGAACGGGCCCAGGTCGCCGAGCTCACCGCCCAGTCGGCGTCGATCGCCGGCCTCAAGCCCTGGCCCTGACGGGGCGGAAGACCGATCGACTCGCGCGCGCTCTGCGCTAGAAGCGTCGCGTGCGCCTCGCCGCAGTCATCACCCTCGCCCTCGCGCTCGTGGCTTGTGGCCCGCCGTCGTATGCGAGCAGCACCTTCGAGGGCGACAACGAGGGGTGGACGCTCTCGAACAACGGCCCGCTGACCCAGCCCACCCTGATGCGCGAGGGCGGCAACCCCGCCGGCCACCTGTGCGGCCGCGACGAGGGCGACGGTGACGTCTGGTACTTCGTGGCGCCCCAGAAGTTCCTCGGCAACGCCAGTGGGGCGCTGGGCAAGCGCCTCACCTTCGATCTCAAGCAGGGCAGCATCTACAACCAGGTGCGCGGCCGCGACGTGGTGCTCAACGGCGGCGGGCTCGCGGTGAGCTGGAACATGAAGTTCGCCCCCGGCCTCGACTGGACGCCCTACTCGGTGCGCCTCGACGCCAACGGCTCCGGCTGGAAGATCGACGAGCCGACCGGCGCCGGGGCCGACGCGACCGAAGACGATCTCCGCACCGTGCTGAGCGACCTGCGGAGCCTGCGCATTCGCGGCGAGTTCTTCGACGGGCTCAACGACACCGCCTGCATCGACAACGTGTACCTCGGGCGGGACTGAGCCGTGGCCGAGTGCACGAAGTGCGGCGCCTGCTGCGTCGCCCCCGACATCGCCGCGCTCGACAAGCCGCTCGGGCTGCGCTGCCCGCACCTCGGCCCCGACTCGCTGTGCCTCGCCTACGAGTCGCGCCCCGCCGTGTGCCGCAGCTACCAGGCCGACGAGCTGTGCGCGCAGATCGCCGCCCCGACCCTCGAGGAGCGCGTGCAGAAGTACCTCGCGTGGTTCCAGCTCGAAGACGAGGCGGCCCGCGTGCGCGCCAGCGGCCTCGCGTCGAGAGCGGCGATCCTCGCGCGGGCTAGAGATCGAGCCGGGTGAGCGCCGTCGCCAGCTCGGCCGTCAGCGGCATGAGCTCGGCGTCGCTCAGCTCGCTCACGTTCGACTTCGCGGCCGTGCGCAGGAGCTCGTCGATGATCTGGTTGACGCCCCGCAGCGGCGCCGCCGCGTCGAAGGCCGCCTGGAGCGCCCAGCCCGCCGCGCCCGTCTCGAGCACGAGGTGGAGCTCCGCCTGCTCGGCGCGGCGCAGCGCCACGTTGCGCGCGGTGCGATCGTGGGTGATGAGCACGCCGCGAGAGAGCTCGAAGCTGGTGTCCTCGAGGATGTCGAGCATTGGCTTCACCAGCCCCGCGACCTCCTCGACCAGCGTGTCGCCGGCCGCCGCCGCCTCGCGCAGGCGCTCCCGCAGCCCCAGCATCGCGCGCTTGGTCTCGACCTTGACGTGCCGCCAGGCCGGCATCGCCGCGAGCACCTCGAAGTCCTGCTCCACCGCCTTCGCCAAGGGCGCGCCCGCGGTCGCCGTCTGCAACCGCTGCTTCACCGTGCGCCGCAGCGCCGACTCGGTGGCGCGGAAGCTCAGCGCGCGCAGCACCTCCTGCGCGTAGCCGGGCACCACGTCGTCGCGCGAGACGGCCCCCAGCGCGCCCGCCGAGAGGTACACCCCGTCGTTCACCCGCGCGCGGATCTGCGCCCGCAGCCGCTGGATCTCCGCCAGCAGCGCCCAGGGGCTGGACAGCAGCTCGGGCCGTCGCACCAGCAGCGCCAGCTCCTGGATCTCCTTGCGGATCAGCGGGCTGATGGTGCGGAACACCGCCGCCGCCTCGTACTCCGCGCGCTCGTCGGAGCCCTCGCCCCCGAACAGGCTGTCGCGACTGCGCGTCTGGGGGAAGCAGGTGTCGATCACCTGGCACAGCTCGTTGGCCGCGACGATCGTCTCGCCGACCGCCGGCGCCATCGTCTCCCACACCCCGAGGTCCGCCGAGCCGTCGCCCGCGTCCGTCGGCTCGAGGGCCACGAGGTTGATCTCCGAGAGCCGCTCGAGGCAGCGGCCCGACGCGAGCAGCACGTCCGTGAGGCGGCGCGCCAGCTCGCGGTTGGTGATCGCGTCGAGCAGCGCCACCAGCGCCGCCGGGAGCTCTGCTTCCCCCTGTCTCTTCACGGTCCCCCTCATGCCCGAGAACCGGGCGCCGCGCACGCCAGGCGAGCGCTCAGCTCGCGCGCATGCGGTGGCGCCAGGCCTCGACGGCGTCCTTCGCTTCCTTGAGCCCGACGCCGTTCTTCTCGCGGTAGAGCTTGATCGCGTCGAGGAGGTGCCCGGTGCGGATCTGCGCCTCGATCTCCGAGTCGCTCACCTGGCGCAGCACCGCGGCCTTGGGCGGCAGGCTCTGCGGGGGCTCGCCGCGCTCGAGGGCGTCGATCGCCTCCTTCGCCTCGCGCAGCCCCACGCCGGTGAGCTCACGGTAGCGCTTGATGGCGGCGATCTTCTGCCCCGCGCGCAGCAGCTGCTCCGGCGACGCGTCGGCCGCGGGCTGACCGGGCGGCGGCGGCGTGAGCGACACCACCTCGACCCCGCGCCGGCGCGAGACGAGGAGCACCGTCAACGCGACGGCGACGAGCACCAGGACCGAGAGGCCGAGCAGGAGCAGCATACGGACGGCACTCTAACGAGAAGGGCGGGGGCGATCACCCCTC
>JBMORD010000312.1:0-6913 GCA_049322495.1 Myxococcota bacterium | reverse complement strand
GTGGCGCTGGGCGTGGGGCTGCTGTCGCCCGACCCGTCGCTCGGCCGCTACGTGCTGGCCTTCCCCGCGCTGGTGCTGGCGCTCGCGTTCGCGGAGCTCACCGCGGCCTCGCGCGACTCGCTGACGGTCGAGCGGTGGGCGACGGCGGTGGCGGTGCTGACGGCGGCCTGGCAGCTCCACCACGCGTGGCCGGGCCTGGTGGGCGACGGGCCGCCGTGGTCCGCGTACCTGACGATGAGCGATGAGGAGCGCCGGCTGGCGGTCGGGCCGCACGGGCGCCCGACGGACTACCCGCCGACGTGGCAGCTGGTGGCGACCGGCGAGTCCATCGCGTTCGACGCCGACTTCGAGTTTCCGGGGCTGCTGTGGAGCCCGGAGCTCCGCTACCCGGTGTACGCCGTGCCGCGCCGCGCGACGGCGGGCGAGCTGAGCGCCTTCCTCGAGCGCAGGGCGGTGAAGGTGGCGGCGGTGGGCGAGCGGAACCGCGCCGTCCTCGCGGCTGACCCGCGCTGGGAGCCGCTCTTCGAGTGCCGCTCGGCGCCCTGCGCGGTCTTCTTGCGGCGCGCGCCGATGGCGGCGCGGTGAAGGGCGACATGTGACTGACGGCACATGCGGGGCGCGTCGCCGCTCCGCTACTCCTCGGGCGCAACCCCGAACGGAGGTCACACATGAGGCGAGTGGCATTGGCGATGGCGTGGATGTCTCTGTGGTCGTGCGGTGTCGAGCTGGAGCAGCCCGCGGCGCCCGTCGAACGCAGCGAGGAGCCGATCATCAATGGCACGCCCTGGGTGGGCGACCCGAGCCAGAGCGGTCGCGTGCGGGTCAGCCACTCGGTGCCCTTTGACGGGTGCGGAGGTGGAGACGCGGGCATCCGGTGCAGCGGTACGTTGATCAGCGAACGCTGGGTCCTCACCGCGGCGCACTGTGTCCGCCCTCCGGGCATGACGCTCGACCCGAGCCAGATCCGCGTCGCCGAAGGCAACGAGGGTGGAACGGTCAGGACGGCGCGCGTCGACGCCATCGAGGTGCACCCGGAGTTCCTCGCGGAGCAGCGGTACTGCAGCCTCAAGCGCCAGCAGAACGACGTGGCGTTGCTGCACCTCGCCTCGCCACTGCCGACTCCGGGCTTCGACTTCCACGCGGGCAGTGAAGACGCGGTGATCAGCTCGTGCAGCGGCGGAGGCTGCGTCCTGTCGTGTTCCGGCTATGGCTTCACCCAGTTCGACTGCGTGAGCACGCAGTCGAGCCCTGCGCTCACCACGGCTCGGCTGCCGCTGGTGGGGGCGTGGGAGAGCTCGGTGGGGCAGGGGCGGCTGGGCTACGTGGTGGGCACCAGCGCTTCGCAGCAGGCGCTGGCCAACTCCGACTCGGGCAGCAGCTGCTTGTGGAAGGGGAAGATCCTCGGCGTGCAGAGCTGGCGGTTGTCGATGTCGTGCCCCAACGGCGTGCTGGACAGCACCTCGGGACAGATCGGCGTGTCCCACTTCCGCGACTGGGTGCGCAGTGAGACGTGTGGCGATGGCGTGTGCAACCGCTGGGAGGACGGCGCGAGCTGCGGCGTCGACTGTTGCGACGCGCAGACCGCGTGCAACACCACGCGACAGAATGACGGCGTGCACTACTGCCGAAGCCTGCGCGACGCCGCCGGTGCGTGGAGCGGGTGGCAGTGGATGACGCCCGACGAGTACAACCTGTCCTGCGACGAACCCGCCGAGCAGTGCGTCACCCAGGCGCGCTGCGCATCGACGGTCGCGATCTGCAGGGACATCGTGGGGAGCCCGCACTGGGCGGTGCTGCCTGCCAGCTGCCCGTGAGTCTCAGCGCCCGTCCTTCCACCACCCGGGCGTGACCGCGACCTCGACGCCCGTCTCCGCCTCCTGCTCGACGACGGCCTCGAGGTGCGGGGCGCCCCCCACCACCACCTCGCGGCCCAGGCTGAACGACTGCGCCTTCACCAGCGCGAGGTAGGCGCGATCGAGCGCCAGCGCGCGCTCCGGTGACGGCACGAGCAGCGTCGAGAGGTCGTGTTCGAGCGCCGCGAGCGCGTCAGGCCGCAGCGCGCCGCGCGCGTCGAAGAAGCGCTGCTGCACCTCGGGGTTGGTGCGGTAGTCGTCGCCGCCGCCCACCTGCGCCAGCCAGTGCGCGTACTCGCCCTGCCCGTCGGCGCGCTTCGGCTCCGGCACGCCGGCGAGGCCCGCCGCGCCCCAGTGGTACCAGCCGTCGAGGGGCGCCGCGCCTCCCAGCTTGCGCGCGAACGAGAAGGTGCCGTCGGTGGTGGCGCCGACGCCGCCGTGACAGCCGACGCAGGCCGCGGTCTCTTCGGTGGTCTGCGGCCGCAGCGCGCCGTCGGCGTCTTCGATGAAGCCCTGCAGCGCCCAGCCCAGGCCGGTGCCGACGCCGCGCTCACCGTCGCCGACGAGGGTGCGCACGCGGTCGGGGCTCTTGAGCTTCTCGCGCTCTTCGGCCTGCGCGCGCATCTGCAGGTCGCCCCAGGTGAACCACCGGCCCTTGCGCATGTAGCGCAGCTCCTTGAGGCGCGCGGCCATCACCACCCGGCCGTCCTGCACGTCGAGGTAGCGCACGCTGTGGAGGAACTCCGTGCCCACGGGGAACAGCCCCGCCACGGGCCACCCGGCCTTCGTCGGCTCGAGGCGCGCGGCCCGGCCGACCCACGTGAAGCGACGCCCCTCGCGGGGCGGCCAGACGAAGGCGACCTTCCGGGCGACGCCGAGCTGCCCGTCTCCGTCGAGGTCGACGCCGCCCACCGAGGCCTCGTCGACCGCGCGGAGCGGCACGTCGACGCGGCGGATCATCGCCTCGAGGATGGCGAGGTTGATGGCGTACAGGTCGAGCCGCTCGGCGCCCTGGTCGTCTTCGCGGAACTCGCGCGGCAGGCGGATCATCGCGTCGCCCGCCGAGCCGTTGGTGGGCCAGAACATCCCGGGCACCGGCGCCCACGCGTAGGCCCGCCAGCCGGTGGCGCGCCCCTGCGCGTCGCGGTCGAAGCCCTCGGCGTCGAAGTGGAACGCGCAGTCGGGCCGGTAGCCGCGCCACGACGCGGGCAGCGCGGTCGCCAGCACCGGCGCGCCCCGCGCGTCGAAGTAGTTGCTCTGCCGCACCCGGGCCAGCGTGCGCGCGTCGTCCCAGTCGACGGGCGCCGGAGGGCTCACCAGGTTGCGCCACGGGTTGGTCGTGGCCGGCGCGGGGAGCGACAGCACCCGCTGCACCTCCGCGTCTGCGGTGTAGTTGGGCGCGCGCGGCTCCTGATGGCAGGTAAAGCAGGGGTTCGCCGCCGACGCGCCGGGCCGCTTCGTCCGGGCGTAGCACTGCGGGGGGAGGTAGGCGGTCGGGTTGGCCGCCGTCGGTGTGGGCGTCACCTCCGCGGGGCGCGGCGGGCCGTCCTCGCGGAAGAGGATGATCAGCCCCACCGCCGCGGTCAGTGCGAGGGCGAGCGCGCGCATCAGTCGAGGGCAGGGAACGGGCCGACGTAGCCGGTGTACGACTGCGTGGCGCCCATCGCCGGATCCGACGAGGCGAGGTCCTGATCCGTCTCACCGTACGGGTGCTGCACCTGCACCTTGAGGTAGCCGAAGCCGTTGAGGTTCGGCAGCCAGTACGGGCCGGTGGTCTCGGCGCCGTAGACGGTGGTCATGATGCGCGTGAGGTCGCCGGAGACGGTGTCATAGGCCCACACCGCGTCGTTCTGGTGCTCGCCGGTGCTGTCCTCGCCGATGATCAGCGTGTGGTAGCCGGGCAGGTAGGTGAGGTTGTCGGGGTTCGCGATGTGGCTCACCGAGCACGTGTTGCGCGTGCGCGTCGAGACGCCGCCGTCCGCGAGCGTGACGGTGACCGGCCCGAAGGGCGATTCCGTGGGGTAGGGCGTCTGCATCGGCACGCCCTCGACGAGCGAGCGCGCGTTGGTGGCGACCCAGTCGCTGCCCAGCGTGACGTCGGGAGCGAGCGCGAGCTCGAACACGCCGCCGCACTGGTTGCGCGCGAGGCGCATGTGGTTCACCCCGGGGAGATCGCGCGTGGGGTGCGCGTGCTCGGTGCCGTTGTTGAGCTCGCTGGCGGCGAGGTACAGCCGGCCGAGCTCGGGGTTGAAGGTGAGCCCTTCGATCTTCCGCCACTCCACCGTCGCGCCGACGTAGCCGGCGTAGCGGCGCGTCTCGAGGCGCGAGGCGGCGAGCTCCTGGCCCGCCTTGAGCCGCAGGCACTCCTGGGCGTTGCTCGACGAGTCGGTCATCACCAGCCGGAAGCCCGCCGCGGCGCTCGGGCACGCGCCGTCGACCGGTGCCTCGACCTCGAAGAGGTCGCTGAACTGGAGGTTGGCGTCGACGAGCGCCTTGACCTGCGCGTCGGTGGCGCTGGGGCCGAGCTCGATCCACTGGAGATCCGCGTGGCCCTCGGGGGCGCCGTCAGCGCTGGTCTGGAACCACCGCGCGGCGAACAACCGCCCCTCGGACAGGTCGGCGGCGCGCCGGGCGATGAACATCGTGAGCACGTCGTTGGTGCCGTCGTCGGTGATGTAGGCAGTGCGGCGGTCCGGCATCACGGTGGCGAGCTCCACAGCGCGCCGCCCCATCGCGTAGTGCTTCTGCACCGAGGTGGTGGCGTCGGGCGCGACAGTGACCTCCACCACGTACCCGTAGCGGTAGGGGTTGAACACCGCGCGCGCCTCGGCCGCGGTGGGCGTGGGCGACGTCACCTTGAAGTACCGCAACATGTTCACGTTCGACGCGAAGCCCATGATGCTCGCCGCGGTGGCCCCGGTGCCCTGCTGAAAGAGGCGCGCGTCGTTGGGGTACTCCTCCGAGCCGAGGTGCGTGTTCCACGGGCTGATCGACCCGGCGCACGGCGTCCACAGGCCGCCCACCGACGAGAAGTCGATGCTGCGCGTCGAGGTGATCGTCAGCCGGCCGGTGGCGTCCTGGCTCAGCTCGCTCAGGTACATCGCCGCGGGCACGGTCTCGAAGTGGGTGATCTCGAAGAGCCGGTTGCCCACCTTCAGCACCGACGAGAAGTCGTTCGAGGGCGAGACGAGGTCCGAGCCGTCGGCGTTCTTCAGCGGCGCCCCGTCGAGGTCCACCAGCCGGCCGAAGACGTGGGCGCCGAAGGCCTGCCCCGAGCGCGCCTCGACGTTGTACGTGAGCGGCACCTCGACGCCGTTCACCACGGCGCGCGCGGCGACCACGTTCTGCCGCTTCTCGGCGTCGGTCGTGGGCGCGCGCACCGACGAGAAGAAGAGCGACTTGCCGCTCCCCGCGGGGCCGGTCGCGCCCGGCGAGCCCGAGGTCCCGGGAGCGCCCATCTGCCCCGGTGCGCCCGGAGCACCCATCTGCCCCGGAGCGCCCATCGCGCCCGGCTCACCCGCGGCTCCGGCGGGCCCCTGCGGTCCCGTGCAGCCGGCGACGAGCACCGCTCCCAACACAACCAGCATCGTTCGTGTCTGCATTGACGCGCTCCTGAAGAAGAGAAGATGGACGGGGCGCGTTCTGCTCGGAACGCCGGAGTCGCCGGGTGACATGTCTGTCGTTTGATTGCTCCGGGGTGGTCACGAACGGGCCGCAACGACGTCACTGCGCGGGCGCGTCAGCTGGCGTAGGACGGGGCGCATGGCGAAGAAGCACCTGCTCTCCGAGCGAGATTTCTGGGCGGTCATCGCGAAGTTCAACTGGAAGAAGACCGGCGACGACGACGCGGTGATGGCCCCCGCGGTCAAGCTCCTCGCGTCGAAGTCTGAGGCGGCGATCAAGTCCTTCGCGGATCTCCTCGCCGAGAAGCTGCGCGCGCTCGATACCCGCGAGCACGCGCGACACTCCTCCGACGACTTCGACCCCGATGACGCGGAGCAGTACCTGTCGCCCGACGACTTCCTCTATGCCCGCTGCTGCGTGGTCGCGAACGGCGCGCGCTTCTACGGAGCCGTCCTGAAGGATCCGAAGAAGATGCCGAAGGACATGGAGTTCGAGTCGATCCTCTTTCTCCCCGAGCAGGCGTGGGAGGCGAAGACGGGCGGGTCCTTCGACTACACCTCGCCGATCGACTTCGAGACGTTCGCCAACGAGCAGGGCTGGAAGCCGACCGCGAAGACCAAGCGCGGCAAGGCCACGGGATCCGTCGTGCCGCGACGGAACCGTCGACCTGCCTGAGGCTCGCGCGCCGACTGTCCTCGCTGGTTGACATTGGTGTCCTGACACGCGGGGCAGGGGGCTCACAGATTTCTGCGGAGCGTGTGCGCGCACGTGAAGGCAATCCACAGACTTCGAGCTGATCCGTCGGTGGCAATGCGGTTGCACAAGACCGGGGTATGCGCTCCCGATTCCTCTTCCTCGCCACCGTCGTCTTCACCGCCTGCAGCCCCTTCGACCCCAGCGGTGGTCGCCCCGATGGGCTCACGAGCGGTGACTGCTACAGCCCGACGCAGAACCTCGACCAGGCGTACGTCGCCGGCGCGGTGGGCTGCGCGTGCGCGGGCGAGCCCGCTGTCTGTGTTGCCGACAGCACCGGCCGGCGCGTGGCGCTGATCTGCGACGCGAACCTGCGTCGCTGGGTCTCGGCGGAGGACGGTCCGTGCTCCTCCGGGCCGCAGGTGGGTTGCTACAGCCCGACGCAGAACCTCGACCGGGCGTACGTCGTCGGCGCGGTGGGCTGTGCGTGCGCGGGCGAGCCCGCTGTCTGTGTTGCCGACAGCGACGGCCGGCAGGTGGCGCTGATCTGCGACCCGAACCTGCGCCGCTGGGTCTCGGCGGAGGACGGTCCGTGCTCCCCCATGACGCAGCTGGGTTGCTACAGCCCGACGCAGAACCTCGACCGGGCGTACGTCGTCGGCGCGGTGGGCTGCGCGTGCGCGGGCGAGCCCGCTGTCTGTGTTGCCGACAGCACCGGCCGCCGCGTGGCGCTGATCTGCGAC
>JBMORD010000311.1:0-50792 GCA_049322495.1 Myxococcota bacterium | reverse complement strand
GTGCTGGGCAGCGGCGGCGGGAGCGGCCGCGGCGCCGAGGCCGCGGGGCGCGCAGGCGGCGGCGTCGCGCGGCGCGTCTCGTCGAGCTGCCGGTGGCAGTCGAGCATGAGGTGGTTGAAGGTCTTGTGAATGGAGCGGGCCGCCGTCTCGGCCTGGTGGTCGAGGTGGAAGGTGCCCTCGGGCCACGAGACCATCACGCACATCGCCTCTTCGCCGATGACGTGGCCGGCCGCCGCGTGCACGATTTCCCCCGCGGCGAAGAAGATCTCCCCGACGAGCGCGCCCGACGAGACGCGCACCAGGCCCGAGAAGCGGTTGGCCGACTCGACCTGCAACAGGTCCACGAGGGGCAGGCTCCCCACCGTGCCACGGAACCCAGCCGGTTGAGTGACCGTGCCCACGGAGAAATTCGTAGCACAGGAGCCGCGCCGCTCCAGTTCGGGCGCGGGGGATGTTGTCATCGCCGCTTCACGACACGATGAGTCATGCGTCTCGCACTCAGCGCACGTCGGGCCGGGCCGCGCCGCGCTCGACCGGGCCGGGGCGCTGGTAGGGCACGCCCTGCACCTTGCGCTTGAGCATCGACGCGCGCCACGAGAGGTACGCCTTGTTGAAGAGGACGATCTCGTTCTTGTCGAACACCGGGTTGTTGGCGCCGGTGAGGGCGGACAGGGCGAGCAGCTGCTCGGCGACGCTGACCGGGCAGCCCTCGAGCCGGAGGTGCGTCTTCCCCCGCGACGCGGCCACCTTCGCGGTGACGCTGGCCATCTTGGCGTAGATGTCGTCGTGCTTCGCGTGGTGCGGGTCCTTCGTCTCGCGCGGCTGGTACACGCTGCGCACGCTCACCGGCTTGCCGTGGATCCGCCCGGTCCACTGCGCGCAGTCGCCGATGAAGAGCACCTGCTCGCCTTCCTTCACCTCGAGCGGCCCCTCGTACGCGCCGAACACGATGTGCACCCGCGGCCGCTTCTCGAGCTTGGCGTCGAGCTGCTCGTCGAACAGCCGGAGGATCTCGATCGCCTCCTCGATGGCGCCCGGGCAGCCGCCCCAGCAGTAGTCGGTGTGCTCCTTCTCGGGCGGGGGGCCGGCGTACGCGCTGATCCGCGTGCCCTCGAAGTACTTCTCGACGCGCACCAGGCCCACGTGGAAGCCCTTCGCGCGCGCCTGCGCCTCGGCGAGCGTCACGTCGCCCTTCAGCTCGATGGCCCCGAGGTCGATGGGCCCGAAGCCGCGCTGGTGGGCGAGCGCGATGTGCTCCACGGTGGCGGGGTCGACGCCGATGATCCGGCAGCACACCGCGTCGATGGCGGGCTGGTTGTTGCCGACGATGATCAGCTTCAGGTCGCGCGGCGCGGGGGTGAGCATCCGCCCTTCACCGGCGATGACGCCGTCGATGACCACCAGCTTCGGCTGCACCACGTACTGGAGGTCGGCCACCTTCTCGTTGAGCCGGTGGTCGTGGTCGATGAGCCGGTGCCGGTCGTCCTGGATGCCGATGTAGTTCTTCATCGAGAACGTCACCGTGGTCCACGGGTGCGACTTGAACTTGGGCACGTTGACGAAGAAGTCGGCCTTCGCCACCGGCTCGGGGGTGAAGAGCGAGTCGCGCAGGCGGCCGGGGTGCGTGAGGGGAATCTCGACCTGCACCTCTTCCTCGAACAGCGAGCGCTTCACGCCGCCCAGCCGCGCGAGCATCGCGTCGTAGCCCGAGTGCTCGAACACGTACCGGGTGGGAATGGTGATGCCGCAGCGCTCCCCGACGGTCAGCTCGCGCATCTCGCCGGTGCGGTCGCGGTCGCGCAGCGCGAGGAGCACCCCCTCCATCACCTCCGGGCGCGTGTACGCGTGCTGGAAGAGCGGGCCCGCCGACACCAGGTTCGGCTTGCAGAGCGTGCGGCCGACGGGGCGCAGGTCGAGCGCCTCCATCGACTGCCGCACCCGCGTGCGGATGTGCTGCACGTCGTACTGCGAGCAGTCCCACAGGAAGACGGTCGGCGTCGTGACGGGCATGGGGAACATCGTACGCCCTGGTCACGAAAACGTCGTGGGGGTCGTCAGCGCTGGCGCTCGAGCTGGTGGAGGCGGCCGTTGTTCTCGGTGAGCACGAAGAGGTCGCCGCGCTCGTTGAAGGCGAGGCCCTCGACGCGGGCCATGGGCTTGCCCTGCTCGTCGCGGAGCGGGAAGGCCTGGACCATCTTGCCGATGAGCTTGTCGCCATCGCGCACGAGCTTCACCTGCACCACGGTGGCGCTCTCGTCGCTGGAGATGAAGAGGTGGCCGGTCTTCGGGTCGACGGCGAGGGCGGAGAAGTCGTGGCAGGCGGAGTAGACCTCCTTCTCGAGCTTGACCGGGAGCGGCTTGCCCTTGCCGCCGTCGCCGAGCATCAGGAGCTCGCGCGGCTTGCCCTCGCGGGCGAGGAGGAGCTGCGGCTGGCCGGTGGGGGACACCTCGCCGGGCACGTACGAGAGGCCCTCGACGCCCTTGTTGCGCGGGCCGTCGAGCGGGAGGTCGAAGCGCTTCTCTTCGACGGCGGAGGCCTTCTTGTCGAGCGCGTCCCACTCGTAGCGGACGAGCTCGCGCGCCTCTTCGCGGGCGACGAAGAGGTGGTGGCGGTTCGGGTCGTAGGCGACGCCCTCGAGCTGGCTCTTGCCGTCCTTGAGGCCGGGGAGGTCGAGGGCGGCCTTCTTGCCCTTGCCGTCGACGAGCACCGCGGCGTTGGAGCGGTCGCCGACGACGATGAAGCGCCCGCCGGGGAGCGCGGCGACGTCGGAGGCCTCCTTCATGCCGGTGTCGATGGTGCCCTTGAGCGCGAAGCGGGCGGCGCCGACCTCGGGGGTGCTGCGGGCGTTCGAGACGGGCGTCCAGCCGGAGATGCGGGGCACGGGGGTCCTCCTGGAGAGAGCGGCGAATCTGCATCACCCTCGAGGCGGCGTCACGAACGACGGTGCGCGGGCGGCACGCGCGGGAGACGTCCGCGGCGCGGTGTCAAGCCGCGGAGGATCGGCTGGCCCTCGAATTTTCCTCCCCGAAAGGAGCGCCTGCGCAGGAACGGCGGGCGGGGGGTTTGTGAAGTGCGGAGGCGGTGGTTAACGTTCTCTCAGGTCATCCTGGTGAGGAGCTGAATGTCGGACCTCGTGAACGTGCTGCCGGTGCTGGGCGCTCTGGTGCTCGCTGGAATCCTGCTCGGCAGCGCGAAGCCGGCTCCTGTGCCGGTGCCGGTGAAGTCGAAGAAGCACCGGCGCTGAAGCGCGAGCTGTGAAATACGGCGCACCTGATGGGCGCCACCGCAGTTGCCCCGACGCTGGTGAAGCGGCTCGAGGGGTTCCTGAAGATCCTCTTCGCGATGGTGATGTCCGTGCTGCTGTGGCGGCCGGGCCGTCGTGCGCGCGCGCGGGCGTCGCTGGCGGTGCCGCGGCGGCGGGTGCTGCTGGTGCGAATCGACAACCGGGTGGGCGAGGCGCTGCTGACGACGCCGCTCATCGATGCGCTGGCGGGGGCGGGGCACGAGGTGCACCTGCTGACGCACCCGAAGATGCGGCGCGTGCTCGACGGGCACCCGCGGCTGACGAGGCTGTGGGACTACGCGGCGCGGTGGCCGGTGCTGGGGGCGCTGCGGCGCGAGCGGTTCGACGTGGTGATCAACTGCGGCAACTGGGGCGAGCCGTCGGTGACGTCGGCGGTGGTGGCGCGGCTGGCGGGGCCGCGGGGGGCGGTGCTGGGGCCGGCGAACTTTCCGTCGGGGTGGCTGATGGACGTGCCGGTGCCGGCGCGGCCCGACGTGCGCTCGGAGGCGATGCAGCGGCGGCACCTGGGGACGCCGCTGGTGGCGGTCGAGGGGCCGGCGCGGCTGTCGTTCCGCGAGGTGGCGCCGTTCCGGGTGGTGGAGGGGCGGTACGCGGTGGTGAACCCCGGCGGGCGGCTCGGCTACCGGCGGGTGGTGCCGGAGCGCTTCGCGGAGGCGGCGAGCGCGCTGCTGGCGCGGGGCGTGACGCCGGTGGTGACGTGGGGGCCGGGCGAGGAGGCGCTGGTGGACGCGGTGCTGGCGGGGTGTCCCGGGGCGGTGCGGGCGCCTCCGACGACGATCGATCAGCTCGCGGCGCTGATGCGCGGGGCGGAGCTCACGGTGTGCAACAACACGGGGCCGATGCACCTCGCGGTGGCGGTGGGGTGCAAGACGCTGGCGCTGTTCCTCCACATGGAGGTGGCGCGGTGGGGCCACGACTTCCCGCCGCACGTGATGCTCGACCTCACGGGGCTCGAGGAGCCGGGGCGCGCGGTGCGGGAAGCGGTGGAGCGGTGCGTGGCGCCGCAGTGACGCTGCATCCCTGCGAGCTTCCATTCGGCACGAGATCAGCTATCTGAGGATTTCAGGGAGGTGGTGGCGATGGGTATGACGAGCAATTTTATCTTCGGGCCACACACACCCAATGGGGTTGTGTTCGTTGCAACAGTCCCCCCTGGGATTGTCGATTCGAAAGGGCTGTTGGAGGAGATTTCCGAGGCTCTTCTGTTTCCTGATTGTTTTGGAAACAACTGGAATGCATTGTCGGATTGTCTCTGTGATTTGAGTTGGATTGTCGAGCCGACCGTGCTTCTCCGTCAAGTTATTCCGGAGATGGATCTGAAGAGCTATCTGGATGTGCTCGATTGGTCTGTGCGCGACTGGGAGCGTGATAGGCCCGGCCGGCTCGCGATATCGTTTCCGCCGGATGCCCAGAAACGGATTGATGCAATTCTGGGCACAACTCCAGGTCCAGGGTCTCGCTTGTAGAACATGTTTGGTGGCGGAAGAGGGCGTGGGTGGCGACGCAGCAGTCGTTGCGAGCGATCGAAGCGGTCGGTCGGTTCTGGGCGGTCCATTTGGCGTTCGAGCCGGATGAGCTCCGGCTGGACCGGGTTCCTGCGTGGCGCCGCAGTGACCGCTCGGCTGTACAGCCTTCGACCCGCTCGCTTGACAGTGGAATCCACAGCCATCATCGTCGCGCCAGGAACGTTGGCTTGTCAGGGAGAGGGCGTGCCATGAGCAAGTTGAGAGACGGCGTCGTGATGCTTGGGGTTGTTCTTCTTCTCTCTGCGGCATCGCCCCAGACGCCGCCTGACGCCCAGGTGGTCGTGCAGTTGTCGGGTGAGTCAGTTGCGGCGCTGAGTCTTGCCCTCGCTGACTTCTCAGAGGTCGTCAATCGACAGCACTCGGAGGGGTCAGTTCGTACGCTGCGAAATTGCCACGCAACGGTCAAAAGCAGCTCAACGGGCGTGGAGATTGAGTTCGTCGGAGGTGCCGAAGAGGTTGGTGGCGGGTCGACCTACTGGGTGAAGAGTCCGTTCACGAAGATCGACCGGCGCGTTCTGCACAAGTAGCGAGCTCCTCCGTGCCTCAACGCTCAGCTCCGACCGACGTCGGGCGTGATCAGCTCGCGGCGCTGATGCGCGGGGCGGAGCTCACGGTGCGCAACAAGACGGGGCCGATGCACCTCGCGGTGGCGGTGGGGTGAAAGACGCTGGCGCTGTTCCTCCACATGGAGGTGGCGCGGTGGGGCCACGACCTCACGGAGCTCGAGGAGCCGGGCCGTGCGGTGAAGCGGTGGTGCGGTGCGTGGCGCCGCAGTGGCCGCACGGTTGTATTGCCTTGAGCGTGCTTGACACTGCGCTACACATCCACCACGGTGCGCGCGGGACGGTGGCGATGGGCGCAAGGAACGACGAGAGAGCGAGTCAGTTCCGGCGCCAGGAGCCTGACACCGAGACCAGGATGAAGATCTTCTGCGCGAACTTGATCATGGGGTGCCGTGGAAGCAATGGCGGTGGCGCGTGAGTTCTTCGAAATGGTTCGCTGTGCATGTTTGCATGTATTTCAACCTCACAGGGCGATCGCGTGCGACTCTGCCAGTCTGGGAGAACATCTTCCTGGTGCTCGCGCGCGGACCTGGTGACGCAAAGCGGAAGGGCGAGCGAATCGGAAGGGGCGAGCAACTGATGACCGGAGTGACGTGGGCTGGGAAGCCGGCGCAGCTTCTCTTCGCTGGAGTGCGGAAGGTGGTTTCGTGTGCCGCCGCACCGGGCCAACCGGGTTCGTCTGATGTCGTGTTGAGGTGATCACGGCCCGCGACAGTCGGCGGAGAGGTTTCCTCCCTCCTTCAACTGGTACACGCGGTAGGCGACACGAATGCCCGCATCGATGAAGTAGACGTACGGCCGGTTCATGTGGAACCCAGACAACTCGAGCGAGCCATGGAAGTCATGCACCGGTCGCGTACCGACATGGTTGAGCTCGCCGTTGTCGAGCTCGAGTGAATCGCAGACGATCGCCCACCTCGCGTCCGCGATCTGAAAGCCGTCCGGCCCATCGAAGTCGGGGAACAGCGGAGCGAAGCCGCCGTCCTGCCGCTTGAAGAGCACCGACGCGCACCACAGGTCGGAGCCGTCGCGCGTCTCGAAGCGCGCGATGAAGCGGTCACGGCTCCGCCCGTAGCAGCCCCAGGTGTCACCGAGGCCGCCGTCGATCCACTCGCTCGGCGGGATGTCGTAGCCCGGGTCACGCGGACCAGCGTCGATGCCGGCGTCCTCCTCGCCAGCGTCGAGCTCGACCGCCGCATCCGCGACAGGCGGCGCGGAGCACGCCGCGAAGACGAAGAGGACCGCCGACCCGAGCCCGCGCATGTGAGTGGAGCCAGCGTACCCGTGATCCACGCCCCAGTCGTGCGAACGCAAAGTCGAGCCGCGCGCCTCCCATCACCGAATTCCTGAAGCGTTCCGAGCCCCTGGCGCGCACCCAAATGTGAGCCCGCCACGAGCGGAATCGTCGACCCCCGCCACCCATACTGCTCATGGGCACGAAGGCGAGTGGGGCCGGGGGTGCCGAGGAGAACTCCGATGAAAGCGGTCGTGACAGGAGCCACGGGACACCTGGGCAACGTGCTGGTGCGGGCGCTGCTCGAGCGTGGTGAAGCCGTACGGGCGGTGCTGGCGCCGGGTGAAGACGCGCGCCCGCTCGACGGGCTGCCGGTCGAGCGCGTGGAAGGCGACGTGCGGTCCCCCGAAGCGATGGTGCGCTGCTTCGAGGGTGCGCGCGACGTCTTCCACCTCGCGGGCATCGTCAGCATCTCGCAGGGCCAGGAGGCGCTGATGGAGGCCGTCAACGTCGGCGGCACCCGCAACGTCCTCGAGGCCGCGAAGAAGGTCGGCGCGCGCCGCCTCATCTACGTCGGCTCCATTCACGCGCTGGCCACGCCGCCCGGGCTCACCCTCGACGAGACCGCCGGCTTCGACGTCGGCCGCGTGGTGGGCGCGTATGGGAAGACGAAGGCCCAGGCGTCGAACCTCGTGCAGCGCGCGGCGGCGCAGCTCGACACCGTGCTGGTGCTCCCCACCGGCGTGCTCGGCCCGTACGACTACCGGCTGTCCGAGATGGGCCAGCTGCTCCGCGCGCTCGCGCAGCAGCGCGTGCCGTGCCTGCTGCCCGGCGGCCACGAGTGGCTCGACGTGCGCGACTTCGCGAGCGGCACGCTGGCGGCGGCGGAGCGCGGCCGGCGCGGCGAAGCGTACCTCCTCAACGGCGAGTGGCGCTCGCTGCAGGACCTCGCGCGCCTCGTGCACGACGAGACCGGCGCGCGCGTGCCGCCGCTGCTCCCGCTCGCCCTCGCGCGGCTGCTCACCGGCCCCGCGCTCGCGTGGGAGAAGCTCACCTCACAGCGCTCGCTGCTGACCCCGTACGCGCTCGAGGCCGTGTCCGCGCCGTTCCGCGTCGACGACGGCAAGGCGCGGCGCGAGCTCGGTCACCGCTCGCGCCCGATGGCGGAGACGGTGCACGACGCCCTGCGCTGGTTCGCCGAGAACGAGACCGCGCGCCGCGTGGGCCCCGGCCGCAAGCAGCGGCTCGCGCACGCCGAGGTGCGCACGTGATCCGCCTCACCGTCACCTGGCTCGCCCTCGCCTCCGCGCCCGCGCGCGACTTCACCCCCGAGCGCGTGCTCGACGGCGTGGCCATCGCGTCGCGGTCGGTGGAAGGCTCGGGCTACTCGGAGCTCCAGTTCCAGCTCGACGTCGACGGCGAGGCCACCGCGCTCTGCGCGCGCATCTTCGGCGACGGCCGCGTGCAGCCGGGTGAGCCGTACGTGCTCAAGCGCGAGGTGCTCCGCCAGCAGGGCCCCAACGAGCGCGTGACGTGGGAGCTCATCGCCCCGCCGATGGTGAGCCGCCGCGACATGGTGGTGCGCACCGTGCGGCAGGACGGCCCGCGCGGCTGCCGCGTCGACTTCGAGGCCATCGCCGACGCCCACGCCGACGAAGACGCGGTGCGCGTGGCGGCGCTGCGGGGCTCGTTCGTGGTGACGCCGGTCGCCGCGGGGAAGCTCCACGTCGAGCACCGCATCCACTTCGACCCGGGTGGCCTCCTCAGCCCCTTCGTCGTCGAGCCGGGCCGGCGCTCGGTCGGCGTGACCTGGCTGCGCCGCCTCGTGCGCGGGAGCTGAGCCGCACTCGGAAGGCGACACGGGCGCGCAACGTGGGATGATGCGGGCCCCACGCCGTGAGCGACGTCTTCCAACCACCGCCCGACCCGCTGATCGGCGCCCGGGTGGGCGAGTACGAGATCATCGAGCCCATCGGCGAGGGTGGGATGGGCGTCGTGTACCGGGGCATTCAGCCGGTCATCAAGAAGCGCGTCGCCATCAAGGTGCTCAAGCCGTCGGTCGCGCAGGACGAGCACCAGGTGAAGCGGCTCATCACCGAGGCCGAGGCGGTCAACGCCATCGGGCACCGCGGCATCGTCGACATCTTCAGCCTCGCCACGCTCCCCGACGGGCGGCCGTACGTGGTGATGGAGTACCTCGACGGCGAGCCGCTCGACCTGTGGCTCCAGAAGCAGCCCGGCGGGCGCGTGTCGCTGCTCACCGCGCTGGAGCTGCTCCTCGAGGTCTGCGCCCCGCTCGCCGCCGCGCACCGCGCGAACGTCATCCACCGCGACCTCAAGCCGTCGAACATCTTCGTCTGTCGCGAGACCGACGGCTCGCGCTACCTCAAGCTGCTCGACTTCGGGCTCGCCAAGCGCGCCGCCGGCCTCGACGGCAACACCAAGCAGACCAGCCAGTCGTACGTCTCGGGCACCCCCGACTACATGGCCCCGGAGCAGGCCCGCGGCCTCTCGGTCTCTCCGCGCAGCGACCTCTACTCGCTGGGCGTCATCGCCTTCGAGCTGTTCACCGGCCGCGTGCCCTTCACCGGCGCGACCGCGATGGACGTGATGGTGGCGCACGTCGGCTCGCCGCCGCCGTCGCCGCGGAGCTACGAGCCGGCGCTCCCGATTCAGCTCGAGGTGCTGGTGCTGCGCATGCTGGCGAAGGCCCCCGAGGCGCGCCCGCAGTCGGTCGACGAGGTGCGCGCGGAGCTCGAGGAGGCCGTGGTGCAGCTCGGCGCCCCGCGACCGCGGAGCTCACGCGAGCTGCCGGCGTTGATTCCCATGCAGTCGCAGCCGCGCCTGCCGCCGATGTTCACCCCCATCGTCGAGCCGCTGGTGCCGGTGGTGGAGCCGCCGCCCGCGCCGGTGTTTCCCTCGGTCGATGGGGAGCTGGCGGATCCCCAGCCGCGCTCGCGCACCGGGCTGTACGTGGGCGTGGTGGTGCTGCTCGGGCTGCTGGGCAGCGGCGCGGCGTGGACGCTGACCCGGCCCGAGAAGCCGCAGCTCACGCCGCCCGTCGCGGTGGTCGATCCGCCCGTGCCGGTGGTGGTCGCCGTCGAGGACGCGGGCGCCCTCGATGCGGGCCTCGATGAGGACGCAGGGCTGGCCGTGGAAGACGCGGGCGTCGACGCTGGCGTGACGGTCGACGCCGGTACGCCCGAGGAGCCCATCGACGCGAAGGCGCTCAGGCGCGCGCCGACCGTGAAGCAGCTGAAGGACCGGCTGGCGAAGCTCGAGGCACGCTCGAAGAAGAAGAAGGTCGACCGCGTGGGGCTCAAGAAGCTGCGAGCGGAGATCTCCGTGGCGAACACGCCGCTCAAGCGGGTTCGGGCGAGCCGGGCGCTCGATGCGTGGGAGCGCGAGAACCTGCCGAGGCGCTGACAGCGGCGGTCGTTGGCTCGCCGCTCCAGCGGTCCGGAGACCGTGCCGTCATCGCGAGCCGTGCAGGCTGCTCGAAGGCAGCGCGGGTGGCCGAGGGGCACCTTTGCGATGAGCACGGCGAAGGCCACCCAGTCCCCTCATTCCTCAAAGAGAGGCGCAAGCGAATCCGCCCGGCATCCGCCGTCGACACGCGTTGATCAGCACGTTGAAGACCGGCGGCCGACCGCCCGCGCGCTTTTCGCCACCTGTCTCCGCAACTGCAACGAGCGCATAGGAAACTACGCATTCGTCGCATGGTCGGTGACAAGCCGGGACCCATCACCTACCCACAAAAATGGTCTCGCACGACGAACGAGGCCATGAGCCTCTCGAGACCCCTCCCCGCGGTCGCCCTCTGTCTCCTCGCCGCCTGCGCCGGACAACCACCCGACGATGACGCCGGACTCCCGTTCCCCGTCGGCGGCGGAGGCGGCTCCACCCCGCCAGTCGTCACCTGGAGCGCCTGCCAGGTGCCGCAGCAGTTCGTCATCACCCGCACCTCCCTCGACGGCGGCTGCAGCGAGGCGCCGCGCGTCGACGAGCTGATCTCGCTGCAGCAGACGAGCGACGTCGATGGCCTGCTCCGCGTGGGCGCGGACGAGCTGCCGGTGCGCCTCGACGCGACCTGCGCCGTCCGCGGCGCGAGCTGCAGCGGGCTCGACGGCGGCGCGGGCGAGTGGCTCAAGCTCGACCTCCAGCTCCAGCGCGCGAGCGGCGTGTGGCAGGCGAACCTTTCGCGCGAGCGCAGCTCGTCGCACCGCTCGACGTGCGCGACCGCGGGGCAGCTCGCGTTGAACGTCGTGCCCGGCTGCTTCCTCGACGGCACCTGGAGCTTCACCATGCCGCCCACCCTCACCCAGGGCGCGTGCAACACGACCTGGTCCGCGCCGCTCGTCATCTCCGACGGTGGCATCTCCTTCTCGGGCACGCGGCTTCCCCTCGAGGTCGACCTCTCGAGCTGTCGCGCGAGCGGCCGGCGCGGCGCCCCCGACGCAGGCTCGTGGTGGCTGTGGAACGGCGTCTCCCGCGAGGCGCGCGTCGAGGTCTCCGTCGAAGGCACGCGCATGACCGGCCGCATCGACGACGCGCTCGACGGCGTCGCGTTCGGCAACATCGCCTGCGACGGAGGCGTCTTCACCTTCACCGCCGAACGGCCCTCACGCCCGACGACGCCGTTGCCGACGTCGTGTGAGGCGGCGCGCCCGTGGCTCGACCGCAACGGCACGTGCGAGGTCGACGCCGGCGAGACGTGCACCGCCGCCGACTGCGCGTGCCCCATGGCGCTCAGCTGCCGCGAGGACCGCTGCGTGAAGCTCTGCCAGGTCGACACCGAGTGTGGCGCCAACGAGCGCTGCGGCGCCGGCCGGTTCTGCATCCCCGAAGGGACCGTCGACGCCGGCCTGCCGTGCGCGCGCCCCGACGACTGCCGCACCACCTTCACCTGCGGCCCCGCGCTCGGCACTGACGCCGGCGTCTGCGTGCCGCGCTGCGACCCCTTCGCCCCGACGCCCATCCCCTGCCCGGAGAACAGCGAGTGCCGCAACAACGCTTGCTTCGCCTACACGCCGCTCGGCGGACCGTGCCGCAGCGCCACCGAGTGCGTCGCGGTCAACGGCGAGCGCGCCTGCGTCGGGTTCAGCAGCACGCAGCCCGGGTACTGCTCGCAGCGCTGCATCACCTCGAGCTGCCCCGCGAGCCTCCCGGTCTGCGAGCTCAACTACTGCCGCAAGCCGTGAGTGCAGTTGTCCGGTCCGGGGCACGGTGCCACGCTGGGGCCATGCGCTCGTTCCTCCTTCTGTTCGCGCTCGCCACCTCGACGCTGGGCTGCATCATCGTGCCGCGGCACCACCACCTGCACCCCGGCCGCCCGCACGTGGTGCGCCCGGTCTGCCCGCCGGGCACCAGCTGGGACGGCTACGGCTGCCGGCCGCATCACCACCACCATCACCGGCGCTGATGGCTGGTGCTGGTGCATTTCCTGATGGGCGTTAAGAAACGCCCATGGGTCGACCGCAGCGGGTCAGCGACGAAGACATCCTCGAGGCCGCGCGTCAGGCGTTTCATCGGGAAGGAGAGCGTGCCTCCCTGGCGACCATCGCTGCGGGGCTGGGGATCTCCGCGGCGGCGCTGGCGCAGCGGGTGGGGAGCAAGGAGGCGCTGCTCGAGCGCGCGCTCCGCTCGCCGGTGCCGGAGGTGCTGACGAGGCTGGCCCGCGCCCCGACGCGAGCGCCGAAGCAGGAGCTCGAGGAGGTCCTCGTCGCGCTGGGCCGCTTCCTCGAGGCGCAGCTCCCGAGCCTGGTGGTGCTGCGGAGCGCCGGCCTCACGCGCGCCGGCACCGCCCCGACGCCGGTGGTGCTCCGCCGGGCGCTCAGCCGCTGGCTCGCTCAGGTGAAGACGCGCGTCGCGCCCGACCTCGCCGCCGAGGCGCTCCTCGGCGTGCTCGAGGCGCGCGCGTTCAACCGGTACGTCGGTGGACCGGCCGCAGCGCCAGGCGCCGAACGAAGGCTGATCCGACGCCTGCTCGACGAGCTCGGCGTCGCGCCACTCCGCGGAGGGCGGCGATGAACCTCGACGGTCGTCCACCGCCTTCGCGGAGCGAATCATCAGGCGGTTCTCGAGGGCGGTTCGGAGCGGCAGTCTGGTCGAGCCTTGCGACGAGCCTGCGCGGAGGGGCTCAGGCTCGTCGACGCGACGGCCGCGAGCTCGCGGTCAGTCGGCGGAGCCTCGCGCGGCTCCTGCGCGAGAGCGTCGTCGCCAACCAACCTGGGCCGGCCGGTGTCGGCGTGCTCGGCAGCGGCGAGCATGAGGGCGCGGCGTTCCTGGTGATGGCGCTCTCGCGGAGCAGCGATGAGCTTCGTCGGGCCACTGACGACTCTGGAGAGTGGAAGGTGTCGCGATGATCTTCGTCACTGGAGCCGGCGGCAACGTCGGCAGCGCGGTCCTCGAGTCGTGCGCCGCGGCAGGGCTGGGGGCCATCGGCGGCGAGCGGCGTGGGGGCCGGCACCGCCGCTTCGACTTCGAGGATCGCTCGACGTGGGACGCCGTGCAGGGGTGCGACCAGCTCTTCCTGCTGCGCCCGCCGCCCATCGCGCGCGTCGAGACGACGCTCAACCCCTTCGTCGACCACGCGCGGCGCGCGGGCGTGCGGCACGTGGTGTTCCTCTCGGTGCAGGGGGCCGAGTCGAACCCGCGCGTCCCGCACCACGCGGTCGAGCGGCACCTCGCGCAGACCGGCGCGGACTGGACCTTCCTGCGCCCCGGCTTCTTCGCGCAGAACTTCGCTTCGGCCTACCGCGCAGACGTGCTCGAGCACGGGCGCCTCTACGTGCCCGCCGGCGCCGGAGAGGTGGCGTTCATCGACGTGCGCGACCTCGGCGACGTCGCGGCGCGCGTCTTCGCGGAGCCCGAGGCGCACCGTGGCAGGGCGTGGCTCCTCACCGGCCCGAGCCGCTTCACCTTCACGCGCGCGGCGGAGCTGCTCACCGAGCTCTCCGGCCGCCCCATCCGCTACGTCGCCGCGAGCATCCCGGGCTACCTCTGGCACCTGCTCGTGCGCCGACGGCTCTCGCCGATGCACGCGGTGGTGCAGACGGTGCTCCACGTCGGCCTGAGACGCGGCGACGCCGCGCGGGTCGACGATGGCACGCTCGCGACGCTCCTCGGCCGGCGACCTCGCGACCTCGAGCAGTACCTCCGCGACTTCGCCTCGTCGTGGGCCGCGCAGCCGCGCTGAGCGACACCGGGTCACGCGCATCACAGCGTCGCGACTTGCCCCGGCCCTCGCGCCCGGAAGCCCGCTGGATCAGTCGCGCCGCAGGTGGGCGACGTTCTTGCTTCGACGCCGGGCATGGCCCTCTCGTGGATCGAGCATCGAGGCAAGCGCGTCATGCTGTGCGACTACTCGGGCATGAGCGAGACGAAGTGTCTCGAGCAGCTCCACGAGTTCGAGAAGCGCATGCAGGGCGGCGAGCGGCACCCGCTCATCCTCGTCGACGTGAGCAACGCCACGCTCGGCCCGGAGTTCATGCGTGAGTCGAAGCGCGTCGCCACGCAGGCCGTCGAGCGGCCGTTGAAGCAGGCCATCCTCGGCATCGAAGGGCTCAAGAGCATGCTGCTCAGGGCCTACAACGCGTTCAGCAGGAGCGGCGGCATGCACCCCTGCAAGACGCGCGGCGAGGCGCTCGACTTCCTCGTGAGCTGATCAGCGGGTGCCGTCGGTCGCGAGGAACCAGACGCCGGCGCTGTGGCGGGGCAGGTAGAGCACGCCTCCCAGCCGCGGTACGAGGAGCCAGCGCGTGTAGACCCCGTTCACCGAGTCGGGCGGCGTCGGACCCGTGGTGGGCTGCACGGTGGCGCTCAGCGTCTGCGCGTCGAGCCGCACCACCTCGCCCCCCGTCCTCGGCTTGATCAGGAAGACGTCTTCGTCGGCGAGGTAGAACATGCCGGCGCCGAACTCCCGGGCGTCATCGACGGCAGCGCCCGAGAGCGTGACCTCGCTCAGCGTCGCCTGTGGACTCGCCGACACCACGAGCCCGCCCGCCGTCGAGTCGCGGTAGAGGTTGCGCGTGAAGACCGCGCGGCCGCGGCTCGAGTCGAAGCCGCTCGGAGAGCCGAGCACCACGTCGTCGTTCGCGTAGGCGGGGCGCGCGGTGAGCGTCTCCCAGCGGCCGGTGCTCGCGCGCCAGCGGCGGAACTGACCCGAGAAGAAGGTGTACGCGTCGTCCGTGGCGAGGTCGTAGGCGTACGGCCGGTCGATCGCCTGGCCGTGCGGCGTGCCCGCGTCCCACGTGCCCGGTGGATCCCAGTCGTTGGTCGCGAGGTCGAAGGCGTCGACGTGGCTGTTGCTCCAGTTGCCCGAGCCCCAGGTGCTGCCCGCCGAGAGCTTGAACACGCGGCCATGCGCACCGACGAAGTGCAGCGCGTTGTAGAGATGAGTCGAGGCCGGGCGCCCGTCGGCGTACGTGTCGACGTCTTCTGCGATCGCCGCCGCAGCCGAGGGGCCGCGCAGCATTCGCCACGCGGGCGCATCGACCGAGAGGTCGAGCTCGTACACCTCGTTCCCTGCCCAGTCGTGATGCCCGCCCGCGGCCGCGAGGTACACGCGATTGCGCGCGCGGTCGACCGCCAGCCCGTTCCACGCGTCGACTCGGCCCGAGGGCGTCTCCGCCTGACCGGTGAGCGGGTTCACCACCGCTACCGCCGACAGCGACGTCGATGGGAGCTCCCGCCACTCCCACCTCGTCATGCCCCGTCGCCACGCAGGCGTCCCGCCGTCCGACGCGGAGCCGCCGCCGGTCGCGGAACCGCCGCCGGTCGCGGAACCGCCGCCGGTCGCTGAGCCGCCGCCGGTCGCTGAACCACCACCGGTCGCCGAGCCGCCGCCGGTGGCTGAGCCGCCACCTCCGCCAGCCTGGTTCATGCCGAGCTCTCCGATGCAACCTGCGAGCACGACGATTGCCGCCACGACCACTCTGCGCATTGCGACATCATCGTCGAGGTCGTCCGCTGCGAACCTCCCGAAGACACTCGGGTTTCGCTCGGTCTGAGCCACTTCTTCGGCGTCCTGCGCGTTCGTGGATGAAGCGACGCACTCCGCGTCCTCGAACGAACGGGAGCACCCATGAGCCGCATTCAGTCCATCGCCCAGCGCGCGACGAAGACCCTCACCCAGGCCAGCGAAGACGTGAAGCGCGAGGTGAAGCGCTCCTCGGCGCTGCACGATGCGGGGGCGCCGAAGCCAGGGCGTGAGACGCGCGAGGTGCGTGAGTGGCGCGGGCTCCGCTCGGAGGTGAGCGGGACCGACTCGTTCGGTGAGTACGGCGATCGCCGCTTCCTCGGCGTCGAGGGGCGCGTCTTCGCGCAGCGGAGCCCGTCGGTCGGGAGCCTCGGCGGCGATGCCTTCGTCGGTGCGCGCACCGAGCAGTACGACTCGTCACGCCGCACCACGGCGATGGTCGGCGCCGAGGGCCACGCCGCGGCCTTCGTCGGCGCGGTGAACGGGGTGCGGGCCGGCGCCACCGCGGGCGTGCAGGTCACCGAGAAGACCACCACGCGTGAAGGTGACGCGAAGACCGAGCAGACCGCTCATTTGCTGTACGGCGCGGTCGCTGAGGCGCAGGTGCAGGTCGGCACCGTCACCGGCGGCAAGCTCGACCTCTTCGTCGGCGCGCGCGGTGGGCAGGATCAGCGGCTCGCGGTGACGAACCCTGACGGCAGCGAGCGCGGCGGCCTCGGCGTGCGCGGCCGCGGCATGGTGGGCGTCGGCGTGATGGTCGACGGCGAGGCGGGCTACGACGTCGAGCATCGTCAGGCGCGCGTCTCGCTCGGCGCGGGCGCGGCGGTCGGCGTGGGGCTCTACGGCGGCGGTGAGGTCACCGTCGGAGGCGAGGAGTGAGCGCAGCGGTGCGGTCGCGGCGCGGCGAGTCGAAGCGTGATGAGGCTGATCGGTGGCGTTCCTTTGGTCGTGCCGCGCAGCGAAGCCGTAGTCGTTGGAGGCCAGGCGTGATGAAGCAGAGCTCCGGGTTGCGGTCGCTGATCAGCGGCGTTGCTCTCGTCGTGATGGCGCTGATCAGCGCCTGCAGCGCCACGCCCGTCTGCAGCGCGACGACGTGTCCGCTCGGGTGCTGCGACGTGAGCGGGGCGTGTCAGGTGGCGAGCACGCTGACCTGCGGCACTTCCGGCTCGACGTGCGCGGCGTGCGGCGGCGGGCAGAGCTGCTTCGCGGGACGGTGCACCGCACCTGGCGGCGGTGGTGGTGGCGCCGGACAGGATGGCGGCGTGGCGGCGGGCGGTGGCGGTGGTGGCGGTGGTGGCGGAGGCTTCACCGACGGCGGCGGCGCAGGCGGAGGCGGTGGCGCAGGCGGTGGCGCAGGCGGCGGCGCAGGCGGCGGCGCAGGCGGTGGCGCAGGCGGCGGCGGGACGAGCGTCGACTGCACGGTGCAGCTGCCCGAGGTGCGCGGCTCCGGCGGCTGTGTGTTGACCATCGTCTCGCCCGCGAACTGCGCGACGGTCGACTTCAGCGCTGGCTACGTCGAGCTCGCCTACACCACGCTCGGGAACAACGGCTTCACCTTCTGCGAGGGGCCGCACCACCTCTTCCTGCTCGGCCACCCGCCGTCGAGCTGGAGCAGCGGCAACGGCATGGACATCTCGCTGACCTCGACGGGCGGCAACTTCGTGTCCATCGGCTCGAACGGCTCGAGCTACTCGATGACGCGCGACAACAGCGGCGTGCTGCGGCTGGTGAAGGCCGATCTCGCGCCGCTCATGTCTCCCAACGGGCAGTTCCACTTCGCGGTCACCGGCTTCTACGCGCTCGACAACGGAGGCTCCCGCTCGGCGTCGCGCACCTTCATCGTCCCGCCGTGAGCGCTCGAAGGCCCGGCGCGACGCGTGCGCCTCCTGTTGCCATCGCGCATCGTCGTCCAGCCGGGTGGCGTGGCCCCGCAGTGTGGGGCGAGAACCGCGTGCGCATCGGCGCGGAGCTGGTGGTCGACGCGTGTGCTGAGCTGATCAATCGACTGCCGGGGCGCGCCGGGAGCCGGACCTCCTGAGCATCGACGATCTGCCGCCGTGAGCTGATCAGCCCTCGCCGAGGAAGACCCAGCCGAGGAGGGCGAGCCCGAGCACCACGGGCACCAGCACCAGCGCGAGCTTCGCCGGAGACCAGGACGAAGGCTCCGGGGCGTCGAGCGTCGCGCTGGACCGTCGCTGGACGAGCTGCGTCTGCTGGCACATCGCGCAGCGCGTGGTGAAGGCCGTCATCTCGGTGCCGGGCGGTGCGTCGGGGAAGGTGCGCGCGAGGAGCTGCGGCACCGGCTCCAGCACGAGGTCGAAGCCGCAGGCCTCGCAGCGTGCGAGCCACTCCGCGGCGTTCGTCGCCATCACGTCGGTCAGCCACAGCGGCCCCTTCGCGCCCGGCGCGCCGCGGAGTCTCACCGGCGTGCCCGCGGACAGCTCCGGCCGCGCGTGGGCCGTGTTGAGCAGCGCGCCCTCGTAGACGCCCGGAACACCCGTCTCGCGCTCGAGGCGCACCCACATGCGCTCGGCCTTCTGCTCCTCGAGGAAGAAGAACAGCGCCTGGATGTCGTTCGGGAAGTCGGGGTGGAAGCGCCCGCGGAAGAACGGATCAGTCGACCACGCGCCGCTCGGAGGCGGGCGGAAGTGCACCAGCCACTCCGGCTCGTCGGGCAGGGCGAGCCGCTCCCGCTCGGGTTCGGGCAGCGGCCGGAGCTGCAGGCCTGCGCCGAGCCGCACCGTCACGTTCGGGCGCGTCGCCGCGGCGCGCGCGTCCTCGGTGGTCGGCTCCGTCGAGGTGAGCAGCGTGCCCTTGGCCGACGGACCCGCCTGCGGATCCGTGTAGGCGAACACGAGCGCCAGTTGGTCCTGCACGCGGATCAAGCCCCAGCTCATGCGTCTGCGTTTAGCAGCGCTGCCACCCGCGGTCCTCGAGCGTCGTGAGGGCGTGCTCGAAGGCCGAGCGCTCAGGCGACTCGGGGACGCGCCAGCGTGACCAGTGGACGTGCAGGGCGAGCTCGACGCGATCTTCGGCGACGAAGATCACCTGCGCGGGCGGCCACCCTTCGAAGCCGCTCGTGCCGAGGGGGCCGGCGAACCAGCCTGGCTCGAGCGCGCGAACGACCTTTCCCGCGGGACGCAGGAGGAACTCCTCACCCGGAGCGAAGGAGCGCACCGCCGCGGCGATGGTGCGGATCACTCGCCAGTCGAGCAGCACGCCGGGCGGTGTCGGCGACGGGTCCTCGAGGCACGCCGTCAGGGCGCGACGATCGAGCGCGGCGACGATCTCCATCGACGGCGGGTTGGCGATCGTCGGGCGCGGAACGACGGGCGACGAGGCGGCAAGCGAGGTGACGAGCCGGCACACCGGCTGCGGAGTCGCGTCCCGAGACGGCAGCCCCGGGTCGAGCTCACGCCAGCATCGCTCGACCTCCAGCGCGAGTGGGCGGAAGACGGGGGCCAGCGCGGTGAAGGCCTCCTCGAGCTGGCCGAGGCGCGCGTCGCGATCTTCCGGCCGCGTCGGAGGGGCGAGCAGCGAGGCGAGCCAGCCGCGCTCGATGAGGTCCTGGGGGTCGATCTCGCTGACGATAGCGACAAGCTGCGCGGTGCTGCACTCGCAGCGAGCGCCGGGGTAAGGCAGGGCCATGAGCACCGAGCCCGACATCATGGAGCCGACGCTGTGGCGGCGGAATGGCTGGACCGCGAAGGTCATCAAGAACGAAGACGACGACGGCTGGGCGGTGGAGATCCGCAAGCAGGGCATCCCCGAGCCGGTGCTGATCAGCCCGTGGGTGATGGGGCGCGACAAGAAGAACCCCAAGCCGTTCGACGGCCCGGCCTTCGCGACCTTCGTGAAGACGGCGTCCGAGGTGCTCGACCGCTCGGAGCGGCAGCGGGAGGCGGCGCTCCGCAAGAAGCTGTCCGTCGCGTGGGAGGGCCGCTGGTACGAGGTGGTGCTCGAGCAGGTGCCCGACGAGTACGAGCCGCACGCGCTGCTGAGCGCCATCGACGACACCGGCGCGGTCGTCGCGAAGTACCGCGTGCGCGCGAACCACAAGTTCACGCGCGACTCGATGAACGAGTGGCTGCGCGCGGGCTTCCCCGAGCCGAAGTGAGGGGCTCAGACGCCCAGCGGCGGGGCGGGCGGCGGCGGCAGCGGCGCGACGTCGGGCGGGGGAGGCGGCGGTGAGAGCTCCTTCTTCGCCGACGGGGTGAAGGCGAAGTCGCCCAGTCGCAGCGTGGCGAGCACCTGGAGCGGCAGCGCGGCGGAGTTCTGCGTGAAGGGCACCCACGCCTCCGCGCCGAGCGACACGCCGCGCACGAGCTGCCAGCGCACGCCACCGCCGGCGAGCCCGACGGCCGTGAGCGAGGCGACGCCGCTGTCGGTCGCGGAGCAGCTGCCGACGCACGTCTGGGTGATGATGCTGGTGGGCGTGTTCCACGGCGTGCTGGTGACCGCGACGCCCGCGAAGAGCCGCAGCGGCGCGACGGGGTTGCCGTACACGCCGAAGCCGCCGCGCAGCGCGGGCATGATCAGCGGGCTCTCGAACGCGCCGAGCGAGCTCGAGCTGCGCAGCGACGAGCTCGAGACGCCGAACTCCGCCGAGAGGTTGAAGCCGAAGGCGCGGCTGACCGCGAGGTCGCGGCCGAGGAGCACCACGGTCTCCCAGGCGACCTGGTTCTCCGAGACCGACGCGCCCTCGGGGCTCGCGCGCACCGAGCCCAACGTGCCCGTCGCGAACGAGAAGTGGCCGCCGACGTACCAGTCGTCGACCTTGAAGACGGTGCCCACGTTCGGCTGCACCACCGCGAAGCCCACGCCGCTGCCGGGCCCGGTCGGCTTCGCGTCACCCGCCATCACCTGCGCGGTGAGCCCGATGCCAGAGCTGCCTGAGAGCCCCTGCGGCGCCATCGGCGACGTACCGAACAGCACTCGCCTCGACATCACCGTCGTCGTCCGCGTCTCGGGCGTCACGCACCCGCTCGCGAGCACCACCAGCACTCCCGGAACCCATCGCATGGCCGCGCCCTTTAGCAACCGCTGTGCCCCGCGAAACGGTTGATCTACGGAGGGCGCTGCGAGGAGACCGCGACAGTGGCGCCCTGTGACGTGCGCGTGAGACAGGGATGGCTGGTGGGGGGATCGAATTCGTCGCGCCCCCCGCCCTGAAAGCGAGCAGCGTCACCTTCCAGGGCAACCGTCAGCTCTCGAACTGCGAAGCCACCGAGGTCGCCAACCGCATCGCGACCACCGTGCGCGTGCTGGTGGCGGACAACAAGCCCTGCCCGTGATCAGCCTCCGTCGCGGCACGAGGGCGCCGGGCGCGGCGTGCACTCGCTCACGCGCCCCGCGACGAGCGGCCCGTGGTCCGAGAAGTTGATCAGCCCGACGAGCCCCGCATCGGCGGCGTAGAAGCACTCGTACGTGTCACCAGGGAAGCCGTACACCCACGCGACGGACACGAGACCGTCGGGGCAGCTCCCTTCGGCGACGTAGCCTGGCACCCCGGGGCCCGCGTCACACGACGCCGCGTGGCTCGCCAGCGCCGCCGCCGCGCTCGCGCCGCACGTCTGCGCGGCGAACTCGCCCAGCTCCACGCACGTCGACTGCCCCACCAGCCGCGCCGGCACTCCCGAACAGCTCGGCCCCGCGTCGTTGCCCGCATCGACACCCGCATCGGGCTCCGGTGTCGCCCCCGCGCACCCCACGACCAGCATCAGCATCAGGCTCAGCATCGAGCGTCGCATGCCCCTTCGACACGCAGCCTTCACCCGGTGGGACGCGTTCGTGCGCGCAACGCACGAGGCTCCGCGCGAATCGTGCGTGTGGGTGTCACCGCGCACCGAGCGATCCTCATCACTTCCCCGCGGCATGCGTGATGCTCTGAAATCACTCGTCTCCAAGAAGCGGGACACCACAATCGAATAGTACGAGTGCCGGTCTCCAGGCCGGCCGACTGATGTTCGAGGTCGTGGTGCGAGCCCGTACGGTCGCGCACGAAGCCGCAATACGAGGTCTCTGACCCGGCGGCTGGCGAAGACCGGTCGCGCGTTCAGACTCGATCCAGGCCGCACAGAACACCGTGTGGCAAAGGACGAGCACCTGACGGGCGCCCGGTCTTCTCCGTTTCTCAGGCCCCGCGGTATCGCCGCCCCACCCGAGCTGTCATGGTGGGCCATGGCCAACGAAGAGAAGGTGTCCGCTGCCCTCGCCGTGCTGGCCATCGCCGAGCAGGAGCTCCAGCTCGCGCTCTCGCAGCTCCAGGTGCTGGAGCGCGCCGACAAGCAGATGGTCGACGTCGTGGTGCAGGGGGCGCTGCAGAAGGTGATGCTCGCCCGCCGCACCCTTGATCAGGCCCGCCAGTAGAAATCGTCTGCGGGGGGCTTTCGCTCCGCCCCGAACTCGCGTAGTGGTGGCTGCGTCGGTTCCTGAAGAGCCGACAACGGGCATCACATTCCGGTGCCCGCTCCGGAAAGCAAAAAAAGAAAATGGCAACTGGTACTGTGAAGTGGTTCAACGATGCGAAGGGTTTCGGTTTCATCAGCCAGGACGGCGGCGGTGACGACGTGTTCTGCCACCACACCGCGATCATGACTGACGGCTTCCGCACCCTCGCCGAGGGTCAGAAGGTCGAGTTCGACGTGAACCGTGGCCCGAAGGGCCTGCAGGCCGCGAACGTGCGTCCCATCGCCTGATTCGCAGCTCGTGAATCACGCATCGAGGCCCGGCTTCCTCTTCGGAGGGACCGGGCTTCGGTCGTTTCCGGCCTCCGGTTCGCCGGCAAATTGTTCAGGTCGTTGACGTTTCGCCTCAGAACATGAGGAGCGCCATGTTTCGACACTGAAGCATGGCACTCAGCTCTGTTCCTTCCTCCTCCTCGACTTTGACGACGCGCCGCGCGGCGAGCCCCGCGAAGGCGGCCCCGGCACCTGCGCCCACGTACGTGGTGAAGGCGGGTGACACCTTCGGTGCCATCGCCGCGTCGCACGACCTCTCGGTGGCGCAGCTGGCGAAGCTGAACCCGCAGGTGAAGAACCTCGACGTCATCCACTCCGGAGAGCGGCTCAAGCTGGCCGCGCGGGAGCGGGCGCTGACGCGGGCGCGGGCTCCGCAGAAGACGTACACCGTGCGGGCGGGCGACACCTTCAGCGGCGTGGCGGCGAAGTTTCACCTGACGGTGCCGCAGCTGGCGAAGCTGAACCCGCAGGTGAAGAACCTCAACGTCATCCACGTGGGAGAGCGCCTCCGGGTGCGCGCCGGGACCACGACGCAGCCGGGCGCGCCTTCGACGCCGTCGCAGCCGCCGGCCGCGCCGAGCATCAAGCCGAACGGAGGCATCCCCAACACGAGCGGCAAGTCGACCGCGCAGCGCTTCGCGCTCTACCAGCAGTACGTCGAGAAGTACGGCGACGCGCAGTCGAAGAAGGACCTCGCGGCCGGCAAGCGCGTCATCCTCGCGCTGCGCCAGGACACGCCGATGACCGCCGACCGCGCGTACCGCGGCAGCTACGACGACCGCATCGTGGTGCTGTGGAAGGACCGGTCGGGCCCGCACGTGCAGGAGCTCGCCGCGAACACCGAGCCGAACCGGCGCTGGGCCATTCCCGCCAACCAGAGCAGCAAGCCGGTGGGCCGCCTCGCCGACAACCAGACCGTGCGCTACCACCGCGCGTGGAGCACGAAGTTCGGCTACCACCTCCAGCCGTACGGCAACCCGTACGCGCAGCGCGACGAGAACCGGAACTACCGCTTCGACGCCGGCGAGAAGAAGTACAACGGCAGCTGGGGCGGACAGCTGATGTACGTGCACCGCGCGTGGTCGACCGACACCGGCTCGCAGGGCTGCCAGACGATGGAAGAGGGGCGCTTCAACACCTTCTGGCGCGCGCTCGGCAGCCAGCAGGACTTCAGCTACGTGCTGGTGAACGTGACGAAGCGCTGACCCGCGCCGCGGCGCTCAGTCGTCAGGCGACGTCTGCTCGAAGACGTGGGCGTACGCGCGGTACAGCACCGGCAGCAGCACCATCGTCAGCGCGAACGCGGTCAGCGTGCCGAACACGATGACCACCGCCAGCGGCTTCTGGGTCTCGCTGCCCATGCCGCGGCTCACCACCGCCGGCAGCAGGCCGAGCGCGGCGAGCGCGGCGGTCATCAGCACCGGGCGCAGCTTCTCGGTGCAGCCCTCGACGATGGCCTCGTCGAGGTTCTCTCCGTGGAGCCGCTTCTCGACGATGGCCATCGTCACCAGCACGCCGTTGAGCGACGCCTGGCCGATGAGCGCGATGAAGCCGACCGCCGCGGCGACCGAGAGCGGCATGTGGAACAGCCACAGCCCGGCCACGCCGCCGATGAGCGCGAAGGGCACGTTGCCCAGCGTCACCAGCGCGCGGCCGATGGAGCCGTACGCGTAGAACAGCAGCAGCAGGGTGATGAGCACCGCCACCGGCACCACGAGGCCGAGGCGCTTCATCGCGCGCTCCTTGCTCTCGAACTCGCCGCCCCAGTCGACCTGCGTGCCGCTGCCCTCGGGCACCAGCTTGCCCACCACCGCGCGCGCCTCGTCGACGAAGCTGCCCATGTCGCGGCCGCGCACGTTCATGCGCACGCCGATGTAGCGCTTGCCGTTCTCGCGGCTGATCGACGCGCGGCCCGCGCCGCCCGAGACGTGGGCCAGCACCTCGAGCGGCACCAGCGTTCCACCCTCGACGCTCACGCGCAGCTTGCGGATCTTCTCGAGGTCGTCGCGCTCGGAGTCGGGCAGGCGCAGCACCACGTCGAAGCGCTTCTCGCCGTCCCAGAACTCGCCCACCGGCCGGCCGCCCATCGCCGTCTGGAACGCGTGCTGGAAGCCGCCGAGCGACAGGCCGTAGCGCGCCAGCGCGTCGCGGTCGGGGCTCACCTGGATCTGCTCGACGCTCCCGCTCTTCACCAGCGCCACGTCGGCCGAGCCGGGCACCTTCTCGAGCGCCTGCTTGCACTTCTCGGCCAGCTCCTGCAGCGCGCCGAGGTCGTCGCCGAAGAGCTTGAGGGCGATCTGCCCCTGCTGGCCCGCGATGCTCTCGTTCACGTTGTCGCCGATGGGCTGCGAGAAGTTCACCTCCACGCCGGGGAGTTCGTCGACCGACGCCTCGAGCACCCGCACCACGTCGCTCACGGTGCGCACGTCCTTCGGCCATTCCTTCGCGGGCTTGAGCTTCACGAACATCTCGAGGTTGTTCGCCAGCTTGGGGTCGGTGCCGTCTTCCGGGCGGCCGAGCTGCGACATCACGTCGTCCACCACCGGCAGCGCGGCGATGCGCCCGATGAGGCGCGGCACCAGCTTGCGGCCTTCGATCATCGAGATGTCCTGGGGCAGCGACATCGTCATGTAGATGCCGCCCTCGTTGATCTCCGGCAGGAACTCCGAGCCGAGCCGCGGCAGCACGAGGCCGGTGCCCACCAGCGCCGCGAGCGCGAGCGCCACCACCACCACCGGCCGCTTGAGGGCGAAGCGCAGCGTCGGGGTGTAGAGCTTGAGCGCCAGCTTGAGCACCGGCGACTCGTGGTGGTCGAGGGTGCGGCGGTAGAGCAGCGAGGCGAGCACCGGCACCAGCGTCACCGAGAAGATGAGCGCCCCCAGCAGCGCGCTCGCCACGGTGTTCGCCATCGGCGAGAAGATGCGGCCCTCGACGCGCTGGAGCATGAAGATGGGCAGGTACGCGGCGATGATGATCAGCAGCGCGAACACCGTCGGCCGCACCACGCGCGTCGCGCCCTCGCGCACGCGGTCCTTCAGCTGCTCCTGCTTCGAGCCGTGCGCGGTCAACGCCACCAGCACGCTCTCGAGCACCACCACGCCACCGTCGACGATGACGCCGAAGTCGACCGCGCCCATCGAGAGCAGGTTCGCCGAGAGCCCGCGCGCCTTGAGGTAGATGAAGGACACCGCCAGCGACAGCGGGATGAGCGTCGCCGCGATGAGCGCCGCCCGCAGGTCGAGCAGGAAGATGAACAGCACCAGCGTCACGAGGAGCGCGCCCTCGAGCAGGTTGTGCCCCACCGTCTCGAGCGTCGCGTCGACCAGCTCGGTGCGGTCGTAGAACGGCGTCACCTTCACGCCGTCGGGCACGAGGCGCTGGTTGAGCGCGCCGATCTGCTTGCGGAGCGCGTCGAGCACCACCGATGGGTTCTCTCCGCGGCGCATGAGCACGATGCCCTCGATGGCGTCTTCGCTGCGCGGGTTGGCCACCACGCCCTGGCGCGGCTCCCAGCCGATGGCCACGTTGGCGACCTCCTTGAGGTACACCGGCGTGCCTTCGCGCGTGGCGACGCGCACCTTGCCGACCTCCTCGACGCTCTTGAAGAGGCCCTCGCTGCGCACCACGAACTGCTGCGCGCCCCGCTGCACCACGCCGCCGCTCGCGTTCACCGAGCCCTCGTGGATGGCGTCCTCGAGGTCCTGCAGCGTGAGGCCGTAGGCCGCGAGCGCCGAGGGCAGCGGCTGCACCTGGATCTGCTGAATGAGGCCGCCGTAGCTCACCACGTCGGCCACGCCGGGCGTGCGCATCAGCGCCGGGCGCACCACCCAGTCCTGCAGGGTGCGCAGCTTCATCGGGTCGCCCGCCGCGCCCTCGAGCGTGTAGCGGTACACCTCGCCGATGGGCGTCGCGTAGGGGCCGAGCTCCGGCGTCACGCCCTCGGGCAGCTCCGCGTCACGCAGCTTCTCGAGGACGATCTGCCGCGCCTGCAGGCCGTCGGTGCCGTCTTCGAAGGTGAGGGTGACGTTCGAGAGGCCGAAGAGCGACAGGCTGCGCAGGCGCGTCATGCGCGGCGTGCCGTTGAGCGCGCGCTCGAGCGGGAGGCTGATCTGCCGCTCGACCTCTTCCGACGGCTGGCCGGGGAAGAGGGTGATGACGGTGACCTGCGTGTCCGACGGGTCGGGGAAGGCCTCGATGGTGAGGTCGCGGAAGCTGAAGTAGCCGACGAGCCCGACGAGCAGCGAGAGGAAGACCACCGCGCCGCGGTTCTTGAGCGACCAGCCGATGAGATGTTCGAGCATGAGACGACCTCGGCGGGCTGATCAGTTGACCAGCTCGACCTGGTTGAGCAGCAGCAGCGCGCCGCGCGAGACGTAGGCGTCGCCCGGGCGCAGGCCGGTCAACACTTCGATCTGCCCCTCGCGGCGGCGGCCGGTGGTGACGGCGAGCTTCTCGAGGCGGCCGGGCGCGCGCTGCACGAAGACGTAGTTGCGGCTGCCGGCGGTCACCACCGCGGCGTCGGGCACGCGCACCACCTCGGTGGCGACCTCCGGCGGGGCGATGACCTCCACGAAGGAGTTGGGGCGCAGCAGCCGGTCCTTGTTCTGCACGCGCACGCGCACCTCGACCGTGCGGCGGCGCGCGTCGACCACCTCCGAGACGACCTGCACCGCGCCCTCGCGGCTCGCTGACGCGCTCGGCACGCTCACCGTCACCGTCACGCCCTTCTTGAAGGCGCGCACGTCGTTCTCGGGCACGTCGGCCAGCACCAGCACCTCGTCGAGGTCGGAGATGCGCATCAGCGGGCGATCGCGATCCGGCCCCACCTCCTGGCCGGAGCTCACGTCGAGGTCGACCACCGTGCCGCCGCGCGGGGCGCGCACCCAGAAGATGTTCTCGCCTTCGGCTTCGATGGCGAGGCTGGCGCGGCGGGCGATGGCGGCCTTGAGCGCGAACTCTGCTTCCTTGAGCTCGGCCTCGGCGGCGAGCACGTCCTTCTCGGGCGCGGCCTGGAGACGGAACAGCTCCTTCTGCCGCTCGAGCACGCGCGACTTGAGGCCCACCTGCTCGCGGGCGATCTGCTCGTCGCGGCCGAGGTCGGCGAAGTCGCCGCTGCGCACCGAGAAGAGGCGGTCGCCCACCTTCACCGCGTCGCCGAGGCGCACGCGCACCGTCTCGACGCGGCCGCCGAGCGGAGAGCCGAGGCTCGAGCTGCGCGCCTCGTCGAAGCCCACCCGGCCCGGCGCGGGGAGCGGCGCGATGGGCTGGCCGGCCTCGGCCACCGAGAGCGTCACGTAGCGCCACTGCGGCGCGTCGGGCTCGATGTTGACGCCGGTGGCGTCGGCCTTCACGCCGACCACCACCGCGGGGGCGGGGGCTTCGGTGCACGCCGCGAGGGTGAGCAGCGCGAGGGGGAGCAGCGGCTTCATGGGGTGTTCTCCGCGTGGAGGTCGTCGGGCAGCGGCGGCACCGAGCCGGCGAGCCGCCCGCGCGTGACGGTGAGCTTGAAGGTGTCGAACTCGAGATCGAGCGCGTCGATGGACAGCTCCTCGAGGGTGCGGCGCGCGATGATCAGATCCTGCAGCGGGGCGGCGCCGCGGCCGACGGCCTGCTCG
The DNA here is from genome assembly GCA_049322495.1 of Myxococcota bacterium. Lineage (GTDB taxonomy): Bacteria > Myxococcota > Myxococcia > Myxococcales > Myxococcaceae > Archangium_A. The sequence continues at coordinate 22,829 of JBMORD010000311.1, read as the reverse complement.
AGGCGCTCGACGATCTTCCGCGCGAGGGGAATGGTGGTGCCGCGCAGGCGCGTGAGGCGCTCGTTGAAGGCGGCGAGCTCCTGGGTGATGCCCGCGAGGCCCTGGCGCGAGGCGTCGATGAGGAGCCCGCGCGCGCGCTCCGCCGACTCGGCGAGCACCGCAGCGGCCTGCGCGTCGTGCTGGCCGTGGTCGAACACCGGGAGCGGCACGCTGACGCCGACGAAGAGGCTGTTGGGCTGGTTGCCCGAGATGACGAACCAGTCCTTCACGTAGCCGAAGCGCACCGTGAGGTCGGGGATGGCGCGGCGCTGGGCGAGCGTCTGGCTGAAGCGCGCGGCCTTCGCCTGGGCGTCGAGCGAGGCGAGGTCGGGGCGCTGCTCGATGCCGTCGCCGGGGCTCTGCGCCGCGAGCAGCGTGGCGAGGAACTGCGAGGCGCTCGCCGCGTCGGGGAAGGGCTCGCAGGTGTCGGCCAGCGCCAGCGTGCAGCTGCGCAGCGCCGCGCGGAGCCGCTCCTTCTCTTCGGCCAGCGAGCTGCGGAGCTTCTCTTCTTCGACCCGCGCGCGATCGAGGTCGAGCGACGAGGTCTCGCCGTTGACGGTGCGCGCCTCCTCGAGCTCGCGCAGGCGGGTGGCGCCTTCCACGAGCTGGCTGAACGAGGCGATGCGGGCCTGCGCGGTGGCGACGTCGGCGTAGATCTCCTTCACGTCGAAGAAGCGCTCGCGGAGCTGCTCCACCGCGTCGAGTCGCGCCGCCCGCCACAGCTGCTCGGCCGCGTCCTGCCGGGGGCCGCGCTTGCCGAGCTCCACCAGCTCGCTGACGCCGACCTGCAGGTTGGGAATGTTGAAAAACGTCTCGCTCGTCGGGTTGTGCGGCCCGACGGGGATGGTGTTGTAGCTGACGTCGAGGCCGGGGTTCGGCAGCAGCCGCGCGCGCTCGAGGTCGGCCCGCGTCTGCGCGATGCGCGCGCGCGCGGCCTGGAGCTCAGGTGACTTGTCCCAGACCAGCCGCGCGAGGGTGGCGTCGTCGGCGGGCGCTCCGAGCGCGCCGATCAGCAGGACGAGACCAGGGAACATCATGGGCTGCCGCTGGAGCATCAAGCGGGCCAGCGCCCGTCGTGGGGAACGAGGCGTCTTGCTCGTGTCAGGGCGACACGACCGAGTCGGTTTTCAACGCACCTCGTCGACGCGTGCCGCAGTCGGCGGTGCCTGAGGTACGGTGCCCCACCCCCCTGGGATCCCCACACATGCACCTCTCGAAGCTCCTCGCAGCGACGCTGCTCTTCTCCACCGCTGCGCTCGCCGCGGCTGACGTCGACGTCTTCCTCTCTTCGCGCAAGGAGCTGCCCGTTCCGGCGGCCCTGCCCGAGCCGACCGCGCGCCTGGTGGCGGGGGGCCGCATCAGCGGTCGCGAGCCGCGGCTCGGCGTGCCGACCTTCTTCTGGGCCGAGCGCCAGCGCTTCGTGGAAGACCTCCGCGCGCAGGGGCTCACGCCGGAGCACGCCGCGCGGCGCGCGCTCTTCACCTACGCGCCGCTGTACCGCTTCGCGCCCGCGACGCTCGCGGAGTCGCCGCTCGTCGAGCTGCACGACACCGGGGTGGGCGGCGTCATCGCGCGCTTCGAGCACCGGGTCGACGGGGTGCCGGTGTTCCACGAGCGGCTCAACGTGCTGCTCACCCAGAAGCTCGAGCTGGTGGCCATCACCGGCGCCTTCTCGCCGCTCGCGTGGCTGCACCGCGAGTTCAAGCTCGGCGCGGCGACCGCGCTGTCCGTCGCCGCCGAGGGCGCCTTCGGGCGGCACCTCGAGCCGTCGGCCTTCCAGCTCACCGCGCTCGACGACGCGCGCGCGCTGCGCTTCCGCGTCAACGACGAGCAGGTGCGCTTCGGGCTGGTGCGCGCGCAGCAGGTGCTCTTCCCCGACGTCGACGGCCGGGAGCTCGTCGCCTCGTGGTACGTCGAGCTCGAGGGCCCCTCGGAGTTGATCGGCACGGTGGTCTCGGCGCGTGACGGGCGGGTGCTGTGGCGCCGCTCGCTCACCGAGGCCGACGCGTACCAGTACCGGGTGTGGGCTGATCCGACGACGCTGCGGCCGCTCGACGGACCCAACGGCCGCGCGACGCCGCACCCCACCGGCAACAACGACGGCACCACGGTGGGCTTCGTCGCCCCGTCGCTGATCAGCCTCGAGCACGCGGGCCTGTCGACGGCGGATCCGTGGCTGGCGCCCGGCGCGACGGTCACCACCGGCAACAACGTCGAGGCCTACGCAGACCTCGGGGGCGGCGATGGCTTCGATGCGGGCGTCGACGTGCGCGGCGCCGTCACCGCGCCGGGCGTGTTCGGCGACACGTTCGACCCGTTGCAGGGCCCGACGCCGGGCGCGCAGACCAACGCCGGCATCGCGCAGCTCTTCTACACGGTGAACTGGCTGCACGACTGGTTCTACGACCGCGGCTTCAACGAGGCGGCGGGCAACGCGCAGGCGCTCAACTTCGGGCGCGGCGGCGCGGAGGGCGACTCCCTCAGGGCGGAGGCGCAGGACTTCAGCGGCACCAACAACGCGAACATGTCGACCCCGGCCGACGGCGCGCGCCCGCGCATGCAGATGTACAACTGGATCCCCGCGGCCTCGACGCTCTTCACCGGCGCGGGCCTGAGCGTCACCCCGCCCGGCGCGAACTTCGGTCCGCAGAACTTCGACCTCACCGGTGACCTCGTCCTCGGCGTCGATGGCGTCGCGCCGGCCAACGACGCGTGCAGCGCGCTCACCAACAACGTCGCGGGCAAGGTGGTGCTCGTCGACCGCGGCACCTGCTCGTTCGTCATCAAGGCGGCCAACGTGCAGGCGGCGGGCGGCATCGGCATGGTGGTGGCGAACAACTCGGCGATCCCGCCGTCACCGATGGGCGGGACGGATCCGACCATCACCATCCCCTCGCTCATCGTCCTCCAGTCCGAAGGGAACACGCTCAAGGCGGCGCTGGGCATGGGCGCGGTGAGCGTGCGGCTGCAGCGCGCGACGCCGCCGCTGCGTGACGGCGCGGTCGACAACACCGTCGTGGCGCACGAGTGGGGCCACTACCTCAGCAACCGCCTCGTCCCCGGTCTCGGCACGACGCAGGCGCGCGGCATGGGCGAGGGCTGGTCCGACTTCGTGGCGATGCTGATGACGGTCGAGGCCGCCGACGCGCAGGTGGCGAGCAACGCGAACTTCGGCGGCGTCTACGCGCTGGCCGTGTGGGACGCCGACTCGACCGCGGTGGTGACCAACGCGCCGTACTTCGGCATCCGTCGCGTGCCGTACTCGGTCGACTTCACGAAGAACGCGCTCACCTTCAAGCACATCGCTGACGGCGAGGCGCTGCCGACGGGCCACCCCATCCTCACCGTGGGGCCCAACTCCGAGGTGCACAACTCGGGTGAGGTGTGGGCCACCGCGCTGTGGGAGTGCTACGTGGCGCTGCTCCGCGACTCGCGCTTCACCTTCGCGCAGGCGCAGGAGCGCATGCAGCGCTACCTCGTCGCCGGCCTCAAGCTGACGCCGAGCAACCCGACCTTCACCGAGGCGCGCGACGGCATTCTCGCCGCGGCCGCCGCGCAGGACCTCGCCGACTTCCGGCTCCTGGGCCAGGCCTTCGCGCGCCGCGGCATGGGCCTCACCGCGGTGTCTCCGGTGCGCACCAGCACCAACAACACCCCGGTGGTGGAGGACTTCGGCGCCGGCAACGACGTGGCCTTCGTCAGCGCCACGCTCACCGACGACCACCCGCTCGAGTACTGCGACCGCGACGGCACCCTCGACGTGGGCGAGAAGGGGCGGCTGATCATCACGCTCAAGAACGTCGGCTTCGGGGAGCTCACCGGGGCGACGGCGGCCATCACCTCGGATCTCCCCGGCGTGGTCATCACGCCCTCGACGCTCACCTTCTCGTCGTTCGACAGCTTCCAGACGGCGAGCGCCACGGCGCTGGTGTCGCTGCCGGCGTCGCTGAGCACCCGCAGCGCGCTGCAGCTCGCCCTCAGCATCGATGACCCGAGCATCCGCCCGGCGGGCCCGCGCACGAAGACGGTCGCCTTCACGGTGCACAAGGACGACGTGCCGGCCTTGAGCGCGAACGACGACGCGGAGGCCGACCTCCTGGCGTGGCGCACGACGGCCAGCGCGACGACCTCGCCGCTCTACCGCTGGCAGCGCGTCACGGTGGACGCCCTCGAGCACCGCTTCTTCGGCGTCGACGCCAGCGCCACCTCCGACTTCTCGCTCGAGAGCCCGCCGCTGGTGGTGGGCACCGGCCCGTTCAGCTTCACCTTCAGCAACCGCTGGAGCTGGGAGTTCTCGGGCGGCAGCGCGTGGGACGGCGCGGTGCTCGAGCTCACCACCGACGACGGGCAGACGTGGGTCGACCTCGGCGCGAACGTGACCCCGGCGTACTCGCACACGCTCGCGTCGGGCAGCGACAACCCGCTCGCCGGCCGCAGCGCGTGGGGCAACACCAGCGCGGGCTACCCGGCGTTCGTCACCACCAGCGTCAACCTCGGCACGACGTACGCGGGGCAGACGGTGCGCGTGCGGCTGCGCGTGGCGACCGACCTCAACGGCAGCGCCAACGGGTGGGACGTCGACCACTTCGTCTTCACCGGCATCACCAACACGCCGTTCCCGAGCGTGGTGGCGGACCGCGGGCAGTGCGCCAACCGGCCTCCGGTGGCGAACGCGGGGGCGGATCAGACCGTCGACGAGCGCACGCAGGTGACGCTGTCGTCTGCGGGCTCGACCGACGCCGACGGCGACATGCTCACCGCGCGGTGGACGCAGCTCGCCGGCCCGGCGGTGGTGGTGACCAACGGCACCTTCACCGCGCCGGAGGTGACGGCCGACACGACGCTCCGCTTCTCGCTCACGGTCAACGACGGCGCGCTCGACTCGCTCGCCGCGGACGAGGTCGAGGTGCGGGTGCGTCAGGTGAACCGCGCGCCGGTGGTGAATGCGGGCATGGATCGCGCCGTCGACGAGCGGGCGCCGCTCAACCTGGCGGCGACGGCGACCGACGCCGACGGCGACGCGCTCACCTACGCGTGGCGGCAGGTGTCGGGCCCGATGGCGCAGGTGACGAGCACCAACACCGCGATGCTCCAGGGGCTCGCGCCGGAGGTGACGGCCAACACCGACCTCGTCTTCGAGCTGCGCGTGACCGACGGCACCGACGCGGCGACCGACCGGGTGACGGTGACGGTGCGCCAGGTGAACCGGCCGCCGAGCGCGCGCGCCTTCGCGGAGGCCTTCGTCGAGGGCGGCGCGGCGGTGACGCTCACCGGCTTCGTGCTCGACCCTGATGGTGACCCGACGACGCTGCAGTGGACGCAGACCGCGGGGCCGACGGTGACGCTCTCGAGCGCGACGGCGCTGACCCCGACGTTCGGCGCGCCGACGGTGGCGACGGACACCACGCTCACGTTCGAGCTGGTGGCGAACGACGGGCAGGCTTCGAGCGCGCCGGCGTCGGTGAGCGTGGTGGTGCGCGGCAACAACCGCGGCCCCATCGCGGAGCCGGGCGCCGACGTCACCGTGCTCGCCGGCGAGTCGGTGCAGCTCGATGGCTCGCGCTCTCGCGACCCGGAAGGCGGCGCGCTGACCTTCGCCTGGCAGCAGGAGGAGGAAGGCAGCCGCCTGGAGCTCTCCGGCGCCGACACGGCGACGCCCACGGTGAAGGCGCCGCTGGTGAAGACGAAGGAGCGCCTGACGGTGGTGCTCTACGTGCGTGACGCGGCGGGCGCGATCGGCCACGCGTCGGTGCACGTGAACGTCGAGCCGAAGCCGGCGAGCGGGTGCGGCTGCGCTGGCGTGTCGGGGCTCGAGCCGCTGCTCTTCCTCGGCGCGGCGATGCTGCTGCGGCGCCGGCGGAAGTGAAGGGTGGCGCTCGGTCCGAGGCGTTCGTCTCGGACCGCGCGCCTCGACTCAGCTCTGCCGCGCTCGCGGCGCCATCGACTTGACGAAGTCGACGAAGGCGCGCAGCGGCGCCGGCAGGTAGCGGCGACCGGGGTAGTACAGAAACGGGCCCGAGATGGTCAGCCACCACGGGCGCAGGACCGGCACCAGGAGGCCCTGGTCGAAGTACGGCTTCAGCCAGTCTTCGAAGACGTAGATGAGGCCGCAGCCCGCCACCACCGCCTCGACCGCGAAGTCCGTCGCGCCGCCGAAGCCGACCACCAGCGGTCCCTTCGGGTCGACGCGCACGGTCTCTCCATTCCGCGCGAACTCCCAGGTGAGCGGCCGCGCGTTCCCGAAGCGCCAGCCCACGCAGTCGTGGTCGAGCAGCTCGCGAGGGTGGGTCGGCCTGCCCCGGCGCGCGAGGTACGCCGGTGACGCCGCGGCGGCGTAGCGCTGGACGCGCGGCCCGATGGGAATGGCCACCATGTCCTTCTCGAGTGACTCGCCGTAGCGGATGCCGGCGTCGAAACCCTCGGCGACCACGTCGACGCGCCGCTCCTCGGCGGTGACCTCGAGGACGACCTCGGGGTACTTCGCGAGGAAGGGCGGGACCACGCGGGGCAGCACGAGCTTCGCCGCCGCGGTCGGCACGTTGAGCCGCAACCGCCCGGCGGGGCGCTCGCGGAACTCGTTGAGCCCGTCGAGCGCCGCGCGTACCTCGCCGAGCGCCGGTCGCACCTGCTCGAGCAGGCGTGCGCCTGCGACCGTGGGGCTGACGCTGCGCGTGGTGCGCTGGAGCAGCCGCACGCCGAGCCGCGCCTCGAGCCTGCGCACCGCGTCGCCCAGTCGCGACGCGCTCGTGCCCGAGCGCCGGGCGGCTCGTCGAAATCCGCCTTCGTGCGCGACGGTGAGGAAGGCCGTGAGGTCCGAGAGCTCGTCCATCGGTGTGCAGAATACCGCACAGCCCGTGCAGATTGTGTCGGCTGGTCGTGCAGCGCGGGGGCGCGTATCCGTTGGTCATGACCACCGCTCCTCTCGCAGCCACCTTCCCGCTCGGTTCCCTGAAACTCCGCCGCCTCGGCTATGGCGCCATGCAGCTCGCGGGGCCGGGGGTGCTGGGGCCTCCTCGTGACCGCAAGGCCGCCGTCGCCGTGCTGCGCGAGGCCGTCGCGCTGGGCGTCAACCACGTCGACACCAGCGACCTCTACGGTCCCCACGTCACGAACGAGCTGATCCGCGAGGCGCTGCACCCCTACGGAGACGTGGTCATCGCCACGAAGGTGGGCATGGTGCGCGGCCCCGCCGGCTCGTGGGAGCCGGCCTTCTCGGCCGCCGACCTCGAGCGCGCCGTGCACGACAACCTGCGGCGGCTCGGGCTCGACGTGCTCGACGTGGTGAACTTCCGCGCGAGCTTCAGCGTCATGGGCCCGGCGGAGGGTTCCCTCGAGGCGCCGCTCACCGCGCTCGCCGAGCTCCAGCGTCGTGGGCTGATCCGCCACCTCGGGTTGAGCAACGTCACGCCAGCGCAGGTCGCCGAGGCGCGCAGCCTCGTGGAGATCGTCTGCGTGCAGAACCACTACAACCTCGTGCACCGACACGACGACGCGCTCGTCGACGAGCTGGCCGCGCTGGGCATCGCGTACGTGCCGTTCTTCCCGCTCGGCGGCTTCACGCGCGTCCAGTCGGAAGCGCTCGACTCGGTGGCCGCGCGCCTCGGCGCGACGCCGACTCAGGTGGCGCTCGCCTGGCTCCTGGCCCGCTCACCGAACGTGCTGCTCATTCCCGGGACGGCCTCGCTCGCGCACCTCCGCGAGAACGTCGCGAGTGCCAGCGTCGTGCTCAGCGAGGACGACCTCGCCACGCTGAATCGCCTCGCGTCGACGTGAAATGCGCGGGGCGTCGCGGCGCTTCGGGCTATTTGGAAGAGTGGAGGGCTGATAAGAGTTGCGCCGAGGTTGGGTTTGGTTCTGGCGAAGGGTGGTGGCTGATGCGGCCCGCAGGTTCATCTGTTCTTCACTCCTGGCTGGAAGACGTCGGTCGTCTCCCTCTCTCGGATTCCCAGAGCATGCAGGAGGCTGCGGACCAGAACATGCTGGTCCTGCGGGTGCCGCCAGGCATCGAGGTGCACGAGGTCGGTGTGGCCCTCGAACACCTGCTGGGTGAGTACCGAAAGAAGGCTGAGCAAGCAGGCAAGCGTGGGCTGTTTTATGCTTGGGCGGACGCGATGTCCGGGACCTTCCGGTGCAGCTTCTGTGAAGCGATGCAGTTTGAGAGTCTGCCGTTTCGGTGTCCGACAAGTCGGGCTGCGTCGCTTGCCGAGATTGCTTCGTTCACGACGGAGCTCTCTGCGGCAGCGATTCCCTGGAGTGAACTTGCCGAGGTTGAATGGTCGAACGGCGACGACTCACCAGTGTTTGAGTTGCGCGTGTTTGCCACGCCCATTGGCTCGCCGTGAGAGGAATTGAGCGGGATGAGTGACAGGCTCGAAGAGTGGGAGGCCGTTCAGCGCGAGATCTGCGCCGAGTTGGGGGTCCATGGCGTGCCCGTTCATCCCGGGGAGAAGGTCGGCATCGCGGCAAACGTTCGGACGGGGCTGATGCCGATCAATGGGATGCGGGTCCCTCCTGAAGGGGGCGTTTGTGGGTGGTACATCTGGGCGGGACCGGACGCTCCTTCTGCCGACGCCGACTTCTTCTTGCCTCTGCACGCGGCGCATCTCCCGAAGTGGTGCCCCACCGCGATTGGACTCCTGCAACTTCCGCCAGGCTGGCGATTCGAGCTGGACGGAGACACGTACGATGCGTGGTTTGACCAGACGCTCCTGGAGCCACCGAAGAAGAGGTGAGAACTCGCGCTGCTGACTTTGGTGAAACGGACTCGGGCGTCGCGCGTTTAGACTCTTCGCAGTGTTGCCTCCGTCGCTCGCCGCCCGGCTCGAACCGAACGCCCCCGCTCCGCGTGACGGCGCCTTCGTCGTCTACTGGATGCGCGTCGCCGTCCGCGCGACCGAGAACCCCGCGCTCGACGTCGCGCTCACCGCCGCGCGCGCGCTGAACAAGCCCGTCTTCGTCTACCACGCGGTCTCCGAGCGCTACCGCTACGCGTCCGACCGGCTGCACACCTTCATCCTCGAGGGCGCCCGCGACGTGCAGCGCGCGCTCGCCGAGCGCGGCATCGGCTACGCCTTCCACCTCGAGCGCGCCGGCGCGCGCGAGCCCGTCCTCCGTCAGCTCGCGAAGCAGGCCGCGCTGGTGGTCACCGACTTCATGCCGGTGCAGCCGATGCTCCGCTGGGACGCCGAGCTCGCGAAGGAGGCCCCGCTCTGGCGCGTCGACGCCTCCTGTCTCGCGCCGGTGTTCTCCTTCGTCGAGCCCATCGATCGCGCCTTCACCTTCCGCGAGAAGGCGAGCGCGCTGTGGAAGCCGCTCCTCGAGGCGCCGTGGGAAGACGTCGCGCCCGCGCGCCCCGCGTTCCTCCCGGAGCTGCCCTTCACCCCGCTCGACCTCTCCCGCGAGTCCATCCCCGCGCTCGTCGCGAGCTGCGACCTCGACCACACCGTCGCGCCGGTGCACCACACCCCCGGCGGCGCGGTGGCCGGGCTCCAGCGCTGGCGCACCTTCCGCGACACGCGCCTCGCCCGCTACGCGAAGGACCGGAATGATCCGCTCGTCCCGGGCACGAGCCGGCTCAGCGCGTACCTCCACTTCGGGCACGTCTCGCCGTTCCTCGTCGCGCGCGAGGCGCACGCGCACCGCACCGAAGGCGGCGAGAAGTTCCTCGACGAGCTCCTCACCTGGCGCGAGCTCGCGTGGCACTTCTGTCACCACCACCCGAAGCACGAGACCGTCGACGCGCTGCCGCAGTGGGCGCGCGAGTCGCTGCGGCAGCACGAGCGCGACCCCCGCACCTTCCTCCCCTCATACGAGCAGCTCGCGCGCGCGCAGACCGGCAACCTGCTGTGGGACGCGGCGCAGCGGCAGCTCCTCACGCACGGCGAGCTCCACAACAACGTGCGCATGACGTGGGGCAAGGCGGTGCTCGAGTGGACCCGCACCGCGCAGGACGCGCTCCACCTGTTGCTCGACCTCAACAACCGCTACGCGCTCGACGGCCGCGACCCGGCGTCCTTCGCTGGCGTGCTGTGGTGCCTCGGCGCGCTCGATCGCCCGTTCTCTCCGCGCGTGCCGGTGCTCGGCCTCGTGCGCCCGCGCCCGCTCGACGAGATGGCGAAGCGCTTCGACGTCGGCGAGTACGAGCGCAAGGTGCACCGCCCCACGCGCGGCATGCCGCTCACCGTGGCCGTCATCGGCGGTGGAGTCTCCGGCGCAGCCGCAGCGCGCGCGCTCAAGGACGCGGGCCACGTGGTGACGGTCTTCGACAAGGGCCGCAAGCCCGGCGGCCGCCTCGCGACGCGCAGCGAAGGGGAGCTCCGCTTCGACCATGGCGCGCCCTTCTTCACCGTGAAGGACGAGCGCTTCGCGCGCTGGGCGCGGGCGTGGTGGCAGGAGCGGCTCCTCGGCCAGTGGCGCGGCCCCATCGAGGGCCTCACCCCGGAGCACCCGCACGAGCTGGTGCGCCTCGTCGGCGTGCCGTCGATGAACGAGCTGTGCAGCCGGCTGCTGCGCGACGTCGACGTGAAGCAGGGCGTCGAGGTGAAGGGCCTCACACGCGACGGGCCCCGCTGGAGGCTCCTCGACGCCGCCGGCCACGCGCTCGGCGAGTACGAGGTCGCGGTGGTCGCCACGCCCGCACCGCAGGCCGCGCAGCTCGTCGACCCGTCTTCGTATGCGCTCGCCTCGCGCCTGCGCGACGAGGTGGTGATGGCCCCGTGCTGGACCGTGCTGGCGCACTTCGGCGAGTCGACCGGCGTCGAGTGGGACGGCGCGGTGAGCCGCGTGGGCCCGCTCTCATGGCTCGCGCGCAACTCGACGAAGCCCGAGCGGCCGCGCGTCGCCGGCGAGTCGTTCGTGCTTCACGCGTCCGCCGAGTGGAGCCGCGCCCACCTCGAGCTCGAGCCCGACGCCGTCATGCCGATGCTGCTCGACGCGTTCTTCGCGACCACCGGCGTGCGCCGCCTCGAGCCCACCTTCGTGAAGGCGCACCGCTGGCGGTTCGCGCTCACGGAGAAGCCGCTCGGCGAGCCGTGCGTGTGGGACGAGGGGCTGCAGCTCGCGGTGTGCGGCGACTGGTGCCTGGGCTCCACCGTCGAGGCGGCGTTCCTGTCGGGCAGCGCCGCCGCGGGGCGGATCAACGCGCTGCCCGGCGGTCCGCTCGACGAGCGCGAGCCGCCGCCCGCGTTGAGCACCCAGCTCACGCTCGGACTGCGCTGAGGCTGGCGGCCGTTCGAGTCGCTGTCGAAGGACGCGTGGGCTGAGGCGGCTGTGCACCCGCTCGCCGGACAACCTGAGGGCACCAGGCGCCTGTGGATCGCCAACTGAAAGCCAGGAGGTCGTCGCAGGCACCGGGCTTCGGTGCACGAGGTGTTCGACGGCAGCGAACGGGTCGGCCAGCGGCCGCTCCAGGCCGCCGACCGTGACTTGCAGGGCCGCTGGTGGCCGTGAAGCCGTAGCCGCAGACGTCCACCGTCGCGCACCGGCGTCAGCGTGGTCGTGAGGTTGTTGGCCGGGCGACGGTCTGCCAGGTGGTGCGTGTGCAGCTCCCGAAGCGCGCCGATGAGAATCGCATTGCTCACAGGCAGCGCGGGTGGCTGGGTCGCCTCATCGCGCGCGTGCCCCTCGAAGTCGCTGCGAGGTGACTCACTTCGGTGTCTCGTTTGTACTCGTTGATGACCGCAGCGCGGGCTGGGCGGGGGCTCAGACCTTGCGCCTCGAAGTTGACAAAACTGTGGAGTCGTCGCCCCACGTGCCCTGGTGCGGCAGTGTGTCGACCCCGCCGCGCTCGGCGAGCTGGACGAGCGCGGGCAGCACGAAGACGCCGAGGCGCGTCACGTTCTCCGCGAGCGCCGGCGGGATGTCGCGCCGGAAGACGTCGGGGCGACGTCCATCGCCGCGGCCGTCACGCGGGTCGGCGCGCGCGAGCTCACGCGGCTGACGATGGCCGCCGCCATCACCCACGCCGCGCAAGGCACTGGTACGCCGCCGGGAGCCGCGCCGCGAAGGCGACGCACGCGACGTCGTGGCCCTCGGCCTTCAGCATGCGCCACAGCTGCGTTGCCGTGGCTCGCTCATGCGCGCCTCGACGCCTTCACCTCTGGCCGCGCTCGCGCACTCGGCCGCCGAACGCCCACCGGCGCATCTTCGACGTATCGCTTCACCGTGTTCCGCTGAAACGCAGCGCCCCTGTTGGGGGTGGAGCAGCTTCAAGACCGGTCCGCCTCGCTCGGAGTCTTCCAGTCCGCGTCACCGACGACGGTGCTCGAGCGCTCGGGACTCGAAGTGGACGTGCTGGCGTATCGTCGTGCCATGGTGCGACTCGCGCTCGCTGCCTCCGTGGTCCTGGCCACCTCTGCGATGGGTCGTGACGCTCCGCCGCGCAAGGCGGTGAAGACGCACCACCGCTGGAAGTGCACCTTCGTCGGCCGGATGGTCTATTGCGACCGGGTCGATCACCCGCTGTCGCCCACGCGTCGCGAGACCGACGCAGTGAGCCTCTTCGACCGTCCTGCGCCCAGCTTCCCGCCGCTCGTGGCGCCGCCTGCGTCCTTCCGCTGACGCGTCATCGAGACCCGAAAGACCGCGCCATGTCCCGCCACGCGACAGGCCGGTGTCTCAGGCGCATGCGCCTGCTCGCCCTGCTGCTCCTCTCCAGTTGTGCGGCCCCGGTGACCACGGCGCCCGACGCCGAAGTGGACGTCGAGGAGGACGCGGGGCGCGACGCTGGCGACACCTGCCTCCCGAGCCTCACCACCGGCGAGCTCCAGCGCTGGGTGGTGGTCGGCGCCGCGCAGGGCGCGACCGACACGACGCTCCCGGTGGTGGCGCAGGGCGGGCGCGTCGAGGTTGCGCTGCGGCGCCTGAGCTGCTGCTACTTCTTCGAGGCGCCCGAGCCCATCGTCTGCCCGACGTGGCGCGTGGTCTCGCCCGTCGACGCCGCCTTCACCTCGTTCTCGGGCGCGCGCGCCACCCTGACCGTCGGCGCGGTGCCGTCCGGCTCCGTCATCGAGCTCGAGGCGCGCGTGGGGAGCTCGGTCGTGCGCGGCGCCGTCGCGGTGGCCTTCGCCGACAGCGCGCCCCTCGCGGGGACGTGGCACGAGGTCGAGCGCTTCGCGTGCGACGGCGGCGCGCTGCCCTCGTACCAGCCCGTCAACGAGCTCGTGCTCACCGCCGACGGTGCGTTTCAGGTCACGTGGGTGCCCTTCGAGCGCTACGTCGACTTCTGGGGCACGTGGACGCTGGGGCCCGGCTCGGCGCTCTCGCTCCGGCGCACCGGTGGCAACGTCGAGCCCGTCAACTTCGACGGCGACGGGCGGTGGGCGCTCGACGCAGGGAAGCTCATCTTCTCCGACCTGTTCCTCGGGACCAGCGGCCCGGGCGAGCGCGCATGCACGCAGGTCTTCGCGCGCTGAACCCCTCCCGATGCGCTCGGAGGTTCTCGCGCGGCGCTCGTTTCGCTGCTGCCTGATCAGGTCGTCTCGCCGCGCGCACTCGCGCGATTCGTCACGCCCTACATCGGCGCCTTGTTGCGAACACTGACAGTTCCTGCGCCGCGCTGCGCCTCTCAGCTCCCGAGAAAGGCCTCGTTGCAAATCCCTTTTCCGGAGAGTCCATGACGATTTCGATGAAGAAGGTCGGTGCGAGTGTGCAGGTGAAGCAGCCGGTGCGCTCCGCGGAGGTGAAGCAGTCGACGACGCCCAACCGCACGCGGGGCTTCGGCGACGAGATGTCGACCGGCCGCGGCGGTGCGCTGCGGCGCGCGGCGGCCTCGCTGCTCGGAGGTGGCGTGTCGGTGTCGGCGCCGCTGATGCCCAGGCGCGCCGGTGGTGGTGGCAAGCCGTGGGACCCGCAGTCGGAGTTCGGCCACGTCTACGAGGCGACGTCGCAGCAGTTCGGCAATGACGTCGCGCTGCAGCTCAAGGCGACGGTGGAGCAGGTGCTCGCCGGCCAGCTCACGCCGACCGCGCAGCTCCCCGCGCCGGGTGACGTGCTGGTCTACGCGCCGAACTCCGGCTCGATGGACCCCGACCCGAGCAACGTGCTGGGAGGCGCCGACGAGCTCGGCCACGTCGCCGTGGTGCAGGACGTTCGCTACGAGACCGAGGGCGGCAACGTCACCGTCGTCGTCACCGTGTCCGAGCGGAACTGGAACTCCGATGACCCCAACGAGACCACGACGCGCGAGGTGCGCTTCGAGGTGCAGCCTGATGGCTCGCTGCGGATGCCGGACGGCTCGCCCGTGCCCGAGGGCATCGGCTTCGTGGCCGTCAACCCGGAGCGCCCCGAGCCGCCGCCTCCGCCCATCGGCCCCGCAGACGTGCCGCCGCACGGCCCGTGGGTGATGGACTCGGTCTCGATGGACGTCTCGACGCCCTTCACCGGCTGCATGCGCTACCTCGTCGCGCTCGGCTTCGGCCCGCAGCTCACGCAGATGGCCGGCAACCAGACGCTCAACGCCGGCTCGCTGCCGAAGGAGGACCTCGTGCCCCAGGAGGGCCAGTGGATGGTGTGGGAGGCTGGCGCCGCTGATGGCACCGGCTTCACGGGCGGCCCGATGGGCCACGTCGCGTACGTCGAGGACGTCACCGCCAACTACCAGGACGGCGTCATCGTCTCGTACACCATCACCGTGAGCGAGGGGAACGAGGGCGCCGCCAACCCCAACCTCCGCACCTTCACCGTGCCCGCTGATTCGGACGGCACCGTGGCTCTCCCGCCCACCGTCGGCTTCTTCCAGCCCCGGCCGCCGGTGGCCGGCAGCGCCGCGTCGTCGGTGCAGACCAGCGCGCCGCCGAGCCCCACGTCCGCCTCGCCGACGGCAGGCCAGCCGTACACCGTGCAGGACGGGGACACCCTGTGGTCCATCGCCGTGGCTGCGGGCGTCGACTTCATCGAGCTCCAGAACTCGGTGCCCAACCCCAACAACCTCTCGATCGGGCAGGTCATCGACATCCCCGCGAAGTGAGGCTGGCGTGACGAGTGCGCTCGCGTGGCGCGCTCGATGCCCACCTGCGCCTCGGGCTCCCGGCGCTCGACGCGAACCCTGACGCGCTTTGCACTCCCGGCCCCGCTCGGGAGTCATGCGCAGCATGCGTTCGCTCCTCGCCGCTGCTCTCTCGCTCGCCCTCTTCGCCTGCCCGACGTCGCAGGGCCCAGAAGGGCCGCAGGGGCCCGCGGGCGCGACGGGGCCTCAGGGGCCGGCCGGGCCGCTCGGTCCGCAGGGGCCGAAGGGTGACCCCGGCGACCCGGGCGCGCAGGGGCCCGCGGGTCCGCAGGGCGTCCAGGGTCCTCCGGGCCAGGTGCTCGTCGTCGACGGGGGCGTCGTCGTCGGTCCTCCGGGCGCGTCGGTCGTCGTCTCGCCCGTCGCGGCGGGAGGCCAGCCGTGCCCGAACGGCGGCGTGCGCCTCACCCAGCTCTCTGACGGCGGCATCACGCACCTCTGCAACGGCGCCGACGGCGCGACCGGCGCGCAGGGCCCGACAGGTCCACAAGGGCCGGCCGGTCCGCAGGGCGCGACGGGCATGACGGGGCCGCAGGGTCCTGCCGGTGCGCAGGGCCCGGCAGGTCCCCAGGGGCCGGCGGGTCCGCAGGGAGCGACGGGCATGACGGGGCCGCAGGGGCCCGCGGGTCCGCAGGGCGCTGCGGGGGCGTCGGTCACCGCCACCACGCTGCCCGTGATGAGCGCGCAGTGTCTGACTGGAGGCCTGCTCATCGGCTTCCCCGACGGCGGCTCGGCGGCCGTCTGCAACGGCGCGACGGGCGCCCAGGGCGCGCAGGGGCTCCAGGGCCCGCAAGGTCCGCAGGGCCTTCAGGGTCCCGCGGGGCCGCAGGGCGCGACGGGAGCGACGGGCGCCACGGGCGCGACCGGTCCTGCGGGGCCGACCGGCGCGGCGGGTCCCCAGGGGCCGCAGGGGCTCACCGGCCCGCAGGGGCCTCCGGGCGCGGTGCTCTACGTCGACGGCGGTGTGGTGCTCACCACGGCCTCGACGCCGCGACCGCAGCTCGCCGGCTACACCACGGCGACGTACACCGGCGCGTTCGGCAGCCGCGTGGTGGGCAATCAGATCTGCGGCGCGCAGTTCCCGGGTGCGCACCTGTGCAACGAGGTCGAGTTCCGCCTCGCGCGGCCCAACCTCACACTGAGCGCCGCGGGTGCGTTCCTCGACTACGCGTACACCAACAGCTCGACCGACCCGTCGACCAGCGTGCCGTGCAACAACTTCAGCTCGACGCTCACGTACTCGGTGCCCATCGCGCTGCCCAACGGCTCGGTCGTCACCAACTCGACCACCGCGCCGAACTGCGCCTCGTCGCTGCCGCTGGCGTGCTGCCGCTACCCGGGCGTCACGCTGCGCGGCTTCACGTCGACGACGTACACCGGCGCGTTCGGTAGCCGCGTGGTGGGCAACCAGCTGTGCAACGCGGAGTTCCCCGGTGCGCACCTGTGCAACGAGGTCGAGTTCCGCCTCGCGCGCCCCAACCTCACGCTCACCGCGGCGGGCGCGTTCCTCGACTACGCGTACACCAACAGCTCGACCGACCCGTCGACCAGCGTGCCCTGCAACAACTTCAGCTCGACGCTCACGTACTCCGTGCCCATCGCCCTGCCCAACGGATCAGTCGTCACCAACTCGACCACCGCGCCGAACTGCGCCTCGTCGCTGCCGCTCGCCTGCTGCGACTGAACTGCCAACCAGACAGGACAGACCTACGTGTGGGTCTGCTCCCGTCAATTGATGGTGGTTTGATGTGAATAAATAGACACAAATCAATTCGCTACTGCGATGGGTAGAAGCGCCCCGCCGTTCACTCGAACAAGGGGGCGTCTCGCATGAAGCGTCGGTTCTTGAAGTGGGCTGTCGTGGCCGCAGCCGTGTCGTCGTCGGCGTACGCGCAGGTCTGTGAAGTGAAAGCGCCCTTCGTGGGGCCGCACTTCGACGACGTGCGCGCGGAGCTGCTGGTGACTCCGCAGGGCAACTCGAATGCGCGCATCATGGCCATTCCCTCGGGCAAGGAAGGGGACCCGTTCCGGCGCACGGGGCTGCAGATCTTCCCCGACGAGCGGAACCCGGGCGCGTCGCTGCTGCTGACTGACGACGGGCAGGGCGCCGACCTGCGCGCGGGCGACAACGTCTTCAGCGGCTTCGCGGCGTTCGATTTCAACGCCTTCGTCAACGACACCAACAAGCGCGTGTCGCTCGCGGCGGCCAAGGGCCTGACGACGACGCTCTCGTTCACCGGCCGTCAGGTGACGAACAAGGAAGTGCTGACGCAGATCTCCGTGCCGCGCGCGGGAGGCTCGATCTCGATTCGCCCGGTGGGCATCGCGTCGACCATCGCGTTCCCCAACTCGCTGGTCATCAACAACACGCTGGTGACGCAGGACTCGACGCGCACCTTCAGCCCGTGCCTCGGCGGCACTTCGATGGGCCCGTGGACCTTCGGTCACCTGATGACCGAGATGGCCAACCAGCCGCTGACCGGCATCAGCCCGTCTGACTTCGTGCGCCGGTGGCTGATGAGCTGGCGCTTCGACGCGAGCATCAACTTCTGGAACGTGCCGAAGCGCCTCTCCATCAACACCGTCATCTCCGACTGGGAGGTCGCCAGCGGCGTGCCGGCGGGCGGACCGCTCGACCTGTCCATCGCGCCCTTCCGCCTGGTGGCCATCGTCAACCGCATGGACCTCCACGGGAGCATCGGCTACTCGAGCGGCTCGTCGGGTGAGACGCGCTTCGTGTTCGCCTACGAGAACCCGTCGACCTGCATCGCCGAGCAGTTCCTCGTCATCTTCGAGTACGGCAACACGCAGAGCTCGTGCGGCAGCATCAAGACCCTCGCGCAGAAGTGGGTCGACCTCTCGTCGGAGACGGTGGGCAGCGCGACGTTCAACACCAAGCTGCAGGCCATCACCGACCCCATCGTGGTGCGCAACGCGGCGCCGTCGAAGCCCAACGGGAGCGCGCTCAACCAGCTCCGCACCAACGAGAACAAGCTCAACAGCCTGTGGGAGCTGCGCGAGTTCAAGCTCTTCTCGTCGGGCGTCGCGCCGGGCCACCTCACCGAAGACACCGTCAAGCGCGCGCCTGACAACAGCCTCAACGGCACCGCGACGCTCAAGAACTGCGTGCAGAACCACCTGCCGACGGTGTGGCCGAACCCGCCCGCGTCGACGCCCGACATCCTCACCGGCACCTTCGACCCGCTCGAGTGCCCGTCGGGTACGCCGTTCCGCGGGGGCGCGAACACCCTGCCGTTCCCCTCGAGCGGGTTCTGCTTCACCATGCCCGGCCTCGTCGGCAACGGGGCCATCAGCGCCGCCGACGCGCGCTTCGAGTACTCGTTCAACACCTGCGCCGGCTGCCACGGCGGCGACACGCAGACGAACCCGGCGCGCTTCACGCACATCGGGCCCGACGGCTCGCTCTCGCCGTTCCTCGCCGGGCCCCACACCAAGAACGACTGCGTGACGACCACCCCGCGCAACTTCGACGAGCCGACCCGCCGCGCGCAGGATCTCGACGTGCTCGCTACCGCGTCGTGCTTCGCCGTCATGTCGCACTCGCCGGTGATGGCCGTGCACTGACGCGCGGGTGGCAACGGAGGGGCCATGCGTGCCCCTTCGTTGCCTCGCGGTGTGCGTGCAGCGGGCCGCCGGTGCGAGGACGGCTCACTCGCGCGCCGAGGGGCCCCGGTGACTCGTTGCGGCGGTTTCTGCCGGGCGTTCTCGTTGGGGCGTGATGATCAAAGGTCCCAACGCCGCCCAGTCGGGTCTCGCCGCCGCTTCCACCACGCTCGCGGTGAGCGCCCACAACGTCGCCAACACCCTCACGCGGGGGTTCGAGCCGCAGAAGGTGGCTCCCGCGGAGCTGGCCGGCGGCGGAGTGACGGTGAGCATCTCGCGCGAGGCGCGCAAGCTCGAGGAGCGGACCGATGAGCTCCCCTCGGGCACCGACCTCGTCGCGGAGACCGGCGCGCGCATCGGCGCGGCCGCGGCCTACCGCGCGAACCTGAAGACCATCGAGGCCACGGACGACGTGACGGGCGTGGTGGTGCGTCTCACCGAGTCGACCGAGAAGTAGTCGCAGTTCCCCTTTCCCCCACGGAGCGCGCCCCGTGTTCGTTCGTGCGCACAGCAGCCTCGAGACGTCACCCCCGCGCGCGCTCGACGCGCCGGAGGAGGGCGCTTCCACCCGCGACGCCGGCGGTACGCCCGAGGACCGCGCGAGCTTCCAGCAGCTCACCGAGGAAGAGCAGCGTGTCGTCGAGCAGCTCCGCTCGCGAGACCTCGAGGTGCGGCAGCACGAGGCCGCGCACCAGGCGGTGGGCGGGGAGCTCGTCGGCGCGGCGTCCTTCACCTACCAGCAGGGGCCGGACGCCAAGTCGTACGCCATCGGCGGTGAGGTGCCGATCTCGATGCGGAGCGGGCGCACGCCCGACGAGACGATCTCCAACGCCCGGCGAGTCCGCGCCGCCGCCCTCGCGCCGGCCGAGCCGAGCGGGCAGGACCTCCAGGTCGCGGCCGCGGCGTCGCAGATGGAGCTGCAGGCGATGCAGCAGAAGCGCGTGCTCGAAGAGGCGCAGCGCCGGGCCGAGACGCGCGGCACGCACCTGCACTCGTCGGAGCCGTGCCTCGCGTGCTCGCGGGACGCGGCGGTGTACTCCGCGGGCTCCGGGGGCGAGTGAGCGCGGGTTGGCTGACGTCGTGCTCACGTCGCGTGAGCGTCCGGTGGCTCGGGTGACGTTGCTTCGGCTCAGTTGACGGAAGTCCGCGCCCAGACACCGGAAAGCGTCAAGTGAACCGAGGTCGCGCGCGCCGAGGGGCTGCTCGCGATGAGCACGCGGACTGACACGGGCGCCACTTCGCCCCTCGAGGCGCTCGCCGGGGCTGCGCAGCCGGAGGCGCGGTTTCCGCGGCTCGGATCAGGCGACGACATCCGAAGTTGACGAAGCCGCACAGACGCTCAGTCGAGCTGGACGTTCGACGCCAGCGCGCGCTCGACGAACGCCGCGTCGACGCCCGTGTGCTGCGCGAGGTCCAGCAACACCGCCTGCTCCGCCGTGTCGACGGTGCCGTCCGCGCGCGCGATGACGCACAGGTCGCGTACCACCTGCTGCCGCTTGAGCAGCGGCACCTTCGCCTTCACGTCGCCCGCGCGCCGGGGCAGGTCCCGCTTCAGGGCCTCGACGTTCACCGCCGCGCAGCTCCCCGCCCCGAAGAACTTCTCCAGCGCCTCGCGCTCCTTCGGCGCGATGTCTCCCGAGGCCGCCGCCACGCACACTCCGCCCGCGAGCAGCAGCCGCCGCATCAGCTCCGCCGCTTCGTTCTTGTCCGCGAGGTAGGTCGGCTCCATGAGCGACATCAGCTCGGCGATCTCCGCCTCGAGCTGCGCGGTGCTCGGCCCGCTCAACACCCCGAACAGCGCCGACTGCGCGAAGTGCCGCGCCGCGTGGAGCCGCAGCGGCGAGAACGGGTGCGTCGCGAACCAGTCTCCGCGCGGCTTCTCCTGCTCCTCGAGCGTCTGCCGCTCCAGCTCCGAGCGCATGTCGCCGAGCTGCGCGATGAGCTCGTCGGACTTCATCTGCACCAGCCCGCCGCGCAGCCCCGACGCCAGCTTGAAGAGGCTCCGCGCCACCGGCTCCAGGCCACCGGCGCACACCAGGCCCGCGCGGTCGGCGGAGATCTCCGCGTAGCGGCTCCACGCGAAGAGCTGCATCACCACCGGCCCCGGCACCTGCGAGCCGTCGCCCACCAGCAGCCGCACCGGAATGCGGTGGTGCCCGAAGAGGTGATGGCCGAGCTCGTGGCCGATGACGAAGCGGAGCTCCTCGTCGTCGAACGCCTCGAACAGCGTCGACGAGAGCATCACGAAGACCCGGCCGTGCTCCGGGCGCACGCAGCCCGCGTTGAAGCTCGCGTCGGGGTACACGTAGGTCTCGACCGCGGTGTCGACCCCGAGCGCGGCGCGGCAGTGCTCCACCAGCCCGTCGAGCCGCGGGGACATCGCGCGCGTCACCCGCACGCTCGTCGCCAGGAGCTGCCGCCGCGCCCCGAGGTCCGGCTTCTTCTCCAGCTCGTCGATGGAGCGCTTGAGCGCCGCGTCGCCCAGCAGCGAACGTTCGAGGTCGGCTTCGCCCTGCGCGCGGAGGTCGTGTCGAGGTGCCATGCGCCGCAGGCTACGTCAGTCGGACTTCACAGACCGCGCGCACCTCATCGCTGCTCACTCAGCCAGCGCAGAAGCTCGCCGCGAGAAGCGACGGGCGTCCAGGCCAGGTCGTCCGGCAGCACACCGCTCCAGCGCCTGACGCGGCGATGGGTTGACGCCGCCTGCTGCCCGTCTTGTTCCTCGCATGGCTCGCACCTCGTGCAGACTCCGCGCGCGTAGTCGCACCGGTCGCTCCAGTTCGCGTTCCCGCTGGAGGTCCGCAGGACGCGGGGACGGCCGGTGCTGAACTCGAGCGTGCTGCACCTCTGGCCGCTGCCACTCCCGGAGAGGCAGAACACCCACTCGCGGCCGCGCGACACGAGGGAGGACTCGCCGGAACCCCAGGTGAGCCACAGTCGCCATCCCCGCGTGCCAACGAGAAGGGCGTGGTGCTCCTTCGGGGCCGTGTCCGAAGAGACGCGCTCCAGGAGCACGACCGTGTCCGCGCGACCATCGCCATCGAGGTCCGTGGTTCGCTCCGGCGCGCCGTCGAGGTGGAGCTCCGCAGCCAGGGCGAAGGCCTCGAGCCAGGCGATGGAGGAGTCGCCAGCAGGCTCGCCAGCGGTCAGGAGAAGCGACAGCACGATGGTGGCCACGGCCCCACAGAGATGCAGCGCTCGTGCCGCCTGTGCGCGTTACGGGGCTGCCGCGCCGCTTGCGTGGTGGGCGTCATGAGCAAGTGGATCTTCTGGGGACTGCTGGGGCTCTTCGTCGCGGGCTGCCCGGCCGCGCAGCCGTGTGCTGACACGTGCGGGCCCGCGGAGGCCTGCGTCTCCGGGACATGCACGCCTGTCTGCCCTACGGGGCAAGTCCTCTGCGACGGCCGGTGCGTGACGCCGTCGACGGATCAATCGCACTGCGGCGGCTGTGGCCGTGCGTGTCCGTCGGGGGAGTTCTGCGTCGAGGGCCTGTGCGCCGTCAGCTGCCCGGCCTCGCTCTCGCGCTGTGAGCACGGAGGTGTCGCGGCCTGCGTCGACACCGCGAGCGACGAGCTGAACTGTGGCGCGTGCGGTCGCGCGTGCGCGAGCGGCGAGACCTGCGCCAACGGCACGTGTGAGCTCCGCTGTGGCGCGCTGTCGGCCTGCCGCCCCGATGGGGGCGAGCCTTTCTGTGCCCGCCTCGAGAGCGACAACGCCAACTGCGGTGCCTGCGGCAGGCGCTGCGAGCCCGGCACCGTCTGCGCAGCGGGCTCGTGCGCGGCGACGTGCGGGGCGCTCGCGACGTGCAGCGCCGACGGCGGCTCCTTCTGCGCGAACCTCGCGAGCGACAACGCCCACTGCGGGGCGTGCGGAAGACAGTGCCCGGACGGCACGACATGCAGAAACGGCGCGTGTGAGCCGGGCTGCGGCGCGCTCGCCACCTGCGCTTCCGATGGTGGCGCCTTCTGCGCGAACCTCGAGAGCGACAACGCCCACTGCGGAGCGTGTGGAAGGCGGTGCGCGGGCGGCACGACGTGCAGGAACGGCGCGTGCGAGCTCGAGTGCGGCGCGCTCGAGACCTGTCGCCCCGACGGCGGCGCGCCCTTCTGCGCGAACCTCGCGAGCGACAACGCCCACTGCGGCGCCTGCGGAGCCCAGTGCCCGA
>JBMORD010000310.1:0-51037 GCA_049322495.1 Myxococcota bacterium | reverse complement strand
AGGACGCGTTCGCCACGAGCGCGAAGAAGCCGGTGGCGCTCGACGGCAAGCCCACCGCGCCGAGCGCCGAGCAGATCCAGAAGGCGAAGGCCGACGCGCCGCCGGTGAGCGACAAGCTCCCGAAGAACCCCGACGATCTGCCGAAGTACTTCCCCGAGCTGAAGGGCGCCGACAAGGAGACGGTCAAGAAGGCGTACGACGCGATGAACAAGGTCGCGACCGGGACGGCCTCCGAGAAGCTCCAGGGCCTGTCGGAGCTGTCGAAGCAGTTCCCCGACACGCTGGGCGCGGTCGTCGAGAAGCTGGGCGTGAAGGACAAGGCCCTCACCAGGCTCGCCACCAACAAGGACGCGCTGGCCGCGCTCTCGACGCTCACCGATCCGGCGAAGGGCAAGGCCGACAAGGCCCAGGCTGCGCTCCAGCTCGCGAAGGCCGCGGGCGACGCCTTCAAGCCCGAGGAGCTCAAGGGCGTGCTCAACACCGCGCTCAACGGGCTGCCGGCGGCCGAGAAGCTGATCGGCGCGGTCGCGGCCTGGACCGACCCGTCGAAGTCGGGCCTCGACAAGGCGAAGGCGACGCTCGAGCTGGCGAGCGCGCTGAAGGACTTCGCGGGCGCCGACTCGGCGAAGCTGGCCAACAGCCTGCGCGTGCTCGACGGGCCGCTCAAGGCTGCGGGCGCGGCGCTGACGCTGATCGACCCGCAGGCGAGCGCGGAAGACAAAGTCTGGGCCGGGGCGCAGCTCGCCACCGAGGTGCCCGAGCTCAAGCAGAACCTCACCGCCTTCAAGGACCTGCTCAAGAGCGCGGGCGTGAAGGACGCCGAGAAGATCGCCGAGGGCGCCAGCAAGGCCGCCGAGGTCGCGGTGAAGGGCCTCGACCCGAAGCTCGCGAAGGGGCTGACCGAGGCTGAGACGAAGCAGCTCGCGGAGCTCGCCACGAAGCTCGGCCCCGACAAGCTCGAGCCGGTGCTCAAGGGCATCACCGACAAGGCGGCGCTCGAGGCGCTCCAGAAGCAGCTCGGCGGGCTGTCCGATGACGCGGGCAAGCGCCTGCTCTCGACGCTCGGCGGCCTCGAGCACTCGGTGCTCGAGAAGACGCTCAAGAACCCGGAGCTCGCGCAGTCGCTCGGCAAGCTGGCGACGAAGCTCGACGACCAGGGCGCCGAGGTCATCGCGAAGATGGTGAAGGACTTCGACGAGGCGGGCCTCAAGACGCTCGTGAAGTTCACCGACCAGCTCGCGCCCGGCGCGCTCAAGGACGGCCTCAAGATCCTCGGCCCGGCGGTCGAGAAGGGCGGCAGCAAGGTGCTCGCCCAGGGCCTCAAGGTCCTCGACGCGGTGCTCGGGAAGATGGGCGTGAAGCTGACCGGCGAGGTCGCCGAGAAGGTGCTCAAGAACCTCGCGAAGGTCATCCCGGTGGCCGGCGCGATCCCCAACGCGATCGACGCCGCGAAGTACGCGAAGGAGGCGGTGGAGCTCCGCGACAAGAACAAGGACCTCGGCTACTTCGCGCTCGTGGGCGCGGGCCTCAACGCGGCCGACGGCGTGGTCGGCGTGGCGCTCGACCTCACCGGCGTCGGGGTGGGCGTCGACGTCGCGGTGAGCGTCGGCTTCTCGGCCGCGGAGATCGCCCTCGACATCGGCTTCGAGCAGGAAAAGGCGAAGATGTTGAAGGACCCGGCGAACTACGAGGCGCCGGGCTGGATGAAGGCGGTCAACCTCGCCTTCGCCGCCTCGCAGGGGCCGTCGGGCGTGGCCTCGCTCGCGGCGTACTACGGGCCGGAAGGCGCGGCCAGGCTCGCCGAGTGGGGCGTGGAGACCGGCGCGAAGGGCGCCGTCGAGGTGGCGAAGTTCGCGGGCGTCACCGCGGCGGAGGTCACGGGCGATCAGCTCAAGACCGCCGGGCAGATGATGCACGCGCTGGCCGACGTCATCCGCAACCCGAGCAAGTACGGCCAGGCCGTCGCTGACGCGGCGATCAAGACGTACAACAGCGTCATCGAGAAGGGCGGCGAGCTGGCGAAGCAGGCGAAGGAGACGCTCGGCCAGGTCATCGACGAGGCGAAGAAGCTCGGCGCGAAGGGCCTCGACACCCTCAAGTGGATCGCCACCAACCCCGGCCCGGCGGCGAAGCTGGCGGTCGACGGCATCAAGAGCGTCATCAGCTCCGGCATCGACCTCGCGACCGACGCCGGCAAGGCGCTCTACAAGAAGGGCGTCGAGACGCTCGAGTCGCTCCAGCAGGGCTGGGAGAACCTCAAGGGCGCCGCCGCCGAGAAGGCGAAGGAGCTCATTCAGTCGGCGAAGGACGGCCTCAAGTCGGCCGTCGAGACCGCGGTGAAGGCCGGCGAGAAGGCGATCGATCTCGTCACCTGGGCCGCCACGCACCCCGGCGAGGTCGGCCGCCTGGCGAAGGACGCGGTGGTCGACGCGCTGAAGAAGGGCGGCGAGCTGGCGAAGAAGACGTGGGACGGCATCAGGGCCATGGGCGAGAAGGGCCTCGAGCTCGCGCAGAGCGCCATCTCGACGCTCAAGAACGCCGGCGAGGCGGCGGTCGACACGCTCAAGTACGTCATCCAGAACCCGGGCGAGGCGGCCACGAAGGTGCGCGAGTGGGCCGGCCAGACGCTCAAGGACCTGGTGGTCGCCGGCGGTGAGGCGGCGAAGAAGGCGGCGGGCGCCATCAAGGAGTTCATCGACAACCGCGTCGACTTCGCGATGAAGCTCGGCCGCGAGCTGGTGCAGTCGGGCTCGAAGGCCTTCATGGAGGTCGCCCAGGCCTGGAAGGACAACCTCACCGAGGGCGGCAAGGCGTTCCTCGACGGGCTCAAGGATCTCGGCTCGGCCGGCGTCGACGCGCTGAAGGATCTCGCGAAGCTCGGCGGGCAGGTCGCGGGCTACGCGGTCGACCAGCTCGAGTCGCTGGCGAAGGCCGGCGTGGGCTACGCGCGCGAGGCGCTGGGCGTGCTGGCCGACTTCGGCGGCGAGGTGGGCAAGGCGGCGAAGTCGGCCGTCAACACGCTCGCCGACTGGACCGACGGCGAGTTCTCCGTCGGCGGTCACAAGGTCGACCTCAACCCGTTCTGGTGAGCCATGCAGCCCACGACGACCAGGGTCTCGCGCTTCGTCGGCACCTGGGAGCTGGTGCCGGCCGAGTCGAAGTTCGAGTTCGACAACCCGCCGACGAAGGCCACGCTCACCGTGCGCCCTGAGACCGGCGGGCTGTTCATGCGCGCCGAGTGGCTCGACCCGAAGGCGAAGAAGGGTGAGCTCGAGCACGCGCTCCTCTTCAACAAGCCGGTGCTGGTCAACGGCACCGAGGTGACGCTGGCGGTGGTCGACGACTCGACCCTCGAGACCATCGTCGCCCGCGACGGCGTGGAGCTCTCACGCACGCGCCGCACGCTCTCGGGTGACGGCAAGACGATGGAGCTGCTCCAGACCGGCTCGCTGCCCAACCGGCAGACCTTCACCAACGTGTCGCGCTACCGGAAGGTGAAGTAGGCGAGGCCTCGTCCGAGGCCCGTCCGCTGACTGAACGGGCATTCACAATCGGGAGCTTCAACTCTTTGAAATAACGATGGAAATCGGCCCCCGTCGGGGTGTTTCCATCGTTGTTTTTCGGGGTGTTTGCGGGTACTTACCGCCGCTCCATGGCTGACGAGATCAAAGACTCCCCAGCGGCTCCGTCTTCGCCCCCGCCCCCGCCGCCGCCGTCGAACATCGGCGCGCTGGTGCAGGTGTCCATCGAAGAGGAGATGCGCAAGAGCTACCTCGACTACTCGATGAGCGTCATCGTCGGGCGCGCGCTGCCCGACGTGCGGGACGGCCTCAAGCCGGTGCACCGCCGCGTGCTGTACGCGATGAGCGACCTGTCGAACACCTACAACCGGCCGTACAAGAAGTCGGCGCGCATCGTCGGCGACGTCATCGGTAAGTACCACCCGCACGGCGACGCCTCGGTCTACGACGCGCTGGTGCGCATGGCGCAGCCGTGGTCGATGCGCAGCCCGCTGATCGACGGCCAGGGCAACTTCGGGTCGATCGACGGCGATTCGCCGGCCGCCATGCGTTACACCGAGTGCCGCATGCAGCGGCTCTCGGACGAGCTGCTGACCGACCTCGACAAGGACACCGTCGACTTCGGGCCGAACTACGACGGCTCGCTCAAGGAGCCGATGGTGCTCCCGGCGCGCTTCCCGAACCTGCTGGTCAACGGCAGCGACGGCATCGCGGTCGGCATGGCGACCAAGATTCCCCCGCACAACCTGGGCGAGGTGATCGACGCCACGGTGCACCTCATCGACAACCCGAAGTCGACGGTGCTCGAGCTGATGCGCTTCGTGCAGGGCCCCGACTTCCCGACGGCGGGCATCATCGCCGGGCGCGAGGGCATCCGCCGGGCGTACGAGACGGGCCGCGGCTCGATCACCGTGCGCGCGCGCGTGGAGGTCGAGACCGACAAGAAGTCGGGCCGCGAGAGCATCGTGGTGACGGAGATCCCCTTCCAGATCCGCAAGGAAGTGCTGGTCGAGAAGATCGCCGAGCTGGTGAAGGAGAAGCGCGTCGAGGGCATCAGCAACATCGAAGACCACTCGAACATGCAGGGCATCCGCGTGGTGATCGAGCTCAAGCGCGACGCCATCGCCGACATCGTCAAGAACAACCTCTTCCAGAACAGCCAGCTCCAGGTGAGCTACGGCATCGTGATGCTGGCCATCGATCAGGGCCAGCCGCGCACGCTCAACCTCAAGGAGATCCTCGAGCGCTTCATCCTCCACCGGCGCGAGGTCGTCACCCGCCGGTCGCGCTTCGAGCTCAAGCGCGCGAAGGACCGCATGCACATCGTCGAGGGCCTCCTCGTCGCCACGAGCGGCAAGGACTTCCTCGACCACATCATCGCCACCATCCGCGCCTCGAAGGATCCCGACGAGGCGAAGTGGGCGCTGATGAACATCCTCTCGCCGGCGATCTACGAGGTCGAGTCGTTCAAGAAGCTCGCGCGCTTCGACGGCACCAACGCGAAGAAGTCGATGGACGCGCTGGTGGCCCGCGCGCAGGCCGAGGAACAGGCGTACCGCGGCATCTCGCGCGCCTACGATCCGGGCTTCAGCGAGGAGCAGGCGAAGAGCATCCTCGAGATGCGCCTCCAGCGCCTCACCGGCCTGCAGCAGGAGGAGCTGTTCAAGGAGCTGCTCGAGCTGGCCCGCGAGATCGCCCGCCTCGAGGACATTCTCGGCAACGAGTCGTCGCTGCTGCGGGTGATCAAGACCGAGCTCAAGGACGTGCGCGATCGCTACGCCGACGCGCGCCGCACGGAGATCGTCGGTGAGGTCGGCGAGATGTCGACCGAAGACCTGATCGCCGACGAGGACATGGTGGTGACGCTGAGCCACGCCGGCTACGTCAAGCGCACGCCGCTGTCCGAGTACCGCGCGCAGCGCCGCGGCGGCCGCGGGAAGACCGGCGCCACCACGAAGGAAGAAGATTTCGTCACCGACCTCTTCGTGGCCAGCACCCACGCGTACCTGATGCCCATCACCACGCGCGGCCAGCTCTACTGGCTCAAGGTGCACGAGATCCCGCTCGGCACGCGCACCGGCAAGGGCAAGCCGATCGTCAACCTGGTGCAGTTCCAGGAAGGCGAGAAGCTGGCGCAGGTGCTGGTGACGCGCGAGTTCGAGGAGAACAAGTTCGTGCTCTTCGTGACGCGCGCGGGCGTGGTCAAGCGCACCGACCTCACGGCCTTCTCGAACGTGCGCAGCTCGGGCCTCAAGGCGCTGGGCATCGAAGACGGCGACGCGCTGGTGGCGGTGAAGATCACCGACGGCACGAAGGACGTGCTGATCAGCACCGCGCAGGGCATGTCGATCCGCTTCAGCGAGACCGAGGTGCGCTCGATGGGCCGCGCCGCCTTCGGCGTGAAGGGCATCACCCTCGAGCAGGGCGACACCGTCGTCTCGGCGGAGGTCGTCGAGAAGGGCACCACGCTGCTCACCGTCACCGAGAACGGCTACGGCAAGCGCACCCTCGAGGAGGAGTACCGGGTGCAGGGCCGCGGCGGGAAGGGCATCATCGACATCAAGACCACCGAGCGGAACGGCCCGGTGGTGGGCGCGGTGCAGGTGAAGGACGACGACGAGGTGATGCTGGTGACCTCGGGCGGCGTGCTGATCCGCATGGGCGTCAACGACATCTCGGTCATCGGCCGCAACACCCAGGGCGTGCGCCTCATCACGCTCGACGACGAGAAGGAGAAGGTGGTCGGCATCTCGCACCTCCCGAAGGAGGACAGCGAGGAGAACGGCAGCGGCGGCGGCGAGCCCGCGCCTGCCGCCCCCGAGACGCCGCCGGCGGAGTGAGCTGAGCCGTGGCGCGCCAGGAGCCCAAAGCGTCGCTCCTGGCGACGAGCTTCGACGATGGGCGCGCCACCGCGATGGAGTTCATCGCGGAGCACCAGCTCGCCCTCGCTGCTCTTCGACGCCCGCACGCCGAAGCGCCTGGCGGCGGTGCGGCCGACGCCGGCGGGCTGGCTGGCCTTCGACGACACCGGCGCGTGGGACGCGAGCGAGGGCTTCACCCGCGGGGCCGAGCTCGCCTGGAGCGACGCGAAGAGCATCGCCTTCGTGCCGGGGACGGGCTTCGGCTGGCTCGAGCTCAACGCGTTCCCGCTGACGCGCGTGGAGAAGGCGACGGGCGGGAGGACGCCGGGCCTGCTCGCGCTCCGCACCGCGGGCCGCTGGTAGTCAGCTCTCGTGGAGCCGGAAGAGCGGCACGCCCGCGTCGTCGCGCAGCTTGAGCACCCGCTCGCCGCGCTTGATGCGCGTGCTGAGCACCGCCGCCTGGCCGTCGACCACGACGTGCGAGCCGGTCACCTCGACGAGGTCGCCTTTGGTGAACTGCGCGCGCTCGTCGATGTACGGGGCCGGGCCGAGGTGCACCACCACGGTCTCCGGCCCGCGCTGCACGGTGAGCGTCACGCCCGAGACCTCGCGGCCATGGGCGTCGCGCTCGATCGCCACGATGACGCCCGAGAACGAGCGCACCGTCGACGCGTCGAAGGCCGGCAGGCGCGGCCGGCTGCCTGGACGGTGGAGTGGGCACTGACCCGCGCTGCACGTACACCCCGTCTGCGCGCAGTCGACCTCTCCTTCATTCGCGAGGATGGGCGTGGCGAGCAGGGCGGCGACGACGAGGGTCAGGCGGATCATGTGCGCTTGATATGCTCAGAGCCCACGTCCGGTTTCAGGGTTCAGGCCGCCTTCTGCTGCGCCATCGCCGCGACGCGCTGCTCGAAGGTCGCGCGGTCGGTGGTCGAGGCGACCGAGATGCCCACCGCCTTGAGCGCGATGCTCGCGGTGTTGACGCCCATGTTCACCATCGCCGACTTGAGGAGGATGTGGCAGTCGCCGATCTCCTTGCGGTGCTTCATCGAGTAGTCGGTGATCAGCGTGCGACCGTCGCCGTCGTAGTTGGTCATCGCGTGCCAGTCGTGGGCGGCGCGGAGGAAGCCGTAGGACTTGATGAAGCGCTCGATCTCGGCGACCAGCGCCTTCGCCAGGGCGGCCGACATGTAGCCGGTGATCTTCGTCTGGAGGATCTTCCCGGCCAGATCCTCGGTGAACAGCTCGCCTCGCTCGTCGGAGTAGACCTTGCGCATGGAGGCCTGCGTGAGCAACGCGCGTGCCCCGTCCAATGTCGCGGACACGCTGGGCGGGGCGTGGGGCTGGCTCCGACCTCCGAGTCAGCCCCGACACGGCGCCGCTCACGAGTGGGCGATGTCCATCGCGTGGTCGATGAGCGGCGGCTCCTCGGTCACCTCGCGGCGCGCGAGCAGGGTGAACATGATGGGCACCACGAAGAGCGAGAGCAGCGTCGACGAGCTGAGCCCGCCCACCACGGCGAGGGCCAGCGGGCGGTTCGACGCAGCCGCCGGGTCGAGCCCGAGCGCCGTGGGGAGCAGGCCCACCACCGTCGCGAGGCTGGTCATCAAGATGGGTATGACGCGCGCGCGCGCGGCCTCGAGCGCGGCGTCGACCACCGGTCTGCCCTCCTGGAACGAGCGGTTGGCGTGGTCGACCAGCAGAATGCCGTTCGACACCGCGATGCCGATGACCATCAGCACGCCCATCAGCGCGGTGATGCTGAAGCCCAGCCCCGCCGCCTGGAGCGCGAGCACGATGCCCACCAGCGCCGCGGGGATGGTGAGGAGCATCGCGAAGGGCAGGCGCAGCGACTTGAACTGCGTGGCCATCACCATGAAGACCACCATCACCGCGAGCGCCACCGCCACGCCGAGGCCCGAGAAGGTGGTGCGCATGAGCGACACCTGGCCGACGAAGCCCCACTTGAGCTCGCGCGTCGCGTCGTCGGCCATGAGGCGGTGCTCGAGGTCGCTGGCGGTGGTGCCCAGGTCGCGCCGCTCGGTCTGGAAGAGCACCGTCGCCACGCGCGTGAGGTGGTTGCGCTCGATGGAGATGGGCCCCGTGCTGCGCTCGACGTCGGCGTAGCTGCGCAGGAGCACCGGGCCGGCGCCGTTGGGCGAGCGCACCGGCGCGTCGGCGAGGCTGGCGCGATCGTTCACCGCGCCGTCGTCGAGCTTCGTCACCACGAAGTACGACTGGCCGTTGCTCGAGTCGACCCACACGCCGGGCCCGTTGATGTTGCCGAGCGTCGAGTCGAGCACCGTCTGCGCCACGTCGCGCACGCTGACGCCGACCTGGCCCGCCGCCTCGCGGGAGGTGTTGATGCGCAGCTCGGGGTAGTCGGTCTGCAGCGCGATGAAGGGGTCGCGCAGGCCCGGCACGTCGCGCGCCACCTGGACGATCTTCTCGGCGTTGCGGCGCAGCTCCTCGAGATCGTCGCCCTGCACCTCGACCACCAGCGGGGCGAGGTACCCGTTGCCGAACACGCTCGCCACCAGGCCGCCGGGGGCCTGGCGCGTCTCGACGCCCGGGAAGTCCTCGTCGAGGATGTGGCGTGAGAGGTCGGCGAGCTCGTTCTGCGTCTCCTTGCGCTCCTCGGCGTCGGTGAGCTCCACGCGGATGAAGCCCATGTGCGGGCCGTCGTTCGGGCTGTTCATCGCGCTGCGGGCCTTGGCCGGCGAGCCGACGTTGGTGAGCACCGTGCGCACCGAGCCCTTCGGCAGCTTCTTCGCCAGCGCGTCGCCCATCTCCATGGTCCGCCTGGTGGCCTCCTCGAGCGAGGTGCCGGGCGAGAAGCGCACGTAGATGCGCTCCATCGCCTCGTCGACGTCGGGGAAGAAGGTCGACGGCAGCCGCGCGGCCGCGATCACCGAGCCCACCACCAGCAGGGCCACCGCGCCGAGCAGCGCCGCGCGGTGGGCGAAGACGAGGCGCAGCGCCGCGACGTAGCGATCGGCGAAGCGACCGATGGCGCGCTCCATGGCCAGCGCGAAGGCCGGCGGCTGGGAGTGGTGGCCGAGGAGCTTCGCGCACGCCACCGGCGTCACCAGCATCGACACCGCGTAGCCGGCGAACATGCCGGTGGCGACGGTGAGCGCGAGCGGGGCGAACAGCTTGCGCGCCAGGCCGTCGAGCAGCGCGACCGGAAGCAGCACCGCCACCGTGGCCAGCGTCGCCGCCAGCGCGGGCAGCGCCACCGACGCCGTGCCGTCGCCCGCCGCGGCGAAGGGCGACTCGCCCGCCATGCGCCGGCGGTGCACCGCCTCGAGCACCACCACCGACACGTCGACCAGCGGGCCCATGGCCAGGGTGAGGCCGCCGAGCGTGAAGGCGTTGAGCGTCTGCCCGGTGACGTACAGCACGAGCAGGATGATGGCGAAGCTGATGGGCACCGAGATGGCCGCCACCAGCACCGAGCGCGGGCTCTGCAGGAAGATGAGGATCACCAGCGACACGAGGAAGAAGGCCTGGAGGATCTCCTTCTGCAGCCCGTGGTACGTCGCGCGCACGAAGGTCGACTGGTCGAAGATGGGGTCGACCTTCATGCCCGGCGGCAGGCCCTTGAGCTCGGCGATGGCGGCCTTCACCTGGTCGACGATGGCCAGCACGTTGCCGCCCGGCACGCGCAGCACGTTGAGGTACACCGCGTCCTGCCCGTTGATCGACACCGACTGGGTGTTGGGCGCGCCGCCGTCTTCGACGCGGGCCACGTCCTTGATGCGAATGGGGTGGCCGTCGTCGACGCGGATGATGGCGTCGCCGATCTCCGAGACGCGCGCCGCGACCGCGTTGGTGTACACGTTGGCGTCGAGCTGCGAGGCGATGAGCCGGCCCGACGGGAGGAGCGCGTTGGCCTTCGCGACCGCCGCGCTCACCTCGGCGCTGGTCAGCCCGCGGGCCTGCGCGCGCGCCGGGTCGATCACCACGTTGATCTGCCGCTCACGGCCGCCGTTGGGCGACGCGCTCGCCACGCCGGGGATGCCCTCGATGATGGGCTCGATGACGTTCGCCGCGTAGTCGTACAGCTGCGGCCCGCTCAGCCCGCCGCCCGACACGGCGATCTGGATCACCGGCGCGTTGCTCGGGTCGTACTGGAGCACGAAGGGCGGCACCACGCCGAGGCTCTTGGGGATGGACGACATCGCGAAGGCGACCTGCTGCTGCACCAGCACCTGCGCGCTGTTGAGGTCGGTGCCCCACTTCAGCCACACGTAGATGACCGACAGGCCGGCGCGGCTGACCGACTGCACGTGGTCGACGCCGGGCGTGGCCGAGACGTACTTCTCGAAGCGCCAGGTGATGGTCTTCTCGACGTCTTTCGGGCCCATGCCGGGCGCCTGGGTGCCGATCACCAGCACCGGCGGCGAGAGCTCGGGGAAGGTGTCGACCGACAGGCGCGGCACGACCACCGCCGAGAAGACGATGACGCCGATGCACACCATCAGCACCGCGATGGGGTTCTTGAGCGCGCCCTTGATCACGGCCGGCCTCCGGTCGCGGGCGCGGTGGGCGCGACCGCGGTGGTACCCGAGCGCGGCGCCGGCGCGGGGGCGGGCGGGGGCCACGAGGAGTCGAGCTTCGCCACCACGTGGTCCCCTTCGGACAGCGTCGAGCGCCCGTCGGTCACCACCTTCGCGTCGGCCGCGAGCCCGCTGACGAACACCGAGCCGGCGCGCTCGCCGAGCACCGGCACCTGGAGCTTCTTCGCCACCGCGCCCTCGATGACGAACAGCGTCGCCTTCGTGCCGCGCACCTTCGCCGCGAGCAGCGGGAGCTCGGCGGCCGGCTTCTGCTCGCCGACCTCGAGGCGCACCTCGGCGGTGGTGCCCACCGGCACCGAGACGTCCTTCGAGTCGAGGTCGACCTCCAGCCGCAGGGTGCGGGTGGTGGTGCCCGCCGCGGGCGCGCGGCGGCTGATGGTGGCGCCCACGGTCTGCCCGGTGGCCAGCAGCTTGAGCTCCACCGGCGTGCCGACCGAGACGAGCGGGAAGTCGATCTCCGGCACGTCCATCACCACGCGGTAGAGGTGGCGATCGACCACCGTGAGCAGCGGCGTGCCGGGGCGTACGAAGGTGCCGGGGTCCGCCGAGCGCACCGAGATCTCCCCGTCGAAGGGCGAGCGGAGCGTGCAGTCGGACACCTCGAGGTTGCGGCTGCGCAGCTGCGCGCGGAGCGCCTCGAGCTGCGCCTCGTTGGCCGAGGCCTGGGCCTTCTTCTGCTCGAGCTCGTTGGCCGACACGAAGCCGCCCCCGAGGAGGTTCTCGAGGCGCGCCGCCTCGCTGGCCATCGCGCGCTGGCGCTCCTCGAGCGAGCGCGCCTGGTGCGCGAAGTTCTCGGTGTTGGTGCTCGCGTTGCGGCAGTCGAGCGTGGCGAGCACGTCACCGCGCTTGACGCGATCGCCGGGGCGCACGAGCACGGTGTCGACCCACGACGAGATGATCTCCGGGCCGATCTTCGCCTCGATCCACGGCTCGACGGTGCCCACGTAGCGGCGCTCTTCGCGGAACTGCGTGGCGCGCGCGGCCACCACCGTCACCCCGCGGGGCTTCGCGCTGAGCGCCTCCTGGTTCTGCGCGGCCGACGCCCGGAGGCTCGCCACGCCCATCACCGCCAGCACCAGCACCACCAGCCCGGCGAGGATCAGCACCACCGGCGGCTGCTTGCGCGGCGGCGGGGCGGGGGGCAGCTCTTCGGTCAACACTTCCTTCGTCATGGGGTCTCCTCCGCCATGGCGCGCGCGAGGGCGGCGCGCGCCGAAAGGGCCTCGAAACGTCCGATGGCCACGTTGATCTCCGCTTCGGTGTGCAGCGTCTCGGCGTCGGCCAGCTCGGTGCTGGTGCCCAGCCCGGCGTGGAAGCGCGCCTCGGCCTGCGCCGAGTTGGCGTGCGCGGCCTGGGCGGCGCGCTCGAGCGCCACCAGCGCGAGGTCGGCGACGCGCGCGCGCTCGGCGAGCTGCAGCGCCTGCTCCGACACGCGCTGGGCCGTCGCCGCGAGCTCGTCGCGGGCCGCGCGCTCGCGCAGGCGGGCGGCGTCTTCGCGCTGCACCACCGCCGCGTCGAACAGCGGCCAGCTCAGCACCACCCCGAGGTCGTAGTTGGGCACCAGGGGCACCAGCCCGAGGCCGGCCGGCGCGGTGCCGCTCGAGGGGGGCGCCCCGCCGCTGCGGCCGCTCACCGACGCGGTGGCGAAGAGCGTCGGCCGGCGTTGCGCCGCGAGCCCCTCGGCCTGCTGGTGCGCGACCTCCTGCGCCGCCGCGCTCGCCGCGAGCAGCGGGTCGTGCGCCAGCGCCGCGTCGCGCACCGAGTCCGGGCTCGGCAGCGGGGTGGCGGCGACCAGCTCGCCGCGCGCGTCGAGCTCCTCGTCGGACACCCCGGTGAGGGCGGCGAGCAGCACGCGCGCCGAGCGCACGCCGCTGGCGGCGCGAATGCGGCCCACCTCGGCGCGGGCGAGGTCGGCCTCCGCGCGGGTGAGCTCGATGGGCGGCCGCACCTGCGTGCCCACCGCCTGCTGCGCGAAGTCGCGGTGGCTCTTCGCGCGCGCCCAGGCCTGCTCCGAGGCGTCCTGCACCAGGTGGGCGGCGAGCACCGCGTAGAAGGCGCGCTTGACGTCGAGCTCGAGCGAGAGCTTCGTGTTCTTCACCCGCGCCTCTTCGACGCGCTCGAGGGCGCTCGCGGCGCCCGTCTGCGCGGAGATGCGCCCGAAGTCGTAGAGGGTCTGCCGCGCGCCGAGGGCCACCACCGTGGAGATCGCCGGCGTGAAGTCGGGCGTGGCGCTCACCTTCGTGGCGCCGATGCGCGGGAGATCCACCGCGGAGTTGGAGATGACGGTGGTGGTCGAGTTGTTGGTGCTGCTGCCCACCACTTCGGCGAGGGCGCCGAAGGTGGGGAGCCAGGCGGCGCGGGCGGCGTCGACCTCCTTCGCCGCGGCCTCGAGCCGCAGCTTCGCGGCCTGGAGCTGCGGCTGGTTGGTGCGAGCGAGCTGAAGCGCCTCGTCCAGCGTCACCGTCCGGGGCTGTTCGGGACCGGCGGCCTGCGCGAGCGCAGAGAGGCACACGACGACGAGCGAGAACACACGCATGGCGCGGCGTCGGTGCACCGGCGGTGCCAGCGCGGCTCGAGAGCGGAGCGCGGGCCTCCGCGGCGGTGATGCGGGAGCTCTTCCCGGTGCGCGCGGGAAATTCTCCCGCACGCTCGCGCCGGGGCATCGCGGCCCGCGGAGGCGCCGGGAGGGCACGGCCGTTGCTCGGGGCCGGGGCCCATGCGTTTCGTCTCCCTGCTCGTGCTCCTCGCGGCGTGTGTCGCCGCGGCCGATGAAGTCCCCGAGTCGCACCTCACGCCCGGCCTGCACTGGGAAGAGGGGTTCGCCTTCAAGACCGCCGACGAGGCCTTCGAGCTGCGGCTGCTGGGCATCGTGCAGGCCGACTTCCGCGGGTACTTCAACGCGCACGACACGACCGACTACGACCGCTTCCTCGTGCGCCGCGCGCGGCTGTACGTCGAGGGCACGGTGATGAAGGCGGTCGACTACCGGTGGATGGTCGACTTCGGGAACGGGGAACCGAGCATCCTCGACGCGTTCGCCAACGCGCGCATCTTCGGCCCCGCGCTCCAGCTCCGCGCGGGCAAGTTCAAGCAGCCGTTCTCGATGGAGCAGTTCGTGATGGAGGACCTCACGCTCGTCGTCTTCGAGCGGAGCCTCATCGACACCCTCGCCCCGGCGCGCAACGTGGGGCTGATGATCCACGGCCGCGACGTCGGCGGAGTGCTCGACTACCAGCTCTCGGTGGCCAACGGCCTGCGCGACTCCGACTTCGAGGAGAAGCGCAACGAGAAGGACCTGCTCGGCCGCGTCGCGGTGCGCCCCTTCGCGCGCTGGGAAGGCGCGCCCGCGCCGCTCGCGCGCCTGCAGCTGGGGGCCTCGGCGAGCTGGGGGCGCGAGGCCGACGACGTCGATCCGGCGAGCTTCTCCACGCCGCTGCGGGTGCGCTGGTTCCGCTTCACCGAGGGCACGCGCGCGGTGGGAGATCGCTTTCGTCTCTCACCCGAGCTCCAGGCGTTCTGGGGCCCGGTGGGGGTGAGCGCGCAGCTCGTCGGGCAGTGGCAGCAGCTCGCCTCACCGTCGGGCGTCACCGGCGAGGCGCGCGTGCAGGGCTTCTATGGCCTGGCGACGTGGGTCCTCACCGGCGAGCACCGCACGAGCTACGCGGAGTTCATCCACCCCGCGAAGCCCTTCGACTTCCTCCACCCGCTGGCCGGCTCGGGCGCGCTCGAGCTGGTGCTGCGGGCGTCGGGGCTGCGCGTGCTCGGGGCGGCGGCGGGCGGAGACTTCGTCGACGCGGCGAAGGTGTCGACCGGCGCCTTCGAGGTCTCGGTCGGGCTCAACTGGTACCTCAGCCGGTTCGCCTGGGTGATGGTCGACTACGAGCACGCCGTCTTCTCGAGCCCGGTCGCGCTCGGCGGACCGACGGGCGCGGTCGCCTCGAACGCCGCGGCGATTCGCACCACGGTGATGTGGTAGGTGCCGGGCATGACGACCGTCGCGCAGCGGGGCCACGGGCCGCTCATCGCGGCGATGGTGCTCTCGACCGGCCTCGTCGCCGCCTGGATCGTCTGGGACACCGAGCAGCAGTCGCAGCACGCGGTCGACCGCCTCGCGCTCGCGCAGGGCACGCTGGCGCACGCGCTGGCGATGGATCTCGAGAGCCGGCTGCAGGCCGAGGAGTCGGCCGGCCACGACCCGTCAGAGGCGCTCCGGCGGGCGCGCGAGGCGCTGCTGCGCGACGCGGCGCGCCTCTCGGCGGCGCGCGAGACGCTGGTCTTCGTCGGCGGCCCGCGGGGGCTGGTGGGCGCCAGCGTCGAGCTCCCCGCGTCGCTCTCGTCGCTGGTGCACGGCGACGAGGGCGGGCTGGTCATCTCTCGCGACGACGCGCGCCAGCTCGGGCTGCCGGAGTGGCGCGCGGTCGCCACCTGGCGCACCACGTCGCGGCCGGGCCTGGGCGTGCTGCTGGTGGCCTCGGCGAGCGTCGAGCGCCGGCACGCGCGACGCGAGGAGTGGATCTCGGTGCTGGGCATTCTCGGCGTGGGCGCCATCGTGCTCGGCTTCGGTCTCACGGTGATGCGCCGCGACGCGGAGCACGTGCGCCTCGAGCACGTGCTGGAGCGGCAGCGGCTCGAGCGGGAGCGTGACGAGCAGCTCGCCCGCGCGGAGCGCATCGCGGTCGCCTCGGCGCTCTCGCTGGGCATCGCGCACGAGCTGGCGACGCCGCTGGGGGTGATCGCCACGCGCCTCGAGAGCCTGCGCCGGAGCGCGACCGACGAGCGGAGCGCCGCGGCGCTCACCGTCATCGGCGAGCAGATCACCGTGATGCGCCAGGTGATGCAGGGCTTCCTCTCGCTGGTGCGCGGCGACGCGCCCGAGACCGTGCAGCTCGCGCCCGAGGAGCTGGCGCGCGCGGCGGCCCGCGCGGTGCTCCACCGCTTCACCGCGGCGGGCGTGCACCTCGATCTCGAGATCTCCAGCGGGCCGCTGCCGCAGGTGTCGGCCGACGAGACGCTGGTGCGGCAGGCGCTGGCGAACGTGCTGATCAACGCCGCGCAGGCGAGCGCGCCCGGCTCTCGCGTCACGCTCCGCCTCGCGCGGGAAGAGGGGTTCCTCGCCTTTCACGTCGTCGACCACGGGCACGGCATTCCGCCGGAGATCGTCGATCAGGTGACACAGCCGCTCGTCACCACGCGCGCGCACACCGGCGGCACCGGGTTGGGCCTCGCCATCACCCAGGAGCTCGCCCGCCACCACGGCGGGACCTTCACCATCGCCCCGGGCCCGGGTGGAGTGGGCACCGAGGCCGTCCTCCGCCTGCCGCTGTCTTCCGGGAGCCCCGCATGAAGCCGAGGGTGTTGATCGTCGACGACAAGGCCGAGCTGGCGGCGAGCATCGCCGACGAGCTCCGCGAGCAGGGCTTCAACGCCACGCCGCTGTCCGACCCCGACGAGGCCCTGGCCCTGGTGCGTGAGGGCCGGCACGACGCGCTGGTGACCGACCTCCGCATGCCGGGCCATGACGGGCTCGAGCTGCTCGCGGCGAGCCGGAGCGCCGCGCCCGAGGCGCCGGTGTTCATCATGACGGCGTTCTCGGCCGTCGACTCGGCGATCGAGGCGATTCGGCGCGGTGCGTACCACTACCTCACCAAGCCGTTCTCGGTCGGTGAGCTGGCGCTGTTCCTCACCCGCGCGCTCGACGAAGCGAAGGTGCGGCGCGAGTCTCGGGCGCTGACCCGCTCGCTCTCGGGGAGCCTCTCGACGCTGGTGGGGCAGACGGCGGCGATGAAGGAGGTGGTGGACCTCGTGCGGCGCGTGGCGGCGGCCGACGTGCCGGTGCTGCTGCTGGGCGAGACGGGCACCGGCAAGGGCCTGGTGGCGAGGGCGCTGCACGCCGAGAGCGGCCGCGCCGCGCGGCCCTTCGTCAACGTCAACTGCGCGGCGCTGCCCGAGCAGCTCCTCGAGAGCGAGCTCTTCGGCCACGCGCGCGGGAGCTTCACCGGCGCGACCTCCTCGCGCTCGGGGCTCTTCGCGTCGGCCGAAGGCGGCACGCTGTTCCTCGACGAGATCGGCGAGCTCGCGCCGCCGCTGCAGGCCAAGCTGCTCTCGGTGCTCGAGACCGGGCGCTACCGCGCGGTGGGCGAAGATCGCGAGCGCTCCGCCGACGTGCGCATCGTCGCGGCCACGCACCGCGATCTCCGCACCGCGGCGAACTTCCGGCAGGATCTCCGCTTCCGCCTCGAGGTGGTGGCCATCGAGCTGCCGCCGCTGCGCGCGCGGCGCGAAGACATCCCGCTGCTGGTCGAGGCCTTCATCGCCCAGAGCCGCGAGCGCCACCCGCACAGCCCGGTGCGGCGGCTCGGCGCCGCGGCGCTCGAGGCGTTCCAGCGCTACCCGTGGCCGGGCAACGTGCGCGAGCTCCAGCACGTCATCGAGCGCGCGGTGCTCCTGGGGCGGGGCGAGGAGCTCAGCGCGGCGGATCTCCCCCGGCCCGTCGCGGCGAGCGAGAAGACCGGCCCGGAGTTCGGTGACCGCGTGGTGCCCATGCGCGAGCTGCAGCGGCGCTACGCGGCGTGGGCCCTCGAGCAGCAGCAGGGGCACAAGCGCCGCACCTGCGAGGCGCTGGACATCGATCTCAAGACGCTCAACCGGCTCCTCGACGAAGACGGTCAGTAGACCGGCGCCGGCGGGCACTCCCAGAGGATGGGCGGCGGCACGTGCGAGGGGAGCGCGTAGCGCACGCCGCGCGCCGCGCCGGGGAGCTCGCCCAGGGTGCCGGTGCCCAGGAGCAGGCTGGTCGGGTCATCGGTCGGCCGCGTCGGTCCATCGGCGCAGCTGGTGAGCGCCTCGAGCACGGCGCACGGCGCGCCCGAGTCGAGCCGGCCCGCGACGCACCGCGCGGCGTCGCTCTCGGGCACGCGGGTGACGTCACTGCCGGCGGGCGGGAGCCAGACGGTGCCGAGGTCGGCCGCCACGCGCCCATCGGCGACGAGGGCTCGATCGAAGTGGCCGTCGCGGGCGAGCGCGAGCGGGTAACCCCCGCCGCTCGAGAAGGTGACGCGGAACGACCAGGTCTTCTCGAGGGTCAGCGGGAGATCGAAGCGCCCGTCGGCGGCGAGGGCGGTCTGGCGGCGCTCGCCGTCGCTCGAGAGCGCCTCGACGCCGTCGGGCGGGGGCGCGGGGAAGCTCGCGAGGTCGAGCTGGCCGGTGGCGTGGGCGTGGGGGCCGTCACCGAGGCCGCCGCAGCCGGCGAAGAAGAGCACGAGCGCGAGGAGGGCGGTGCGTCGCATGCCCGCCGCTCGTGCAAGGTGGCGGCCGCGCGAAACCCGCGCGACGACGTCAGCGGGGTCAGGGCGAGCGGGAAGAATTCCCGACAGGGCGGGAAATCTTCCTTCAGCGCGTGAAGCCCTTCTCGGCGAGCAGCGCCTGGAGCGCGGTGAGGATGGCGGTGGTCTTCTTCTGGTTCTCGAAGGCCGCCTCGAGGCGCTGGCGCTCCTCGGCGGTGAAGCCGTCGGTGGCGTCGTCGCCGTCGTCGAGGAACTCGTCGAGCATGGTGTTGGCCGACGGGGGCTTGTTCATCCACGCGGCCTGGGCGGCGCTCGGCGCGGCGGGGGCCTCTCCGGGCTTCGGCGGCGCGGTGGTGTCGAGCTCGAACACCTCGCCGCGGGTGGCCTCGATGTGGGCGTCGCGCGCGCGGGTGTTCTGCCGTCGGGCGGCCGGCACCGCCTCGCCGCGGTAGTGCTTGCCGATCGCCGCGCGGATCTCGCTCTCGGGCGAGATGACGATCTGCACCCGCGCGTTGAGCTTCGCCGCGAGCAGATCGACGGTGTCGAGCTCGGTGGGGTCGCTCATGGCGATGGTGGCCACGCGGTTCTGGAGGCTGACCGGGAAGATGCCGTGCTCGTCGCAGAACGCGGCGTCGACGCGGGCGAGCAGCGCGGCGTCGCGCGGCACCATGCCGATGTGCATCACCGGCAGCTTGAGGGCCTGGCTCAGCGCCTGGATCATCGTCTCGTCGTCGCAGAAGCCCATCTCGA
The DNA here is from genome assembly GCA_049322495.1 of Myxococcota bacterium. Classification (GTDB taxonomy): domain Bacteria; phylum Myxococcota; class Myxococcia; order Myxococcales; family Myxococcaceae; genus Archangium_A. Next base: position 32,039 of record JBMORD010000310.1, on the reverse strand, counting down.
CGATGACGCCGGTGAGGCGGCCGCCCCACTGCTCGAGGCGGCCCATCGCGGCGCGCATCTGGAACTCGTCGACCACCTTCGCCTTGAGGAGGAGGTCCCGCAGCTTCGCGACGTTCGTACGGAGAGCCATGCGGCGGGCGAGTCTACTTGCGCGCGTGGGCGAGCGCCTCTTCCCAGCGCCCGGTCCCGCGCAGCACCAGCTCCAGCAGCTCGCGCGCCGCGCCGTGGCCGCCGGGCCGCGACGAGACGAAGTGCACCGCGGCCTTCACCTCCGGCACCGCGTCGGCCGGGCACGCCGAGAGGCCGGCGCGGGTGAGCGCCGGGAGGTCGTTCACGTCGTCGCCCATGTAGGCGAGCTGCTCGGGCGCGAGCTGGAGCTCCGCGGCGAGCTCGAGGAAGGCCGGGCCCTTCTCGCGGCGGCCCTGGAAGACCTTCGCCAGCTTGAGCTCCTGCGCGCGCACGTCGACGATGGGCGAGCTGCGCGCGGTGAGGATCGCCACCGGCAGCCCGACCAGCCGCGCGAGCACCATGGCGTGGCCGTCCTTCACGTCGAAGCGCTTGAGCGCCTCGCCCGCGGGTCCGTACCAGAGGCCTCCGTCGGTCAGCACCCCGTCGACGTCGAAGACGACCGCCCTGATGTGCGCGGCGCGATCGTCCGGCGTCACGGCTGGTGTCCCAGCGCGCGGCGGATGGCGAGCACGTCGCGCAGCGTCTGCTCGAAGAGCTCGAAGGTGAGCGAGCACGGCCCGTCGCACAGCGCCTGGTCGGGGTTCTCGTGCACCTCGGTGAAGAGGGCGTCGATGCCCGCCGCGGCCGCGCTGCGCGCCAGCAGGCCGACGAACTTCCGCTCGCCGGCCGTCTCGCCGTCACCCGCCGAGGGGAGCTGCACCGAGTGCGTGGCGTCGAAGCAGGTGACGAGGCCGGCCTCGCGCATCTGGGCGAAGCCGCGCATGTCGACCACCAGGTTGTTGTAGCCGAAGGTGGCGCCGCGCTCGGTGACGAGCACGTTGGGGTTGCCCGAGTCGAAGGCCTTCTTCGCCTGGTGGGCGATGTCCTTCGGGGCGATGAACTGGCCCTTCTTGATGTTCACCCCGCGCCCCGACTTCGCCACCGCCACCACCAGGTCGGTCTGGCGCGACATGAAGGCCGGCACCTGGATGATGTCGGCCACCTCGGCCACCGCCGCGACCTGCGAGGTCTCGTGCACGTCGGTGAGGATGGGCACCCCCACTTCCTGCTTCACCTTCGCCAGCACCCGCAGGCCCTCGACCAGCCCCGGCCCCCGGTACGACCTGATGCTGGTGCGGTTGGCCTTGTCGAAGCTGCACTTGAAGGCGAAGGGCACGCCGTACTTCGCGGTGATCTCCTTGAGGCGCCGGGCGTGACGGAGCGTGAAGTCTTCGGCCTCGATGACGTCGGGGCCGGCGATGACGAACAGCGGGTGGCCGACGCCGACGGTGGCGCCAGCGAGGGTGATCGACGGAGACGGCGTGGACATGGCTCCGTCCTACAGCAAACGCCGCGCGGGCGGGGCTCGTTGCGCGTGCCCACACTGCTGGCAACGTTGCCACGTGGCAACCTTGCCAGCACTGCCGCGCGGCCGTAGGGTCGGCCGGTGTTCCGCACCAGCACGCCCGTCACCGACCAGTCGTTCCACGACCGTGAGCGCGAGCTGAAGGCGCTCGGCGAGCGGGTGACGCAGCTGCGGGCGGGGGCGCCGCGGTGGCTGGCGGTGCTGGGGCAGCGCCGCGTGGGGAAGACCAGCCTGCTGCTCGAGCTGGTGCGGCGCGACCGGCACCGCGACGTGCGCTTCGTGGTGCTCGACTGCTTCGAAGAAGAGCCGCTGGGCTTCGCCATCTTCCGCCGCCTCGCGCTGCGCACCGTCGACGCCTTCTTCGGGCGCGAGCTCGGGGTCTCGCTCGAGGCGCTCGCCGCCCGCCCCGACGAGTTCCGCGCGGCGCTGCTCGACTCGAGGGGCTTCGCGAAGCTCGAGCGCGCGCTGCGGGCCGACGTGCTCTCGCTGGCCGACCTGCCCGCCGACGCCCGCCTGGCGGAGCTCGCCCTCGGCCTCGGGGAACGGCTGGCGGTCGCGACGAAGCAGTACTGCGTCGTGGCGTGGGACGAGTTCCAGGAGCTGTCGAAGCTCCCCGCGTCGCGCGGGGGCGTGCTCTCGCTGGCGCGCGCGGTCTGGCAGCGCCACCGCCGCACGACGTACGTGGTCTGCGGCTCGGAGCGCGGGCTGCTCGAGCGCCTGGTGAGCAGCCGCCAGTCGCCCTTCTTCCAGCACTTCGACGTGATGGAGCTGGGGCCGATGTCGGCCGACGACGGGTACGCGCTGCTGGTGAAGTCGGGCCCGCCGGGGCGCGCGGTGCCCGCCGCCATGGCGCGGCGCATCGTCTCGGTGCTCGGCGGGCACCCCTTCTACCTGCAGCTCTTCGGCGAGGTGCTCACCGCGCGCGAGCCGCCCTACGACGAGGCGATGGTGAAGCAGGTCTTCTCGGAGCTGCTCTTCACGCGCACCGGCCGGCTCTCGCTGTACTTCGCGCGCGAGTTCGACCGCATCGTCGGCACCTCGTCGACCCTCGCCGCGACGCTCGAGGCGGTGGCGGGCGGGCGGCTCAAGACGATGGAGGTCGCCCGGCACATCGGCGCCTCGTCGGGCTCGACGGTGCGCTACCTCGAGCGGCTGGGCGACGCGGTGGTGCGCGAGGCCGATCAGACCTGGCGGGTGGCCGACCCCGTCTTCGGGTTGTGGCTCCGCTGGCGGCAGCCGGGCGGGGCGGTGGTGCCGATGGCGGTCATCGGCGACGAGGCTGAGAAGGAGGTGGCCCGCCAGCTCGCCGGGCTCGGCTTCGAGCTGGTCTACCAGTCACGCGCGTCGCGCGGCGCCTTCGACCTGCTCGGGGTGCGCGCGGGCCTGCAGGTGGGCATCCAGGTCAAGCGCACCAGCCTCCCGCTCCGGCTCTCGCGGGCGGAGTGGGCGCGGGTGCTGAGCGACGCGAAGCGCCTCGGGTGGAAGGCGCTGCTGGCGGTGGTGACGCCCGAGGGGCAGCTCTCGTTCTTCGACCCGGCGCACGGCCGCAAGGGCGCCACGGTGGGCTTCTCGGCAGAGCAGGCGCTGCCGAACGTGCTGGCGTGGCTCGACGGCTGAGCTGGCAACGTTGCCACGTGGCAACTCTGCCAGCAGCTCAGGGGTCGAGCTCGAGCACCACGTTCGCGGTCTCGTTCACCACCCGCTGCGAGACGAGGGGCTGGTCGCCCAGGTAGCCCAGCGCCCGCAGGGTGCGCGCGCGGATCGCCGGTTCCCCCAGCGCGGTGAGGTCGAAGGCCGGGGCGGGGAAGTGGCCGGGCAGCGTCGCGGGGTCGACGCCGAGCGTGCCCGCGCGGGCGGCCAGCAGCGTCGTCGCGACGTGGCAGCTCACGCACTGCACGGTGTCGGCGGTGTGCGCGCGCGGGTCGTCGACCGTCACCAGGCTCTCGAGGCCCGCGCGCTGCGTGCCGCCGTCGGCGGTGTCGAAGGTGGTGCGCTCGAGCGTCGACGCGAAGCCGGCGGGCGCGTCCACCACCGGGGTGACGCGGTACGAGTCGGCGCCGGTGAGGAGCACCTCCTGCGCGCCGGCGTCGACGCCGGAGATGACGATGGGCGCGAGCGTGGTGCCCGCCAGCTGCTCGCCGCGGAAGACCCACTCGACCGTGCCGCGATCGCTCAGCCGGCCGAACAACGTCAGCCGCTTCAGACGGGTGCTGGTCGCGTAGCGGCTCAGCAGCGCCCCCAGCTTCGCCCGGTAGCGCGGGTCGCCGGTCCACGCCTCGCTCACCTGGAGCCGGCTCTCGCGCGGGCGGCCCTGCAGCGACGCCAGCTCGCGCAGCTCGGTCACCACCGCCGGCACGTCGCCCACCGGCACCGGGTAGAAGGCGTGCAGCGCGAGGTCCTCGGTGGCCGCGGAGCCGGCCAGCACCGGCTGCAGCACCACGCGGAAGAGGCCGTCGCTCGTCGCGGGGCAGGGCACGCCGGGCTCGCTCCGGTCGCAGCGATCGAAGCGCAGCCCGACCACGCGGAGCCGCGACACCTCGGTGCGCGCCATCGGCAGCGCGGTGGTCAGCCGCTCCACGCTCACCGACGAGAGCAGCTGCGCCGCGGGCGGGAAGGGCGTGCCCGCATCGAGCCGCTCGAGCGGGAACAGCCAGGTCACGTCGTTGAGCCCGAGCCGGTGCGTCGGGTCGAGCGCCCCGGCGTCGGGCGCAGGGGCGGCCTCACACCCGGCGAGCGCGGCGAGCAGAGCCACCGCGCTCAGCCGGGCCCGGGTCACTTCGCGTCCCGGTGGGTGACCGCGGCGCGGATGAAGCCCGAGAAGAGCGGGTGCGGCGCGAAGGGCTTGCTCTTGAACTCGGGGTGGAACTGGCAGCCGATGAAGTGCGGGTGGTCCTTCAGCTCGACCATCTCGACGAGGTCGAGCTCGGTGTTGAGGCCCGAGAAGACCAGGCCGGCCTCGGCGAGCTTGCCGCGGTACTGGTTGTTCACCTCGAAGCGGTGCCGGTGGCGCTCGGAGATCTCCGTCGCGCCGTACAGCCGGTGCGCGAGCGAGCCGTCCTTGAGCGCGCACTTGTACGCGCCGAGGCGCATCGTGCCGCCCTTGTCCGTCACGCCGACCTGCGACTCCATGATGGTCACCACCGGGTGCGGCGTCTTCTCGTCGAACTCGAGCGAGTTGGCGTCGTTGAGCCCGAGCACCGTGCGCGAGTACTCGATGACCGCCATCTGGAGGCCGAGGCAGATGCCGAAGAACGGCACCTTCTTCTCGCGCGCGTACTTCACCGCCTGGATCTTGCCTTCCGTGCCGCGCACGCCGAAGCCGCCGGGCACCAGCACCGCGTCGCAGCTCGAGAGCATCGCCTCGGCTCCGCGCGTCTCGACCTCCTGCGAGTCGACGAACACCAGGTTGACCTTGCAGTCGTTGGCGATGCCGCCGTGCACCAGCGCCTCGTTGAGCGACTTGTACGACTCCTTGAGCTCGATGTACTTGCCGACGATGGCGATGCGCACCTCGCCGCGGGCGGGGCGCTTGACCGTCTCGACGATGCGCTCCCACTGCTCGAGCTTCGGGCCGCGGGTCCAGATGTTGAGGATCTCCGCCACGCGCTCGTCGAGGCCCTGGCGGTGGAACTCGAGCGGCAGCTCGTAGATCGACGAGACGTCGGGCGAGGTGAACACGTTGCCGGTGTCCACGTTGCAGAACATCGCGATCTTGTCCTTCAGCTCCTGGGTGATCTCGCGATCGGTGCGGCAGATGAGCACGTCGGGCTGGATGCCGATCTCGCGCAGCTTCATCACCGAGTGCTGCGTGGGCTTGGTCTTCACCTCGCCGGCGGCCGCGATGTACGGCAACAGCGTGAGGTGCACGTAGCAGGTGTTGCCCGCGCCCACGTCGTACCGCATCTGGCGGATCGCCTCGAGGAAGGGCAGCGACTCGATGTCGCCCACCGTGCCGCCGACCTCGACGAGCACCACCTCGTGGCCCTCGGCGGCCTGGTGGATCATCGCCTTGATCTCATCGGTGATGTGCGGAATCACCTGCACCGTCTTCCCGAGGTACTCGCCGCGGCGCTCCTTGGTGATGACCGAGTGGTACACGCGCCCGGTGGTGAAGTTGTTGAGCCGCGACATGCGCGCGCCGGTGAAGCGCTCGTAGTGGCCGAGATCGAGATCCGTCTCGGCGCCGTCGTCGGTGACGTAGACCTCACCGTGCTGAATCGGGCTCATCGTGCCCGGATCGACGTTGATGTACGGGTCGAGCTTGACCAGCGTGATGTCGAGGCCGCGGTTCTCGAGCAGCGCGCCCATCGAGGCCGACGCCATGCCCTTTCCAAGGGAGCTGACGACGCCGCCGGTGGTGAAGATGAACTTGGTTTTTCGCTGGCGCATAGGCCGGTATTTCTCAATCGCGCCCCCGCCGTCAACGATCAACCGGAGGCCGCGCCTGCGCCGCCGGGTGAAGCGGAAATCACCCGGCCGGAGGACCGCTCAGGATCCTGCGACGCGAAGTGGGAAGGAAGCCCCTCGACGCGTTTCGCGCTGCGGCGTGCGGCGGCGTGAGGTTGGCGGTTGAGATCTCCTTCGGCGCGCCCTCGCGCCACCACCCGGGAGGACCGCATGAAGCTCCGAACCGCCGTGCTGTGCTGCACCGTCGTCGCCGCGAGCGCCGCGCACGCAGAGTGCGTACCGGCCGCGCGGCCCTTCTTCTCGCAGGCGTGGGACGCGCTGGCCAACGTGCACCTCGACGAGGCGCGGGCGCTCTTCACGCAGACCATCGCCGTCGATCCGCGCTGCACGCTGGCGTGGGCCTACCTCGGCTCGCTCACTCCCGGCGCGGCGGGCGCGCGCATGCTCGACGACGCGCGAGACGCCGCTGCGCCGAAGGAAGAGCAGCTGGTGGTGCAGGCCCTCGCCGCGCTCCACGCCGGCACGCCGGAAGCGGCCGTCACCGCGCTCCGTCAGGCCCACGACGCGGCGCCGAAGTCCTACGAGGCGGCGTTCCTGCTCGCGCAGCGGCTCGCGGTGCTCGAGCGCTGGGGCGAGGCGGTCGAGGTGGCGCAGCGGGCGACGAAGCTCGCGCCCGCGCGCGGGCCGGCGTGGAACGTGCTGGGGTACGCGCTCCTCGGTCAGCGCAAGCCCGAGGCGGTCGCTGCCTTCCAGAGCTACGCACGCGCGGCGCCCAGCGAGCCCAACGCGCACGACTCGCTCGGCGACGCGCTGCTGGCCAACGGCCAGTGGGACGCGGCGCGCGCGGCGTACCAGAAGGCGCTCGAGACCTCGGGTGACACCTTCTGGCCGTCGGAGCATGGCGTGGCCACCGCGTGCGCGATGCAGGGCGACTGGTTCTGCGCGCGCGCGGCGATCGAGAAGGCGCGCCGGCTGGCGACGCAGCCCAACGACCGCGTGGGCCTGTTGGCGTGGAGCGCGTGGAGCCTCCTGGCGGCCGGGCAGGGCGACGAGGCGCTCGCGACGCTCGACGAGCTCGAGCAGGACGCGCGGCGTTCCTTCCTCGACGACCGCGTCGCGGAGGCGCGCGTGCTGAAGGGGCGGTTCCTCACGGTGCTCGGCAGGCCGAAGGATGCGCTGGCGGTGCTCCAGACGCCGGGCAAGCCGCTGGTGGGCGCCGCCGAGCCGCAGCGTCAGGCGCTCGAGGCGACGCGGCTCCACGCGCTGGCGCTGGCGCAGGTGAAGACCGGCGCCGTCGCGGAGGCCGAGAAGACGCTCGCCCGGCTGCGTGAGGTGAAGGGCGACGTCGCGGTGGTGAAGGACCTCGCCGCGCACGCGGGGGGCGTCGTCGCGCTGGCGAGGGGGCAGACCGCCGCCGCCGTCGGCACGATGCGCGCCTGCTCGGAGGCGTTGCTGGCGTGCCGCCTCGAGCTCGCGCTGGCGCAGGCGAAGACGGACCCCGCCGCCGCGCAGAAGACGCTCGCCGACCTCCTCGGCCGCCCGCGGCGCGAGCCGGAGTACTGGTGGGTGCGCGTTCAGGCGCTTCAGGCGTCGAAGGCCGAGAAGCCCGCCGCGCTGTAGCGGTGGGGCGGCGCACACGTCTCGATGACGCGCGTATGAGCTCTCCGACCAGGTCACCGCACCTGGGCGATCGTCGGTGCCTCGAGCTGGCTGGGCGTTCTCTCCGCTCGCGCGCCAGCTCCGTCGCCTCACGCGCGTCGTGGTTTCGAGCCCCAACGCCGGGCTCACCTGGAGCCACCGTGCGCTCGCGGCTTCTCGTCCCGAACGCGCACTGCGGCCACCTGCTCGACGAGGCGTTGTCGCGCCTGCTCGGGCCGGGCATATCCCCGCGGGTGCGCCTCCCGCTCGTCGCCCTGGTCGTCCTCGCCGGCTGCTCGCTCCCGCAGAACATCGTGCGCTCTCGCTACGGGCTGCCCGACTTCACGCACGGCGAGGGCCGCTGGCGCGACTTCGACGTGACGATGCGCGACGGGGTGAAGCTGCGCACGCATCTCCTGCTGCCCGACGGCGTGGAGCGCGCGCCGATCGTCCTCATGCGCAACCCGTACCCGCGCGACGTGCTCTTCACCTTCTCGTGCAGCGTCTTCGTGCGCTACGGGCTGGGCTGCATCGTGCAGGACGCGCGCGGCCAGCGGGACAGCGGTGGCGAGTGGCAGCCGCTGGTGAATGAGGTCGACGACGGCGAAGACACGCTCGCCTGGCTCGACGCTCAGCCCTTCGCGGAGTCGATCGCGCTCTACGGCCAGTCGTACCTCGCGGGCACCGCGCTGGCGGCGTCGACGCGGCTGCCTCCGAAGGTGAAGACGCTGGTGCTCGCGGTGTTCGGCGCCGATCTCCGCCCGGTGCTCTCGGAGCGCGGCCTCTTCCCCCACGAGCTCATCACCGCGTGGGCCGCGTACATGCCTTCGCGCGAGCGGCCGGCGAACGCGCAGCGCTCGTACCAGCAGGCGCTCGCGCACCGCCCGCACCTCACCTGTGACGAGGTGGCCTTCGGCGGTCGGCGCGAGTGGTACCGCGCGTGGCTCGACGCGGCGCTGCCGTCCGCGGCGACCTGGCAGCAGCCCGCGAACCAGCGCTTCCAGGCCGTGCCCCCGCACATCCAGGTGCCGGTGCTCTACATCGAGGGCTTCGACGACCCATTCCTCCTCGCGGGCCTCGACACCTTCGCGCGCCTCGGCAGCCGCGAGCGGAGCCACCTCGTGCTGCTGCCGACCAGCCACGTCGGCCTGCAGCCCGGCGACGTCGAGGTGCCGGGCGTCGACGGGCAGTACCTGTGGAAGTTCCCCGTGCCGTGGCTGCTGCACCACCTCCGCGGTGCGCCGCTGCCCTTCGAGCCGACGGGCGTGACGAGCTGGGCGCGCGGCGACGAAGGGCCGGTGCACCGCGCGACGTGGCCTCCGGAGACGCGCGAGGAGGCGCTCGTGCTGCAGCCGCAGCTCGTCGCGTCGTTGCCGTGCCCGCAGCGGGCGCTCGGCGGTGACGCCGGCGCAGGGGCCGAGGTGACGTACCGCTACAACCCGCTCCGGCCATGGCCCAGCGAAGGCGGCGCGCGCGGGCTCGGCATGAAGGAGCTGGTGGCAGGCACGCTGACGCCCGGCCCGGTCACGCAGACGTGGGACTGCTCGCGGCAGGACGTGGTGCGCTTCGTCACCGCGCCGCTGGCCGCGCCGAAGCGGCTCGTGGGCCGCATGCGGGTCGAGCTCTCGGTCCGCAGCACCGCGAAGGACACGGCGTTCTACGCCAAGCTGGTCGACATCGACGCGCAGGGCCGCGCGGTGCACCTCACCGACGGCGCGGCGACGCTGCGCCTGCCGACCGCGCGCGACGAGGCGTGGGTGCCCTACGAGCCCGGCACGTCGCGCACGGTGGAGCTCGACCTGTACCCGACGGAGTGGGTGCTCCGCCCGGGTCATCGCCTCGGCCTGTGGGTGAGCTCGTCGAACTGGCCCGCGCTCTCGGCGCACACCAACACCGAGGAGCCGTGGTTCCGCGTGACGCAGCCGCTGCTGGCGAAGCAGACCCTCGCGCTCGGTGGACCTTCGGTGCTGCGGCTCTTCGTCGCGGACTGAGGCCGCCGTTCAGCCGCGCGCGAGCAGGCGCAGGCGGGCCGCCGCCTTCTTGAAGTTGGCGCCTTCCGTCGAGCCGGGCGGCCACATCGCGCGGGCCGCGCGCAGCGCCCGTTTGCGCGTCGCGGCGTCGAGCGGCCCCTGCCGCGCGAGCTGTTCCAGCGCGCGCGCGACGAACTCCGGCGGGAGCACCTGGCTCGCCGTGACCACCGCCTCGAGCACGGTGGCCATCGACGCCGTGGTCCACGGGAGCCGCTGCGCGCCGGGGATCGCCCCGTGCACGAAGTACCAGGCGAGCCAGTCGCCGCTGCCTTCCTTGCGACGGCGCCGCCCGTCTCGCGCCACGAAGTGGAGCACCGCCGAGAGCTACTCGTCGGGCTCGAGCGTGGCGTTCAGCGGAGCGAAGGCGCGCTTGAGGCCTTCTGCCGTCGCCCCGCTCGCGCTCACCAGCTTCTGGCACTCGGCCTCGAGCCGGGCGAACGCGGTGCGGTTCATCTCCGGGAGCTCAGCGGTTGGGCGCGAAGAGGTCGGTGAGCTGCCCGTACTTCGCCCGGTAGTCCTCGATCGACTTGCGGATGGTCTCCTTGGCCTCGGCCGCGTCGTAGGTCTCGGCGATCTCCACCGGCGGCGTGGGCGCGTCGGGCATCGCCTTGTAGGTGAGGAAGTAGTGGCGCAGCCGATCGATCAGCGACTGCGGCACGTCCTTGATGTCCTTCCACTGGCCGTAGACCGAGTCGCCCTTGAGCACCGCGATGATCTTGTCGTCGGCCTGGTTGCCGTCGATCATCCGCAGCCCGCCGATGGGCACCGCCTCGACCAGCACCGCGCCGTGCTGAATCGGCTTCTCGGTCAGCACGCAGATGTCGATCGGATCTCCGTCGCCGACGATGCCGGGGCGCCCCAGCCGCTGCGAGCAGCGCTCGCCGACGTTCTTGTCGCAGAAGGTGCGGGGGATGAAGCCGTAGAGCGAAGGCGGCTGGTTCGAGTACCGCTGCGGGCGGTCGAGCTTGAGGATGCCGGTCGCCTTGTCGACCTCGTACTTCATGGCATCGGTGGGGACCATCTCGATGTAGCAGGTGACGACGTCGGGTGACTTCTCGCCGGCCGACACGCCATGCCACGGGTGCGCCTGGAAGAAGAGACCGAGCGCTTGCGTGAGCGAAGGGGTGGACATGCGCAGCCCAATAACACAGCGCGTCGGGTCGCACCGCTCGACGTGTTCATCGGCCGCATCAGTCAGCGTGACGCGAGCAGCGTCGCGAGCGCCGCTTCGGCGAGCGGCACGTCTTCGGGACGATCGACGGCCTGGGTGGGGTGTTCCGTGACTCGGCAGGCGATGCGGATGCCGTGGCCGAGCGCGCGGAGCTGCTCGAGGGCCTCGGTCTTCTCGAGCGCGGTGGGCGCGAGCGCGGCGAGCCGCTGCAGCACGGACGCCCGGTAGCCGTAGAGCCCGAGGTGCGCCCACCGGTGGATGCCCACGCCCGCGTCGCGCTGGAAGGGCAGATCGGCCCGCGAGAAGTACAGCGCGAAGCCGGCCTCGTCGAGCACCGCCTTGACCACGTTGGGGTTGGCCCGCTCGTCTTCGCGGAGCGCGCGCACCAGCGTCGCCATCTCGACCGGGGGCTCGTCGAAGGCGCGCGCGAGGGCGCGCAGCGACTCGGGGTGCACCGCCGGCTCGTCACCCTGCACGTTGATCAGCACCGCGCCCGGCGACAGCGCGAGCGTGCGCGCGACCTCGGCGACGCGATCCGTCCCCGACGCGCAGGTGGGCGAGGTCATCACCACCTCGGCGCCGAAGCCCTGCGCTGCATCGGCGACGCGCTCGTCGTCGGTGGCGATCACCACGCGCGAGAAGCAGCCTGCCTCGACGCAGCGCGTGTGCACGTGGCGGATCATCGGCTGACCGCTGATCAGCGCGAGCGGCTTGCCGGGGAAGCGCGACGCGGCGAACCGCGCCGGAATGACCGCGACGGGGGCAGACATGGGCCGCGCTGATACCAGATGCGCTGCTCGCGCGCTGAGCGGCTTGAGGTAGCGTGCGCGCTCCTTTTCCCCGGGGGTGGGCACATGCGGAAGTGGGTCTGGTTCGTGGTCTCGTTGGTGGCGGGCGTCGCGGCGGCCGGAGAGAAGGCACCGCCGCTCGAGGACGTCCTCGCGCAGGCGAAGGCGAGCGGAAAGCCGGTGCTCCTCGACGTGTACACCGCGTGGTGCAAGCCGTGCGCGAAGCTCGACGCCGAGGTGTTCCCGCACGCGCTGGTGAAGACCGAGCTCTCGCGCTGGGTGTTCCAGCGCTACGACGCCGAGGGGGACGGTCGCGCGGTGGCGGAGCGGTTCGGGGTGAACTCCTACCCGTCGTTGATCGTCGTCGCGCCTGACGGAGTGGAGATCTCCCGGGTGCTGCAGCAGGAGCCGGCGCCCCTCGCGGCGGCGCTGCGCGCCATCTACGACGAGGCGGCCGCGGTGGTGCCCGACGCCGCCACGCTGGCCACGACGAAGGACGCGCTGGTGCTCATGGCCGCTGCCCGCCGCGCGACGAACGAGCTCGAGGCCGCCGCGCTGTGGCGCCGCGCCGCCGACGCCGACGTGAGCGCCGACAAGAAGATCGCGGCGCGCGCGGCGCTGAAGGCGGCGAAGGCCGACGTGGCGCGGGAGGTCTCGGCCGCGCAGGGCCGCGCGCTGGCGTCGATCGTCAAGCGCTACCCGTCGACGCGCGAGGCGCTGCGCGCGTTCACCGGCCTCTCGACGCTGCCGGCCAGCGCACGGCCGACCGCGCTGCTCGCCGAGTGCGTCGAGGCGTTGAGCAAGGCCCGCGCCGAGAAGGGCGCCGGCTGCGAGCTCAACGACGCGCTCTACGCGCTGCTCAACGTCGACGAGAAGGCCCTGGCCGCGAAGCTCGGGGCGCGCGTCCTCGAGACCTGCGACGACCCCGAGGTGATGGACAGCGTCGCCGAGGTGCATCACCAGCTCGGCGAGTCAGCCCGCGCCATCGCGATCGAGGAGCGGGCGCTCGCGCTGGCTCCCGCGAACGAGGGGCTCGAGAAGAACCTCGCGCGCTTCAAGGCGAAGACGCCCGGCTACGAGCCGGTGCCCTTCTCCAATCCGCTCGTCGACGCACCCGCCCGGGCGAGCGGTCCGCCGCCGGCCGTCGTCGCGCGGCTCGCGCGGATCAACCAGATCGCCCGCGCCATCGGCGAGCCGTGCGACGGCGTGCCGCATCAGGTGCCCTTCGTGTGGACGCGGGTGCGCATCGCGAAGGGGAAGGCGCGCGCGGTGGTGCTCGACCCGGAGATCTCCCCGGCGCTCAAGAAGTGCATCGAGCAGTCGACGGCACGGAACGCCGACGCGGCCACGCTCGACGACGGTGAGCAGTTCCAGGTGCGGCTGCGCGTCGCGGACGCGGCGGTGCGCTGACGGTCAGCGCACGAGGAACGGCGTCGGCTCGCCCTGCTTGATGCGCAGGAAGGCGTTCCCCGGCACGCCCTTGATGGTCTGCGTGGTGCCCTGCGCGTCGGGCCAGCGCACCGTCACCTCGTCGGCGCCCGCGCAGCCCGCGAGCCCGAAGTGCAGCTCGAGATCGTTCTGCATGCCGAAGTGGCCGTAGCCGCCCGAGACCTCGCGCGTCTGCGTGCGCCCGTTCGCCTTCACCGTCACCTTCGCGCCGATCGCCGCGCGGTTGGCGGTGACGCCGTCGCCTTCGAGGTGGAGCAGCAGCCACGTCGTGTCTGCCGCCTGGTTCTCGTAGAGGTGCACCTCGTTGCGCTTCCAGCGGAGGCCGCAGTCGCGCGCGGTGCTCGAGCCGGCGATGACGTCGAGATCTCCGTCGCGATCGAAGTCGGCGATCGCCAGGCCAGACATGCACTCGTGGTGCAGCGCCCACTGCGCCCCGAGCTCGCGGAAGGTGCCGTCGGCCTGCTGCGCGAAGACGAGGCCGAACTGATCAGGGTAGTCGCTCATCGCCACCACCAGATCGACCCGCCCGTCGTTGTCGAGGTCGCCGCCCGCCGCCATGAGCCCGCCTTCGTTCCACGAGTCGCCGACGTGGGGTGGGGCGAGCCCGGTCGTGGCGTTGCCCGGCCGCGCGAAGCGCACGTCGCCCGCGGCGGTGGTGACGTTCTCGAGCAGCTCCGACGAGTCGCTCGAGCCGCCCGCCCACCAGTGGTGGATCTCCGCGTTGTAGAGGTCGTTCTTCCCATCGCCGTCGACGTCGCCGCACCAGGTGGTGAAGGTGTTGCCGTTGTTGCGCCACGGCTGGTCGTCGGTGCCGGCGCCCCAGCCCGCGCTCGCCGGGTTCGGGCACTGGATGCGCGGCGCCGCCACGCCCATGCACTTCGGGTTGAGCGCGTTCACCGTGCACCAGCACTTGAAGTTCTCGTTGTCGCGGTAGTCGGTATTCGCGTCTCCGAAGAAGCCCGAGGTGCGGCTCTGGTCGACGAACACGCCGTGCCCGTCGTTGCGGTACAGCAGGTTCGGCTGGCGGCCGTAGGCGCTCACCAGGAGCTCCGGCGCGCCGTCGTCGTCGAGGTCGCACGCGGTGACGCCGTAGGCGGGCCGGTGGTTGGTGAAGGCGGAGAAGCCGGTGGCGTCGGTCAGCAGGTTCGCCGGCCCGGTGTCGTCGACGAACTCGCCGGTGCCGAGGCCTTTGAAGAGCCGCGCCTGCACCCCGAGGTAGCTCGCGCCGTACGCCTCGTACCAGTGGCCCACGAAGACATCGAGCCGCCCGTCGCGATCGACGTCGGTGAAGGCCGCGCTGGTGGTGGGCATGAGCTGGTTGGCCGCGGGCGTCACCGCCGAGGGCGGTGCGAAGGTGAAGTGGCCGGTGCCGTCGTTGAGCAGCAGCTGCGAGCGATCGCCGGGGTCGGTCATCGGCTTCGTCGGGTCGACGGAGGTGCCCGAGTACGCGTCGAGGTCGCCGTCGTTGTCGACGTCACCGAAGACCGCCAGCTGCGCCGACCGGTAGCGCACGTCCGACCCGCCGCGCACCTCGAACAGCCCGTTGCCCGTCTCGTCGACGAAGCGGCGGCGGCCCTCGGGCGTGGGGCGGTTCATGAGCTGGTACACGAGGCGCCGGCCGCCGTCGGGCAGATCCTTCTGCTGCGCGAGGTTGCTCGTCACCGCGTGCACCACGAGGTCCGGGTAGCCGTCGGCGTCGAGGTCGGCGACGGTCAGCCGGTTGCCCGCGACGTTGAGGCCGAAGAAGCTGCCCAGGCCCCACTCCTCGGTGTTGTCGACGAAGCGCGTGCCGCCGTCGCGCGCCGCGCAGGTGATGGGCTGGCCCTCGGGGATCAGCGTGGCCTTCTCGAGGTTCTTCAGCGGCGAGCGCGGGCCGCTCAGCGTCACCGTTCCGACCGCGTCGAGCTGAGTCTTCGAGGCGGTGCTCAGACATCCGGTGAAGACGAAGAACGCGGCGACGGCGAGGCGAGTCATGCGCGGGCTGCTACCCGTGCGCGGCGCAGCGTCGCAACGCGGCACGCACATCCAACGGCTCTCGGAGGTTTCCAAGCTCGGCTACTCTCGCCGCATGCGATGGCTCGTGCGCGTCGGAGTGGTGGTGCTGGCAGTCGCTCTCGGGTTCACGCTCGCCTCGGTGGTGCCGCGGCGCGTCCTCACGCCTGAGCCGCCGGCGCTGGTGGAGCGGATCCGCGAGGTCGCGCGCCTCGAGACGCTCGAGGTGCGGCTCTACAAGCGCGTGTCGTTCGCGCCCGAGCCGGCCGCGGCCGCGACGCTGTGGGGCGACGTGTTCAACTTCGTCAAGCAGCAGCTCCTGCCGAAGGAGGGCAGGGCGATCGTCTTCGCCGACGTGAGCCTGGGGCTCGACCTCTCGAAGCTCAGCGCCGATCAGCTCCGCGTGCGCGGCTCGAAGGTCGAGGTCGCGCTGCCGCCGCTGCGCGCGCAGGTCGCGCTCCGGCCCGAGGACACGGAGATCATCGCCTCGAACCTCGACTCGGCGCAGACCGCGAAGCTCTTCGAGCTGGCGAAGGAGGCCTTCGAGCGCGAGGTGCAGTCTGACGCGCGGCTGCAGGAGCGGGCGCGCGCCTCGGCGGAGCGACAGGTGCGCGCGCTGCTGATCACCCTGGGCTTCACCGAGGTGACGTTCGTCGCCTACCCGCTGGCGGCGCGCACCGCCGGCTGATCAGCTCGTCACGCGCGGCGCGCAGAGGAGCTCCGAGAGCTCGTTGACCTGGCGCTCCCACAGCCGCTCGTAGGGCACCGAGAGCAGGAACCGCGACTGCTTGCCGCGCCGATGCGCCGCGCGGAGCCGGCCGAGCCACGCCCCGAGGTCCTTGAGGCCGTGCTCCTTGAGCCGCCCAGCGGTGCCGAAGAAGAGGATCATCGCCGCCGACGGGATGCCGATGTTGCCGAGCACGAAGGCCTGGAGCTCCATCTCGCCGATGACGTCGGTGGCGTAGCCGGTCAGCACGTGGAACAGGTCGTGCGTCTCGCGGTAGCGCTTGCCGATGTAGTCGAGGTCGTTGCGCAGCTCGAAGGTGGTCTCGAACGGGGAGATCTGGTTGTCGCGGAAGTAGCGCACGAACTCGTGGCCGAGCGTGCCGGGCGGCAGCGCCTCGAAGCGCGCGAAGTCGAGGTCCTTGCCCTGCAGGGTGGGCCGCTCATCGAGCAGCGTGCGGCCCTCCGCGGTCTGCCGGAGCTGCCTGGCCATCGCCACGTAGACGTCGTGGTCGAGGCTCGCGTTGAGCGCCAGCGCCCAGCCTTCGTTCGTCGGCTCGTCCTTGAGGACCTCGAGGGCCTGCCAGGCGGTGCGGAGTCGTCGGAGCAGCGGCGCATCGGAAGGGAGCGTCGAGGGCGAGTTCATGGGCGCTGCATGATGCCCGAAAGGCCTCGCGTCGGGGCTCACCGGAAAGCCGGAGTTCCCACGTTTCGGGCGCCGCCCGGTCCTCGAAGAAGCAGCCCCTTCTCCGTGGAGTCGCACATGGTCCGCACCTCGCTCGCCGGTCTCCTTCTCACCCTCACGCTCGCGGCTTGCGGTGGCACGTCGCAGCCGCCTCCCGATGGTGGCCAGCCACCTCCGGAGGACGGCGGCACGGTGACTCCGCCACCCGATGCTGGTCAGCCAACGCTCGCCACGCTCGGTGGCCCGCTGGTGCTCGACACCGGCGTTCAGACACCGGCGGAGCTGCGCGTGGCCGTGCTGTGGTTCCCTTCGGTCGACAGCGCGATGCCCGCCCGGCCGCGCGCCGCAGAGAGCTCCCGGGTCGCGATGGCCAACCCCTTCCCCGCGCGGTGGTCGCTCGAGCTCTTCTCCGAGCCGCCCGTCGAGGCGCGCGCCGAGTTCAGCACGCCGGGGGGAGGCGCGGGCGCCCGCTCCGTCGGTGCGCTGGTGCTCTTCCGCGACGTCGACGGTGACGGCCGCTTGACCATCGACGCCGAGGGCCGCTCGCGCGATCAGCTCTTCGGGACCTCGGCGGGCGCGATGCCCTTCGACATCGACGGGCCCGGCCTGCGGCACCTCATCATCTGGCGCACGGGCACGCTGGGCACCGACGAGGCGGGCTACCAGCAGGGGTTCAACCTGGTCATCATCGACGAGCCGTTCGTTCCGCCCGTGGTGCGCCCGCTCGACACCGCGGTCACGCTGACGGCGACGGCTGACCCGCGCCAGGCGCTCACTTTCTGCGACGAGGCGTACGTGAGTGAGCCGGACGAGTTCGCGTGCGGCCAGCTGCTCTACCGCACGCCGCGGGTCTTCACCTTGATCGGCCACTCCGACGGGGTGCGCTTCGCCAGCGTGCAGGTGTTCTCGGGCAAGCGCGCGGTGGCGAACGCGCGCGTTCGTCTCAATGGGGTCGAGCTGCTGAGCGACGGAGAGAGCGGCTTCGTGCTCTTCGAGCTCTTCCCCGTCGTCATCCGTGACGGCCACAACTCGGTGCGCGTCGAAGCGCCCGGGCTCGAGCCGATCAACGTCGAGGCGCTGCTCCCGCCTGCGCCGACCTTCGTGTCGCCGGACGCGGGCGTCGACGTCACCGCCGGGGCCGACGTCACCGTCACGTGGACCGGCGCCGACTCCGCGGACTCGTTCGACGTGTCCATCTCCGCTGAGAACGGCTCGGGGGACTACGTGACGACCGCGCAGCGCCAGGCGACGGTGAAGGCGCCGCAGACGCCCGGTGAGGCGACGATCCGCATCGTGTCGATGGCCGAGCGGCACCTCGGTCGGAACCTCGGCTTCGGCTCGGTGGAGATCTCCCGCGCGGTCAACGTCGTGTCGCCCTGACTTCGCGCTCGGCGTGGGGCCGCGTCGAGCCACCTCACCCCCGTCCAGCGCGCCACACCTCGTGGCGTCGCTGGCCGTCGACGCGACCACGTCCTTGCGCCCCGCGAAGGAGCGCGACGCGCTGTACGCAAAGCCCACCTCGGCAGTGGCCGGGTTGCGCAGCCACAGCAGGTCGTCGGCGCTCGAGAGGGGCTCCACGGCCCACTCCCGGCAGCTCGCAGTGCCGCCGCGCGCGGCGAAGCCACGCCGAAGCTCGGCCGGCGGCAGGTGAAGGCGCTCTGCCTCGCGCAGCTCCCGCCGCCCGACGTCACCCCGAAGGTCGACTTCACGCGGGGCAGTCCGCGGCGCTCCGAGGCCGCAGCGCTCACCGGCAAGTCGCTCCCTCGCTGCTGCGCAACGAGATCCGTTCTCTGCGACGGCTCCGCGTTCGCGGCAAGCACCGAAGGCAGCCAGCGGGGGATTCATCGCCCGAAAGGAGGTGCGCTCCGCCGGGTGAGATGCGGACGCGGCGCCATCCCACATCACCCTGGGCCCTTGCGGGCGAGCCCGGCCGAACTGGCGGGGAACGAGGTGCGTGGTTCCCAGCGTCCGCGCGACGGCCGGTCCTTCAGGTATGCGCACGTTCCTCCTCGCAGCACTCCTTGCGGTCGGCTGTTCCTCCGCTCCCGGGCCGCAGCCAGACGCGGGACGGCCGGACGCAGGCTCGCTCGTTCCTGACGCGGGCGAGCTCGACGCCGGAGCGCCCGACGCGGGGCCTCCCGAGACCGTTCGCCTCGACTGGCGCACGGTGCGTGGACCGGCGCTGGAGCCCGTGGTGGTGGCGGAAGCGAGCGGAGAGCCCTTCGCGCTCGGAGACTCCACCTGGGCCGTGTGGGGCCGCTGCGATGCCGGCGTGTGTGCCGCCAGCTGGTACGACGATCGCGGCAAGCTCGTGAGGCACCACGCGGCGCTGGTCCCCGCGGCGACGGGCTGGATCTCTCCGACTGGTCTGCAGTTCGCGGCCGTCGAGGTGGCTCGCACCTTCGAGTGCAGCGCCGGCGGCTACACCTCGCGGCTCCAGGAGGGGCGCTGGGCGCTGTTCGACGCGCAGTCTGGTGAGCAGCGCTTCGCAGCACCGCACGTCGGCGCGGAAGGCATCATCCGCTCGACGTTCTCGAGCTTCGGCTCGCTGGCGTGGCGAGACCCGGTGAACCCGACGACGTGCGAGCTCGAGGCGTCGCGGGTGCTGCGAACGCTGCCGCCGTGGGACGCGCCGAAGGGGCTCGAGGGCATTCCCAGTGACGTTCCGACGTACGCGGAGGACGACTTCCGCGATGGCCAGCTCGTCGTGACGGCGCGCCGCGGCCTGCAGGAACAGCTCTACCTCGCCAGCCCCGAGGAGGACGGCCGGCCGCTGCTGCACGACGACGACATGCGCCAGTTCGGAGCCAGCGGCGACTGGCTGCACTCGTCGCACGGCTACCCGTACACCCGGCTCTTTCAGACGCACGTGCCCACCCGCACCCGGCGCGAGGTGCCGCTCCCGGCCGACGAAGACGACTTCGTGCGGCTCGACGTGTCGGGGCCGTGGGCGATGGCCTGCGCCTTCAATGACGGCGCGCGCTGCGAGCTGAGCGACGCGCGCGGCCAGCACCCGGCGCGCACCGTCCGCTCGCGCTCGGTCCCGGTGATGCTCGGCGACGACGACTTCGTGCTCACGCGCGACGCTGACGCCGGCATCGAGCGCGTCGACCTGCGCACCGGCGCGCGAGCCTTCATCCTCGAGGCGAAGGCCGTGGCGCGGGTCGGCCGCACCCGCGCGGCCGTGGTGTGGACTCCGAGGGAGCTCAAGGGCGTCACCCGCACGCAGACCCTCTCGTTCGGCCATGCGTGGTCGCTCGCCGCGCTCCCGAGCTCGGCGATCGCCCAGCCCCAGTCAGACGTGGTCTTCCTGGTGAGCGCCGACGAGAGCGGCGGCGCCGCGCGCCTCGAGGCCTGGAACGTGGCGACCGGCCGCGTCGCCCTGCTCACCGACTCGCTCTTCTTCAACCCGCCGAGCGGCGCGCCGTTCACCGCCGACACGAGGTGCATGGCGCCGGGCTTCGTTCGGCACGCAGGGCCGCCAGCCGCTTCGGCGACGCAGCCCGGTCGGCTGCTGCACTTCACCGAGTTCGTCCCCGCCGCGCAGCCGAAGGTGCGCGTCTTCGTGGTGCCCGCGGATCTCTCGTCGCCGCCGCGGCTCGTCGCGGAGCTCGACCCCGACGTGTGCGCGCCGCCGCTCGTGTCGCCGTCGCTGCGCCGCCTCTGGCTCCCGGTGCGTATGGGCGAAGACCGCGTGCGCGTCGTGCTCGCCGACCTCTGACCACGCACGAGCGCGTCCGCTATGGTCTCCGACGCACACGGAGCATCCGGGAGGCGGCGTGCTGTTCTTCATTCCGACAGGCTCGAGCGCAGAGCGCTCGCGAAGACCGGCGGTGACCATCGGCATCGCGGTGGCGTGCGTCGCGGTGTTTCTCGCCACCAACCTCGCCGCCGCGCCCGACCCCGAGTTCGGCCCGCTCGCGGCGTGGGTCGACGAGCATCCATGGGTGTCAGAGGGCTACGAGGGTGAGCGGCCCGATGCGGCGCAGGTGCTCGAAGACCAGCGCACCTTCAAGGTCCTGCTCGCGCGAGAGCTCGACGCCGCCGGAGGCCTCGAGCGTCGGCTGAGCCTCGTGCCCTCGCACGGCTTCGCGCAGGTCGGCTGGCTCACCAACCTCTTCGTTCACTTCGGGTTGTTCCACCTGCTCGGCAACCTGCTGTTCCTGTGGATCGTCGGGCCGCTCCTCGAGGAGGCGTGGGGCCGGCGCAAGTTCGCGGCCTTCTACCTCTCGGCGGGGCTCGTCGCGTCGCTCGTGCAGTTCGCGCTCAGCCGGCACGAGGTCGCGTCGATCGGCGGCGCGTCGGGCGCCATCGCTGGCTGCATGGGCGCGTTCGCGGTGCGCTTCGCGGCCTCGCGCATCCGCTTTCTGTACCTCATCTGGTTCATCCGCCCGTTCGCCGGCTCGGTGTGGGTGCCCGCGTGGCTGTGCGGGCTGGGGTGGATCGCCAGCGAGGTGTGGGATCTCAAGTCGGGTGGCGCGCCCGGCGTGGCGACCGGGGCGCACGTCGGCGGCTTCGCGCTCGGTGCGGTGATCGCGTTCGCGCTGCGCGGGCTGGGCTTCGAGCGGGAGTTGCTCACGGTCGCCGAGTCGCGCGAAGAGCAGTCGCGGCTCGACCAGCTCTTCTTCGACGGGCAGTCGGCGTACTCGCGCGGCGACTACGAAGCGGCCCGCGAGACGCTGCTCGCGCTGCAGCAGCAGGCGCCGTCGTACCCCGGCCTCACGCTGCTGCTCGCCGAGGCGGAGCTGCGCGGCGGGCGCGGCCAGGTGCGCTTCGAGCGCGTGCTGCGCGAGCTGATGGCACGACCGGATCGTGAGCTCGAGGCGCTCGTCACGAAGCACGCGGAGGCGCTCGACGCGCGCGCGTTCTCGCCTCCCTTCGCCTGGCAGCTCGCCGAGCGGCTTCGGCGCGCTCAGCCCGTCGTCGAGCCCGAGCTCGCCCGGGCGCTCGTCGAGGCCGTCGCGGCCGGCAGCGGAGCCCAGGCGCTCAAGGCACGTGCGCTGCTCGCTTCGCACGACGAGCCTCCGCAGCAGCCGGCCGCGCCGTCGGTGCAGACGCTCGAGGCGACCGTGGTGTCGGTGAGCGCGCGCGGGCTCGAGCTCTCGTTGGGAGCGCAGCCGCGCGTGGTGCCCTTCGAGGCCATCGCCGCGGTCCATGCGGGCCTGATCGACCGGGCCCTCGTCGTCGACCTCGTGCTGCGGCAGGGCGGGCGCGTGGTGCGCCTGAGCGGGACGGATCCTCGCGTGCCGGCGCTCTTTCCCGGGCAGGCTCCCGCGGCGGCGTGGCAGGGCTTCCTGGCGGGGCTGCGGAGGGCGGCGCGGCTCGAGGCGCCCGCCGCGCCGTGGGCCGCCTACGGCTCGCTCGAGGCGTTCGCCGCGGCGCGGCCAGGCTGATCAGAAGTCGGTGCGCTCCTGCACGTGCTCCGGGCAGGTCATCCCGGGCTTGAAGCACGAGACGTCCATCAGGCACTGATCGGCGCACCGACCACCGGTCCACACCCGACCCGCGGCGAGGCACGCCTCACACTCGGCGCGCTTCGACGTCGGCCGCACGTTGCGGGTGCAACTGCCGACGAGCACGACGAGCAGCACGAGCGCGAGCCTCATGGCGCCACCATAACGAAACCGCCGCGGCACGGAATGCGTGCACGCGGCGGCGCGTCCTTCGGCAATGGGCCGAGCGGAATCAGTCCTTGAGGCGGAGCTTCATCTGCACGTCGCTCGACCAGTGGTTGGCGAACGCGCGCACGCAGGTCTCGAGGTAGCGCTCGTAGTTGGTCCACACCGTGGCGCCGTTGCTCATCACCTTGGTGCCCCAGCCGGACGCCATGATCTTGTCCTTGTTGAGGCGCATGCGGCGCAGCCACTCGGCGGTGGTCTTGCCGTAGTCGACGCGGCGCGTGTTGAGCTGAATGATCTCCCACGACTGGCCGCAGGCCGCGACGAGCTCCTCGAGGCGCGGGTTGAGGCCGCCGGGGAAGATGACGTCGGCGGTGAACTTGAGATCCTCGAGGTCCTTCTTCGAGCGCGGCACGCGGTCGCGGAGGATCGCCTGGAACCCGAAGCACGCGCCCGGCTTCACCCAGGTGGCGAGCTTGTTGAAGTACTCGCGGTAGATCGGCACCGCCAGGCCCTGCTGCTGCTGCGCCGGCGACACGAGGTGATCGATCATCTCGATGCTGACCAGCGCGTCGTACTTCTCGGGCGGCACGAAGTCCTTGTAGTCCGAGACCCACATCGTCACGCCCGGCAGCTTGCGGGCGCGGATCTCGTCGGCCTGCGCGCGCGAGAGCGTGATGCCGTGGGCGCGCTCGACCTTCCGCTCGAGCACCAGGTACTCGAGGTTGGCGCCCCAGCCACAGCCGATGTCGAGCACCAGCGACGAGGGCTTCACCTCGGCGAAGTCGGCCAGCCAGCGGCTCTTGTTGCGCTGGGCCTGCTCGAGCGTGGTGTGCGCCTCGTCGAAGACGGCGCTCGTGTAGTGCATGCGCTCGTCCAGCCAGAGCCGGAAGAACTCGTTCGAGATGTCGTAGCCGATTTCAACTTCTTCCTGAGTCGAGGTCATGGGTGCGGTCCTTTACAGGGGTTCGAGTCTTCAGGCGACGGCGTCGCCGTTCATCTCGCGGGTGAGGCGCTCGAGCTCTTCCTTGAGCACGTTCGCGGTGTGGAGGAGCTGGCTCTCCTGGTGCAGCGAGGAGAGGAAGAAGCGCAGGCGCGCCTGATCTTCTTCGACGGCGGGGTAGAGGATGGGCTGCACGTTGATGCCGCGCTTCTTGAGCGCGTCGGACACCTGCAGGCAGAGCACCGAGTTGCCGATGATGGCGGGCACGACCGCGGTGTCCTTGGTCATGCCGGTGTTGATGCCGCGCTCCTTGAGGAGCTTCACGAAGTAGGCGGCGTTGTCCTTCGCCTTCTTCGAGCGCTCGGGGTGGGCGAGCATCTGCTTCGTCGACGCGAGCGCCGCCGCCGCGTTCGGAGGCGGGATGCCCACCGAGTACACGAAGCCGGGCGTGGTGTACTTGAGGTACTCGACCAGCGCCTTGCTGCCCGCGATGTAGCCGCCGCACGAGGCGAACGACTTGCTGAGCGTGCCCATCCACATGTCGACGTCGGCGCGGTTGACGTCGAAGTACTCGCCGATGCCACGGCCCGTCGGGCCCACCACGCCGGCAGAGTGCGCCTCGTCGACGAGGAGCATCGCCTTGTGCTTCTTCTTCACCTCGATGAACTTCGGCAGCTCGGGGATGTCGCCGTCCATCGAGTAGGTGCCCTCGATGGCGATCAGCACGCGGCGGTAGTGCGGCCGCAGGTTGGTCAGCATGCGGTCGAGCGCTTCCCAGTCGTTGTGCGGGAAGGGCCGGCGCTTGGCGCCCGAGAGCTTCGCGCCCTGGATGATCGAGTCGTGCGCCAGCGCGTCGTGCAGCACCAGGTCGCCCGGGCCCGCCATGTGGCCGACCACCGTGACGTTGGTGGCGTGACCCGAGACGAGCACGATGCAGTCCTCGGTGCCGAAGAAGTCGGCCAGCGCGCGCTCGAGCTCCAGCGTGAGCGGCTTCTCACCCGAGGCCACGCGGCTCGCCGACACCGAGGTGCCGTACTTCGCGATCGCGTCCTGCGCGGCCTTGCTCACCACCGGGTCGCCGGAGTTCCCCACGTAGTTGTACGAGGAGAAGTTGATCATCGTCTTGCCGTTGACGACCGTGGTGTCGCCGCAGATCGCCTCGTGCACCGAGAAGTACGGGTTCTGCAGGCCGAACGCCTCGGCCATCGAGATGCGCTCCTTGAGCTCCTCGTACTCGGGGAACTTCTCGGGGTTCCACGCCGACTCGTCGATGGCGACCGGCGCCGCGGGAGCGGGCTCGTCGACGACCGGCGAGGCCATCGAAACCGGCGGCTCGGCGACCATCGGCGCGGGCGTCGCCCTGGTCTGGAACTGCGGGTCGCGCTTCTTGAACTCCGCGGTCATGCCCGTGACGTACGCGACGACCTGGCCCTTCTCGTTCTGCCACACCAGCGTGCCCGAGAAGAGGTCGTCGCTCGACGACTCGAAGGTCACCGTCACCTTGAGCGGGCCGGCGCCGAACGGCGCGAGCTGCACGAAGCGGCCGAGGCTTACCGGGAAGCCCGCGCGCTGCTGCTTCACCCACGCCCAGTAGCCGGCGAGCTGGAACGAGGCGTCCAGCACCAGCGGGTCGACGGTCCACTCGTTGCGCAGCGGCTCCTTGATCCAGTCCGCCGGGCGGCAGCCCTTGACGTGGCCCACCACGCCATCGTCACCGAGCGCGTCGATGCTGACGATGCCCTGCAGGCGCGGGCCGTGGAACGTGAAGCCGCCGTAGAAGTCCTTGAGCGAGAGCGGCAGGGTCGGCGTGGCCGCGAAGCTCTTCACCGCGGGCACCACCGCGCTGTCGGCGCCGACGGTGACCGTGCCGGTGTACGAGGTCGCGCGCCCCTGGCTCAGCGAGACGTCGAGCGCGTGGGCCTTGCCGCCGCGCAGCGCCTGCTTCACCGAGGCCTCGAGCCAGATGGTGTCGGGCACGATGACCGCGCGCTGGAGCTTGAAGTCCGTCACCGCGAAGGGGGTGAACTGGCCGGGCTGCTGCGCGCCGGTGGCCTCGAGCGCCGCCGCGGCGACGTGATCGAGGGCCGCGGCGAAGGGCAGCACGCGCTGGCCGGCCATGGTGTGGTCGTTCAGGTAGACGTGGTTGAGGCGCGAGACCGGGAAGTGCGCGACGTGGCGCACGGTGCGCTCGGGCAGCGCGCGCCCCACCAGCACCTCACCCTCCCCGCCCTTGAGCTCCGCGAGGAAGGCCGCGACGCCCTCGTCGTCCGAGAGGAAGGTGACGCCCTCGGCCTTGAGCTCGGCCTTCTTGAAGGCGGGGATCTTCTTCGCCATCTCCGAGTCTTCCCAGGGCGGGAAGTCGATGGCGAGCGTGCGGAGCCCCGCGCGCTTCTCGCTCACCAGGCGGGCCATCATCTCGTTGGCCGCCGAGTAGTCGGTCTGCGCCGCGTTGCCGAAGCGCCCGGCCCACGAGCCGATGAAGACCAGCAGCGAGAGCGCGTCGCCCTTCGTCGCGTCGAGCAGCGCCAGCGCGCCGCCCACCTTGGTCTCGAGCACCGAGTCGAGCTGCGCCACGTCCTTCTTCTCGACGAGCGCGTCGGCGAGGAGGCCGGCGTTGTGCACCACCGCGTCGACCTTGCCGTGCTGCGCGCGGATGGCGTCGATGGCCGCCTTCACGCTGGCCGCGTCACGCACGTTCATCGCGTGGTAGCTGCACGCCTTCGCGCCGGCGGTCTTCACCTGCGCGACGGCCTTCGAGAGCTCCTCGTTGAGCGCCGAGCGGCCGGTGAGGGCGATGGTGCAGCCGTGCGCCTTCGCCAGCGCCTTCGCGAACTTGAAGCCGAGGCCCTTCGCGCCGCCGGTGATGACCACCACCGAGCCCGCGTCGAGGCCCTTGAGCGCCGCCGCCTTCGCCGGCGCGAGCGAGACCGCCGTGCGGCCGTGCTTGCCGAAGCCCACCTCGGCCGTGCGGTCGCCCGAGAGCACCTCGTCGACCACGTGCTGCGCGATGGCGTCGGCGCCGAGCGCCGCGTCGACGTCGATGGCCTTCACCAGCGCGTCGGGCCACTCGGCCGCGAGCGCCTTGGCGAAGCCCAGCGCGCCCACCTGGCCCAGCGCGGCGCGCGTCACGCCGCCGAAGCCGAAGTGGCCGCCGAGCGAGGTGACGGCGACGAAGAGCTCCGCCTTCTCGGCGCCCAGCTTCTTCGAGAGCGCGAGGGCGTCGCGGCTCGCCGCGCGGTAGTCCGCCGCGTCGCCCACGAGGTCGATGACGCCCGCGAACTCACCCGGCGTCGAGCCGTCGCCGAGCTGCGCCGCGACGCCGTGCGCCTGGAGCTTCGCGACGATCGCCTCGGCCACGCCGCGCGCGTCCTTCGTCACCAGCACGGGCCTGCTGAACGACGCCACCGTCTCGGACAGCACGGCGAGCGGCGCGGGCACCACCGCCGGCGCGTAGCGCTCGACGGGCGCGGCGACGGCGGCGGCCTCGGCCTTCGCCGACGGGCCCTTCTCGAGCGCCTGCACCACGTGCTCGATGATGGTCCCGCTGGTGGTGTTCTTGCTGAACAGCTCGCGCGGCAGGCCGCCGAGCGACGGGAAGGCCTTGCCGATCGACTGGTCGAGCTCGACCAGCATCAGCGAGTCGAAGCCCAGCTCACCGACCAGCGTCTGCTCGAGCTTGAGCGTCGCCTGGGGGAACGCGCTGATGCGGGCCACCGCCTCCAGCACGCGCGCCTTCACCTCGGGGCGGAGGTCGACCTTCGGCTCTTCCTTCTTCACCACCGGCGCGGGCGCGACGGGCGCGGCGGTCTGCACGCCCACCACCTGGTCGACGCCCTTCTTGCCGACGAGGTTCGAGAAGTCGGGCGGGCGGGCGACGACCGGCGCCGGCGCGGGAATGACGGCCGACTGCATCGCGACGGCGGCGCCGCCCGACGCGGTGGCGACCTGCATCGACTGCGTCACCGCGGTGAGCGCCGTGGTGTCGCCGCCGGCCATGGCCTGGATGGCCTGGGCCTGCGCCTTGACGATCTCCGCCTGGCTCTGGAGGAGCGCCATCTGCTGCTGGAAGAGGGCAATCAGGTTGTCCATCGCGACGGGTCCCTTCTTGAGGCTCTGCTGCTGAACTGCGGAAGTGGTGGGGAACGCCTGCGGCAGCGGCGCGCGGGTGACCGGGCGCGGCGCGCGGGGCGTGCGCTCCATCGCCCAGTACTTCTGGGTCTCGAGCGGGGTGGGCGGCAGCGTGACCAGCGACGCGCCGGCGAGCAGCGGGAGCGCGTTGACGGGCACGCCGCGGCTCCAGAGCTGGCCGAGCGCGCCGAGGAACATCGCGCCCGCGTCCTGGCCCTCGTTGGGCGCCAGCGGGTACATCGCGGCCGACGGCGCCACGCCGCGCGCGAACGCGAGCAGCGCGCCGCCCGCGCCGACCTGCACGAAGTGGGTCACGCCCTCGTCGACGCACGTCTGCAGCGCCTCGACGAAGTTCACCGGCGAGGTCGCGTGGCGCACCCAGATCTCCCGCGCCTCGGCGGCCGAGTGGTAGGTGCGGCCGCTGATGCACGAGGCGACGGCGACCTTCGGCTCCTGCAGCGCGAGGCCGGCCACCACCGCCTTCATCTTCTCGTCCATCCCCGCCATGAGCGGCGAGTGGAACGCGTGGCTCACGTCGAGGCGGGTGTGCTTGAGGCCGGCCTTCGCCATCACCGCCTGCGCGGCCTCGATGCCCTTCGTGGTGCCCGACAGCACCACCTGCGTCGGGTGGTTGTGGTTGGCCACCACCACGCCCTCGACGCCCGCGAGGTGCTGCTGCACCACGCCGCGCTCGGCCATCACCGCGAGCATCGCGCCCGCGTCGGCGAGCTGCAGCCCGTTCATCAGCGCCCCGCGGCGGGCGACGAGCTTCACCGCGTCGGCGCCGGGGAGCATGCCCGCCACCGAGGCCGCGGCGAACTCACCCAGCGAGTGGCCGAGCGTGACCGACGGCAGCACGTTGCACTCGCGCAGCAGCTCGCCCAGCGCGATGCCCAGCGCCGCCATCGCCGGCTGGCAGATCTCGGTGCGGGTGAGGAAGGCCTGCGCGGCGGCCGGGTCGGTGCCCGCGGGCGGGTAGAGCGCCGCGAGCAGCGAGAAGCCGAACTCCGCCTTCGTCGCCGCGTCGTACTGCTCGAGCTTGCTGCGCAGCGCGGGGAAGCGGGCCACGAGGTCCTGCAGGAGGCCGACGCGCTGCGCGCCCTGGCCGGCGAACAGGAAGCCCAGCTTGCGCTGCTCGGCGGGCACCGGGGTCGACGGGTCGAGCGCGCCGCTGGCGACCTGGCCGAGCTTCTCGAGCAGCTCCTCGCGCGTGCTGGCGAGGAAGGCCACGCGGCAGTCGTGCGCGTGGCGCGAGGCGAGCGTGCGCGCGACGTCGGCCACGCGCAGGCCGTGGAGCTTCACCTGGTGGGCGATCTCCTCGGCGTGCGTCTTGAGCAGCGCGTGGGTGGGCGCCGAGAGCAGCAGCAGCTGCGGGCCCGAGGCGTGGGCCTCGACGGTCTTCGGCGCCGGCGCCTGCTCGAGGAGCACGTGCGCGTTGGTGCCGCCGAAGCCGAACGACGAGACCGCCGCGCGGCGGAGCGGCACGTTCCACGGCTTCGCCTCGCGCGCCACCACGAAGGGCGAGTGCGCGAGGTCGAGCTTCGGGTTCAGCTCCTCGACGCCCGGCTGCGGGGGGATGACGCCGTGGTGCAGCATGAGGCAGGTCTTGATGAAGCCCGCCACGCCCGCGGCCGACATGGTGTGGCCGACGTTGCCCTTGATGCTGCCGAGGTTGCAGAACGGGTGCTCGAGCGCCTTGCCCGCCCGCTCGTTGAAGAAGTGCTTGAGCGCGCCGACCTCGACCACGTCGCCGACGGTGGTGGCCGTGCCGTGGGTCTCGACGTAGCTGATGCTCTCGACGGGGAAGTCGACGTCGGTGTGCGCGCGCCACATCGCGTCGCGCTGGCCCTCGGGGCGGGGCGTCATCGGGCCCTCACCGCGGCCGTCGTTGTTGCAGCCCGAGCCGCGGAGCACGGCGTAGACGCGGTCGCCGTCGCGGAGCGCGTCGTCGAGCCGCTTGAGCACCACCATGCCCACGCCCTCGCCCATCACGAAGCCGTCGGCCTTCGCGTCGAACGGGCGGCACGCGCCCGAAGGCGAGATGGCGCCGATGCGCGAGAAGCCGATGAGGTTGTCGGGGTTGAGGTTCAGGTACACGCCGCCGGCGAGCGCCACGTTCACCTGGCGCGCGCGGAGGTTGACCACCGCCTCGTGGATCGCCACCAGCGCCGAGCTGCACGCCGCGTCGATGCTCATCGCCGGGCCGTTGAGGTCGAACGTCTGCGCGACCGAGCAGGCGATCATGTTCAGCAGCGAGCCGGCGATGGTGAAGGCGCGCGCGGGCGCGACGTCGGCCACCGCGGCCTTGAGCGGCTCGGCCTCATGCGGGAGCAGGGCGTCGCCGAACTCGCCGTTGATGGCCTGCTGCGCGCGGTGGCGCGCGGTCATCAGGTCCTTGTACTCGCTGACCGAGGCGCCGATGAACACGCCGGTGCGCTGCTTGTCGAAGCCCTTGTGATCGAGCCCCGCGTCCTGCAGCGCCTGGCGCGTGGCCTCGATGCACAGGCGGTGCTGCGGGTCCATCACCTGCACGCGGCGCGGCGCGAGCCCGTAGTGGAGCGCGGCGAACTCGTCGACGCCGTCGATGAAGGCGCCCTTGCGCACGTAGGTCTTGTCGACCGCGCGCACGTCGGTGGGATCGTAGAAGGCAGAGTGCTTCCACCGGCTGTCGTCGATGTCTTCGAAGGTCACCTCGCCCGTCGAGATGACGCGCCAGAGCGAGGGGAGATCCTTCGCGTGCGGGAAACGACAGGCCATGCCGATGACGGCGATGGCTTCTCGGGGCTCGTGCTTCTGAGAACTCACCTGAATACCTCCGCGACGTAAGCCAGGCCCGTGCGAGGGTGCGCGGGCCCGGGTGCTGCCCTGCGGCGGTGCTTCAGATCTGCACTTCGGTGCCGGCGGGCACGAGGCGCTTCACGACCGCGCCGAGGTCGCCGATGGTCTGCACCTTGGCGAGATCCTCGTCCGGCATGCGGATGTTGAGCTTCTCCTCGAAGTAGCTGACGAGCTCCATGATCGCCACGGAGTCGAGGCCGAGCTTCGAGATGACGGTGTCCTTGGTGAGCCCCTCGAGCTTCTTGCCGTTCACTTCGAGGGCGGCCTGGGCGAACAGCTGAGCGACGTTGACGGTAGCCATGGTGGTGTTCCTTCAGTTGGTGGTGGGGTGGGAATTGATCAGCCGAGAATGCGCGACACGCGCTTCTGGGCGTACGCCTGCGCGAGCTTGAACTTCTCCATCGCGTCCGAGACGGAGCGGATCTCGAGGGTGTGCTCCATCACGCGGCGGGCGCGGTGCTGCGCGCGCCCGAGGATCGACGTGGCCACGTGCCTGGCGACCACGAGCTTCTCGCCGTTGCCGCCCAGCGTGCGGTTGCCTTCCTTGCCGACCGTGCCGTCGAGGTACTGGGCGCGGGTCTTCGCGCGCTGGAGCTTGCCGCTCGAGGTCTTGGGCAGCGAGCCGACCGGCGCGATGACCACGTCGGCCGGCATGAGCTGGAGGTTCTCGTTGATCTTCTGCTTCACGAGCTCCTTGAGCTCCTCGGGCTTCTGGGTGCGCGACTCGAGGACGATCACCAGCTCCTCGCTCTGCTGCCCCGGCTTCGAGAAGGCGACCGTCGAGCCCTTCCGCACCTCGGGGAGCTCGTCGACGATCCACTCCATGCGCTGCGGGTCGTAGTTGCGGCCGTTGATGATGATGATGTCCTTCTTGCGACCCGTGATGTACACGTGGCCGTTGGCGAGGTACCCGTAGTCGCCCGTCTTGAGCCAGCCGTTGCCGAACGTGCGCTCGGTGGCCTCGGGGTCCTCGTAGTAGCCCTTCGCCACCGACGGCCCGCGCACCCAGATCTCACCGATGTGGCGATCGCCGAGGCGCTTGCCCGCGTCGTCGAAGATGCCCACCTCGTGCTTCGGGAACGAGCGGCCGCAGGCCACGAACTCCTGCGCGCGGCCCGCCTGGAGCTGCTCCACCGGCGCCGGCTCGGCCTTGCGGTCCTGCTGGTAGGCGTCGACGTCGATGACGTCGGTCGAGAGCTCCTCGTCGACCCCGATGAAGCTGATGGCCAGCGTCGCCTCGGCCATGCCGTAGCAGGGCAGCATCGCGTGGGGCTTGAGGCCGGCCTTCGAGAACGTCTCGACGAAGGCGCGCATGGTGTGCGGGTTGATCGGCTCGGCGCCGCAGCCGAAGTGCCGCATCGACGAGAGATCGAGCGAGGCGATCTGCTCGGGCTTGGCGCGCTTGACCGCCAGCGCGTACGCGAAGTTCGGCGCGAAGGTGATGGTGCCCTTCACCCGGTGAATGGTGCGCAGCCAGATGGTCGCGTTGCGCACGAAGGTCAGGGTGGGGATGAAGGTCACCGACACGCGGTGGAACATCGGGGAGATGACGAAGCCGATGAGCCCCATGTCGTGGTACAGCGGCAGCCACGACACGCCGTGATCGACGTCGGTGTCGGTCTGCAGGCCGTCGCGCATGATCGCCCACGCGTTCGCCCGCAGGTTGCCGTGCGTCACCGCCACGCCCTTCGGCGTCGAGGTCGAGCCCGAGGTGAACTGGAGGAAGCACAGGTCGTCCTCCGAGACCTCCGCCTTCTCGCCGCTCGCGCCCGCCGGGGCCGGCCCGCGCAGCTCCTCGGTGGTGATGACGCCCTTGACCGACGACACCTTCGCCACCGCGCCCCAGATGACCGACTGCACCTTCGACGAGGTGACCACGTAGGTCGGCTTCGCCTTGCCCATGATCGCCACCAGCGTGTCGACGTAGGCGTCGAGCTTGCCGAGCGAGAGCGGCGGGTAGAGCGGCACCGGCACGATGCCCGCCCACACCGCAGCGAGGAAGGTGGGCACGAAGTCTTCGCCCTCGGGCACGATCATCGCCACCCGGTCGCCCTTCTTGAGCCCGTACGAGCGGAAGTGCGCCGCGCGGCGCATC
>JBMORD010000309.1:0-51756 GCA_049322495.1 Myxococcota bacterium | reverse complement strand
CGACAAGCTGATCGCCTCCCTCATGCCCCAGCGATGATGCGGAGTTGCCGAGCCTCGCTCACGACGGAGAACGGGGTCCGGTTGGTCTCCAGCTCCGCATAAAGCGGGGCTCCGCATAAGGCCAGTTATGCCCAGCAGCGCATAACTGGCCGTTCGAAATTGAGCTCTCCGGCGTGGTGACGCGCGCCGAGTGTGACGCTCCCGACGAGGACGGCCGCGAGGAGCCGAGGCGCACCGAGTCCGGCCTCTCGCCCACCGACGTCTTCCTCGTCGAGGGACAGCAGCTCCGCTACGGCTCGAAGACGCCGTTCCGCCTGGCGAGGAAGCACCGATGAACGAGGTGCTCGCCGACATCGCGAAGCGAGTGCTGAACATCGAGACGCTCGAGACGCGCAAGATGGACTCGCTCGACTTTCACGACGTCGCGGTCTGGCAGGTGAAGAAGGCGCTCGAGGCCGCGTACCGCGCCGGCGCCGCGTCGGTCACTCCGACGAAGTGATTCCCCAACACCCTCGGCTGCGAAAGGGCCCGTGGCCGAGGGAGACGTGTACCCAGTGCCCGACGAGGTGATGCACATGGCAACGAAGGACAAGCTGGACGCGCTGCGACTCCCGGAGCTCCAGGCGCGCTTCAAGGAAGTCGTGGGCGAGGCGACGAAGAGCCCGAACCGGAAGTTCCTCATTCGTCGCATCGAGGAGGCGCTCTCGAAGAAGGCCGAGGCGAAGCCGCGCGGTCGCTTCAAGGAACTCTCCGTCGAGGAGCTGCGCGCGAAGTACGTGGAGGTCGTCGGTCGGCCGAGCGGCTCCTCGTCGAAGCCGTACTTGGTCTGGAAGATCCGCGAGGCCGAGAAGGGTCACGTGCCCGTCGGACCGCGCGCGACGCGTCGGCGTGAAGGCGAGCCCACCGACATGCGAATTCTGCCACTGCGGCTCGAGGCCGGAGTCGTCGACAAGATGGATGACGCGTGGCGTGAGCGCGACATCCCGAACCGCATGGAGTTCTTCCGCCGCGCGCTCGGCCACTACCTGAAGCACCTCGGCGCCACCGACGCGGCGCGCGCGTTCGAGCAGGAGGCGTGATGGGCACTCCGCGAACCTCGGGGGTCGCGCTCTCCATCGCGCGCAGGTTCCTCGACGTCGAGGACTTCGAGGTCGACGCCACCGACCTCGCGGGGCTCGCGGTGTGGTGCCCGAAGGAGTCGCTCCGCGCGGCGCTGATGGCCGCGTTCAGGGCCGGGAAACGGGCCGGCTCCCCTCGCCGAAGAGCCCCGATTCGGAGCACTTCCCGGCGAACCAGGCGGTAACTCCGCGGAACGTCGCAGCATTCCAACCTGTCGAAATTACATCAGAATTCGACTTCTTCCGCTTGCTGAGGCGGGCCGAAGGAAGCGTGTATGTCCCTCGCCGCGACACCAGCGCGGCGGAACGGGATCGCACTTGAAGACGCTGCGCTACGGCATCGAAATCGAAACGGTCGGCCTCAACCGGGAGCGCCTCGCGCGGGCCATCCAGACGGTCACCGGAGGCAACGTCGTGAACGAGGGTCGCGGTTGGCGGGTGACGGACGCGACGGGCCGCGCGTGGCAGGTGGTGCCCGATGGCAGCCTAAGCGGCGGCGAGCAGAGCGGCGAAGTCGTCTCGCCGGTCCTCACCTACGCGGACCTCGACACGCTCCAGAACATCATCCGCGCGGTCCGCGCGGCGGGGGCTCGCGCCGACCACTCGACGGGCATCCACATCCACATCGACGGCGCGCGGTTCGACGCCAAGAGCACCACCAACCTCGTGAAGAACGTCCACAAGCAGGAGCGGTTGCTGGAGCACGCGCTCGCGGTCAGCGACACCCGGCTGGCGCGCTACTGCCGCCCCATCGACCCGGCCTTCATCGAGCGACTGGAGGCGCACCGCCCACGCACGATGCGCGAGCTGAGCGAAGCCTGGTACGGCCGCGCGAACCCCAACCCGCAGCGGTACGACTCCTCGCGGTACCACGGGCTCAACCTCAACAGCCTCTTCTTCCGCGGCACGATCGAGTTCCGCTACTTCAACGGGACGCTCCACGCTGGCGAGGTGAAGGCCTACCTCCAGCTGGTGCTCGCGATGG
Organism: Myxococcota bacterium; assembly: GCA_049322495.1. Classification (GTDB taxonomy): domain Bacteria; phylum Myxococcota; class Myxococcia; order Myxococcales; family Myxococcaceae; genus Archangium_A. The sequence goes on along the minus strand of JBMORD010000309.1, from coordinate 49,653 downwards.
CGGCGAAGGCGCTCACCTCGAAGGCTGCCTCCAGCCGGCGACGCGCCTTCAACCCTGCGACGGCCAAGTACGACTTCCGAGTGTTTCTCCTCGGGCTCGGCCTGATCGGCGACGAGTTCAAGACGGCGCGCCTGCACCTCACCAAGCGCCTCGCGGGCAGCGCGGCGTGGAAGGGCGAGCGGCGCGACCGCCCGGCGCAGCAGCCGCAGCCGGAGACCACCACCGAGACGCCGCCTGCCACCCCGGTGGCGGCATGAAGGAGATGAACATGAAGGCCTACCGAGTCACGCTGGCGCGGAGCCAGCACGGCCATCCCGAGCCGCGAATCGAGGTGAAGTTCGCGCGGGGCACCAGCTTCCGGCGAATCCACGCGGCGCTCCACCTGCTGGCCGCAGCGGTGGAGCTGGCGACGCCGGAGGCCGAGGGGTGGATCGCCCAGATGGTTGCGGCGAGCGCCGACAACGCCGGCTGGGTGTACCTCGAGTTGCTTCACGCGACCGACGACGAGGCGCAGCGCGGGCTCGCAGTCCTCCAGCGCGTCACCACCGAGCAGTACGATGGAGCGCGCGCATGAAGACGGTCCTCTACTTCGCCTACGGCTCGAACCTCGACGAGGGGCAGATGCTGGAGCGCTGCCCCGGCGCGAAGACGATGGGCCACGCGACCCTGCCGAATCACGCGCTCACTTTCGGAGGCTTCAGCAGCAAGTGGAGCGGGGCCGTCGCGAGCGTGCGACGAGTGCCCGGCGAGCGCGTCGAGGGAGTGCTGTACCGGTTGCCCACCGCCGACCTCGACCGGCTCGACCGCGCGGAGGGGCATCCGCACGCCTACCTGCGCGAGACGCGCTTCGTGGTGACAAAGGACGCGCGACGCCTGGCGCACGTGTACCTGCAGCCCGAGGAGACCTTCGAGGCCTGGTCCCCGCAGCCGAAGTACTTCGCGGTGCTCGCGCGAGAGTACGCGCGGCGGGGCTTTGAGCTCGAGCGGCTCGTCGCAGCCATCGGAGGCGCATCGTGACGCGGGTGTTCGTCTACGGGACGCTCCTCGCGAGAGAGCCGAACCACCGCCTGCTCGCGAACGCCGAGCTGGTCGGAGCGGCCGTCACCAAGCCCGTGTTCGCCCTCGCCGACCTGGGCTTCTTCCCGGCGATGATCGAGGGCGGCGACTCTGCCGTGCGCGGCGAGGTCTACGAGGTCGACCCACCGACGCTCGCGCGCCTCGACATGCTCGAGGGGCATCCGAGGTTCTATCGACGCCGGCGGGTCGTGCTCGCCGACGGCACCACTGCTGAAACCTACGTCCTCTCGCCCGAGCAGGCCGCAGGTCGACCCACCATCAGCTCGGGCGATTGGCGTGCGCGCCAGGGAGCGAAGTCATGAAGATCATCATGCGGGACGACCGGGAATTCGTCGGGACGCCGGTTCAGATTGTGCGCGCGATGAAGGACATCGCATTCGGCGTCGAGCACCTGAACCTCGCGCAGTACATCGAGTGGGTGGTGGCCAACGCGAAGAAGTTCGAGGAGGTCGAGCTTGAGGTGAGCGGCAAGACCGACGACGAACTCTCCGCGGCGCTCGTCGACGAGATGGTCCGGACCGGACTTACCCGTCGCGCGTGACGCGATGAGCACGAGCGGCAGGTCCATCGACCGGTCGTGAGATTCACAGGTGGCCGCAATGAGTGGCTACCGACATCCCTGCCACTGCATCATTCCCCGCCCCGCCATCATCCCCATCATCGATTGGGTGCGGGTCATGAGGTGCGCTGTGTGGCCCATCATCACCTGGCGGTGACGCGCCATCTCCGCGCCGAGGTCTGCTGCGCCGCAGCCGTTCGCCAAGTGCGCGTCGAGTTCGCTCTGCATGTCGCGCGTACCTGCCGCCATGTCCGCCTGGTCGCCGTGCCCCATTCCGTTCATGCAAGTGTCGAGACCAGGGCACATGCCACTCATCGAGGCGAGCATTCGGTTTGCCGATTCGCGGTACGACTGCATCTCTGACGCACACGACGCGGGCGCAACCGACGCAGCGGCGCTGGTGTGACTCTCAACGAGAGCCTGGAGCTCCTGCGACGTCGCGCCCACCGAAGAGGCGTCGTCAGTGGTTGAGGGACCGCAGGCGGTGAGTGAAAGAAGACTGACAAGGGCAATTCGCAGCATGATGAGCCTCCGTTGGACGGGAACCGACTGTTGGTGCGAGCCCGGCACATCCCAAAGGATTCGCCCGAGCAACGGAAAGTGCCAGACAGTTTGAGGGTGTCACGCTTCGCCCTTCTCGCGCCTATTTCGTCAGGTGCCATGCCCGAGTTCTCAGACCTCGATCAACTGCTGAAGGCCCTCTCCGAGGGCAACCGCGAGGTCTTTACTCGGGTCTTCGAGTTGCTGTGGGACCCAATCCTCAGGCTCTGTGTGCGCCTCATGGGCGAGCAGGAGGGGGTGGACGCGGCGCAGACCTCGATGCTGAGCATCCTCGAGCGCGCCAACGAGTACGACTGGCACCGCCCCGCCTTGCCCTGGGCGCTCGCCATCGCCACATGGCAGTGCCGAACGCAGCTCAAGAAGACTGAGCGCCTTCGCGAGACGACCGACGAGAGGCCGAACGAGAGCGACGGCGGCGCCGCGGCGGAGGAGCAAGAGCAGCGGGTCCTCCTCAATGCGGCGATGGAGGCCATGGGCACGCTCTCCGAAGCCGACCAGCAGACACTCATCGCCACCTACTGGGAGACAGCGAGTTCCGTCTCCGGCGCAACCCTGAGGAAACGACGTGCCCGCGCGCTCGGCCGTCTTCGCGACGCCTTCCGGAGGCTCTATGGACTCGATTGACCTCGCCAGACTCTCGCGCCAAGCACGTGCTCGCTACGAGCGCGCGCGCTTGGGGCTGAGCTTCGCGGGCGCGGCCCCGGTGCTGCTCGTCGTCGCCGCCGCTGCGGTGCTGGGAAAGCGGCCCAGTTCGGTTGCCCTCTTCGGCGGGCTCCTCTTCGTGAGCGGCGTCGTCTTGCTCTGGCGCGGCCGCGATCTCCGGCTCGCGCTCTGGCCCGGCGTTCTCTCAGGACTCATTCCGCTCGTCTTCGCGCTCGTCGCGAACTACGGGCATGGGTGTTCAGGTGACCACTGCTCCTCGTTGTGCGTTCCCGCCTGCACAGCTGGTGGGGTGACTGCCGGCGTCGTCGTCTCGGTCATCGCGACGCGCCTGAGGCTCGGCTGGGGATTCTGGCTCTCTGCTTCAGCTGTCTCCGTGCTGACGGGGGCCATGGGCTGTGCCTGCGTCGGCTACTCCGGCGTACTTGCCTTGGTAGGCGGCTTTGCAGTGGGGCTTGCCCCGCAGTTCGTGCGCAGAGTTTTCGCCTCGCATTGACCTGTCACGCCGAGCGCCCCTCGCGCCTACTCAGAGTCCGGGAGTTCACTCGGACGAGGGAGGTGAGAGGCACATGAAGAAGAAGATCAAGGTTCGCCACTGCGGCATCTGAGCGCGTCGCCGCTCTCCGGCGACCGGTTTCCGGTCGCCGGTCTTTCCTTCGTCCCTTTTTGGAGCCTTCGATGCTCGACGTCCTCGTTGTCGGAAGTGGCCTGTGCGGAACCCTCGCAGCCAAGCACCTCGAGGGAAAGGGGCGCTCGGTCCTGGTGCTCGAAGGAGGGCCCGGACTCCCACCAACGCTGCCTGGCGACGTCGTCGGATTCCAGCGCGCGGTGGCGCCGATTGCACGAAACGTGGACCAAGCCTGGGCCTTTCGTGCGCCCAAGGGGTACGAGTGGCATCGGGTTCGCGCGAGAGGAGGGCGGACGCTCCTCTGGGGTGGCTGGATGGAGCGCCCTCCGAAGGACTACTTCGATGCCCGCAGGAAAACGGGGGCAGCCTGGCCTCACACGCTCGCTGTCGAGCTCGACGGGTGGATTCGCCGAGCAGAGAAAGCCCTCACCGTTCGAACTGGCCGACGTGGGCCCCTGCATCGCAAGCTGGCGGCGCTCGGCCACAAGGCGGCGACGAAGCGCGAGTCGGTCCTCATCGGACAACGGAGAATGCTCACCGCTGCCGACGTCTCCCTCAGGAGCGAAGTTCGTTGCGACAGCCCGGTGGTTCGCATCGAGGCGACCTCGGAAGGGCTCATCGCCATCACCGCCTCGGGCGAAGCCCTCAGTGCCAGGCGCGTGGTGCTGGCTGCGTCACCCATCGAGACAGCGCGCATCCTCGAGTTCAGCCTCCCGGAGAAGCAGCGCCGCCGGCGCATCGACGTGTTCGACCACTTGATTGCCGGCGCCATCGCCATCGCGCCTCGAGAGCGAGCCGGAGTGCACCCACTCGACGCGGCGGAGCCCTCGGCCGTGATGCACCCTCCGCCGACCTCAAGAGCGCGCTTCACCACCGAAGTCCGTGGGCCCACTCCCCTCGAGAGCCTGGACGCCGAAGACCTCAAGAACCTCGGTTTCACCGTCGAAGAAGCCGCAAAGCACTCTTTCTACGTCGTCTTCGCGATGGGTGAGACTGACGCGGTGACCCCACGACAGGTTGAGTTCGACGCACGCTCACTCGATGGTCTCGGCCGGCCTTCGCCTCGCTTCGTCGCTCGCGCCCACACCCGAACCGAAGCGTCGCTCGGAAAACAGATGAACCGACAGGTGCTCGGCCTCGCGCGACAGTTGGCCTCGAGCCGCGAACGCGCGTTCCTCATCTACGACGCGCTCGATTTCTCGTCGGGCGGCCATGAAGTGGGCACCTGCCTCGACCGCATCGATGAAAACGGACATGTGACCGGCCTTCCCGGTGTGTACATCGCCGACGGTGCGGGGGTTCCTGCAGCGACTGACCGGCACCCGAGCCTCACGCTGGCCGCCAACGCGCTGCGTGTCGCAGACGCGCTGGCGCGGAGCATGAAGAGCTGACTCCCCAAAGGGTCGGCCCATGTCACGCCGAGCGGCTCATCGGCCTATTTGAGACATGGAGCTGCTCCCAGAACATCTCCTGCTGGTTCGTGCGCGGCGCGCCTACGAATGGGGGCGACTCCGTCGGGCTCTCCTCGGCGCGCTTCCATTGGCACTGTTGATTGGACCAGCGCTGGCCCTCACGCCAAGAGTCGTGCCCACCGTCATCCTTGGGGCGATGTTGCTGTTGGGTGCCATTGGCCTCTTGTGGTTCGGGCATGGCCTTCCTCGGGCGGCGCTCCTGGGCGTCGCGGCTGGTGCGCTCCCGCTCGGGCTGGTGCTTTGCTCGGCACGACTCGGTCACGCCTGCGCCGGCTCGATGTGCATGCAGTTCTGCTTCGGCACGAGTGCGCTCGGGGGAGCCGCCGCTGGGGCGCTCATCGGCTCGTGGGCCTTCGAGAAGCGCGTCTCAGCGCTCATGCTGGTGACGGCTTCCGCTTTCGGGCTTCTGACTGGGGCGATGGGGAGCACCTGCGTCGGACTGCTCGGCGTCGTCGCGCTCGCCGTCGGCTTCGGCCTCGGCGTGGCCGTGCAGTGGATTCGAAGCGAGGTCGTCTCATGAGCGCGCCTGGCGCAGGGCAGCGGTTTCTCGCGGCCGTCGGCCTGCTCGCCCTCGTGGCCGCAGGTGTCCTCGCTGCTGCCGCGGCGCTCATGGTGCGCGGTGGCTTCTCGACGAGGAGCCAACCCTCCGCGCTCGAGGAGACATTGGCGCGCACGATGCGTGGGCTGGCGATGACGCGAACTCGGTCCGTGAAGGCCGTGACGGTGGCTCCGTCGGACCTGAAAGCCGCCCGCGCTCATTGGGCTTCGCACTGCGCCATTTGCCACGGCGTGGGCGGCGCCGGCGACACCGACATCGGTCGAAACCTGTACCCCCCGGCGCCAGACATGCGCGCCCAGACGACCCAACGCATGAGCGACGGAGAGCTCTACGCCGCAATCAACAACGGCATTCGCCTCACCGGAATGCCCGCGTGGGGTGCGCCAGGCGACGACGACGAGGAGACGTGGGGGCTCGTCGCCCTCATCCGCACGCTCCCCACCCTCGACGAGGACGCACGCGCTGAGATTGAAAAGAACCTCCCAAAGACGCCGCACCAGCAGGCGGAGGACATGGAGGAAGACGACTTCCTCCGTGGCGGCAGCCAACCCCCTCACCCACCGGAGATGCACCCATGACCCGCGCTTCACTCCTCGCAGTCCTCTTCCTCTCGAATGCCGCGCTGGCGCACGGCGGCGGCCACCTCAAGGGCGTCGTCACCCAGTTGACCGACACGCAGCTCACGGTCACCGCAGACGACAAAGACAAGGTCGTCGTCAACCTCGACAAAGACAGTCGCTTCGAAAACGACGGCAAGCCCTCGACCGCAAAGGCGCTGCCGGTGGGCTCACGCGTCGTCGTGCATCTGAAGCCCGGCGCCAAGCCGCAGGTCGCAGCGTTGGTGAAGTTCGTCGCGGGCGCAGCGACGCGAGTCGACGTCGCGGTGACGAGCGATGGCTTCGTCGTCGCCAATCCGCCCACGCTGAAGGCGGGGCAACCCGTGACATTGGTTGTGACGAGGTCGGTCGAGAAGACCTGCGCGACCGACATCGTCCTGAAGGAGTTCGGCCTCTCTCAACCGCTTCCGCTCAACAAGCCGGTCGAGGTCAGCTTCACGCCGAAGAAGGCAGGCCTCGTTCGGTTTGCCTGTGCGATGGACATGATCGCCGGCAGCCTCAAAGTGGAGTGAGTCGTGCGCCGCCTTCCACCAATCGTTGGCCTCACCCTCTTGTTCCTGGCCCGCGCGGCTCGAGCAGAGGGCGCCGACGGGATGCTGTCGGTTCTTGTGGACGATGCCATTGAAGCCAGGCCCGAGCTCGCCCAGGCGAGAGCAGAGCTTCTCGCCGCGCAGGAACGTGTGCCTCAGGCACAGTCGTGGCCAGACCCGATGCTTCAGGTGGGAGTGCAGAACGACAGCTTCAACAAGTGGCAGGTCGGCACCATGGAGACCAGTTGGCTCCTCTTCATGGCATCGCAGACCATCCCGTTCCCGGGCAAGCCCGGCTTGCGAGGCGACATCGCGAACGTCGAGGTGACGACGCGACGGCTCGCGCTCGAGCGCGTGCGGCTCACCACCATCGCGGACGTACGCCGCGGCTACGTCGCTCTTCAGTTGGCGCGCGCACGGCTTGACCTCCTCTCGAAGCTCTCGGCACTCCTGACGCTCGCTGTCGAGGTCGCGCAGTCACGCTACGAGTCAGGTGAGGGCCCCCAGTCAGACATCCTCCGAGCTCGCCTCGAACTGGGCCGCCTCCAGCAGCAGCGCCTCGTACTGCAGGCCGATGAGCAGTTGCAGCTCGAAGCACTCAACCGACTTCGCGGTCACCCCCTTGATGAGAAGGTCGCGACTCGTCCACTCGCGCAGCTCGCCTTCCCCCAGCCCCCTGACGAGGGAGAGGCAACGCGTCGAATTCTCGAGGTGAGCCCGGAGTACCTGGCGGCGAGTGCGGGTGTCACTGGCGCTCAACGCGTGCGTGAGCTCAGCCAGCGGCAGTATCTCCCAGACCTCTCGGTCGGTGCGGGGGTGATGGTCCGGGGCTCGCTCGACCCGATGTGGACGGTGACGCTCGGGCTTCCCATTCCAGTCTTCGCTGGCACGAAACAGTCCCGCGCAGTGTCCGAGGCCAACGCCACCATCGACGCGACGAGCAGGAGCGTTGAGACGGTGGAGCAGTTGCTCCGCCTGCGAACCGCCCAACGGCTCTCGTACTGGCGCGCCCTTGGAAAAGTCTGGCAGTCGTACCAGGACCGCCTGCTCGCCGATGCTGAGGCAACGGCTGCCGCCACGCTGACGCAGTACCGCATCGGCAAGGTGCCCTTCGCCTCGGTCCTCGAAGCCACCTCAGCCACCATTGCCCTTGTCGATGCGTCGTACGCCGTGCTCGTCGACGCCTGGAAGCTCGCCATCGCGCAGGACGAGGCGTCTCTCGCCGAGGTGAGCGTGAACGGCACCTCGATGGGTAGCGCTGTTCCAGGTGCCGGCGGCGGCGGAGGCATGTCCGGTGCTCGGTCGGCCTCGCCTTCGAACATGAGCAGCGCTGCGCCTGGTACCTCAGCCAGTGGCTCGACAGGAATGTGACATGAACTCCGAAACGAAGAAGAGCCGCAGTTGGCTTCGAACCCTCCTCGTCATCGCCTTGACTGCGGCCATCGCCGGCCCCGTCGGAGCGCTCGTTGCGACGTCGATGAAGCGGCAGGAGACCGCGCCGCAGCAGGCTGCGAAGTACCACTGTCCGATGCACCCCAGCATCGTGAGCGACCACCCGGGCGAGTGCCCCATCTGCGGCATGAAGCTGGTGAAGCTCAACGAGCCGGGGGCTGCGCCAGCGACGTCCGAGCGGAAGATTCTCTTCTACCGCTCCCCGATGGACCCCCGACAAACCTCGCCCAGTCCTGCCAAGGACTCAATGGGGATGGACTACGTCCCCGTCTACGAGGAGGACGCGACGGGACACAGCGAGGTGGACGGCCTGGCCAACGTCGAACTCGACCCGACCCGGCAACAGCTCATTGGACTTCGCACTGCGGTCATCGAGCGTGGGCCGGTCGGCGGCAACTTCCGAACCGTGGGCAAGGTCGGCGTCGACGAGACGAGAGTTCGCCGCATCAACGTGAAGGTGCCTGGTTATGTCGAGCACGTCTTCGTCGACTTCGTCGGCAAGCCCGTGCGCAAGGGCCAGCCGCTCTTCGCGCTCTACAGCCCCGAAGTGCTCGCGGCCGAGAACGAGTTCCTCACGGCCTCACGCGCGCAGTCAGAGAGCCTCATCGCAGCCGCGCGCCGGAAACTGGAGCTCTGGGACGTGCCCGAAGCCGAGCTCCAGCGCCTCGCGAAGGAGGGCACGGCTTCCCGGAGCATCACGTTCGTCTCTCCCGTCAACGGCGTCGTGACGCGCAAGGACCTCGTTGAAGGCACTCGCCTCGAGGTGGGCGCAATGCCGTACGACGTTGTTGACCTCTCAACCCTCTGGGTGCTCGCCGACGTCTACGAGACTGAGCTGCGCTTCGTCAGCCCCGGCGTGCCCGCGCAGCTCACGCTCAACGCCTTCCCGGGACGCCTCTTCACAGGGAAGGTCTTGTTCGTCGACCCGCTCCTCGACCCGAAGACGCGGACCGCACGCGTACGCTTGAGCTTCGCTAACGCCGCCGGAGAGCTGAAGCCAGACATGTTCGGGGAGGTCGTCGTCGAGCGGGCAGCCCGTGACGTCGTGCGCGTGCCGTCTGACGCGCTCATTCGCAGCGGCACCGAAGACGTCGTCTTCGTCGCACGTGGCGAGGGCCGATTTGAGCCACGTCGGGTAACGCTTGGTGAGGTGGGTCGTGACTTCACGGAGGTCGTCGACGGACTGAGCGTCGGCGATGCGGTCGTCACGAGAGCCAACTTCCTCATCGACTCCGAGTCGAGACTCCGCGCGTCCCTCTCGCGCCTCAGTGCGCCCACCAGCCCGAAGGAAACGTCGGGTGACGCGTCGTCGATGCCTGCAGGTCACGAGATGACGCCATGATTCGCGCCATTATCCGCTTCTCCGCGGAGCACCGGTACCTCGTCATCGCGATGGCCATCGTGGCGCTCGCGTTCTCCTGGTACTCGATGAAGACCATCCCGCTTGACGCGCTGCCGGACCTCTCCGACACGCAGGTCATCGTCTATTCGAAGTGGGATCGCAGCCCCGACATCATCGAAGACCAGGTGACCTACCCCATCGTCACCTCGCTCCTCGGCGCACCGCACGTGAAGGCGATTCGGGGCTTCTCCGACTTCGGCTTCAGCTTCGTCTACGTCATCTTCGAGGACGGTACCGACCCGTACTGGGCTCGCACTCGGGTGCTCGAGTACCTGTCGAAGATTCAGCCGCAGCTGCCCAGTGGCGTGCGCACCGAACTGGGCCCCGATGCAACGAGTGTCGGGTGGGTGTTTCAGTATGCGCTCGTCGACCGGACTGGAAAGCACTCGTCAGACGAGCTGCGCACCTACCAGGACTGGTTTCTGCGGTACTCGATTCAGTCCGTGCCGGGTGTCTCTGAGGTGGCCACCGTGGGTGGGCAGGTTCGGCAATACCAGGTCAACGTCAACCCCAACTCGCTGGCGGGCTACGGGTTGAGTCTCGAGTCCGTCATCGCCGCCGTGCGTGCCGGGAACAATGACGTGGGTGGTCGCCTCGTCGAGCTCGCTGGCCGCGAGTACATGGTGCGCGGGCGCGGCTACGTGAAGAAGGTCGAGGATCTCGAGCAGCTCGTCCTCAAGAGCGAGGGCGGAACCCCCGTCACGGTGAAGGACGTGGCCACCGTGTCGCTCGGCCCTGAGATGCGGCGCGGCATCGCTGACCTCGATGGAGAGGGCGACGTCGTCGGCGGCATCGTCGTGATGCGGCAGGGTGAGAACGCGCTCAACGTCATCACCCGCGTCAAGCAGCGCCTCGACGAGCTGAAGCCTTCGATGCCTGAAGGCGTGGAGGTCGTGACGACGTACGACCGCTCCGAGCTCATCTCCGCGGCCATCGAGACGGTGAAGGACAAGCTCATCGAGGAAATCATCGTCGTCTCCATCATCATCTTGCTGTTCCTCTGGCACTTCCCGTCTTCCATCGTCCCCATCATCACCATCCCTGTGTCGGTGGCGCTGGCCTTCATCCCGATGAAGCTCATGGGGCTCAACGCGAACCTCATGTCGCTTGCCGGCATCGCCATCTCCATCGGCGTGCTGGTCGACGGCGCCATCGTCGAGGTGGAGAACGCCTACAACCGCATCCACCACTGGATACAGGACGGCAAGAAGGGCGACTTCCACCAGGTGCGCCTCGAGGCGTTGATGGAGGTGGGTCCCGGCGTCTTCTTCTCGCTCCTCGTCATCGCGGTCGCGTTCATGCCGGTCTTCACCCTGGTGGACCAGGAGGGTCGGCTCTTCCGCCCGCTCGCCTTCTCGAAGAACCTGGCCATGGCCATCGCAGCGCTGCTGGCCATCACGCTCGACCCCGCAATTCGGATGCTCTTCGCCCGAATCGAGCCATTCAGCTTCAAGCCGCGCTGGCTTGCCAACATCGCGACCGCGCTGCTGGTGGGGCGATACCGCGCAGAGGAAACGCATCCCGTCAGTCGTCTCTTGCACCGACTGTATGAGGGGCCATGTCGCTTCGTGCTTCGCCACCCGAAGGCCACTGTCTTCGCTGCGGCGGTACTCGTCTCGACCACGGTTCCGCTGTACCTGGGTCTCGGCTCCGAGTTCATGCCGCCGCTTCGCGAGGGCACGTTGCTCTTCATGCCTTCTTCGGTCCAGCCCGGCATGTCCGTCGCGGAGGCCCAGCAGGTACTCCAGACTCAAGACAAGCTCTTGCGCACCGTGCCCGAGGTCGAGCGCGTCTTCGGCAAGGCTGGCCGCGCGAACACCTCGACCGACCCCGCCCCCTTCACGATGATGGAGACCACCATCATCCTGAAGCCCGAGCGCGAATGGAGGGAGAAGCCGCGCTGGTACTCGTCCTGGGCGCCGGAATGGCTCAAGCGCCCGCTGCGTCCCTTCTGGCGTGACCGCATCACTGAGGCCGAGCTGGAAGACGAGCTGAACGAAAAGCTGCGCCTTCCCGGTCTTTCCAACGCCTGGACGATGCCCATCAAGGGGCGCCTCGACATGCTCTCGACCGGCATTCGCACGCCGGTCGGCATCAAAATCATGGGAGCCGACCTCGCCACCATCGAGCGCATCGGACTCGAGACGGAGGCGGCGGTCTCGAAGGTGCCCGGCACGCGAAGCGCGTACGCCGAGCGCGTCGCGGGCGGGTACTTCCTCGACTTCGAGCTCAAGCGAGACCAACTGGCGCGCTACGGCCTCTCGGTCGACGACGCGAACATGATGGTGATGACTGCGGTGGGCGGTGACGTGCAGAGCGTCACTGTCGAGGGGCGCGAGCGCTACGGCATCAACGTTCGGTACGCCCGCGACTACCGCGAGGACGTGACGAGCCTCAAGCGCGTGCTCGTTCCGTTGCCCGGCGGCCGTGGCCAAATTCCGTTCGAGGCCATCGCGGAGGTGAAGCTGGCCACTGGGCCCTCGATGATTCGCGATGAAAACGGCCTGCTGGCTGGCTACGTGTACGTCGACTTCGACACATCGAAGGTGGACATCGGCGGCTACGTCGAGGAGGCCAAGAAGGCGGTCGCCAATCGGGTGTCGCTGCCCGCCGGCTATTCACTGAGCTGGAGTGGGCAGTACGAGAACATGCTGCGCGTGAAGGAGCGGCTGACGCTGATTCTGCCCATCACGCTCCTGCTCATCTTCGGGCTGCTCTACATGAATACGAAGTCGGCCTTCAAAGCATCGGTGGTGATGCTCGCGGTGCCCTTCTCAGCGGTGGGTGCGCTGCTGTTCCTGACGATGCTCGGCTACAACATGTCCATCGCGGTCTGGGTCGGGCTCATCGCGCTCATGGGCCTCGACGCCGAGACGGGCGTCTTCATGCTGTTGTTTCTCGACTTGTCCGTTGAGGACTTCCGCAAGCGAGGTGCTCTCCTCAGTCGGGGCGACCTCGTCGAAGCCATCGTGCATGGCGCCGTGAAGCGTGTTCGTCCCAAGGCGATGACGGTGTGCGCAGCGATGTTGGGGCTTCTGCCCATCATGTGGTCCACGGGTACAGGCGCTGACCTGATGAAACGCATCGCTGCGCCGATGGTGGGCGGGCTCGTGACGAGCTTCATGCTCGAGTTGCTCGTCTACCCGGCCATCTATCTCCTCTGGATGCAGCGCCAATTGCCTGAGAACGTCGCACCGCCTGCAGAGGCGGTGCCCGCGTGAGGCCCGGGAGCGCCACAGACCCGGTGTGCGGAATGTCGATCGACCCGGACGCGGCGCGCGGTGGCTCCCACGAGTACCAAGGCCGTCGGTATTTCTTCTGCAGCCCTCGCTGTCGCGAGAAGTTCCTCGCCTCTCCGCCTGAGTACCTGGCACAGGCCGCCAATCCTCAAGCGAGCGACGAGGCCGGCGACTGGGTCTGCCCGATGCATCCGGAGGTAGTCCGTTCGGCCCCGGGGACTTGCCCTATCTGCGGGATGGCGCTCGAGCGGCGGGACATCTCGGCCGCCGAGCCGGAGAACCCCGAACTGAAGGACATGCAGCGGCGCCTTGTCGTGAGCGCCGTGATGACGTTGCCCGTCTTCTCCCTCGGCATGATGGACCTCCTCTCCGCCGAGAAGAGACTCTTCTCGAGCACGACAGCAACGTGGGTGCAGTTCGCACTGTCGACGCCGGTCGTCCTCTGGGGCGGATGGCCGTTCATTCACCGAGGCTGGGCCTCTGTCGTCAGCGGAAGACTGAACATGTTCACGTTGATTGCCTTGGGCACCTTGGCTGCCTTTGGCTTCAGCGTCATCGCCACCTTCGTGCCGGGCGCGATGCCTCATGGCCTGGCCCACAATGGCTCCGCCCCAGTCTACTTCGAGGCCGCTTCGGTCATCGTCACGCTGGTGTTGCTGGGGCAGGTCCTCGAGCTGCGGGCGCGCTCGGCGACTTCGGGCGCCATTCGAGCGCTGCTTCGGTTGGCACCCCGCTCCGCTCGACGCCTCGGGACTGATGGGCGAGAGGAAGACATCCCGCTCGAGGACGTAGTGGTGGGGGACCGCCTTCGCGTTCGACCCAGTGAGAAAGTTCCCGTCGACGGCGTAGTGCTGGAGGGGGCCAGCGCAGTCGACGAGTCGAGCCTGACGGGAGAACCGATTCCCGTCGAGAAGGGCGTTGGCGCTCGCGTCACTGGTGCGACGCTGAATGGTGGTGGGTCTTTCATCATGCGCGCAGAGCGCGTTGGCAAAGACACCCTCCTCGCGCAAATCGTTGCGCTCGTGAGCCAGGCGCAACGCAGCCGCGCCCCGATTCAGCGCCTCGCGGACGTTGTGTCGTCCTGGTTCGTTCCAGTCGTCATGGTCACGGCGCTGGTGACGGCCGTCGTGTGGGGAGTTGCGGGGCCGGAACCTCGGCTGGTGTACGCGCTCGTCAACGCCGTCGCCGTCCTCATCATTGCATGTCCCTGTGCGCTCGGTCTGGCCACGCCGATGTCCATCATGGTCGGAACCGGGCGCGGTGCGCAGGCAGGCGTGTTGGTGAAGAACGCTGAGGCGCTCGAGCTTCTGGAGCGTGTCGACACCCTGGTGCTCGACAAGACGGGCACGCTCACCGCCGGGCGGCCCACCCTCAGCCACGTGGTTGCCGCGTCTGGTTTTACCGAGAACGACGTCCTGTCGATTTCGGCGGCGCTGGAGAAGTCGAGCGAGCACCCCTTAGCCGCGGCCATCGTCGCGGCAGCGACGACGGCGGGACTGGCGGTGGGCGAGGTTTCGGGGTTCCAGTCCATCGTCGGGCGAGGGTTGGTCGGGACTCTCAACGGCCGAAGGGTGGCGCTGGGGAATGCGGCGCTTCTCTCAGAGCAGAAAGTCGATTTCACCCAACTCGAGGAGAGCGCTGCGGGGCTTCGGCGCGAGGGGAACACTGTGGTGCTCCTCTCAGTCGATGGTGCGCTCGCCGGACTTGTGGCCGTCGCAGACCCCATCAAGGCCTCGACGCCCGCCGCACTCGCCGCACTTCGCGACCTTGGCCTTCACCTCGTGATGCTCACCGGCGACAACTCGGCGACGGCACATGTGGTCGCCGCCAAGCTCGGCATCGAAGACGTTCGCGCCGACGTGCTTCCCCAACAGAAGCACGAGGTGGTCGAGGACCTGAAGGCGCGAGGGCGCCGCGTAGCCATGGCAGGCGATGGAACCAATGACGCGCCGGCGCTTGCGGCGGCGGACGTCGGCATCGCCATGGGGACGGGAACTGATGTTGCGATTCAGTCGGCCGGCGTCACTCTGGTCCGAGGCGACCTCGCGGGCATCGTGCGGGCCCTTCGCCTTTCCCGCGCCGTGATGCGCAACATCCGCCAGAACCTGTTCTTTGCCTTCATCTACAACGTGCTGGGCGTCCCTGTTGCAGCCGGCCTGCTGTATCCCGCCTTTGGTGTCCTGCTCAGCCCGATGGTCGCCAGCGCCGCGATGGCCTTCAGCTCCGTCTCCGTCATCGGCAACGCACTCCGACTTCGAAGGACACGCCTGTGAGCAGCAAGGGAATGCAGATGAGCAGTCTCTACGCTGTTCACCGATGGCTGGGGCTTCTGGCGCTGGGGCAAGTCTCCATCTGGTTCCTCACGGGGCTGGTGATGTCGAGCCTGCCGATTGGGCAAGTTCGCGGCGACGAAACGCGCGCACCGCCCTCGACACCGCCAATTGACTGGAAGCGCGTCGTCATGCCCTCGGCCGACGCCGTGCGTGGTGCCGAAGAGGTCTCGCTTCGAATGCTCGATGGCGCTCCGGTTTACGAAGTGCGTGGCAAGGAGACTCGACTCTTGGACGCTGCGAGCGGGCAAGTGGTGGAGGTCGATGCGCCACGCGCTGGTCGCATCGCTCAGGCCGACCAACGCGGACCGCCGCCGGTCGTCGCGATTGAGCGCGTCGAGACCCCCACCGTTGAGTACCGCGAGAAACCAGTTCCCGCCTGGGCAGTTCATCTCGCTGACGAGGCCAGCACCACCGTCTACGTCGACGCGCGCAACGGGAGGGTCTCGGCCCGCAGAAACAACTCGTGGAGGGTCTTCGACTTCGCGTGGGGCCTCCACATCATGGACTACCGGGAGCGAAAGGACTTCAACACTCTGCTGCTCTCGGGGTTCGCAGCGGCCGCATTGGCGATGGCTGTGTCGGGTGGGGCGATTTGGGTATTCCGGGCTCTCCGACGGCGGAGGCTCTGAAATGTGGTCACGGTTTCAGCCGCTCGCGCCTACTCTAGCCGTGCGAATCTCACTCCTGACCTTGCCCCTTTTCGTCGTCCTCGGGTGCAGTCCTCTCCCCGAGCCCATCTCGTCCTCCGATGGGGGCGTTGACGCCGGCACCGGACCAGGTGCCGCAATCGACGCGGGCATGACCAGCAGCAGCGATGGGGGTGCCGACGCGGGCGTCCCCGATGCCGGAATCGCCCTTCCCGTCGTCACCTCTGCCACCGTCGTCACCCACGGTTCGATTCGCGTGCAGTGGACGAACCCGAGCCCCGCCTGTGACGTTTTGGCGTTGATGCGATCGAAGGATGGGGCCGCAGCCGCTGTTGCCAGCCAGCCCGCGTCGACCGCCACCGAGGTGGTGGACGCTCCGGGCCACGCGAGCGGCACCTACTGCTATTCGCTGACCTGTTCGCGCGGCGGCGCCCTGCAGGGCACCTCGAACCAGAAATGCGCGACGCAGTGACACCTTCTCTCTCACCACGGAGTTTCCCCATGAAAAAGACGTTGATGTTGATGCTTGCCCTTGCGGGTTGCGGTTCGGCCGGGCCGCAGGCGCCCATGATGAAGTCGGTCGAGAAGATGGACGGAGCGCTGATGCTCTACTGGATGAACATGGAGACGGGCTGCACGACGGTCGAGGGCGAGCGAAAGGATGGCGCTGGTGCCTACGCGGTCGTCTTCTCGGTGCCGGGCGAGGTCGACAACAAGCACGACACGACTGCGACCAAGGACACAACCTACACCTATCGGCTCCGCTGCATGAAGGGCGACAAGACCTCCGCCTATTCAGATGAAATGAGCATGAACCCCGTTCGCTAGGCAGCCATGCGCACCCTCCTTCTCGCGCTCCTCGGGCTGACGGCGTGCACTCCGTCTCAACCGGAACTGCCGTCCCTCAGCGTCCTCGAAGACACAGACCCGTCGTCGACGGTGGTGCACTTGTCGATTCGCGCTCAGGTGGGCTCTGTGCGCTACGGCGACGCTGCGCCAACCGAGGTCTGGACGTACAACGGCACCGTGCCGGGACCTCTCATCGAGGCGAACGTGGGAGACCGCCTGGTGGTGGATTTTCAGAACGACCTCCCCGAGTCCACGACCATTCACTGGCACGGCGTGCGTGTGCCGAACACGATGGACGGTGTGCCGTTGATGGACAACGCCGTGCCGGCTGGTGGCTCGTTCCGCTACGAATTCACACTGAAAGACAGCGGCCTCTTCTGGTTCCATCCCCACGTGCGTTCGGCTATTCAGGTGCAGAAGGGCCTGTACGGAGTGATTCGCGTACGTGGTCCCGCAGAACCAGCATCAGACCTTGAGCAGGTGCTCGTGCTCGACGACATCAAGCTCCGTGCCGACGGGAGCATCTCCGAGTACCTCGATGATGCCTCGGCGATGATTGGCCGTCAGGGCAACACGCTCCTTGCCAACGGCGTCGTGCATCCGCTGCTGCGACTGCCGGCCGGTGGCGTCACTCGGCTCCGCGTGGTGAACACCGCCAATGCGAGGTACTTCACGCTCGGCGCGGTCGGCTTGAAGTTCCTTGTCTTTGGAACTGATGGCTCGCCGTACGCGGAGCCCTTCGAAGCGGAGACAGTGATGCTGGTGCCCGGTGAACGCCTCGACTTGTTCGTCAAGGGGCCCCCAAGCGGTGACGTCGAGTTGATGGCACTCCCTTACGAGCGAGGGCACATGACCGGGAGCGCGTCGCCCCTCGCAATCGCCACTCTCCGCTTTTCGGGCAAGCCGACCGCGACCGAGTTCCCTTCCCCATCGCCTCCCATCGAGGCGCTGCCCGTCCCTGCGAGCGCCTCGTTTCGAATCGCCCTCAGCGAGAAGGCTGAGGCGGGGAACGTGCGCTTCTTCGTCAACGAAAAGCAATGGCCAGACGTCGCTGCCTGGACGCCAGGGATGGGCGTGAGCGCCTTTGAGGTCGTCAACGAGTCGGAGATGGACCACCCGTTCCACCTTCATGGCTTCTTCTTCCAGGTCCTCAACAGAAGCGATGTGGCAGAGCCGTCCGCGAGGCGTGTGTGGAAGGACACCATCAACATCCCCGCGAAGTCGTCAATCAAGGCCATCGCCCGCTTCGACGAGCCCGGTCGTTGGATGTACCACTGTCACATCCTCGAGCATGCGGAGGGCGGGATGATGGGAGAGGTCTCCATCCCGTAGAGGCGAAGTGAGCGACGCGAGCATCGCTTTCGCCGACATTGCTGGCTTCACGGCCCTCACCGAGGCGCACGGCGACGACCACGCTGCGGCGATGCTCGGTCGGTATTACGCACTCGCTGAGGCCTCGCTCTGTGATGGCGCTCAGATTGTGAAGCACATTGGCGACGCCGTGATGGTCTGGGCACCGACACCGCTGGCAGCGGTCCGCTCAGCTCGCCGGCTGATGCGCTCGGTCGATGGCGAGCCAGACTGGCCGGCGCTCCGCGTCGGCATACATGCGGGACCGGTCGTGGAGAAGTCGGGCGACTATTTCGGAACCACGGTCAACACTGCGGCACGCGTGGCTGCCCAAGCGCACAGCGGACAGCTGCTCTGCACGCGCTCCGTGGTTCGAGGTCTCGCGGCGACCGAGTTCGCATTTCGGCCGCTCGGAGACCTTCATTTGAAGAACCTCCACGAGCCTGTCACCATCTTCGAGCTCGCCGACGAGGCCTCGATGGCTGCAGCCGACATCGATCCGGTGTGCCGCATGCGAGTTGACCGGGTGCGAGCTCCCGCCCGACTTCCCTTCCGTGGCCAGTCGTATTCGTTCTGCTCCCTGAAGTGCGCTCAGGCCTTCGCAGCCGACCCATTGGGACACGTGAAGGCCTGATCGCGGATAGATTGCTCGTGTGGACCTACCGGAAATTGAAGAGGCTTGGCACGCGGGCGAGGTGCAGGTTGTCGTCAGACTTGCGACGGAGGCGCTTCAGCAGAATCCAACAGCGTTTGAGCCGAAGGCCTGGGTTGGGCTCACGCATTGGCTCGAGGGCCAGTTGCCGGCTGCACAAGCCGTGCTCCGCGACGCCTTCGCTCGAGTGCGCGAGCGGCACGACGACGAGACTGATTGGGAGCGACACGCCTTCTGCAACAGACTCATCGACGTCGCGGCCGAAGGAGACCAGGTAACCGTCGCGCAGTTCATTGTGGAACAGCTGGCCGTCGAGCACGGCACCAGCCTGCGTCTCCTGGCTGAAGAATCCGCGCCATCAAACCCGGTCGCCGCGCTGGCGCTCGTGCGGCGCGCCATCGCAGCAGATCCGGCCGATGCGGAGGCACACTACCTGGCTGCGAAGTTCTTTGCGGGACTGGGCAAAAGACCGCTCAGCATCAAGCATCTCGAGGCGGCCATCGAGCACGGAGCTGGCGTGCTGGCGGTACGCATTCTGGCGCGTGTCGACCACGAGTTCGACGGGCTTCGCGCCGACGAGCGATTCAACGCGCTCATTGACCCCCTTCCACAGGGGCCACTCAGGCCGCTCTACGCGGCGCTCGCACTTGGCCGACTGAACGAGGTCGTTGCATTGGCGGCGACGCTCGATCGCTCACTCGACGTCCTGTACCCGTTGCGTGAGGCCCTGGAGCGGCTCATCGATACCAGCGCGAACACCACCCCCTTCGACGAGATGCTGGTCGCGGTGAACGACGAGATCGACGAGCGGGAAGACTCCGGTGAGGACGCAGAGTCGTACGCGAGGTACTGCGGCGAGAGCTGACCTCAGCGCGTGAACTCCCAGTGCCACGGCTCGCGCGGAATCGTCTTGAAGCCGAAGCGGGCGGCGTTCGCGCGCAACCACTGGCTCGCACCCGGGCTCGCGCCGAGGTTCACATCGACGGCCCGTCCGAGGCCGTGATTACTGGTGCCCGGTCGCGCGGCGAGCCCCAGCTTTCCGTTCGGCTGGCGCACGCCGTAGATACCCTTGCGGCGAGCCACGTCAACCTGCGCCGCATAGCTGCGGTAGCTGTCGGTGAGCCTGATGTTGACGCCGTCGCGTCGAGCGGCGTCCCGCATCTGCGTGAAGGCGCGCGCAGCGTCGCCGTACATCTTGTGTCCGCCGCCAATGCTGGTGAGAGCGCTGCTCGGAATTCTCCCATTCGCATACGGCACGCGCTGCGAAGCTCGCGTAGCGGTGGCCTGAGGTTGGGTTCGGGTCGTGCCTCGGGCGCGTGGCGCCGGAGTGGCCGGAGCACGAGTTCGGCGAGACGTCGTGGGCTCGAAGGTGTCCCGGCTGCCGGGAAGTGTCAGCCGCTGCCCAACCTTGAGGCTTCGCGGGTTGACCCCTGGGTTGGCCGCACGGAGTCGCGCGAGCGCAATGCCTCGCTGCTTCGCGATGCCGTACATCGTGTCCCCGCGCCGAACGCTCACTGTCGCCATGGAAACCTCCGAGAAAATCTCTTGGGTTCTCGGCGACAGATTCGCGCTGGACCAGCCCAAAACTGTAAACGAGGTCAACACCGCCCTTCGCGATTGAGAGGACCTCATCGTGCTGCGAGAAGATGAGGGGCCGCTCCGTCACCCACGAAAGAAGCGTCAGGCTCGAACCGACTGGCGACAGGCTCATGGCGCGTCCGATTCACTTGAAACTTGGGTGAGCATTGATGCATGGTTTCGAGGTGCGGAAGAGGACCTTCAAGGTGACGTCGCCCCTGATGAGGTGGGTTTTCGTCATCGCCCTCGCGTTCTCTTCTCCCGCCGTCCAAGACGCCATGACCGACCTCACGATGTGGGCCACGGGGGAAGCCTGCTGCGCCGACGACTGCGACGAGACCGGCTCCCCCTGTACACAGCAATGCGCCCATTGCCCATGCGGCAACCTGAGAAGCGTCACCCTGCAGTCATCAACAACTGAGTTGGTCGCGCCCATCGCGCATGAAGTGATGGTCGACGAGCGGCTTTCGCCGCCGAGCGACGCCATGCTGGACCCGCCGTTCCGGCCCCCGGTGAGCTGACGAAGAGCCGTGTCTGGCGCCCCAAGCGCCTTCTTCGCCACCTTTTCCGAAAGCCACTTCCATGAGACTTGCCGTCGCGCGAGGCGTCCGCCCGCGCACCTCGGCGCTCATCATTCTTGCGATTTCTGTGAGCTCGCAAGCTGCTGAGCCCGCCTGTACCGAAGGACTGACTCGAAACAACCTCATCTCCTGCGGGTTGAACGACAACCCGACGCTCGCCGCCGAGTTGGCGAACGTGCGCGCCTCGACTGGCCGAAAGGAGGCCGCGCGGCCCTTCTTGCCGTCCAACCCCAGCGTCGGCGCGACCCTTGGTTCGCGCGTCAGCTCCGAGGCGCGGGCCACCAACTGGTCCGTCACGCTCGCCCAGGAGGTCGAAATCGCGGGACAGAGCTTCCTGCGCGTGGAGGTCGCTGACGACGAACTGAAGGCCGCCAACGCCCAGCTTCGCGTCGTGCGCGCAGAGCTGGCCGAGCGACTGTGGGTCGCATGGTTCGAAACCATCGCGGCGCGCGAGCGGGCCAAGCTCTCGAGCCTGCTCGAGAAGGCCACCGGGGAGGTCGCGCGAACGGCCAGGGGCATGGCCGCGAACGGGCTTGCCTCTCCGGTGGACGCAGCAGCAGCGGACGCAGCCTGGGTCGCCGTCAGCGAGCGCCGGTTGGAGGCGCAGCGGGCCGCTCGCGCATCACTCCTGACAGTTCAGTCCCTCACCGGGGGGAACGTCGAGCTGTTGGGCGAGCCTGGCCTCGAGCCGTTGCGGACCACTGGAGCGCCTCAAGCCCGGCCGGAGCTGAGTGCGCTCGAGTCCTTGAAGTCCGCATCCACGAGACGCGTCGAACTCCTGCGTCGCAGCCGAGTACCCAACCCCACCATCACCCTCTTCGCGCAGAACGACGGCTTCAACGAGCGGGTACTGGGCGTTGGCCTCGGAGTGCCCATCCCGCTGCCCCAACCCCTCGGGCGGACCAGGGTTGGCGAAATCGAAGAAGCGCTCGCCGCGGAGGAACGGCTGCAGGCAGAGCTCGACGGCATGCTGCGCCGACTCTCCATCGAGCGAAGCCTTGCCGAGAGCGACACCCTCGCTGTGTCCGAAAAGCGAGCGCTCTTCTCCGCAGACCGAATGGCCGTTGCCTCTAGCGCGTTGCAGGCCCTCTCGACCCAACTGAGCGCCGGTCGACTCACGGTTCGCGAGGCGCTCGTCACGCAACAAGCGCTCGTCGACTTGCTTCAGTCCGAACTCGCCACCCGTGAGGCCGCCTGTCTGGCCTCCGTCCGCGCCGCCCGCGCGGGTGGCTTCTCCCTCGAAGGTGACTTGTGAAATCACTTCCTCTCTGTTGCCTCGTCCTTCTTGCACTCACTGGTTGCAAAGAAGCGCCCCCAAGCCCTGAAGCCGAACAGCCACACCGGGACGAGGAGCAGCACAGCGGGTTGCCCACCCATGTCGCTCTGGACCCGGCCAGAGTGTTGGAGGCCGGGATTCAGACCGTTCCAGTGCGCCGGGCTGCCTTGCCATCGACGCTGACGCTCACTGGGGAAATCATCGCAGAGCCGGACAGGACGGCGCGCCTCTCATCGGCCATTTCCGGGCGGCTCGAGCAGGTGCTCTTCAACGAGGGGGCGGTCGTCAAACGCGGCGACGTGTTGGCGACGGTTCGGGTGCCAGACGTCGGGCGGCTGCGTGGCGCGTACGCTGCAGCAACGTCTCGCGCGAGGGCGTCACGACAGAATGCGGAGCGACTCGAGGCCCTCAAGGCGAGCGGACTTGGCGCTGAGCAGGCCCTCGTCGACGCCCAGGCTGACGCGCGGGCGCAGGAAGCCGAGGCGCGTGCGCTGGGAGAGCAGTTGACGGCCATCGGTGTCAGCGCGGAGTCGGGCGGCTTCATCGTGGCTCTGCGAGCGCCCATCAGCGGAGTCGTCGTGTCCCGAGATGCCATCGTCGGCCAGCCCATCGGCACCGATGCCGTCCTGGCCACCATCGTCGACCTCTCTGAGGTGTGGTTTCTCGGGCGAGTCTTCGAGAAGGACCTCTCGCGCCTTCGTGTCGGAACCGGCGCGGAGGTCGAGCTGAACGCCTACCCGGGCGGGCACTTCCACGGCACCGTCGACTACGTCAGCCAGCAGATTGACCCGATGGCGCGCACGCTCACGGCGCGCATTCGAGTCGCCAACGAGTCAGGCCAGCTTCGCCTGGGGCTCTTCGGGCGCGCGCACGTGGACATCGGAGTCCCCGGCACGCAGCCCTCGGGACTCGTGGTGCCACGCGACGCGGTGCTCGAGGTCGCCGGGAAGCGAGTCGTCTTCGTGAAGGAGAAGGACGGCGACTTCGTGCTGCACGAGGTGTCCGTCGGCGACTCCGCGATGGACGACGTCCAACTCCTGACGGGCGTATCCGAGGGCGAAGAGGTGGTGTCGAAGGGCGGCTTCACGCTCAAGAGCCTCTTGCTGAAGTCGACCCTCGCGGAGGACGAGTAAATGCTCAGCCTCCTGTCCGCGGTCGTGCGCTGGTCTTTGCACAACCGGGCCATCGTCCTCATCGCCACCGCGCTCTTCGTCGCGGTCGGCGTCCGTTCTGCATTACAACTCCCCATCGACGCAGTGCCCGATGTCACCAACATCCAGGTGCAGGTCATCACTGCGGCGCCTGCCCTCTCACCGGTTGAAGTCGAGCAGTACGTCACCGTGCCCGTGGAGCGCGCGATGGCGGGCCTCCCGAAGTCCACGGAGGTGCGCTCCGTCTCGAAGTACGGCCTCTCCGTCGTCACCGTCGTCTTCGTCGACGGCACCGACATCTACTGGGCGCGTCAGCTCGTCAGCGAGCGCATGCGAGAGGCCCAGGAGGCCGTGCCTTCGCAGTACGGGAAACCTGCGATGGGCCCCATCACCACCGGGCTCGGCGAGATTTTTCAGTTTGTCGTGAAGAACGACAAACTGACCCTGATGGAGCTCGAGGAGCAGCTCGATTGGTTCATCGCCCCACAGCTGCGAATGGTGCCGGGCATCGTCGAGGTCAACAGCTTCGGCGGCGAGGAGCGTCAGTACCAGGTGATGCTGGACCCGGGCCGGCTGCAAGCAACCGGCGTCTCCATCGCGCAAGTCGTCGAGGCGCTCAACAAGGCCAACGCGAACGCCGGTGGCGGCTACATCGAGCACAACCGCGAGTACTTCGTCATCGGCACCGACGGCCTGGTGAAGGGCCTCGACGACCTGAATCGCGTCGTCATTGGCGCCACGCCACAGGGCGTCCCCATCACCATCGCCACGGTCGGTGAGGTGAGATTCGGACCTCGCATGCGGCGTGGCGCAGCGTCGAGAAACGGCGAGGGTGAAGTCGTCGTCGGCGTGGCTCTCATGTTGATGGGCGAGAACTCACGCACCGTCACCGAGGCAGTCAAGGCGAAGCTGGCCGCCATCACACCGTCGCTCCCGCCGGGCACGACGATCGAGCCCTTCTACGACCGCTCGACGATGGTGACGCGCACCATTCGGACCGTCGGAAAGAACCTGCTCGAGGGCGCGCTGCTCGTCATCTTCGTGCTCCTCATCCTGCTTGGCGATTTGCGCGCCGGCCTCGTGGTGGCCGTCACCATTCCGCTTTCACTCCTCTTCGCCGTCACCGCGATGAATGCACTTGGGCTGTCAGGCAACCTGATGAGCCTCGGCGCCATCGACTTCGGGCTGTTGGTCGATGGAGCCGTCATCATTGTGGAGAACGCCGTCAGGCGCCTCGCTGAGAAGCAAGCAGGCAGCGCTCCTCTGAGCGACACGGAGCGCGTGGGCGTCGTCGAGCGCGCGACGATGGAGGTCCGCGCGGCGAGTGTCTTCGGCGAGGCCATCATCGCCATCGTCTATCTGCCCATCCTCGCCCTCGTCGGCATCGAGGGGAAACTCTTCCGACCCATGGCCACCACCGTGTTGCTCGCACTCGCGGGGGCCTTCGTGCTGTCGCTGACGGTGGTGCCAGTCCTCACCAGCCTCCTCGTCAAACCCGTTGGACACCACCAAGAGACGTGGTTGCTACGCAAAGCCCATGCGCTGTACGTGCCGCTCTTCTCGAAGGCGATGGGCCGTCGTGGCCTCACCGTCGGCATCGGCGTCATGTTGCTTGCGCTGTCAGTCGGCCTCTTCACCCGGCTGGGCGCAGAGTTCATCCCTCAGTTGGACGAAGGTGACCTGCTCATCGAAGCCCGCCGCCTCACCGGCGCCGCGCTGACCGAGTCGGTGCGCACGGACCTCAACCTGCAGAAGCGACTCCGAGAGATTCCCGAGGTGGAGCAGGTGGTGGCGCGCACGGGCGCGCCGGAGGTCGCGACAGACCCGATGAGCCTCGAGTCCTCGGACATCTACATCCAACTCAAGCCCCGTGACGGGTGGCGAAGCGGCCTCACCAAGGCCGACATCGCCAAGCAGGCTGCGGAGGTGCTCGAAGGCTCGCCCGAAATCGGAGGTGCGGTGTCTCAACCCATTCAGATGCGCACGAATGAGCTCGTCGCCGGCATCCGCTCGGACGTGGGCGTGCTGCTCTACGGACCTGACTTGTCGGAGCTCGCGAAGCAAGGCGAGGCCTTCGCCAGCCTGCTCCGCCGCGTCCCGGGCGCAGTCGACGTGCGGGTCGAGCAGGTCGAGGGCTTGCGCTACCTGCGCATCACGCCGGACCGGAACCGCCTCGCCCGATATGGCCTCACCGTCGAGGACATCAACCAGCTCACCGAGACGCTCGCGGTCGGCCACCGCGTTGGTGACGTGCTCGAGGGCGAGCGTCGCTTTGGCATCATCGTCAAGGCTGCCTACCCCTTCACCGGCGACCTCGAGCCACTCCGTGCCCTGCCGCTGCGCTCCGTCACGGGCCAGGTCGTGCCGCTCGGGGACGTGGCGGACGTGGAGTTCAAGACAGGCCCCGCGCAGGTCAGCCGCGAGCGGCAATCGCGCCGCCTCACCGTGGAGTTCAACGTGCGCGGTCGAGACCTGCTCTCCGTCGTGAAGGAAGCGCAGGCCGCTACAGCCAACGTGCCGCTCCCCGTCGGCTACCGCGCCGAGTGGGGTGGGCAATTCGAGAACTACCTCGAAGCCAAGGAGCGCCTCACCATCGTCGTCCCGCTCGCGCTCGCCCTCATTCTTTTCCTGCTGTGGCTGACGTTCAACTCGATGAAGACGGGATTGCTCATCTTCCTCAACGTGCCCTTCGCCATCATCGGTGGCGTCGTCTCGTTGTGGCTGCGAGGCATTCCCTTCTCCATCTCGGCCGGCGTCGGCTTCATCGCGCTCTTTGGCGTGGCGGTGCTCAACGGGCTCGTCCTGGTGTCCTTTGCGCGCGACCTCGAAGCCACCGGGCTTTCTCGGCTCGAGGCGATGAAGCAAGCGGCAGAGGGCCGCTTGCGACCAGTCCTCATGACGGCGTTGGTCGCGTCTCTCGGCTTCATTCCCATGGCGCTCTCGACCGCCCCCGGTGCCGAGGTGCAACGGCCGCTCGCGACCGTCGTCATCGGGGGGCTCATCTCCGCGACGCTGCTGACGTTGTTCGTCCTGCCAGCGCTTTACACCTGGTTGGGCCAGCCGAAGGCATCGCCTCAGCCCGCCAAGGAGCCGACGTGAACAAGCGGAAGCTGGAGTTGGGAATCGTTCTTCCTCGAGACGCGGCGCAGTGCGAGTCGTGCATTGCGCGTCTCGTGGAGTCTGTCTCTGCGGTGCCAGGGGTGACCACGGTGCACGTCGACCGTGACGACCCCGCACGCCCCAAGCTTTGCCTGCACTCCGACACTGGCTCGGTGCAGCTCGAAGACATCGAGGCGCTCGTCAAGAGCACCGGTGCAAAGCTCGCGGCCAGGTACGAGCACCTCTCAGCGCCCGCCGTCGGCTTGCGCCATGAGCGACAGGCCCGCCTCGTCGAGGGCGTGTTCGCCCGCCAGGAAGGCGTTCTGCACGCAGCCGTGGCTTTCGGCACCCGCCGGCTCTTCGTGGAGTTCGACCCCTCGAGGACGAATCGCGCGTTGCTCCTCGAGGTTGCGGCGCGGGCTGGCATCGCCACATTCGTCGAGCCGACCGCGCCTGCCACAGCGGCCGAGGCACATGACGAGCACGAGCACGAACACGGCGGCCCGTTTGGCGAGCGTTCGGAGCTCGTCTTCAGCCTGGCGTGCGGCGCCCTCACGGGCGTCGGCTGGGCCCTTGGAAAGGCCGCTGTGGCGTCGTTCTTCACCACCGGCCTGTTCGTGCTCGCTTACGTCCTTGGCGCCTGGTTCACCGTGAAGGAGGTCGTCGTTGCGCTGCGCGCGCGCAAGTTCGAGATCGACTTTCTGATGCTCCTCGCCGCAATCGGCGCGGCGGCTCTCGGTGAGTGGTTCGAAGGGGCGCTGCTGCTGTTCCTCTTCACGCTTGGGCACGGACTGGAGGCGTACGCGATGCGGCGGGCGCGCAACGCCATTGGGGCATTGGCGAAGTTGGTCCCCGAGACCGCGCTCCGCCTTGATGAAGGTGGGGAGCATGAGTTGCCCGTGGCCGCGCTCGTCGCGGGCGACCAAATCCTCGTCAAGCCCAATACGCGTCTGCCCGCGGATGGCTTCGTGGTGTCGGGCTCGAGCAGCGTCAATCAAGCCCCCATCACGGGAGAGAGTGTGCCCGTCGACAAGCGCCCCGTTCCTGAGCTCGAGAGGGCCCTGGCGTCGCCTGATTCCCTTGGAGCGGAACATCGAGTGTTCGCAGGCACCATCAACGGTGCCTCGGCGCTGACCGTCGTCGTGACGAAGGGCGCGCAGGAGAGCACCCTCGCGCGCGTGGTGAAGCTGGTTTCCGAAGCTGAGACGCAGAAGTCCCCGACGCAGCAGTTCACGGAGCGTTTCGAGCGGGCCTTCGTCCCTGTCATCCTTGCCGTCGTCGTCGGGCTCCTCTTTGCGTGGCTCCTCGTTGATGAGCCCTTCACGCAGAGCTTCTACAGAGCGATGGCAGTTCTTGTCGCGGCGAGCCCATGCGCGCTCGCCATCGCGACCCCGAGCGCCGTGTTGGCCGGTGTCGCGCGCGCAGCGCGGGCAGGTGTTCTCATCAAAGGCGGCGCACACCTCGAGTCCCTGGGGCTCGTTCGCGCCATTGCGTTCGACAAGACGGGGACGCTGACCGAAGGCCAACCACGCCTCACCGACGTCATCGCCATCGATGGAGCGGAGGACGAACTCCTCGCGGTCGCAGTGGCGGTCGAGAGGCAGTCCGACCATCCACTCGCGAGCGCCATCGTCGAGGGGGCAGCCGCACGACACCCGTCCCTCATGAACCTGGAAGCCTCAACCGTCGAGGCCGTCGTCGGCTATGGAGTTCGTGGGACGGTCGGCGGGGTTGATGTGGCCATCGGCAAGCCAGGCCTCTTCACTCGCGACGGAGCATTGTCTGAGCGCGTGTCCACCGCAGTGAGCGCACTCGAGGCGGAGGGACGAACGGTCATGGTGGTTCGCCTTGGCGCTCGATTTCTTGGCGTTCTGGGCGTGATGGACACACCGAGAGAGAGCGCCAGAGTTGTCGTGTCAGAGCTTCACGCGATGGGAATCGAGCAGACCATCATGCTGACGGGGGACAACCAGCGTGTGGCCGACGCGGTCGCGAAGCACGTTGGCATCCGCGTGGCGCACGGGGACCTGCTTCCTGAGCAGAAAGTCGCCGCGATCGCGGAACTGGCGAGCTCCAAGAGCCGCGTGGCGATGGTCGGTGACGGTGTGAACGACGCGCCGGCGATGGCCAGCGCCACCGTGGGGATCGCGATGGGCGCCGGAGGGTCCGACGTCGCCCTCGAGACGGCGGACGTTGCGCTGATGGCCGACGACCTCCGGGCGTTGCCGTTCGCTGTGGGCCTCAGTCGCGCCGCCCGAAGCATCATCCGCCAGAACCTGTGGGCGAGCCTTGGCATGGTCGCCTTCCTCATTCCCGCAACGCTGTTTGGCTTCGCCAAGATTGGCGTCGCCGTCGCCCTGCACGAGGGGTCGACGCTGCTGGTTGTCGCCAACGCCCTGAGACTGCTCGCGTGGGAGCAGCGACGAGGAACGCCATGACCGACCGGAACCGTGACTACTGGGACAGGCACGCGAGGAACTACGACCGGTCGATGGCGCTGCTGGGTCGACCTATTCCGCGAATGGTCGAACTGGCCGGCGAGGCGACGCGCGGTCTCGGCCGAGTTCTCGAAGTTGCGGCAGGTACGGGCCTCGTTACTCCCGCGCTCGCTGCGGGAGCTGGAGAAGTCATCGCGACCGACTACTCGGCGTCAATGGTCGCCGCACTCGAACGTCGGGTGCGTGGCGCTGGGGTTGCGAATGTCAGGTGTGAGCAAGCAGACCTGTATGCGCTCCGCTTCGAAGACGGCAGTTTCGATGCAGTCGTTGCCGCGAACGTGCTCCACCTCGTGCCAGACCTGCCCGGCGCGCTCGCGGCACTCCGACGCGTCACCAAGAAAGGAGGACGCATCGTGGTCCCGACCTACTGCCATGACGAAACTGCGGTGTCCTGGGTCATCTCGCGCGCGCTCGCCGTGACGGGCTTCCCAGGTCATCGGAGGTTCACAGCGCAGTCGCTCATCGAGGCGATCGAGGGCGCAAACGTCTCCGCGCTCCGAACCGAACTCCTGCCGGGGCTGATCCCAATCGCTTACGTCGAAGGAACTTTCGAGTGAGCACCCTGCGACCGTGACCGACGCGAGTCGAGAACGCGTGGAGTGGGGCGGCATTCACGACTGGACGGCGCGAATTCGAAGAGCCGTCCAGGTCCGACGCGCGCAACCCGCTGATTCGCGGAGGGGCCGATGAAGATGGACGGTGTGACTCCGGTTGAGGTGGCCAGATTTAGGCTTGGAGAACGGTTGGTACGGGACGGGTAATGCGGAGCTCGGACACCATGAACGCGAGCGCGCGATCCGAGAGGTTGATCTCGTCGCTGCCTCGGAACACGGTCGAGTACCTCTTCTTCACCTCGGCGAAGAGCGGCTCGATCCGCTTGCGGATCGCCTTCTGACCGGCTGGGTCAAACTGCTCGTCCACGAGTTGACCATTCTTTTCGAAGCGCCCCGCCCAGAAGCGACGAGCGTCGTTAGGCTGCCGCTCGTCATGCATCTTGGCGAAGATGAGGTAGAGGAACTGCCAGAACGCAGCATCCTTCGGCATGCCCTCGTTGCCGTGGATGAAGCTATGGCAGCGCCGAAATGCCGTGCGGAGCATGTCGGGGTCTGCGCGACGGAGCTTGGCATGTGAAGCGACGTCGCGCGTTCCGATCGACTCGTCGGCCATCGGCCAATCGCCGATGGGCTTGAACTTCACGTCGAAACGCGTGCGCTCGACACGGAAGAAGAAGAACTCGAGACCGTTGGTCCAGAGTCCGTACTTGCAGTTCTCGCATGCCGTCATCGCGGCCTTCAGGAACTCAAGATCCTGACTCGCCTGATCGTGATCCCGAAGGTTGTAGGCCCCCTTGTCGCCGAGCTTCAGCTCCTTCTGGCAGACCACTAGGCGCTGGACGTTCTCCGGCTTGTGCTGGGTACCGCTCTCGAAGATCGCGATGTCGATCTTCTTGTTTGACCCGTCGACGTTCACCTTGAAGTCGGGCTCCATGTCGTCGACCGCAAGGCCGTACTCATGGAACAGCGCGCGCGCGATCCGCTGGCGTACACGCTCCTTGTCGTTCTCCGCGACCGGCCTGCCTGTGATGTAGTCGAGCGTCTTGCCTTCCTCGATGGCGCTCGCCTCGTCGGTCAGCGTGCCGTGTTCTTCGGCATTTGCTGTCGTGGAGTTCGCTGCTGTCTTTTTGGGCCTAGCCATCTTTGCGTTCCTTCACACCAAGCTCGTCGGAAGACGAAGCAGCGCCGCCGTCCCGGACCCAAGCGTCGACGTCCTCGCGCTTGAACTTCCAGAAGCGGCCGACCTTGTGACCGGGCATGCCCTTCGAGGTGACCCACGTGTAGACGGTGTCCTTGCTCACCCCGAGGTACTCGGCGATTTCGTCAACTGAGAGCCACCTGTCGTCCATGCGCGTCCTTGAGCCGTGCCCGGCTGACTGCCTTCTGAACACGGTATCAGGGTGCCAGATCGGTTGCAATCGGGTTTGCTTGGGTTCGCTTGGGTTGACGTCGGCTGACGGAGGGTTGGCCAGGTCAGCTCGGGCTGACTCGACCTCCTCTTGTGCTGCGACGGAAGTCCGTGGGAATATCCATCGGATTCCCATGGAAAATTCCACCGAAGTCGCCCGTGGCGGCGAGAACCAGAAGGCGCTCGGAGGCAAGGTGCCGACAACACTGCGCTTTTTCGAACGGCACGGCGTCTGCTTTGGGACCAGCCAACCCGAGCGGGGCGAAGTCCCCAAGGAGAACTGGCAATGAAGAAGCAGATGAGCAGCAACGCCAACCAGGTCGTTCGCGTGCTGGAACAGAACGGCGCCCTCACCATCTACGGCCCGCAGGGGCTCGTGCTCGCGCGGCAGGCGATCGAGCAGGTCATGAAGCAGGCCGGGTACGGCATCACCTTCGACCCCGCAAGCGCGCCGGACCTGGTCGACTACCTCACGGTCACCACGGCGTCGGGCATCGAGGGCGCGATCGCGGGCGCGGGCCTCGGCGCGCTGGTGGGCCTGCTGTTCAAGCAGCCCGCTGCCGGGGCGGCCATCGGTGCCGGGCTCGGTGGTCTCGCCGGCGCCGGGCGCGGCATCCAGCGGGTGGAGAGCGGCTGGCGCGTGCGGGCCGTGCGCGAGCTCGATGGGTTGCCCGTCGTGACCATCAACGCCCTCCTGGCGGCATGACTATCATGCTGAGGATCGATGAGCGTTTGCCGGACTCGCCACTCGAGAGCGAGGTCGTCCTGCACGTGCGGCTCCACGCGCGCCGTGCGGTTCGGCGAAAGACCTCGGAGGCACCGGCGGCGCTCGCGCTCCTCTTCGGCTTCGGCAAGGACGACACGGAGTGGGCCACGGCGGCGAACGCGCCCGACCCGCTGCAGGCCGGAGCCGCGCTTGCCCAGAGGCTGCGTGGATCGACTGAGGCCGTCGTTGCGCTCGGGCACGACGCTGCCCACGTCGAGCACTGCAAGCGATGGCTCGCCGCACGGAAGAAGCAGGACGACGCCTTCGCCGAGATCGAAGCGTCCGACCTCGCGACCTTGCTGGAACTCTCGAAGGCGCGCGACCTCGCGGTGGCGAAGGGCGTCGATGCGCGCGGCGTTGAGCGCTACTTGCCGATCTTGATCCAGGGGCCGACCGGCACCGGCAAGGAGTTGCTCGCGGACGCGCTGCACCGACTCTGGAAGGCGACCGCGAACAAACCGAAGGCGCCCTTCGAAGTCGTTCACGTCGGCGGGATGTCGGCCGACATGATCAACGACGAGCTGTTTGGGCACGCAAAGGGCGGCTTCACCGGGGCCACGGCGGATCGCGTCGGTCGTCTCGAGGCTGCGGACGGCGGGACGCTGCTCATCGACGAAGTCGGCGATCTGCCGCCCGAGGCGCAGGTGCGGCTGCTCCGCTTCCTGCAGACGCAGGAGGTCTCGCGCATCGGCGAGAACAAGGTGCGTCAGCTCTCGGTCCGCGTCATCGCTGCGACGTGGCACGACCTCGACAAGAACGTGGCGGACGGCAAGTTCCGCGAGGACCTGCTGCATCGACTGCGCGTGGGCGCAGGGCTTCGCTTGCCGCCGCTCGCGAGCCGAGAAGGCTTCTTCGACGACCTGCTGCCCGCGCTGCTGAAGAAGCGCGGGCACCGTGCCGTTCCCCTCGTCACGCGCAGCGTTCGCGCTGCCCTCGCAAGATACCACTGGCCCGGCAACCTGCGCGAGCTCGCCGGAGTGCTCGACGAGATCGTCGCCCTTGCGTACGAGGAGACCATCCGCCTCGAGCATTTGCCGTCGCACCTCCAGCGCGCCTACCTCGATCTGCCGCTTCATGAGCGCGCCATCGGCTTCCTGCTCGACGAGGTCGATGGCGGTGGTCTACCCGACGATCACGTGTCGTGGCGTATCGAGCAGATCACGCAGTCGCTCGCGAGCGCGGCCCTGCCTCAGGCGAATGAGCAACTCGCAACCGTCGGGCAGTTCCTGACCTTGCTCGATGACAGCTCGGAGGAGCATCGTCGCAACGTCGCCGAGGTGAAGGAACTCCTGCGTCTCGACCAGCAGTACCGGCTCGCCACGGCCACCCACGGCTTCTGGCAATCGGTGCTTTCACTTGAAGCACCAGCGAACGTGAAGCGCCTCGTGCGTGACGCGAGCAAGAGAGCCAAGGCGGACGAAGCGGAGCTTCAGCGGCAGATCGCTTCCGGTCAGCGGCAGGCCAGCATCGAGGCGAACCCGTGGCTGCGGTTGTTCCGCGAGGTCCACGCATTGCCGCTTCTGCGTGGTGCGAACGGCGGGGAATTGGCGAAGGCCTTCGTCGCGCTGTTCAACGTGACCAAGCTGGTCGCGCCGTCGCTGATCGACACCGTTCGCGCCGACGCGGCGACAGGTGGGTTCGCTCAGCTTCGGGATCGGTTCATGCGCTTCATGCGCGAGTCGAGCGACGACGAGCCGAAGGTGATCGACGCCCCAGCAGAGTCCCGGTCCCCGGCGAGACTCACACGCGACGAGTGGGTCACGATTAGCCAGAGCTACCCGACGCAGCGAGCTGCGTCGGACGCGACTGGGTTCGATCCCAAGACGATCACGAAGTACCTCCAGCAGCACGACATTCCCAACCCGTGGAAGGCCGAGCGCGCGGCGTGAGCGGCGGAGCCGAACGCCGCGCCATCAGATTCGCCCACGCCGCCCGCTGCTCGGCCCACGTCCCGGCGTGGGCCACCGCCCGCAGCGTCCGCTCGGCCATCGGCTCGGTGCCGTCGACGGCTTCGAGGGCCAGCACGGTGTCCTGAAGATCCGGCGCCAGGAGCAAGAGGTCGAGGAGCTGCGTCACTCGCGCCCGCGTGAGCCCCAGCTTCCGCGCCACTTCGGCCCGGTCGGCGATGGCGCCCCGGTCGATGGCGGCTTGCAGGTGGTGCGCGAGCGCGAGCTGCTGGGCGACCTTGGCGGGCCGTCGCACGGGCTCGGGCTTGGGGGGTGGCGGCGTCTCGGCAAGCCTGACGGCTCGGCTCTTGTGGCGGAAGAGCGGCCTCTCGATGACGCGGAAGGCGTCGTCCTCGGCGTCCGTGTTCTTCCTCGCGCCCACCTCGCTGCTCTCGGCGCTTCTCATGCGGCCTCCTTCGCGCTCGTGACGGCGTCGAAGTTCACCAGCTCGAGGCGGCACATCCCGGTCTTCTCGTCGACGCTGACCTTGGCGACGAGCGCGCGCAGTAGGCGCCCCTGGTTCTCGGGCGTCATCTCGCCCCAGACCTTCCCGAAGCTGCGGAGCGCAGAGGCGATCCACTCCCGCTGGCTCTCCACCAGCTCGAGGTCGAGGGCGTCGTCCTCGAGCGCGCGGCGCCGGCGTTCGGCGTCGTCGAGCCGGGCACCTCGGCGCGGAGCTTCGCTTCGACGAGCTCGCGTGCGCGGCCCTCGAGCCGCACCACCTCGTCGGTCAGCTTCGCGGTGGTGGCCGAGGCCTCGGCGATCTGCGCCGCCAGCGCTCTACGCACCTCGACGAACGTCGCGCGCTCCTTTGCGACGCGCGCCGACAGCTTGGCCTCGATGCGCGTGGCGAGCGTGCCGTCGGCGGTCGCCTCCATGAGTCGCTCGACGACGAAGTCCTCGAGCGCGCCCGCGGGCAGCGGCCTCGCGCGGCACGCCTCCTTGCCGTGCTTGTCGCGCTTCGAACATCGGTAATCACGCTATCGCTGCCGATGAATCCACACATCCATGGTCGCTGCTGCCTCCGCGTGGAGCTCCGGCCGAAGGTGCCCGTACACGTCGATCGTCGTCTGGACGCGTGCGTGCCCCAGCACGTTCATCACCACACGAAGATGCACGGCGCTCTCCAGCAGCATCGCTGCAGCCGTGTGGCGCAGGAGGTGAACGGTCACATCACGCCTCCCAAGCCGCGCTTGCACCACCGCGCGCGCTAACCACCGTTGCAAGACTGTCCCATGCAGAGGCGTGCCTTTCTCTCCAGCGAAGAGAAAGCCGTGCCTCTGGCGACGCGGCACCAACGCCAGCTCACGGACGACGAAGCGTGGCAGCGAGATGGTACGCAAGCTCGCTCCAGTCTTCGGCGGGAGGATGACGAGGCCCTTGCCCGCCCACTGGGCCGTCCTCCGCACGTGCAGCCGCTGCGCTCGCAGTTCGAGGTCGCCCCACTGAAGGCCGCGCAGCTCGCCGGCACGCAGCCCGGCAAGACCCAGAGCAATCAAACGACCGATCGCCTGTCCCCTCGTCACCCTGAGTAGCGCGCGGACCTCCCTCGGGGAGAGCGGGACAATGAGCGGCCGCGGCACCCGCGGCGTAGCCACCTCGCGCGCCACGTTGGTCTTGACGAGTCCGAAGCTTCGCGCGCGCTCCAGGGCGATCCGGAGAATGCGGAGTGTCTGACGAACCGTTGAAGGAGCTTGCCCACGCCGAAGCTCACTCGCCAGGAACGCCTGCACCTCGATTGCCCGGAGCGCGCGCAACCGCAGATGGCCCCACTCAGGCAGGATGCGATTCTCACAGATGTAGCGGTAGCCGCCCGCAGTCGTCGGCCGGACGCCGTGCGTCACCACATCTCGAAGCCACACGGCGATGAATTGGTGAAACGTCGGGTCTCGCGGAAGGGTGGAACGTGTCATGCCGACGCAAAGCGGACGGTCGGCCACGAATGGGGACACCCGTCGGCCTCTTCGGCCTCGTGCCCGCGGAGTCGAAAGGCCGAGCCGCTGAGCCGAAATGCCGTTTCAAGTGGCTCCACCGCGCGTCGGCTGCGAAACCCGCCGCGTCATGCCCAGCGTGAAGAAGCCGCAGCCCGTGGTGGTGATGGAGAACGTCGGCCGCTCGTTCGGCCCCCGCGTCGTGCT
The DNA here is from genome assembly GCA_049322495.1 of Myxococcota bacterium. GTDB lineage: Bacteria > Myxococcota > Myxococcia > Myxococcales > Myxococcaceae > Archangium_A. The sequence continues at coordinate 14,071 of JBMORD010000309.1, read as the reverse complement.
CTCCGGCGTCGACCTCACGGTGCACGCGGGCGAGATGGTCGGCGTCGTCGGCCCCAACGGAGGCGGCAAGAGCACCCTGCTCCTCCTCATGGCCGGGCTGCTTCGCCCCACCACCGGGCGCGTGCTCGTCGCGGGCGTCGACGCCTTCTCACTCTCGCTCACCGCCGCCGGCACCGTCGGCCTCGTCACCGCCCGCCCCGGCCTCTACCCGCTGCTCACCGGCCGGGAGAACCTCCACCACTTCGGCGGCCTCTTCGGCCTCTCGCCCGCCGAGGGTCGACCGCAAGGCCGAGCCGCTCGCCCGCTCGCTCGAACTCGCGCGCCTCGACGACCGCGTCTCGCAGCTGTCCACCGGCATGCAGCAGAAGCTCTCGCTCATCCGCGCGCTGCTGCTCTCGCCGCAGCTCTTGCTCTTCGACGAGCCCACCGCCAACCTCGACCCCTTCGCCGCCCGCTCGCTCTACGCCCAGGTGCGCCAGAGCGCCGACGACGGCCGCGCCTGCGTGCTCGTCACCCACGATCTCTCCGCGGCCGAGGCGGTGTGCGATCGCGTGCTCCTCGTCGACGGCGCCCTCAAGCGCGAGCTCACCTTCAAGGCCCACCGCGCGCCTCCCACCGGCCCCACCCTCGACGCCTGGAAGGAGCTGATCCGATGAGACAGCGCCTCCTCCGCATCGCGCGCACCGAGGTGCTCGAGCACCGCCGCCAGCCGTGGATGCTCTTCATCCTCGCGCTCAACTACGCGCTGTGGGCCGTCGTCTTCGGCGTGCTCTTCTTCTTCCTCGAGGTCGTCTCGCACAGCCCCGAGCAGCTCGCCCCGCTCCAGGCGCAGATGGCCTCGCTCGGCGTGGACTTCGACGCCTTCCTCAAGGTCGCCTCGTCGACGTTCGGCTCGCTCAGCTTCACCAACCTCCCGCTCTTCGTGGCGATCATGTCGGGCACCTCGGTGCTCCACGATCGCGAGTGCGGCACCCTGCCCTTCCTCATGCTCGCGCCCGTCACGCGCCTGCAGCTCCTCGTCGGCAAGCTCGCCGGCGCGATGGCCTTCCCCCTGCTCTTCCACCTCGGCTTCGTCGGCGTCTCCAGCCTCGTCATCGGCCGCTTCGAGGTGCTCGCGCCCGTCGCCTTCAAGTTCGGCGGCTCGCCCGCCTGGTGGGTCGCCTTCCTCATCGGCGCGCCCGCCTCGGCCGCGTTCGTCGGCGCGCTCGGCGCCGTCATCTCCGCGCGCTCGTCGGACATGCGCACCTCGATGCAGTTCACCTCGTTCTTCGTCGGGCTGCTCAGCCTCGTCATCGGTGGCGTGCTCATCGACGGGCTCTCCCGCGGGCTCGCGCTCCAGCTCGCCTTCGCCGCCGGGTGTCTCGTCGCGGCCGGCCTCACGCTCGCCGCGGGCGCACGGCTGATCAGCCGCGACGTCACCGGCTGAATCAGCGACGGAGCCTCGCGGCACGTGCGGAGCCTGAGCTCACCTCAATGCCAAAGGTGGTCCTACTCGAGGGCTGCGGTTGCCTCGATCTCGACGAGAACGTCGGGCGACATCCCCATACCCACCACGCGCAACACGGCGATGGTGGGCGGATTGGGCCCCAGCGCTGCATCCATGCTTCGAAGCCGGGACGGATATCCGCGTCTCCCTTCACGTAGATGCCGACGCGGACGAGATCCTCGAGTGTTCCGCCTGCTGCTTCGAGCACCTTGATGAGGTTGTCGACCGCCCTGGCGGTCTGCTCGCCGAGGTTCTTGCTGACGAGTTGCCCCTTCTCGTCAACGCCATTCTGTCCGCCGATGTGCAGAGTGCGAGCCCTGCGGGCACGATGATCCCCTGGGAGAAGGCGGGGCTCTTCAGCATGCCGTCGGGATTGATGTGCTGGATGGTCATGTTCCACTCCTTGGCGGCGGTTCAGGTTGTCTCCCCTCACTCAGCCCGACAACGCAACGCCAGACAAGCCCCGGCCGCAACCCGTGCCCGTGTGGCTCAGGCAAGAAGTACAAGCGCTGTTGTCTGGCATAGCGTCGCCGGCCCATGGGACTCCTCACCTTCAGTCTCAACCTTATGCTGGACGGCTGCGTCGACCACCAGGAGGGCATCGCCGACGACGAGACGCACGCCTTCTTCACCGGTCTCATGGACGACGCCGGGGCGATGCTCTGGGGGCGCGTCACCTACGAGATGATGGAGAGCGCCTGGCCCGCCATCGCCCGCGGCGACGTGGAGGCGCCAGCGGCCATCCGCGAGTGGGCGGTCAAGCTGGAGGCCAAGCCCAAGTACGTCGTCTCGACGACGCGCAAAGACTTCCCGTGGACCCACAGCCACCACCTCGATGGCGACCTGCGCGAGGGCGTGCGGAGGCTCAAGGACGCGACTCCGGCCGGGGTGCTCCTCGGCAGCGGCAAGCTCGCGACCGAGCTCGACAGGCTCGACCTGATCGACGAGTACCGGCTGCTCGTTCACCCGAGGATCGCCGGTCACGGCCCGACGCTGTACCAGGGCGGACTGCCCAGCACGCGCCGGCTCGAGCTGCTCTCGGTGAAGCCGTTCCGCAACGGCGCGGTGGCCCTGCATTACCGCCGCGCACGCTGAATCAACCTGAAGGTCCACCTCGGAATCGAACCGAGCGCAGAGCCGTCTAACAGGCTGCTCACCACACCCCCGGCAGCAGCCGGAACCGCGTGCGCTGCGCGTAGTCGGCGTAGCCCGCGAGCTCCTGGCGCAGCATCGCGTCTTCGAGCGCCGTGCGGATCACCACCAGCACCATCGAGACGCCGGCCGGAATCCACGCCACCGTCGAGTCGAGCAGCGCCGGAGACGTCGCCAGCGACACCAGCATCCCCGCGTACATCGGGTGCCGCACGAAGGCGTACGGCCCGCCCGTCGCCACCTGGTGCCCGCGCTCGTCCTGGATGCGCACCGTCGTCGCGAGGAAGCGGTTCGAGTCCATCGCCCAGAAGGTGAGCGCCATGGAGACCAGCAGCCCCACCGCGCCGATCGCCTTCGCCCACCACGGCAGCGCCGACCAGCCGAAGCGGTGATCGAGGCCCGCGACCACGAAGACCCCGAGGCTCGTCACGCCGTAGGCCACGGCCCACACCTTGTCCCAGCCGCGGGTGTTCTTTCCCATGCGGCTCCGCTCGAGGACCACCTCGGGGTTCCGCCACGCGACGAACAGCCCGCCGGTCAGCATCGCCGCGAAGTACAGCCCCAGCGCGACCCACCCCTCGGTGAAGTCGAGCCCGCCCGGCAACAACAGACACGCGCCGTAGATGAGCAGCATCCCGAACACCTGCGGCAAGCGCCGCTTCAACGCGAACGTCCGGAACGCCGCACGGTCCTGCGGAATCGCCTCGATCGACATGACGCTCTCCTTCGTCGGAGTCCGCAACGCCGAGCTCCGACCGGGCTGTTGCCAGGCCGAAGGTCTCGTTCGTCTCGTCACCGAGATGGGGGACCGGGCCCGAAGGCCAGGATGTCGATCTCCCCGCGCCGTCACCGCGACGGCGGAACTACTCCCCAACGGTACTGGTCAACTTGCGACGTGCCCCTCGCCTGTCAAGCCGGCTTGTCGGACCCGGCGCGGAGAACGCCGCCCACGGAGGCGGACGATGACGAGGCGAGGAAGACACCCCCTGAGCAAGAAGCACCCGCGCGCGCCGCGCAGGACGACCGAAGACGCGCTCTTCGGCCGGGTGATCGGCATCATCGAAGACGCACGCGGCAGCGTCGCGCGCTCGGTCAACACCGCGATGGTGCGCGCGTACTGGCTCATCGGGCGCGAGATCGTCGAGGTCGAACAGCAGGGCGCGCGACGCGCGGGCTACGGAGACGAGCTCATCGACGGCCTCGCGACACGGCTCGCCCGCACCGCGTCGGGCACCGGCTTCAGCGCGCGCACCCTGCGGCGAATGCGGCAGTTCTACCTCTCGTTCCCGACGGCGTCGGCGCTCACGAGCAGCGGGAAGAAGATTCGGTCAGCAGTGCTGACCAAATCTGAACCGACCTTCCGGCCACAGCTGGCGTGGACGCACTACCTCGCGTTGCTCAAGGTCGAGAACCCGACGGCGCGCGCGTTCTATGAAGTCGAGGCGGTGCGCGAGGCGTGGTCGAGCCGCGAGCTCGAGCGACAGATCGCCTCGCTGCTGTTCGAGCGCCTCGCGAAGAGCCGCGACCGACGAAAGGTGCTCGCGCTCGCGCGCCACGGACAGCAGCTCTCGTCGCCCGCAGACGTGCTCAAGGAACCCTTCGTGCTCGAGTTCCTCGACCTCGATGAGCGCCCGCACTGGCAGGAGCGCGATCTCGAGCAGGCGATCATCGATCGCATCGAGGGCTTCCTGCTCGAGCTGGGCAAGGGCTTCTGCTTCGTCGCCCGGCAGAAGCGCCTCACGCTCGACGGAGATCACTTCTACGTCGACCTCGTGTTCTTCAACCGGCTGCTCCGCTGCTTCGTGCTCGTCGATCTCAAGCTCGGCAAGCTCACGCACCAGGACCTCGGCCAGATGCAGATGTACGTGAACGCCCTCGATCGCTTCCAGCGGCTCGAGCACGAGGCGAAGACCATCGGCATCATCCTCTGCTCAGAGAAGAACGACGCGATGGCGCGCATCACGCTGCCCGAGAACAACGAGCAGATCCTCTCGGCGCGGTACCAGATGTACCTGCCGACCGAGGCGGAGCTCCGCGCCGAGCTGTCCCGAGAGCGACAGGCCGCCGAGCAGGCGCTGCTCGTCAACCGAGGAGCTGCTTCAGCTCCCCTCGCGCGATCAGCCCCTCGAGGTCGCTCGCCCCGCCCACGAAGGTTCCGTTGATGAAGATCAGCGGGAACGTCGGCCAGCCCACCCACATCTTGAGCGCCAGACGGCGACGCCAGCCCGAGAAGTAGCTGCCGTACTCGAGGTAGTGGTACGGCACGTTCTGCGCGTCGAGCAGCCGCTTCGCCTTCTTGCCAGGCTGCAGGCCCGACACGCCCACCACCACCACCTTGTGAGCGGCGATGGCCCTGGCCACCTCCTCGACGAGGTCGGCGTGGTAGCTGGTCTGGGCGGCGGCGATCTGGGGCAGGACGGGCGGACGGGGAGGAAGCATGGGTGGCGCGAAGTAGCCGCCTGGACCCGCGCGCGCAATTCCGGCTGCGGCAGCGTGCGAGACGTCACGCACGACTGGAGCAACTAACCAGCGCAATAACTCAGGCAGGTCTGTTGTTTGCCTCCCAGCAGGTCGGCACCTAACTTCGCCCCGTCTGATGCTCTTCTCCGTCGTCCTCCTCGCGCTGTCCGGTGTCGATGTGCCGATGCCTCCGCCCCCGCCGGGCATGGTGCTCCTCGCGCAGGCGCCGGTGTCCGACGACCCCGACGCGGGCCTCACCGCCGCCGACGACGCGGGCACCGAGCCGCCCGATGCGGGCCTCGTGCTGCAGGTCGCGGCTCCGGCGCCACGCCCCGCGGTCGATGAAGACGACGGCGACGACGACGGCGAGCTCGAGGCCATGCGCGCACTCGAGGAGGCGTCGATCGAGCCGGCCGCGCGCTCCACCGCGAACCTCCGCGCGACGCTCGGGCAGCTCGGCTACGTCACCCTCACCCGCGATCGGCTCGAGTCGGCGCTCGAGGCCGCCGAGCTCAGCGGCGAGGAGCTCCCCTTCTCGCTCGAGCTCGTCACCGACGTGGAGGCCTTCGACGTCAGCAAGGTCGCCGACCGCTACGACATCCCCGTCGAGATGCAGCCGCTCGTGGCGCAGTACATCCACTTCTTCCAGGGCGGCGGCCGCAAGTGGTTCCGCCGGTGGATGTCGCGCAGCGCCCGCTACATCCCGCTGATGCAGCCGATCCTCGAGGCGCGGGGGCTGCCGCGCGACACGGTGTATCTCTCGATGATCGAGAGCGGCTTCAACACCCAGGCGAAGTCGTGGGCGAAGGCCGTCGGCCCGTGGCAGTTCATCGCGGGCACCGCGAAGATGTTCAAGCTGCGCGAAGACTTCTGGATCGACGAGCGCCGCGACCCGGTCAAGTCGACGCACGCCGCCGCGGAGTACCTCTCGCAGCTCCACGCCAACCTCGGCCACTGGTACCTCGCGTGGGCCGGCTACAACACCGGCGGTGGGCGCGTGCGGCGGATGATCGACACCTGGGGCACCACCTCGTTCTGGGAGCTCTCGGAGAAGAAAGGCTTCGCGCGCGAGACCAAGCACTACGTGCCCAAGCTCATCGCCTGCGCGCTGGTCGCCAAGCACCCCGAGGCGTTCGGCTTCTCGCAAAGCGAGTTCGACCCCGAGCCGCCGTTCGAGTTCGACGAGGTCTCGCTGACCGACTCGGTCGACCTCGAGGTGATCGCCCAGGCCTCGGGCGCGACGCTCGAGGAGCTCCAGGAGCTCAACCCCGAGCTCAAGCGCTGGTGCACCCCGCCCGCGACCGAGCAGGAGCCGTACGTCCTCCGGCTCCCGAAGGGCCGCAAGGAGCAGTTCGCCACCAACTTCGCGAAGTACGCGCCGTCGGAGCGGCTGCACTTCAAGATCCACCGCGTCGCGAAGGGCGACACGCTCTCGAAGATCGCGCTCCAGTACCACTCCGCGCAGGAGGCGATCCTCCGGATGAACCACCTCAAGAGCGCGAAGGCGCTGCGCATCAACACCGATCTCGTGGTGCCGGTGCCCTCGGCCCAGGCCCTCAAGGCCGGCAAGGCCGACGTCGCGCTCGAGCGGCAGGTCGCGCGGGCGCGTCGCTCCGGGCTGAGCGCGGTGCGCCCCGAAGACGAGGTGCCGGCGGGCACGCAGACCTCGTCGGGCGGCGGCGGCAAGGTCGCGCTCGCCGGCTCGATCTCCATCACCACCGAGGGCGGCAAGAAGAAGGTCACCTACGGCATCGGCCGCGGCGACTCACTGTGGAGCATCGCCCGGCGCTTCGACATCCACGTCTCCGAGCTCAAGGAATGGAACCCGCAGCTCGGCTCGCCCCGCGGGCTCAAGGTCGGCGCGGCGCTCACCATCTGGCCCGGCGCGAACGCCGATCTCTCGAGTGACGCGGCGGCTCCGAAGCCGGTGGTGGCCAGCGCCCCCGCCGCCCGGGCGAGCGCCGCCGGCACCCGCCACGTGGTGCGGTCGGGCGACACCCTGTGGAAGCTGGCTCAGCAGTACGGCTGCTCGACGGACGACCTCAAGAAGTGGAACGCGCTCACCTCCGACTCGCTGCAGAAAGGTCAGTCGCTGGTGGTGTCTCAGTAGCGAAACGCAGCTTCTGTTGCGGCGGCACGTCCGCGGGCTGACAATTTCCCTGCAGCTCCATCTGGGGGACGCATGCATCGGCCGGGGAAGCCAGCCAACGAAGTGGACCGGCTGCTCGGGCTCCGCGCGTACGGCATCCTCGACACCCCGCCCGAGCCCGCGTTCGACGAGCTGGCGCGGCTGACGGCCACGGTGCTCGGCACGCCGATCGCGCTGGTGTCTCTCGTCGACGCGGATCGGCAGTGGCTCAAGGCGCACTTCGGGCTCGACACGCCGCAGACCCCTCGCGACCTCTCATTGTGCGCCCACGTCGTGGAGCGCGGAGAGCCGCTGCTCGTCCCCGACGCCGCGCTCGATCAGCGCTTCGCCGACCACCCGCTGGTCACCGGGGAGCCGTGGGTCCGCGCCTACGCCGGGATGCCGCTGACGAACCCCGAAGGCCTGACGCTGGGCTCGCTCTGCGTCCTCGATCGCCAGCCACGCACGTTCACCGCCGAGCAGCTCGAGACGCTTCGCCTGCTCTCACGGCAGGTGGTCGTTCAGCTCGAGGCCCGGCGCACCCGGCTCGCCCTCGCGCAGGAGCGCGAGGCGTCTCACCGCGCCGCCGAACGCACGGCGACGCTCTTCTCGACCATGGCCGAAGGCGTGGTGGTGCAGGCGCCCGACGGCTCGATCACCGACGCGAACGTCGCCGCCGAGCACATCCTCGGGCTCTCGGCCGACCAGCTGCGCGGCCGCTCGTCGTTCGACCCCCGGTGGCGCGCGGTGCACGAAGACGGGCGCGCCTTCCCGGGCAACGAGCACCCCGCCGTGCTCGCGCTGCGCACCGGTCAGGCCCAGCACGACGTCATCATGGGCGTGCAGAAACCCAACGGCGCGCTGACGTGGATCAGCATCAACGCGATGCCCGTGTTCAAGGACGGCGTGGTGGTCGAGGCGGTCACCACGTTCCACGACATCACCGCGCTGCGCACCGCCACCGAGCGCGCATCGCAGCAGGAGCGGCTCGCGACGGTCGGCACGCTCGCCGCCGGCGTCGGCCACGAGATCAACAACCCGCTCGCCTACATCATCGGCAACGTCGACTTCACCATCGAGGAGCTCCGCGCGCTGGGCGGAGCCAGCCCGTCGACCGAGCTGCGCGAGCTCATCGAGGTGCAGCTCGAGGCGCGCGAAGGCGCCGAGCGCATCCGGAAGATCGTCCGCGGGCTCCGCTCGCTGGCGCGGGAAGACGTCGCGCTCGAGGGCGTCGCGCCGGAGGTGGTGATCGAGTCGTCGCTCAGCATGGCCTCGCACGAGCTGAAACACCGGGCGACGGTGAAGGTCGAGCTGGAGGACACCCCGCGCGTGCTCGCCGACGAGTCGCGCCTGACGCAGGTGCTGGTGAACCTGCTGGTCAACGCCGCGCAGGCGTTCGAGGCGCCAGACCCGACGAAGAACCGCATCGTCGTCACGACCCGCCTCGCCGACGACGGCCGCGTGGTGATCGCAGTGAAGGACAACGGCCCCGGCATTCCGATCGCGCTCCAGCGGCGGGTGTTCGACCCCTTCTTCACCACCAAGCCGGTGGGCCAGGGCACCGGGCTGGGCCTGTCGGTGTCGCGCAACATCGTCACCACGCTGGGCGGTGAGCTGATCCTCGAGTCGACGGAAGGCGCGGGCGCGACGTTCGTCGTCATGCTGCCGGCCGCGACCACACCGACGCCGGTGCCGGTGAGCGAGCGCGTGACGCGCGGGCCGCGCGCCCGGGTGATGGTGGTCGACGACGAGCAGGCGGTGCTCAACACCATCCGCCGGATCCTCGCGCCCGAGCACGACGTGATCTGCTTCGCCGACGCCCGGGAGGCGCTGGTGGCCCTCGAGCACGGCGCGCAGGTCGATCTCGTGCTGTGCGATCTGATGATGCCCTTCCTCACCGGGCAGGACTTCTTCGCCCAGGCGAAGCAGCGCCGCCCGGAACTCGGCCTGCGCTTCGTGTTCATCACCGGCGGCGTGACGAACCCGGCGATCCGCGACTTCCTCGAGAAGGTGCCCAACGAGCGCTTCGAGAAGCCCTTCTCGACGCCGGCGCTCATGAGCCTCGCCCACCGCTTCGCGCTCGCGCGCCGCCCCGGCTGAGGCCTGGACTACCGGCGCGCGCGGGACGGCATTAAGGGGCCCCGCCATGAATGACGAAGTGATCCTCGACTTCCAGCGCTCGACGCGCATCGGCTTCGACGAAGCCATCTACTGCCAGGGCAAGTCCGTCGAACACCTCTCGCAGATCCTCGCGAAGGCGCGCGAGAAGGGGGCGCGCTTCCTGCTGACGCGGCTGAGCGAGCTGCAGCTCGAGGGCCTCTCCCGGGCCGATCGCGAGGCGCTCGACTACGAGCCGGTGTCGCGCACCGCGTACTTCGGTGAGCCGCGCCCGCTGGTCGGCGCGCCGCGCATCGCCATCCTCGCCGCGGGCACCTCCGACGCGTCGGTGACGCGCGAGGTCGAGCGCACGCTGCGGTGGCAGGGCATTCCCACCTCGCTCTTCGTCGACATCGGCGTCGCGGGCCTGTGGCGGCTGCTCGACCGGCTCGAGGCGATCCGCGCGCACCCCATCGCGGTGGTCGCCGCCGGCATGGACGCCGCGCTCCCCACCGTCGTCGGCGGGCTGTTCCCGGGAGTGATCATCGGCGTGCCCACCTCGACCGGCTATGGCGTCGCGGCGGGCGGCACGTCTGCGCTCCACTCGATGCTGGCCAGCTGTTCGCCGGGGATCCCGGTGATGAACATCGACAACGGCTATGGTGCGGCCTGCGCCGCCATGAGAGTGCTGCGCGCGATGGATGGCCTGAAGTGAACGAGCTCGTCTTCCCCCCTGACTTCACCTTCGGCGTCGCGACCTCGGCCTACCAGGTCGAGGGTGGCATCGAGAACGACTGGTCCGACTGGGAGCGCGCGGGGAAGTGCAAGGAGAAGGACGCCCGCTGCGGCCCGTCGGTCGACCACTGGGCGCGCTTCTTCGACGACGTGCCGCTCATCACCCGGCTCGGCGCCACCGCGTACCGGCTGTCGATCGAGTGGGCCCGCCTCGAGCCCGAGCGCGGCCGGTTCGACGACGCCGCGTGGGACGGCTACCGCGCGCGCCTCGAGGCGCTGGTGAAGGCGGGCATTCGCCCGGTGGTCACCCTGCTCCACTTCACGCACCCGAAGTGGTTCCACGTCGAGACGCCGTGGCACGAGCCGTCGTCGCTCGTCGCGTGGGAGCGCTTCGTGCGCCGCGCCGCCGAGCTGCTGCAGGGCCTCGACGTCGCCGTCACCACGCTCAACGAGCCCAACGTGCTGCTGCTCGGGGGCTACCTCGCCGCCGCCATGCCGCCGGGCCTCGCCGACGGGCGCAAGGCCTTCGCCGCGATGGCCAACCTGGTGCGCGCCCACGTGCTCGCGCGCCAGGCGATCCGCGAGCGGTGCGGTGAGGCGGTGCCGATCGGCATCGCGCAGAACATGCTGCTCTTCGCGCCCTCGCGGCGCTGGCACCCGCTCGATCAGGCGCTCACCCGGCTCGCCGACGGCAACTACAACCACGCCTTCCTCGAGGCGCTGTCGACGGGCGTGCTCCAGCTCCAGATGCCGGGCTTCACCGCGGGCAAGGCGCGCATCGACGGCGCCGAGCGGTCGACCGAGTTCACCGGCCTCAACTACTACACGCGCGCGCACCTCAAGTTCGTGCCCCGGCCGCCGTACGTGCAGTTCGAGTTCCTCGACAAGCACGCGCGCACGCTCACCGACATCGGCTGGGAGTGGTACCCGGAAGGCTTCGGACAGATCCTCCGGCAGCTCAAGCGCTACGAGCGGCCGGTGTGGATCACCGAGAACGGGCTCGACGATCGCACCGGCACGCGCCGCGCGCAGTACCTCTACGAGCACTGGAAGGAGCTGCTCCAGGCGCGCGCCGACGGCGTCGACGTGCGCGCGTACCTCCACTGGTCGTTGATGGACAACTTCGAGTGGCTCGAGGCGTGGGGGCCGCGCTTCGGGCTGTACAGGGTCGATCGCGAAACCATGGCGCGCCAATGGACTCCCGCGTGCAGCTACTTCCGCGGCGTGGCGACCTCGCGGAGATTGACGCCGCCGGAGGGCTCAGAGCAGAAGTCCGCCGCATGACGGCTCTCGCCACGGTGCTCATCGATCCGCCCTCCACGCTCTTCGCGGGGGCGATCCTCGCGTTGATCTCCATGAAGCTGGTGAAGACGAAGGGGGTCGACGAGGTGTGGCGCGTCGGGCAGCTCTCGGCGGCGTGGGGCCTGGTGTACGGCCTCTCGGTCGGCTGGCACTTCTTCAATCGCACCGACTGGATGTTCTGCTACGCGATGGACACCACCGGCCTGCCGCTGGTGCCGCTGTACGTGGTGTTCCTCTTCGTGTGCGCGGCGTGGGGCGGGCTCGGCGGGCTGGCCACGGCGGCGTTGATCCACGCGAAGAAGACCGCGCTCGCCTGGCTGGCCTTCGTCGGCGCGCTGTCGGGCTTCGTGCTGTTCCTCTTCATCACGCTCGATCAGTACAAGCACGTGGGCACCACCAGGGAGTACCTCGCGGGCGTGGCGAAGCCGATCATGGATGACCCGGCGTGGGTCACCGCGTCGAACACCTCGCCGGTGATCTTCGGGCTCGCGGCGGTGGGCATCATCGTGCTCCAGGTCCGGAGGATGAAGGCGTCGTGACGCAGCCCGCAGCACCCTCCGAGAAGCCGCCGCTGATGGCGCGGGTGGGCCGCACGTACTTCGCGCGCCGCTCGACGCGGGTGCGGGCGGCGGCCTCGGGTGACGCGCTCCACGTGCTCAATGCCGAAGAGCGCGCGGGGCTCCGGCGCGTGCAGCTCGGGGCCATCGCGCGCTCGGCCCTCGCGGGCGCGCTCTCGGGCGGGGTGTGCGCGGCGGCGGAGGTCTACGCCGATGGCCGCTGGGCGAACGAGCCGGTGACCTACTGGACGGTGCTCGGCGCGGTGACGGTGGTGGCCTCGGTGCTCGAGATCGCGTTCCTCTACTGGGACACGCTGCGCTCGGTGCACGAGCTGGCGCGCGTCGCGGGGCTGGAGCTGTTCGGCAACGACCGCCGGAGCAGCGACGACGCGCTGGTCGACGCGCTCGCCCGTGCCGCCCTGGAGCTGCCCAACCCGGTCGACCTCAACGTCGGCGTCAACCCGCACCGCGAGGCGAAGAAGTGGCGCCTGGTGGTCGCCTCGCTCGCCTACAAGGCGAAGGTGGGCGTCACCAACTTCGTGGTGAAGCTGCTCATCCGCCGCGTGCTGGGGCGGGTGCTGGTGCGCGGGGCGCTGCGGTACCTGCCCTTCGTCTCGCTGCCGGTGACCGCGGCGTGGAACGGCATCGTCACCTGGCTCGTGCTCCGCGAGGCGCGCATCCGCGCCATGGGGCCCTCGGCGATCGAGGAGCTGGTGGGGATGATCTTCGCCGACGCGCCGCCGCTCTCTCCGCAGGGCCGGCTGTCGGCGGTGCGGGCGGTCGCGAGCTCCATCGTGCGCACGCAGGATCTCCACCCCAACCTCGTGCGGCTGCTGAGCGTGGTCTCCCAGCGCGCTGGCGACACCGGGAAGAACGAGCTCGACGACGTGGGGCTGTTCCTCTCGAACCTCAAGACGCTCGACGCGGCGGAGCTCAAGCTCTCGCTCCAGGTGCTGGCCATCGCCTGCATCGTCGACGGGCGCATCACCGCGCGCGAGAAGGTGCTGTGGCGCGACGCGATGGCGGCCAGCGGCCGCGCGGTCGGGCTCGAGCAGCTCGAGCGCTTCCGCGTGGCCTTCGTGCGGGGTGACGGCTTCGCCGACGACGTGCTGCGGACCGTCGGCTGATCAGCCGTTGATCTCGACGGTGGCGAACATCTTCATGAACTCGCCGAGCTCGAGCTTGAAGATGCCGTCGTCTCGGCCGTTGTTCGCGGGCTCACTCTCGCCCCACGGGTTGCGGAGCTTCACGTACTTCTTTCCGCCCGAGGTCTCGGTGCCCCACACCGAGTAGGCGTGATCGGCGTACAGCCCGGTGTTGGTGTACTTCGCGTTGCTGCTCTCGCCGAAGGTCGCGGCGGTCGCCGGGCGCCGGTGCATCGTCGCGTCTGCCAGCAGCGCGAAGATCTCATCGGCCTTCGTACCGGCCGCGCGGAGGTCGGTGAACGACGACGGGGCGCCGGTGAGCATGCTCATCGCGTCTCCGGGCACGCCGGCTTCGATCGCCCCGTAGCTCCCCGCGCGCTGCGCGACGGCCTTCTCGAGGAGCGCGGGCCAGAGCTCCTTCTCGTCGCGCCCGCTGGCGTACTGGAGGTGGTACCAGTCGTTGTGCGGCAGGTCGGCGTCGATGCGCACCTTCGTCGCGACCCACCTGCTGCCCTTCTGCTCGTGGAGCGTCACGTCGTAGGTGCCGTCGGTGCGCTTGTGGAACGCCTGCTCGACGAGGTCGGGCCGCGTGTGCGCCACCGACGCCATCGCCGCGATGAGGTAGCAGTCGGCGAGGTACTTCTGGGTGACGTCTTCCCCGCGAATGCCGCGCTTCACCAGCGTGCCGCCGGGGATGAGCTCCTGCCGCACCTTCTTCTCGTCGGCCTTGAGCACCTTCGGGTCCTTCACGCCGCCGGGGTTGACCGGCGTGGGGTCGTCGAGCTGCATCAGCGGCCGCAGCTTCTCGGTGAGGAAGGTCTGCATCTTCTGCTCGCCCTCGGGCGTGAAGGAGTCCTTGTAGCGGGACACCTCCTGCTTGAGGGCCTTCGCCTCGGACTGCGTGAGGCCGCCATCGCGCACGCGGCGGATCAGCCCGTCGACGTCCTTGTCGGAGAGCTTCCCGTCACGCGCCGCCTTCGCGAAGTCAGTCCGCAGCCGATTGAGGTCG
>JBMORD010000308.1:0-7107 GCA_049322495.1 Myxococcota bacterium | reverse complement strand
CGCCGCCCACGCGCAACCCGCTGCTCGCCCGCAAGCCGGCGCCCGTCGCGGAGTCGGCGCGCGAGACCGGCGAAGAGGAGCCGCGCGAGGAGCCGAGCGTCGAGGTGGCCGACTCGCTGCTCGAGGACGAGGTGTCCGACCCCAACTCGACGGCGATCAAGCCCAACCCGCTCGCCGCCGGGCGCAAGCCGGCCGCGCCGCCGGCCCGCCCGCCCGTCCGGCCTCCGCTGCCGCGCAAGTGACGCCGCTCAGCGGCCCGCGAGCTGCGCGGCGAGCGCGTCGATGTCTTCGATCTGCGAGATCGGCACCCGCGCGAGCCGCAGCGCGCTGACGGCGGTGGTGGCGGCGATGCGAATGAAGACCGACGCGTCCTTCGCGATCTGAATGCCGACCTGTCTGGTGTGCGGCAGCGACGAGCGCGCCCAGCGCAACAGCTCGTCGCGCGCTTCGACGTCGTAGGTCGTGGTCTTTCGCCAGTCGTGGAAGAAGGCGACCTTCTTGCCGGCGGCGACGAACCGCCGGCGGACCTCGGCGTCGACCGGCCCCGAGTAGAAGCGCGCGACGGCGAGCGTGAGCGGCCCCGGCGTCTGGCTCACGAGCGTCTCCAGCGCGTCGAACAGCCACACCTTCGTGCCCGTGACCGGATCGGTCATCGTGGGCGGTATCGCGAACAGATCGGCCACGCGCGGACCCTGCCACGCAGAATCCATGCGGACAGGAATTTGAGTTGACGGGCAGCCAGTGCAGCCTCCCGACCCATGAAGATCGTCCGCTCGCACGAGCTGCCGTGGGGTGAGGGCATCAACCGGGGTGCATTCCTTCAGCGGCGCAAGACGCTCGGAGGACAGGCGATCGCCTGCAGCGTCTGGGAGCTCCCGCCCGGCAAGAAGTCGTTCCCGTTCCACCTGCACCACGTCACCGAGGAGGCGATGTTCGTCCTCTCGGGCCACGCGCGGGTGCGCACGCCCGACGGCGAGCAGGAGATCGGCCCCGGCGACTTCATCTCGTTTCCGCCTGGCGGCCCGGCGCACCAGCTCCTCAATGACGGTCAGGAGTCGCTGGTCTACGTCGGCATGTCCGCGTCCAAAGGCGTCGACGTCGTCGAGTACCCCGACTCCAACAAGGTCGCGTCCGCGGTCGGCGTCTGGCCTGATCAGAAGCGCTTCATCTTCAGGAAGGACGACGCCGCGCAGTACTTCGACGGCGAGCGCGACGCAGATCTGTAATGTTGGTTGACACGGGTTCCCGAAATCCGGGGTGCGCGCGCGCCCGACACTTCGCGCATGAGCCCCATCACTCGCAGCGGCACCCGGTCCACGCAGAAGTCCGAGAAGAAGTCGGTTTCCACCGCTGCCGCCGTGAAGGGCAGCGCCACGAGCGCGCCGAAGGCGACGAAGCTCAAGAAGGACGAGTTCTCGCTCGGCCGTGGGCGCGCGCTGCGGGCAAAGACGCTCGGCACGACGACGGCCGCGGCGGGCCCGACGGCGGTGGGTGACGCGCCGGCGGCGCTGCGCGGCCCGGTG
Organism: Myxococcota bacterium; assembly: GCA_049322495.1. GTDB lineage: Bacteria > Myxococcota > Myxococcia > Myxococcales > Myxococcaceae > Archangium_A. The sequence goes on along the minus strand of JBMORD010000308.1, from coordinate 5,584 downwards.
AAGGCGGTGCACTCGTTCGACACCGCGACGTACCTCAGCATCGTCGGCAACCCGCCGGTGCACCGCATCACGCAGCAGCAGTGCGACACGCTGCGCGCGATGGGCATGCAGCACGGCGTGATCGGGTTGCCCAAGCCGACGGCGCCCGACTTCGCGCAGCAGATCGCCGGGCTGCAGCAGGAGCTCAAGCTCCTCAACGCCAACGGCATCCGCACCGACACCTACTACTACTTCAACTGGACGAAGGGCGGCGCGGCGAAGACCGACGCGCAGGTGCGCGACGAGATGACGAAGGTGCTCGACACCATGAAGGGTCAGCCCGTCGGCACCTTCTGGTTCGACGTGGAGTTCGACGCGAAGCTCAACCCCTCGGCGGGCGTCGCCAACAACCAGCGCATGATGAACGCGGCGTACCAGGCGTTCACCGACTGGAAGGCGGCCAACCCCGACTCGAAGCTCGAGTTCGGCGTGTACACCGGCTCCGGCGCGTGGGGCTCGATGGTGAGCGGGAAGAACGACGCCTTCAACACGAAGTACGCCGACCTCGGCGTGCCGCTGTGGCAGGCCTACTACCCGAAGTCGTACGACCCGAAGGATCTCGCGACCGGCGTCGACGACATGAAGGCGGCGCTCGGTGACGGCTTCGGCGGCTGGTCCGTCGACAAGGGCAACTTGCGCGGCTGGCAGTTCGTCGCTGGCGAGCACGACGGCTACAAGCCGGGCTTCACCCACGGGCTCGATCGCAACGTGTGGCTGCAGGACGCGTCGCTGCCGCCGCTGCCCGTCACCGCGATCCCCAGCGGCTACCGTGGTGATCTGCCGATCCAGAACCAGGCGCTCTACAACCTGATCAAGCAGGACCAGGGCAAGGCGTTCGCGGACCGCAAGTTCAAGACGATGCAGGACGTGATCAACGCCGGCGTGTCGTTCAAGAGCCTCGGCATCAAGGACTCCGACGCCTACGGCTTCCGCTGGGAGGACCCGTGGAAGGTGGTCCACGGCCTGCCGCTCGGCGTCGATCAGTTCTCGTCGTCGCCGACCACGCCGACGCCTCCCACCACCCCGACGCCGCCCACCACGCCGACGCCGCCCACCACGCCGACGCCTCCCACCACGCCCACGCCTCCGACGACGCCGACGCCGACGCCGCCGGTGGCCGGCGCTCCGCTCGAGCTGCTGGGCCTCGCGCGGGGCTCCACCGTCGGGCCGAAGGTGCAGCAGCTGCAGGACACGCTGATGTCACTGGGCTACCTCGAGGACATCGGCGGGAACGCGGGCTACGGCAAGTCGTTCGGCCCGATGACCGAGACCGCGCTCAAGAAGTTCCAGAAGGAGCAGCAGCTCCCGCAGACCGGCGTGGTCGATCGCGCGACGGTGGTGGCGCTCGCCAGGGCCACCAACGTCTCGCTTGGCTTCGACCCCGCGAGCCCGTTCGCCGCGGCCTTCGGCCTGAGCAAGGGCGCGAACGCGGCGGGCGATCGCCCGGGCATCAAGGCCGTGCAGGACGCGCTCATCGCCCAGGGCTACGTGCCGTCGTCGATGACGTCACAGACCGGGTACGGCACCAACTTCGGTCCCATCACCGAGGGCGGCCTCAAGCAGTTCCAGACCGAGAACGGGCTGCCTGCGACCGGGGTGGTCGACGCGGCCACCATCGGCGCGCTCGAGCACCCGCGCGCCCGCCCGGCCGGCTTCGCGGCGGGGCTGGCCGTGACGTACCGCGAGCAGCTCGGCTTCCCGAAGGGACCGGCGTACCGCGCCGCCGACGGCTCGCTCCGGCAGGACTTCGACAAGGGCTCGGTGTGGGTGACGAAGGACAACGTGCTCCACGCCGAGGCGAAGACGGCCGGCGGCGTGCAGGAGCTCATCGCCCCGCGCAAGCTCGGCACCGCGCACACGCTCGACGAGGCGCGCGCGTCGTTCCTCACCCAGTGGGGCCCGACGCTCTTCAACGACCCGCCGAGCGGCAGCGACGTGCCCTACGGCTACATGGACTGCGGGCCGACCTCGGCGGTGATGGCGCTCTCGGCGCTCGGCATGATGTCGCGCCCAGACGCGGCGAGCGCGCACACCGCGATCGACCACATGCGCGATCTGATCCTCGGCTACGACAGCAGCAAGTCGATCGGCCTCTCGCTGCTGCCGCCGGTGAAGGGCACGGTCGGCTACGGCCTGGTGCAGGCCGGCGCGCAGGTCAGCGGCCTCAAGAACACCATCCCCGAGCTCGACGGCGCGCTCGACCGCGGGCACCCGGTCATCGTCGGCACCGGCACCACCTGGGCCGCGTGGGGCAAGGCGCAGCGCGCGGCGGGCAACTACCTCAACAGCAGCGACCCGCACGGCCACTTCGTGATCGTCCTCGGGCGCGCGGAGAACGGGAACTACCTCCTCGCCGATCCGCTCGTGAAGGGCGGGCCGATCGAGGTGACCGCCGCGCAGATGCAGACCGCGCTCAATGGTGCGTGGAGCAACAGCAACTCGCTGTGCGAGATCTCCCGCACCGACTGACGCGTCATCGCGCCGACAGCTCGAGCCTCCGCCTCCGGCACCGAGTCCGCCGGAGGTCCAGGCGTCAGCAACTCGCTGGGCGAGCTCTCCTGCCCCGACTGACGCGTCATCGCGCCGACAGCGCGCCCAGCTTGAGGCGGACCTCGTCGAGCTCCGCCTCCGGCACCGAGTCCCAGGTGATGCCGCTGCCGACGCCGTAGGTCCAGGCCTCGCCGCGGCGCTGCGCCGTGCGGATCAGCAGCGCGAACCGCGCGAGGCCGCCGTGCTCGAAGCCCAGCGTCCCGCAGTACGCCCCGCGCGGTGTCGCCTCGAGCTCGTCGATCACGGCGAGGGCTGCCTCCCGCGGAGCGCCCGTCACCGAGCCGCCCGGGTGCACCACGCCGAGCACGTCGGCGAGCCCGACGCCCGGGCGGAGCACGCCCTCGACGTCGGACACCGCCTGCACCACGTAGGGCAGCTCGACGAAGCGGCGCTCGTTCGTCACCTGCACCGAGCCCGGCTCGCACAGCCGATGGAGATCGTCGCGGAGCAGGTCGGTGATCATCGCGAGCTCGGCGCGGTCCTTCTCGCTGCGCTCGAGCGCCGCCCGCTCGCCGGGGGCGGAGGTGCCCTTCATCGGCTCGGCGTGGATCCAGCGATCGCGCACCTCGACCAGCAGCTCGGGTGACGCCGAGACGAGCTCGAGCTCCGGCGTGCGCACCCAGGCCGCGAAGCGCGGCACGGCGCGCCGGCAGAGCTGCGCGAGGAGGCTGCCTCCGTCGCGCGCCTCGACCCGCGCCCGCAGCGTGAGGTTGACCTGGTACACGTCGCCTGCCGCGATGCGCTCGCGAATGGCGCGCACCCCGTCGAGGTAGCCGCGCTCGTCGAGCGCGACGCGGGGCGGCTCGGCCGTGAGCCGGGGCGTCACCGCGCGGCGGCGGCCGGTGAAGCGCCTCGGCGTCTTCGACTCGGCGCTCGCGAACCACAGCTCGCCCGTGGGCGAGGGCGTCAGCTCGTCGAGCAACGTCCAGTGCACGCCGTCGGCGAAGCCAGGCGCGAGCAGCGCGAACGCACCTTCCGCGGGCGGACTCCACGGCTCGGCAGGCACCGGCGCCGCAGCCGCGACGGAGGGGACGCTCAGCGCGCGCACCGGGCGCGGTGCCGCGCTCAGCATCTTCGCGAGGAGCGCGCGCCCGTCTGGCGTACCGAACGAGTCCGGGTGGAACTGCACGCCCGCCATCGGCAACGACTCGTGGGCCACAGCCATCACCGTGCCGTCCTCGAGCGTGGCGAGCACCCGCAGCGGCGCGCGCACGTCGGCCAGCGACAGCGAGTGGTACCGCATCACCTCGAGCTCCGCGCCGCGCGGTCCGAGGACCCCGTCGTGCACGACCCTGGCGCGCGCGCGCTTGCCGTGCGCCGGCACCGAGCGCTCGAGCTCCGCGCCGAACGCGAGGCCCAGCGCCTGGTGGCCCAGGCACACCCCGAGGAACGGCAGGCGGCGCGCGGCGATTCGCTGCACGAGCTCCACCAGGCCGGCGCGGTGTGGATCCGTCGGGCCGGGGCCCATCACCACCAGCTCCACACCGTCGAGCTCGGCCTCGTCGGGGCGGACGATCCGCAGCTCCTCGCGCGCGAAGGGCAGGGCGTCGATGACGTTCCACGAGAACGAGTCATGGTTCTCGATGAAGAGCACCCGCCGGGTCACGCCCGCGACCTACCACGCTCCGCTGCCGACGCAGCCTCACCAGAAGCGCCACCACGGTCGCGCAGGCTCGCCGGTCGGAGGCGCCGGCGCCGCAGGTGCCTCGGGCTGTGGCGCGGCGTCGGGCACTTTCGCGGCGCTCACCAGCGCCGCCACTTCCCCGGTGAGGGCGGCGAGCTCGGCTTCGCTCAGGGCAGGGGTGCACCACAGCTCGAGCGTGCAGCGGGGGAAGTCACCCGCGTCATGTCGCTGGGCGTGCGCGCCGAACTGTGCGTCGGTGGGACTCTCGAAGCGCCGGCCGGCCATCTCCCACGCGTCGAACAGCACCTCGATCGCCGCGCTGGCGGCGTCGATGCGCGCGCGGAACTCGTCCTCCTCGTCGCGGTGGTGGCGCGTGCCGTGCTCGTACGAGCCGTCGGGATCAGGCGCCCACGAGATGCTGATGCCAGCGTCCAGCGTCACCACGCAGCGGCTCAGGGCACGCCCCGCTCTCGAGCTCCCACTCACGCCTCGAGTCTGGATGGATGCGCGGCGCCTCGCGAGTTCCCTTGCTCTCAGGCGGTTTCTTACGTGGTGAGAAGGCGAGGTCGGGGGTTTGCCCACACGTGCTCGCGTCGGGTACAGGGCGGCCGTCCCAACTGGAGCCAGGATGACTCGGAGTCAGCTGTTGATCGCCGTGGCGGTGCTCGTCGCCGCCTGTGGAAGAGAGAACCCGCTGACGCCGTCGATCGACGCTGGCTCGACTCCGTTGCCCACCACGGTGTGCCTCGACAACGACGGCGATGGGGTTCCCGGCACGGGCAACTGCGCGGGCGTCGCGGTGCGCGACTGCGACGACGACGACCCGATGACGTTCCCCGGCGCGGCCGAGCTGTGCAACGGGCACGACGACTCGTGCGACGGGCAGCTCGACGAGGGGCTCCCGGTCTCCGCGTACTACGAGGACAAGGATCGCGACGGCGTCGGTGCGATGAAGCTGGGCGAGGGCTGCCGCGCGCCTCCCGCCGGCGCGGTGACGCAGGCGGGCGACTGCAACGACGACGACGCGACGGTGCGCCCCGGCCTGGCCGAGACCTGCAACGGCGTCGACGACGACTGCGACGGCGCGCGCGACAACGGGCTCCCCTTCCAGGACTTCTTCGTCGACGCCGACGGTGACGGCTACGGCGCGGCGAGCTCCGCGCCGATCTCCTCGTGCCAGACCATGGTGCCCGGCCGCGTGAGCAACCCCGGTGACTGCAACGACGCCGAGCCCTCGGTGAAGCCGGGCGCGCCGGAGCTCTGCAACAAGGTCGACGACAACTGCGACGGCCAGATGGACAACGGCATCGCCTTCATCAACTACTTCCCCGACTCCGATGGCGACGGCTTCGGTGACGCGCGCGCGCAGGC
>JBMORD010000307.1:0-7203 GCA_049322495.1 Myxococcota bacterium | reverse complement strand
TCCGGCTCGCCGTGTCGCGCGTGCTCCGTCGCCGCTTCAAGAAGCTGCCGCCCTCGGTCGACGAGAAGCTCGCGAACGCCGATGCGGCGACGCTCGAGGTCTGGCTCGATGCGGCGGTCGCCGCCCGTTCCCTGCGCGCTGTCTTCGCCCATCGGATCAACTGAGCGTCACTCCGCGCGCGTCACCTCGACCTCGACGCCGCTGAACGCCGCGTTGCCGCTCAGCGCATCGACGGCCAGCTCGTCGGTGAGGTCGTTCACGCTCTCGCCCGCCCGCGCCTGGGCCACCTGCAGCCGCACCCCTTCCCGCCCGTGGCCGTAGCCATGCGGGATGCTCACCACGCCCTTCATCACCGCGTCAGTCACTTCGACCGGCAGCACGAGCTCCCCAGTGCGTGACCTCACACGCGCGCGCTGTCCCGCCGCCAGCCCGCGGGTCGCGGCGTCGTCCGGGTGAATCATCACCGTGCACCGTGCCGCGCCGCTGATCAGCTTCGGCACGTTGTGCAGCCACGAGTTGTTGTCACGCAGGTGTCTCCGGTTGATCAGCAGCAGCCCGGTGGGGCGCGAGTGCTCGGACGCCTCGAGGCGCGCGAGGTCTGCGAGCACCGGCTCGGGCACGAGCGTGACGCGCTTGCCCTTCGACTGCAGCACGCCCGGAAGGCACGGCTTCAGCGGGCCGAGGTCGAGGCCGTGCTCCGCGCGTCTCACCTTCGCCAGCGTCAGGCCGCGCAGGCCGCCGTAGGGACCGAGGCGGAGCGCGACGTCGAGCATCCGCTCCACGCCCAGGGCCTGCAGCGCGCGCCACTTGACCCGCGAGCGCAGGCCGCCGCCGCGCAGCGCCTCGAGCCGCTCGGCCAGCCCGAGGAGGATCTGCCAGTCGTGTCGCGCGTCGGGCCCGGCCTCGAACAACGCCGGCGCGAAGCGCGTCGTGTCCCGCACCGCGAGCAGGTGGAACGCGAGGTCGTAGTGCGGCCGCTCGAGCGGCGACGGCGGCGGGAGGATGAGCGAGGCGTGTCGCGTCGTCTCGTTGAGGTATGGATCCACGGCGACCATGAACTCCAGGTCGGCGAGCGCGCGGTCGAGCTGCCGCCCATTGGGAGTCGAGAGCACCGGGTTCCCGGCCACCGTCACCAGCGCGCGGAGGCGCCCCTCGCCCTCGGTGAGGATGTCCTCCGCGAGCGTCGCGACCGGGAGCTCCCCGCCCGTCTCCGGCAGTCCGCGCACGCGGCTCTTCCAGCGGCCGTGGCTGCCGCGGCCGGTGCCCAGGCCCTTCGGCAGCGTGCGCGGGTCGATCGCCGGCTTCGGGAGCATCGCGCCGCCCGCGCGGTCGAAGTTGCCGGTCACGAGGTTGATGACGTTCACCAGCCACGCGCAGAGGGTGCCGAACGGCTGCGTCGAGAGCCCGATGCGGCCGTAGCAGACGGCGGCGCTCGCGTCGGAGAACTCGCGCGCGCAGGTGCGGATGGTCTCCGCGTCGAGGCCACACGCCGCGGCGCACCGCTCGAGGGGAAAGCGCGCGAGCACGGGGTCGAGCTGCGCGAGGCCGTCGACGAACGCCGTCAGCGGCTTCACCCGTCGTTCGTCGAAGAGCACGCGCAACAGGCCGAGCAGGAAGAACGCGTCGCGCCCGGGGAGAATCGAGAGGTGCTGATCCGCCCGCTCCGCCGTCTCGGTGCGGCGCGGGTCGACCACCACCAGCTTGCCGCCGCGCGCGCGGAGCTCCTCGAGCCGCCGCCGCATCCCGGGCGCGGTCATCAGGCTCCCGTTCGAGGCGATGGGGTTGGCGCCGAGCATCAGCAGGTACTGCGTGCGGTCGACGTCGGGCACGGGGAGCAGCAGCTGGTGGCCGAACATCCAGTACGCCACGAGCATGTGCGGGAGCTGATCCACGCTCGTCGCCGAGTACTTGTGCTTCGTCTTCAGCGCGCGGGCGAAGCTCGCGGTGAAGAGCATCGAGCCCGTGTTGTGCACGTTCGGGTTGCCCAGGTAGAGGCCGACCGCGCTCGTGCCGTGCCGCTGCTGCACGTCGTGGAGCCCCTGCGCGGCGGCGTCGAGCGCCGCGTCCCAGCCGAGCTCCTCCCAGCCCGACTTCGTGCGCCGCAGCGGGCGGCGGAGACGATCCGGATCCTCGTAGAGCGCCTGCAGCGCGAGCGCCTTCGGGCAGAGGTGCCCACGGCTGAGCGGGTCCGCTTCGTCGCCGCGAATCGAGAGCACGCGCGTGCCCTCGAACTCGATCTTCACGCCACACATCGCCTCGCAGAGGTTGCACGCGCGGTAGTGAACGTTGGGCATCAGGCGAGGCTACGCGGTGCTTCGTGAGACTTCACGGAACGTCGGCGTATCGAGCCGGTATGAGTTCCGTCGAAGTCCTCTCGCGTCAGCTGGCCCGGCACCTCTCGCGGCGAGAACTCGAGGCGTGTCGCAGCCTTGCGATCTCCCTCGAGGCCGCCGAGCCGAGCTCGCCGAAGGTCGGCCTGGCGGTGCGCGAGTTCATCGCGCTGGAGGTCCGGCTCGACTCTGGCGTCGTGGAGGTCCTCCGCGACGCGCTCGTGCGCCGGCTCGAGCAGGGGCAGCCAGTGGCCGTGGCCGAGGCGCTCGCGCGGGTGGTGGCGGGCAACGCGAGCAAGGCGACCACGACCAACCAGTTCCTCTCCATGGCGCCGACGCTCCGCGCGCTGCTCGGCGTCACCGCGCTCTCGGCCGATGTCGCTGAGCAGGCGCGCGGCGTGGACCGCTCGTCCATTCCGTTCATCGCAGCCGGGGCGCTGCTGCTCGTCATCGCCCTGCGGCTCCTGCTTCACCTCGAGGCGCGGCGCGAGCACGAGCAGGCGCCGCCGCGCGCCGAGCAGACCCGGGAGGCGAGGACGGCGCAGCTCGAGCGTGACGAAGCAGCGGCGCTCGCCCGAGCACCCGAAGCGAAGGTGCTCCTCCTCTCGCGCGTGCCCCCCGCGGTCGCGGACCTCTCCGAAGAGTCACGCCGCCGCGCGCTGCTCCTCGAGCTCGAGCTCCCGACCGGCTCCGACGGCTCGCCGATGCTCCTCCACGATGACGGCACGCACACCGACTGCGTCTCGCGCCTCGCCGTCGACCGCGCCGGCCGCCAGCTCTGGCCCGACGAGGCGTCGTCCTCCGCGCACACCTACTTTCTCTGCGTCCCCGCGCAGCTCGTCACCACGCCGGTGCGGGTCGCCTGGCACTCCCGCAAGCCGAGCGCGCCGGTGAGCGTCTCGCCCACCGCGCCGCGCCTCGAGCCCCGCCCGAACCCGGAGCTCCGGCCGCTGGGCTTCGCGAAGCTCGCGGCAGGCGAGCGCGAGGTGACCTGGCTGCTCCTGGTGGCCTTCGACAACGGCCTCGACGACGACGAAGCAGTGCTGCTCAGCGACGGCGTCGACACGCTCCGGCCGCGCGTGTTCGGCTACGTGCGCGACGGCACCACGCGCCTCGAGCTGTGGAGCCCCGCGCGCACCGGCACCGCGGCGTACCTCTTCACCGCGCAGCCCTCGTTCGCGCCGAAGAGGCTCGTCGTCGCCGGCAGGAAGCTCGCGCTCCCGTCCGACGCGGAGGTGAAGCGCCGCTTCTCCCCCGACGCGCTGGCCAGCCTGCGCAACTGACGCATCGCGCGGTGGTTCCGACCGCTCGACCGCGCCGTCGCGGGTGAGGCGGACCCGCGCGCGTAGCGTCTGCGCATGCGCCTCCTGCTCCTCAACCCGCCGCACACCGCCATCGGCAGCCGCTGCGTCCCCGACGACCACCTGCCGCCGCTCGGGCTCCTCGCGCTCGGCGGGCCGCTGCTCGATGCCGGGCACCAGGTCGAGCTGCTCGACGCCGACCTCGTCAATCTCCCGCACGACGCCCTCGTCGACGAGGTCTGTCGCCGCGCGCCCGACGCGCTGCTCGTGGGGCACTCCGGCTCGACGTCTGCGCACCCCACCGTCGCCGCGCTGACCCGGGAGATCCGCCGGCGCGCGCCGCGCATCCGCCTCATCTACGGCGGCGTCTTTCCCACGTACCACTGGCGCGAGGTGCTCGCGCAGGAGCCCCAGCTCGACGTCATCGTGCGCGGCGAAGGAGAGGACACGGTGGTGAAGCTCGTCGACGCCCTCGCGCGCGGCGAGCGCCTCGACCGGGTGCGCGGCCTCGCGTTCCGCGGCGCGGGGAACGTCGTCGTCTCGACGCCCGACGCCGAGATGATCCGCGACCTCGACGCGTACCGCGTGGGCTGGGAGCTCGCGGACCTCTCGAAGTACCACTACTGGGGCGGCAAGCGCGCCGTGGTGATGCAGTTCTCCCGCGGCTGCCCGCACGCGTGCAGCTACTGCGGCCAGCGCGGCTTCTGGACCCGCTGGCGCCACCGCGACCCGCGCGCGTTCGCGAGGGAGATCGCCTGGCTCCACCGCGAGCACGGCGTGGAGGTCGTCAACCTCGCCGACGAGAACCCCACCTCGCAGCGCAAGGCGTGGAAGGAGTTCTGCGAGGCGCTCATCGCCGAGAACGTGCCGGTGACGCTCGTCGGCTCGACGCGCGCGGGGGACCTGGTGCGCGACGCGGACCTCCTCCACCTCTACAAGAAGGCCGGTGTGGCCCGCTTCCTCCTCGGCACCGAGAGCACCGATGAGGCGACGCTCGAGCGCATCAAGAAGGGCACCACCGCGGCGGTCGATCGCGAGGCCATCCGCCTGCTGCGCGAGCACGACATCCTCTCGCTCGCCACCTGGGTCGTCGGCTTCGAGGAGGAGACCTGGCGCGACTACCTCCGCGGCTTCCGCCAGCTCGTGCACTACGACCCGGATCAGATCCAGCTCCTCTACGTCACGCCGCACCGGTGGACCGGCTTCTTCACCGAGGCGCAGGACCGCCGCGTCATCCAGACGGATCAGCGCCGCTGGGACTACAAGCACCAGGTGCTCGCCACCAGGCACCTCCCGCCGTGGCTGGTGCTCACGCTGGTGAAGGCGATGGAGGTGGCGATGCAGCTCCGGCCGAAGGCGCTGCTCCGCGTGCTCCGGCAGCGCGACCCGGCCATCCTCGCCGCGCAGCGCTGGTACTACCGCGTCGGGCGGCGCGTCTGGTTCTTCGAGTGGGCGAGCTGGCTGTTCCGCGAGCGCCGCGTGGAGCACGGCCCGACGGTGCGCGAGCTGTGGGGCGCGCCGCAGGTGCACGAGGAGCTGCCGCTGCGCCCGCCTGCACCGAGACGCGCCCTCGCAGGTTGATCAGCTCGACACCGGCGCCGAGAGCACGGCGACCAACACGTCGCGCGAGGCCGGCTTGTCGAGGTACTCGTGGATGACGCCGTCGGCCTTCGCCTTGCGCGCGGTCGGCGGCAGCGCACCCGAGTGGAGCACCCGCTTCACGTTCGGCCACCGCCGGGCGATCTCCGCGCACAGCGCGAGCCCGTCACGCTCGGGGAGATGGAAGTCGCACAGCACCGCGTCGAACGGCTGCTGCGCGAGGAGCTCCAGCGCCTCGGAGGGCCGCAGCGCGATGGTGAGGTCCATCGCCTTGTGCAGCAGGCGCCGCAGCCCGCGCGCGACCAGCGGCTCGTCGTCGATGAGCAGCACGCGCGGCCGGGCGAGCGTCGGGCGGGGCGTGCGCCCGCGGGCGGCCCAGCGGAGCTCGGCGTGCGAGTCGGGAGCGCCGACCCAGCGCGCCGTGACCAGCTCGGTGGTGACCTCGCGCGCGGCGCTCGCGGTGAGCAGCTCCTCGATGAAGCCGAGCGTCTGCCAGGTCGCCGCCTCCTCGGCCGCCGGTGGCAGCCCGTAGTTGAGGCGGAGCCGCGCGTGCGCGTCGTCGACCTCCTCGAGCGCCAGCGCGGGGAAGTCGAAGAGGTTCGAGAACGTCGCCTGAAAGCGGAGGAGCGTCTGCTCGGGATCTCCCTGCACCGCGAGGTCGGGGAAGAAGCCGAGGAGCGTCTGCACCTGCGTGCGGCCCCACAGGCGCACCGCGTCGCGCTCGCGCCCCACGACGTGCTCGAGAATGACGAGGCCCAGCCGCCCGAAGGTGTCCATCGGGTACCACTGGTCGGGCTCGACGCGCGCGTCGACGAGGGGCAGATCCGCCGGGTCGAGCACCTCCCGCCAGCCCGGCAGCGCGCGACGAATCATCCGCACGTAGTCGGCGAAGAGCACGCCCCGGACCCGCATCGAGAACATCGGGCCAAACGTTAGCGCGCCCGCCCTCGCGCCGCCGCGCCGCGCGTCCATTCTCTCACCAGACCCATCAGGGCGCTGACCGCCTGATATCAGTCGCGGCGGGGAGGGTGCGATGAACGTCACCGGTGCGCAGGAGCTGGTCCTCGATGGGCGTCGGGTCTTCGCGCGCCGGCTCGGGCCGGGCAGCGGCCCGCTGGTCGTCATCGAGGCGGCCCTGGGGTCGTCGTCGCCCGAGTGGTGGCGACTCCAGGAGGCGCTCGCCGCGTCGGTCGACACGCTCTCCTATGACCGCGCGGGGTACGGACGCTCCGACGCGCCGCGGGCGCCGCGCACGGGCGCGCAGCTCGCCTCGGAGCTGGCGGAGGTGCTCGACGCGCTCGGCGTGCACGAGCCGGTGGTGCTGGTGGGTCACTCCCTCGGCGGGCTCCTCGTGCGGCACTTCGTGGCGCGGTTCCCCGCGCGCGTCGCCGGCGCGGTCTTCGTGGACCCCGTGTCGACGCAGGAACACCGCTGGAAGGAGCTCCCTCCGGCGCTGGTCAGGCGCGGCGGCGTCGACAAGGGCGCGTCGCTGGGGCTGGTGCGACGGCTCGGGCGGTGGCGCGTGCTGCCGCTGCTGCGCCGCCTCGTCACGCGGGGGCCTCCGCACCGCGCCTTCGCGACCGACGCCGGGCTCGCGGAGCTGCTGTGGGCGGACTTCCTGCGCCGCGAGATGCACGACGCCGCGCTCGGCGAGTACGCGCACCTGGGCGACGCCGTCCCCGCGGGGAAGCTCTCCGCGCCGGTGCTGCTGCTCACCCACGACCCCGAGGTGGTGCGCGCGGAGATCCAGCGCTACGGCCGCCTCGCGAGCGCCGACGCCGCGCGCGTCGACGAGTTCTGGCTCTCGCTGATGAAGGAGGTGCTGGCGCTCTCGGCCGACGCAGAGCACCACGTCGTGCGCGGGGCGGATCACTTCCTTCACCTCACGCAGCCGGGCCAGGTCGCCGACGAGCTGCGGCGGTTCGTCGCGCGGCTCCGCTGATCAGTCGGCGCGCGCCGGGAGCCGCAGCTCG
>JBMORD010000306.1:15337-52703 GCA_049322495.1 Myxococcota bacterium | reverse complement strand
TCGCCGTCCGCCGTCGCCGCGCCGCCTCCCGCGCGCCCGGCGACTCCCGGCTCCGGCTCCGCAGCGGCTGCGGCTCGCCCGGCGTCCTCACCATCCTCCTCGGGCTCCGGTGCGCGTGCGGCAGGAGACGCCGACATGCCGGCCTCCGGCACGCTGGGCGCGCCGCATTCCCCGCAGCGCCTCTACTACCTGGCGGCGGCCACCGAGCGCACCGGGCTCCTGACGCTGGTGCTCCCCGATCGCGAGGTGGTGATCCATTTCAAGAAGGGCAACCCGGAGTTCCTCGACTCCACCCACCCCGAAGACTCGCTCGACACCTTCCTCGTCAACCAGAAGCTCGTCACGCCGGCGCAGGTCGAGCAGGCGACCGCCCAGCGCGCGCGCTTCGGGGGCGAGCTGCTCCCGGCGCTCTTCGGGCTGGGGCTGGTCAACCCGAACGCGGTCTTCCAGCACCTCGCGCAGCGGGCCTCGCAGCTGCTGTTCCGCGCGCTCACCGCAGAGCAGGGCACCTTCGCCTTCGACCTCGAGGAGCTGCCCGCAGCGCGCGCGATGCCGCTCGGGAACAGGTGGGCGGTGTACCTCGAGGCGCTCCGCCGCGTGCCCGGGCCCGACCTGCGGCGCAGGCTCCTGAGCGCCTTCGAGCTGCCGGTGATGAAGGCGGGCGGGCTGGTGCCGGTGACCGACCTCAAGCTCACGCCGCAGGAGACGCGCGCCCTCAACTACTTCGATGGCGTGCGCTCGCTCTCGCAGCTGGTGAGCGATCTCCCGGCCGAGGCTGACGTGGTGGTGCGGACCGCGTGGATGCTCGCGCCCCTCGACCTGGTCTCGTTCGCCGGGGTGAGCCCGAGCGCGGTGCGGGGCCCGCCGCCGCCCGCCGCCGCCGCGCCCCCGCCGAAGGTCGTCGCCCCGCCTCCAGCTGCTCCCGTCGCGCCGCCCCGGGCTCCGCAGGTGACGCACGCCCCGACCGTGGTGCCGCCCGTCGTCGCCGCGCCGCGGCCCCCACAGCCCGTAGCGGCTCCCGCGCGGCCACCTCCGCCCGTGATGTCGCCTCAGCCGGCAGCGGCGCCGCAGGCCCCCGCGCCTCGCCCGCCCGGTCCGCCGCCCGGCAACCCCGCGCAGATGCCCAAGCCCGCGAGCCCGTACCCCGCCGGCGCCGCCCCGGCGCGTCCCCCGCCGCCGGTGATGGCTCCCGCAGCGCCGAAACCGCCTGCGCCGGCGGCGCCTCCCGCGGGCAACGTCGCCGAGGAGATCAAGCAGCTCCAGGCGCTGCACGACCAGCTCAAGGGGAAGAACTACTTCGACGTGCTGGGCGTCAAGCGCGACGCCGATCCGAACGCGGTGAAGATCGCCTACCTCAAGGCTGCCCGGAGCTACCACCCCGACACGGTCCCGCCCGGCGCCCCGGAGGCGCTGGGCAAGCTGAAGGCCGACCTCTTCGCGCTCATCGGCGAGGCGAACCGCACGCTGTCCGACCCGGCGCTCCGTCAGGAGTACGTCGCCGAGCTCGACGCGGGCGGCACGGGCTCGAAGGTCGACATCGAGAAGATCCTCCGCGGCGAGGAGCTCTTCCAGAAGGGCCGCATTCTCGTGCAGGCGCGCAAGTACCCCGACGCGCTCAAGATGATCGACGAGGCCATCACCGCCAACCCCGAGGAGCCCGAGTTCTACGCCTGGCGCGGCTACGCGCGCTTCATGGCCGCGCCCGATCGCAAGCTCGCCACGGCCGAGGCGATGAAGGACATCAAGGGCTGCATCGACAAGAACCCCAACGTCGCGGCGGCGCACTACTTCGCCGGCTACGTCGCCAAGACCAACGGCGACATGAAGACCGCCATCGCCGAGTTCAAGAAGACGGTCGCCCTCGACCCGCGCCACATCGACGCCGCGCGCGAGCTGCGCAACGTCAAGTGAGTTGCATCTCCGGGCCGCTCTCTGTCATGGCGGCCCCCATGGCTCTCACCGGAAAGCAGAAGCGACAGCTCCGCGCGCTCGGGCACCACCTCGAGGTCGTCGTGCAGGTCGGCGCGAACGGCGTCACCGACGGCGTCCTGTCCGCCGCCACCCAGGCCCTCGAAGACCACGAGCTGGTGAAGGTGAAGATCGCCGACGACGACAAGGAGAGCCGCGCTGACGCCATCGAGGCGCTCGCCGCGGGCACCGGCAGCGAGGTCGCGCAGACGCTCGGGAAGACCGTGCTCCTGTGGAAGAAGCGCAAGAAGAAGTCGAAGATCGAGCTGGTGAAGGGCTGATTCAGCTCCCCGGCGGCCCATCGAGCGCGCGCCCGACCAGCGCGGCGCCCTCGGCGAGCTGGGTGAGGAACTCGGGCGGGAAGTACTGACGCGCCGCCTCGCCGGCTCCCTGCCGCGCCACCTCGACGGGCTCGACGTAGCCCGCGTAGCCGTCCGCCAGCGACACCACGCGCGTGGCGCGAGCCTGCTCCTCGAGCACCAGGCCCGCGGCGTGCGAGGGCTCCACCGGCACGAAGAGGAGCCGCAGGTCGCCCAGGCGGAGGCCGTGCAACACCGCGAAGTCTTCGACCTCGTCGCACAGCGCGTTCTCCACCGCGGGTCGCAGCGGCGCGGGCGCGAGGTGGCGCGCATCGGGCCGGCTCAGCGACACCTGCACCTCGCACCACGCGGCCGGGAAGGGGTCGGCCTCGGCCTTCGTCGGCACGGCCTTCACGGCCTGCTCGAGCTTCTCGGCGAGGGCTTCCGGCGTGTCGGCGGTGCTCCGCTCGACGCTCGCGTTGCCGCCCGCGCCCTGGACCACCAGCGTCACCGGGCCGTGATCGCGCTCGAGGCGCTCGGCGAGCACGCCGGGCCAGTCGGCGTGGAGCCCCTCGGGCCGGCGGGCGACGAGGGTGGGGTGCGCCGAGAAGACGACGAGCTGCGCCACCGGGCCGTCGGCGCCGTCGAAGCGGAGCCGCGTGAGCCGCCGATCGACGCTGTCTCCGCTGCGCGCGACGTTGAGGCCGTCGAGGGGCTGCTCGCCCACCTCGAGGCGCGCGGCGACGAGCTGGGCCTGTGCCCGGCTGAGCGCTTCCCGCGCGGCCGTCACCACCACCGCCTCGTCCGCGGCCGAGAAGGTGCCGAGCGCGGCGAGCTCCGCGGCCAGGCGGGGATCGAAGCCCGACGGCCCGGAGTGGGTGTGCGTCGCGAGCACCCAGATCGGCAGGCCCTGCTCGCGGCCGATGGCGTCGCGCAGCTGCGGCGGCACGAGGAGCACGTCGAGGAGCACCAGGGCGAGCCGCTGGCCGCCGATCTCCAGCACCAGCGCGCGCGCGGCGAGCGGAGTGAGCGCCTTGCCGACGGTCGCGCGCGGCGGCGGGTAGCCCCCGGCGGTGGTGGGGAAGGTGAGGGCGAACTCGACGCGCGCCGCGCCCGCCTTGAGGTCGCCCCGCCCCTGCGCGAGCTGGGTGATGGCCGGGGCCTTGCGCGGCCACGCGCCGCAGCGATCGAGCGACGCCCAGCCCCACGCGCCGAGCAGCGCGAGCACCACGACGAGGACCGGCGTGCGGAGCTTCTTCACCCGGCCGCGTCTACCACGCACCCCGCAAACACGAAGGGCCCGGCACTCCCGAAGGAGCCCGAGCCCTGCGTCCCGCCTGCGCCGGCCCGGTCGTCGGCGCGCGGGGCTGGTCCTGCGAAGTCGTTCAGACGATCACTTCTTGCCCTTCTTCATCGGCTTCTTCGCCGGAGCCGGAGCCGCGGCGGGCTCCTCGGCGGCCGGAGCAGGCGCCTCGTCGGGGTTCGCGGCCGCCACGTCCTCGGCGGGCGGGGCGTCGTCGGCGTTCAGCGGCTCGGCGATGGCCGGCGCGGCGCCGGTGCCCGTCGAGGCGGCGATCTCGAAGTCGAAGTCGTAGCCGCCCTTCACCTTGAAGCCGTCAGCGAGGAAGACCTTGAGCTTGTAGGTGCCAGGCTTCACGTCGACCGTCGCCGCCGCGTTGCCACCCACGCCGCCCTCGACGTTCGCCAGCTTCGCGCCGCTCTCGTCGCTGATCTCCAGGCCGGGGTCGAAGGACACCTTCTTCGCCGGGGCGAACACCGTCACGTCGTACTTGCCGGCCTTGGTGACGGTCCAGGTGTAGGTCTCGGAGTCGCTCACGTTGTCGTGGCAGCGCAGGCGCACGTCGGTCATCTGCGAGGGGCACGAGGCGCCAGCCGCGTTGGGGTCGGCCTTGGGGCCGAAGATCATCAGGGGGATCGACAGGACCGCCGCGATGCCGCCGCCGATGAAGCTGAACTTCTTCTTCTTCTCGAGCGAGCCGAGCAGCCCCTCACGGCCCTTGGCCGAGGTCATCATCGAGCGCCAACCCGGCTTGACCAGCGACGCGCCCTCGAGCTTGCCGAGCACGAAGAGGTTGCCCTCGACCGGCACGTAGCGCTCGGTCGCCTTGAAGCCGGTGGTCCAGCCCTTGTCGCTGCCGATCACCGGCACGTCGTACGAGTACTCGCCGAACTGAATGTGCGAGCTGCCCGAGTGGCCGTTGATCTCCTTCTTGAAGCCGTCCTTGAAGTTGTCGAAGTCGGCGCCCTTGCTGACGTCGATGTTGAAGGCGCCCGAGCCGTCATCGAGGCCGAACACCGTGCCACCCTTGATGGTGTCGAGCGTCTCGGTGCCCTTGACGGTCTTGGTGCCGTCCTGGGTCGTCTCCGTCTTCTCGTACATGCGCTCGATCTTCACCTCGTACGCGAGGCAGGGCTGCTTGGTGCAGGGCGAGAGCAGCGGCTGCGCGGGCGGGATCACCTTGCCCTCGGTCGACATCGCGCCCTTCGGATCTTCGGAGACCGGGTTCTTCGCCAGCTCACCGGTCTTCTTGAAGGGGGCGGCGAGCACGCGCTTCGCGGCCATCATGTTGTAGACGCCAAAGCCCAGCACGGCCAGGCCAACGATCAGCAAGAGAACGCCCATCTGGTGACTCCAGTTGTGATGCCGCTCGTGGCGGCGGGTTGATGTACGGAATCGGGAGCGCTTCCCCCCGGCGCCGGAGAGACCCAGCGCTCCGGGGAGGTGTGAAAAGGATGTTGGAAAAAGCAAAACCGTCCTGATTCCGGTGCTCTTGCGAGCCGGAAAGGCGCGGAAAATCCTTCAGCCCGGGTGACCGCGGCGCCGCCAGAACGCACGAACCCGCGGGTCGGTTCCGAGCTGGCGCGCGAGGCCGTCGAAGCGGTGCTCCCCGTGCAGCGCGGCGCGCACGCTCAGCGACTCGAGCCACGCGCGGGCTGCTTCCTCTTCCTTCCCTTCGTCGAGCAGACAGAGCGCCCGCTCGTGGGCGGCGAGGGCCGCTGCGCGGGGCCAGTGCGCCGCGAGCCAGTCGGCGTCGGCTCTGCCGCCTTCGGGATCTCCCCAGCGGCGTCGGGCCCGGGCCAGCGCGAAGCGGGCGCTCGCCGCGTCGTGGAACAGGAAGAGCTCGTGCTCCCAGCGCGCGACGTCGGTCGCGCCGCCGGTGTCGCCCGCTGCGACGAGCCGCGACAGCACGTCGAGCCTGCCCGGGCGCTCTCGGTTCGCGGCCTCGAGCAGCGAGAGCGCCAGGGCCCGATCGCCCCGCGCCAGCGTGCAGTCACTGGCGATGAGCCGCGGGTCGATCGCGCGGTCGCCGAGGCTCCACGCGAAGCCTGAGTCGAGCGCCGGCGTCACGAGCGCGAGCGCGCGCTGGCAGTCGACCTCCGCCCAGAGCCCCGCTGCGAGCGTGGCGCCGACCGCGGTCGAGGCCTCGGCTTCGGCGCGCTCGGCGGCCGCGCGGAGCTGCTGCGGATCATCCGCGCCCAGGCCCGCACCGCGCGCCGCCGTCGGCCAGAACACGTCGGGCACCGCGACCTGCTCGGCGAGGTACTGCGCCCGCGCGGCCTCGAGCTCCCGGGGGCGGCCCCCGACGTCGAGCACCGCGAAGCGCCGGGTCATCTCGTCGCTCCAGCGCACCGCGGGCGCGAGGAGCAGCAGCAGCGGCCACGCCGCCACGAAGAGCCGGCGGCGCCGCTCGAGCCCCGACGCCAGACCGACCAGCCCGCACAGCGCGGGGAGCTCGGCGACCAGGTAGCGCCCGTGCGCGTAGAAGAGCAACGCCGCCGCGAGGCTGGTGAGCCAGGCGAGCGCGAGCAGCGGCCGCCGGCCCTCGAGCAGCAGGGCGGTCAGCGCGGCCACGCCGAGCAGCGACAGCCAGCGGAGCGGCACCAGCCACCACCCGCGCTCCTGGAGCTGGTGCACCCAGTGGATGTCGTACTCCTCGAGCGGCGGCACGAGCGCGAAGAGGAGCTTCTGCGCGAGCTGGCCCACCGCGTGGACCGGGTACGCGGTGAGGAAGCCCATCGCCTTGTGGAACCACCACCACTCGGCGGCCGCGTCCGACAGCGACGGCTCCTCCACGCGCGCCAGCTCACGGTACAGCTCGTGGGCGAAGTCCGGCGGGTGCTCACCTGCCGAGGCCTCCGCCTCGAGCACCTTGAGCAGCGAGGGGAAGGTGGCGCCGAAGCCGAGCGACTCGGGGCGGTGCGACTGGTGGAACACCTGGCCCGCGCTCATCGTGCCGCGGAGGTCGTGGCCTGCGTAGCGCTGCAGCGCGAGCGACGGCGTGAGGAACGCCACCGCCGCCGCGACCAGCAGCTGCACCGCGCCGCGCCGTTGCCGGCGAACGAGCTGCACCGCCACGAGCGCGACGCTCAGCAGCAACCACGACGGGCGCAGCGCCGCGGCGAAGCCCGCGAAGAGGCCGGCAGCGATCGCCGCCCGCGGCGTGCGCAGCCCACGCTCCGCCAGCAGCAGCGCGCCGATGACGCTCCCCCCGAGGAAGAGCTCGGGCTCGAGCACCGCCGCGTACACCAGCCACGGTTGAGAGAGCGCGAGCGCCGCCGCACCGAGCCACGCGCCGACGCGCCCCACGCGCTCGTGCAGAAAGGCGAAGAGCGCGGCCACCACCGCGGCGCCGATCATCGCCTGCACCCATCGGAGCGCGAGCGGCGGCGCGAGGAGGTTCAGCACGAGGTACGCCGGGCTCGCGTCGCCGACCTGCGCCGCGGTCACCGTCCCCGCCCGGAGCGCGTCGGCGAGGTGGGGGTACTTGGCGAAGCCCCACCCCGGCGCGAGCCACGCAGACAGCAGCAGGTAGACGACTGCCAGCGTCACGCCACCCCAGACCCGCATCCCGTGCCTCGCTCCCGGTGCTGCGTCAGTGCGTCAGTAGCTCCACGGCGTCTTCGAGAAGTCGCGCTTGCGCTTGTTCACGAAGGCGTCGCGGCCCTCGCGGGCCTCGTCGGTGCCGTAGGCGAGCCGTGTGGCTTCTCCCGCGAAGAGCTGCTGGCCGACCATCCCGTCGTCAGGGAGGTTCATGCCGTACTTGAGCATCTTGATGGCCGTCGGGCTCTTGGTGTTGATCTCCGCGGCCCAGTCGAGCGCGAACTCCTCGAGCTGCGCGTGCGGCACCACCGCGTTCACCATGCCCATCGCCTTCGCGTCGTCGGCCGAGTGGTTGCGGCCCACGAAGAAGATCTCCCGCGCGAACTTCTGACCCACCTGGCGCGCGAGCAGCGCCGAGCCGTAGCCCGAGTCGAACGAGGCCACGTCGGCGTCGGTCTGCTTGAACACCGCGTGCTCCTTCGAGGCGATGGTCAGATCGCACACCACGTGCAGCGAGTGCCCGCCGCCCACCGCCCAGCCCGGCACCACCGCGATGACCGCCTTCGGCAGGAAGCGGATCTGCCGCTGCACCTCGAGGATGTGCAGGCGCCCCAGCCCGGCAGGATCGATGTCCCGGTCCTCGGCGGTGTACTGGTAGCCGTCCTTCCCGCGGATGCGCTGATCGCCGCCCGAGCAGAACGCCCAGCCGCCGTCCTTCGGCGACGGCCCGTTGCCCGTCAGCAGCACCACGCCGACGTCGGTCATGAAGCGCGTGAGCTCGAAGGCCTTGAACAGCTCGTCGACCGTGCGCGGGCGGAACGCGTTGCGCACCTCGGGCCGGTTGAAGGCGATGCGCACCGTGCCTTGATCGACCGCGCGGTGGAACGTGATGTCCTTGAACTTGTGACCTTCGACTTCGCGCCAGCGCGACGGATTGAAGAGAGCAGAGACCATGGGCGGCCTCATACGACGCTCAGCCCTCGAGCGGGAAGCCGAGCTCGCGCGCCATCTGGGTGAGGGCGGAGATGCCCTCGGTGAGCTTCTTCATGAAGCTCCGGTTGTTGGGGATGAAGGCGAACCGCGCGTGCTGCCGCCACACCCGCTGCAGCGCCTCGTCGAGCTGCGTCGCGCGGAGGTTCGACTCGATGCGCGTCGGGTTGCCGCCTTCGATGGAGTGCCCTCCGGCAGCGGCCGTCTGGAAGAAGATCACCCCGTCGTAGCGCGCGAGCTCGGTCTCGAGCCGCGTGCCCATCGCCTCGAAGAAGTCCGGCTTCGCCGAGGGCCAGTACGCCGCGCCGTCGAGCGTGCCGCGGTCGCAGATCAGCAGGCGATCCGGGTACTCGGCGGCCTGCACGTCCTCGAGGTTGCGCTGCACGTGGAAGATCGCGCGCTGGGCGGCCTCCTGCGCGAGCGGCGTCGGGTGGCGCGGGAACCCGCCCGCGAACAGCAGCGTCGCCGACTCGGGCACCACCACCACGCGGGCCCCGAGCTCGCGGCGAAAGAGCTCGGCCGCCGTCGACTTCCCTCCGCCCGGACCGCCGGTCACCGCGATGCGGATGCGTTTGATCATGTGGAACTCCCGGCGTCGAAGCTCGCAGCAGCTGCGGGGGAACGCACGTTTTTCCGGGGGCCGCGCGTGGAACTCCGCGTCGCACCGACATGGCGTGGCTGATGCCTGCACTTGTCTCTGGCGTCATGAAGGCGCTGCAGCAGTGTGACCGTGGCGCGTCGTCCGCGAACGCCACGGCCTCTGATGGACGCGGACTGGCTGCGTCGACAGAGCCCCTGGCCCCATCGGCAGCCGCTTCCAGCTGGAGGACGTATGCCTGAGATCATCAAGAAGGAAATTCCGAGCACGCCCGTCACCACGTGGGATCCGTTCCAGGAGATGCGCTCGCTGTTGTCGTGGGAGCCGTTCCGCAACCTGCGCATGAACGCCCCCGAGCTGAACTTCGCCCCGGCCTTCGAGGTCAAGGAGACGAAGGACGGCTTCCTCTTCAAAGCCGACGTCCCGGGCGTGAAGGAGAACGACATCGAGATCAGCCTCACCGGCGATCGCCTGGTCATCTCCGGCAAGCGTGAGGCCGAGAAGACCGAGAAGAACGAGACGCTCTACACCTACGAGCGGACGTACGGCTCGTTCCAGCGCGCGTTCACGCTCCCGCAGGGCGTCGACGCCGAGCACGCACGCGCCGAGCTGAAGGACGGCGTGCTGACCGTGTTGCTGCCGCGCGTCGCGGCCGAGCAGCCGAAGAAGATCGTCGTGAAGGCTGGCGAGAAGGCGAAGATCTGAGCTGACCGCTCGAAAACGAAACGGCCGCCTCCCCGGGAACTTCTCGGGGAGGCGGCCGCGTGCGTCCGTCCGGGGGCGTTCAGTCTTCGAGGTTCTTGTTGCTGCTGCGTGTGGTGGTCGGCGCGGGGGCGACAGGGGCGCTCTTCGCGGCCTTCGGCATCGCGGCGACGGTGGTCTGCTTCGGCGCCGGCTTCTCGATCATCACCGGCTTCGGCTTCGGCTCGGCCTTCGGCGCGGGCTGAGCGGGCGCAGGCTCGTGCTTCGCGGCGAGCTCCTCCTTCGCGGGCGCGGCCTTCACCGGCTGCGGCGCGGGCGCCTGCTTCTTCGCGACCGGCTCGTGCTTCTTCGCGGTGGTCGACTTCGGCGCCGACTCCCAGGCGAACAACGCGTCGCCGACCTTCTGATCGAACGAGCCCTCGTAGACGTACTCGACCGACGGATCCGGCGAGAGCGCGGTGAAGCCGCTCACCTCGACCTCCGCGGTGTACGGCTTCGCCTTCGGGTGCTCCTGATCCTTCGCGGTGAAGCGGAGCGCGCAGTGCGTCGCGTCGGCGCAGGTGAGCTGCTCGAAGTGGTAGTCGAACTGCCCCTCGCACCACGAGTCACCACAGAGCTCGTTGAGCTCCTCGACGCGCGAGGCGAGCTCTTCCTCGGAGTACGCCTGCTCCGCGGGGGCCTTCTCAGCGGGGGCGTCGGCCGCGACCTTCGTCGGCGCCGGGGCATCGAGGGCCTTGATCGCCAGCTCGTACGAGAAGCCGCCCTTCACCATGTAGCCATCGCCGGGGCGCACCGTGAGCGCGTACGTGCCGGCCTTCACCTCGACGGTCGCGGTGGCCGTCGAGCCCATGTCGCCGGTCTCGTTTGCCAGCTCCTCACCCTGTGCGTCCTTGAGCACGAGCTGCGGCAGGAAGCTGATCTTCTTCTTCGGCGCGAGCACCTGGAGCTCGTAGCGGCCGGGCCTGGTGACGGTCCACGTGTAGGCGTCGCCATCCACGTCGGACACGTTCGCTTCGCACTGCTGCCGCGCGTCGGTGAGCGCCGACTCGCAGAACATCGACGGCTCGTTCGGGTCGGCCTTCGGGCCGAAGATCATCAGGGGGATCGCCAGCACCGCGGCCACGCCGCCGCCGATGAAGCTGAACTTCTTCTTCTTCTGGATGCTCCCGAGGAGGCCCTCGCGGCCCTTCGCCGACGCCATCATCGAGCGCCAGCCCGGCTTGACGAGCTTCGCGCCCTCGAGCTTGCCGAGCACGAAGAGGTTGCCCTCGACGGGCACGAACTTCTCCGTCGCCTTGAAGCCGGTGGTCCAGCCCTTGTCCGAGCCGATCACCGGCACGTCGAACGACAGCTCGCCGAACTGGAGGTGCGAGGTGCCCGAGTGGCCGTTGAGCTCCTTCTTGAAGCCGTCCTTGAAGTTGTCGAAGTCGGCGCCCTTGCTCACGTCGACCTGGAACACGCCGCTGCCGTCGTCGAGGCCGAACACCGCGCCGCCCTTGAGCGTCTCGAGCGTCTCGGTGCCCTTCACCGTCTTCGTGCCGTCCTGCGTCGTCTCGGTCTTCTCGTAGAGGCGCTCGATCTTCACCTCGTACGCGAGGCAGGGCTGCTTCGAGCAGGGCGAGAGCAGCGGCTGCTGCGGCGGCACCACCTTGCCCTCGGTCGACATCGCGCCCTTCGGGTCTTCCGACACCGGGTTCTTCGTCAGCTCGCCGGTCTTCTTGAACGGCGCGGCCAGGATGCGCTTGCCCTTGAGGTGCTGCGCGAGCCCGAAGCCGAGCACGGCCAGCCCGATGATGAGGAGGAGAACGCCCATGGTGTCGAAGCCCCTGTGAGTGGTGTGGCCACGAGACCCACCGGCGTCGCTTCGCGTGCAACCGATGTTTTGGCGCTACGAAATCGGCGCGAACACGCTCACACTCACGCCGCCATGCCGAAGCGCACCGAAGAAGAGGAAGCCGTCGAGCTGCTGACGTGGGACCCGTCGGACGGCACCGAAGAAGACGAGGCGTGTGACGACGAGCTCCCCGCCGACGAGCACTTCGCCGGCGAGCCCGACGACGACGAGCCACCGGTCGAGGCGGCCGAGGACGACGGCTACTCCGGGCAGCGCCCGCCCGAATTGCCCCAGCCCGACCGCGCGCGGAGCCACCCCGACCTCCCCCGGGTGAAGTCGAGTTCCTTCAAGAGATTCATCAGTTGACGCAACTGGCGGGCAGGGGCCTCCGAAAACCTCCCAGTCGTTCAACTTTCCCGACCAGGAGCACCGCCCATGACCGTCAGCCGCTCGTCCTCGTCCCATAGCTCGACCTCCGCTCGCAGTACGCGCAGCGCGCGCACGCAGCGCGCCGGCGTCGCACGGCGCACCACGCGGGCGACCGGGGCGAACCCGAAGCTGGCGGCGATGGTCAAGAGCATCCGCATCCAGCGCTTCGCGAAGAAGGGCAACACCACGTTCTGCAACCAGGCCTTCAACGCCTACGCCGCGAAGCACGGCTTCCGGGGCTTCCAGGGCCTGGTGGCGAACCAGATGTTCAAGAAGATGCAGGCTCCCGGCAGCGGCTGGAAGCAGGTGACCGCGCAGGAGGCGATCAAGGCCGCCAGGCAGGGCAAGCTCGTCGCCGCGGCCTGGTACAACAACACCCCGCAGGCGGGGCGCCCCGACGGCAAGCGCCCCGGCCACATCGCCGCGGTGATCGGTGAGTACTCCCCGGGCGTGCCCGGCATTGCGCAGGCCGGCACGAAGACCTTCGAGTGGGGCCCGGTGACGGCCAGCCGCAAGAACCCGACCTACTTCGTCCGCGGCTGAGCGCGCACCAGCGCCGAGACGAGCTGCCGCACGGCAAACCCCTCGAAGTCGTCGACGGGATCGACGTCGCGCTCGAAGTGCTCGAGCAGCGTCTCGAGCTGAGCGCGCGCCGCCTCCGGGTTGCGGGAGATCTCCTCGGCGGCGGAGATCACCCGCGCCCAGCGCGTGGCGTGGGTCACGGCTGCTCGACCGCGCAGACCTCGAGGTGCCAGCTCCGCCCGGCGTCCTGCCAGGTGAAGACGTCGCCGCGGCGCAGCCCGAGCAGCGAGCAGCCGATCGGCGTCAGTACCGAGAGGTCGTCGCGCCCCTCGACGTCTTCGGGCAGCACCAGGCGGATGTGCCGCGTGCGCCCCGTCTCGCGCGTGAGGAACGTCACGCGGCTGCCGAGCGTGACCACGTCGGGCGCCGCGGCCTCGACGACCTGCGCGCGGACGAGCTCGGTCTCGAGCCGCTCGATCATCAGCGGAGGGGTGCGCTCGTCGAGCGCGAGGAGGGTGCGCTGCAGCCGCTCGAGATCCGAACGGCAGAGGGTGATGTCGGGCTGCATGGTTGGAACTCCAGCGGAGCGGGGAAGGAACACGCGCGCGACGAACCACTCATCGCGCGCGGTGCGGGAGCTGGATGAGCCTCATGCTGACGGAGGTAAGGACCTCGCGTCGCCGCGCAACCCTCACCAGAACGCCATGAGGCCCGCGTTGATCGCCGGGTACGCGAACCAGCTGAACGCAGGCTGAGCGCCGGCGGCCGCGAGGTTGAAGCCGGTGAAGGTGAGCTCGGCGTTGGCGATGAGCGCGACCGCCGGGGTGAGCCGGAGCTTGAGCGACGCGCGCGGCGCCCCGAAGAAGCCGAGCGTCATCGCGTTGCTGCCGTACAGCTGCGCGAGCACGCCGGGGCCGACCTCGATGCCCAGGCCGAGCTGGAAGCGCCACACGTCGACCGCCACGCGATAGCCGACGCGGAACTGCGCCCCGGCCTCGTTCGTCGGCGCGGGGTCGAAGCTCATCTCGCCGAGCGCGAGCAGGTGGAGCGCGCCGACCACCCGGCCTCCCACGAAGTGGCCGAAGGTCGTGGTCAGCGGCTCGACGTCGACCCGGAGCTGCCACTTGGGGATGGGCGACTGCAGCAGCACGCGCCCGGTGCCGCCGATGCTCACGCCGACGCCGATGTCCTGGCGGCTGCGTGGCGTGTCCATCGTCTGCACCACCGCCGGGCCGCCCTTCGCCGCGACCGCCACCGACGAGCTGATGGGCGAGAGCGCGCTCATCGCCACCAGCTGGCGCTGCCCCTCGACGAGCGTCACCCGCCCCCCGAAGCCCTGCCCACCCTTGAAGACGCGCAGCCCGTACTGGCCGGGCGCGAGCGCGACCTCCCGCGCCCCGCGCACCACCTCGACCACCACCTGATCGCGCGCGAGGTCGGTCACCAGCGCGCGATCGACGTCGGGGAGGATCAGCAGCGACGACGGCTTGAGCAGCGTCGAGAGCACCAGCTCGCCCTGACCCGAGAGCCGGAAGTCGTAGTTCGGGTGCTGCGCGCCGACCGCCAGCATCGCCGTCGAGCTCACCGTGCGGTCGTACGCGTACTTGTACGCCTCGGCGAGCGTCACCAGCTTGTCGCCCGAGGTGTCCGCCGCGCCGCGCAGCCCGGAGATGAAGTTGTGGGTGAAGAAGCTGCCCATCACCTCGCTCGACTCGAGCGCCGACTCGTCGGCCGCGCTGGAGGTGATGAAGGCCTCGCCCGTCGCCTGCAGCGTGTCCGCGAGGCGGATGGTGAAGGGGTCGGCCGGCTTGCCGCCCTTCTCGCGCAGCCCGGCGCCGCTGCGGCACGCGTCGACCACCACCAGCCGCACGTCGGCCCCCGTGCCCGACAGGAGCGCCTTGAGCCGCGCGTACGGCAGCTTCTCCGCGCCGAGCTCGATCGCCTCGCCGTCGGAGTGGCCCGAGAAGTAGAAGAAGACCACCGTGCGCACGTCGGGCGACTTCTTGAAGAAGCCCACGCGGTCCCGCGCCTCGGTGATCGCCCGCTCGACCGCGGTGACGCGCTGGCCCTGCAGCAGCATCACGTCGTCGGGGTTGACGTCGCCCAGCTCGACCAGCACCCGCGCCATCTTGCCGGCGTCGCTCTCGGCGTAGCGCAGCGGCGGCATCTCACCGGTGCCGGCGTTGTTGCCCACCACGATGGCCAGGCGGCGCGTCTCAGCGAGCGCCGCCGTCGACCACCCCAGCGTCAGGGTGGCCAGCATGGCCATGCACTTCCAGGAGTTCACGGGGCGACCTTGCGAAACTCACGGATGACGAAGCTCACCCCCGGGAGCTTCGGGTGCTGCGGGTTCGCCTTGAGCGCTGCCTCCACCTCCGAGGCCTTGATCGGCTCCTCGGAGAACACCGCCACCAGCCGCTCGGAGCCGAGCGTGCCGTCGAGCTCGACCGCGGTGGGCAGCTCGACCTTCGTCTTGAGCTCGGGCACCGGCTGGCTCTCGATGGCGCCGAACGGGTGGTACACCGAGAACACGCCCGCGCCGTCGGTGCTCGCCACCATCAGGAACTTCGCGCCCGCGGGGTTCACCACGAAGCGAATGCGATCGTTCGGCTGCAGCTCGACCCCGTCCTTCACGGGGAACGACGAGCCCTGGCCGCGCACCGCGTGCACCTCGAAGCTCGGCTGGTGCGCCGCGCCGCCCTTGATGCCGACGTAGGCGTCGTCTTCGGTCTGCGTGCCCGGCCCGCCCGCCACCAGCACCACGCCCGCCGCCGCCGCCGCGACCGCGAAGGCCGGCAGCACGAGCTTGAGCTTGAACTTCGCGAAGAAGCCCTGGCGCTCGGCCAGCACCCGCGCCTCGACCTTGGGCAGCGTGCGCGCGAAGACGAACTGCTCGAAGCGCTGCTTGTCTTCGTTCAGCTCGCGCCAGCGCGCGCGGCAGCTCTCGCAGTCGTCGAGGTGCTGCTTGGCCGCGTTGGCCTCGCCCGCCTCGAGCGCCGAGAGGAGAAGAAGGTCGATGGTCTCACTCGAAAGGTGGCCACGCGCGTTCATGCGACACCGTCCCGGCTGATGAACTTCCTGGATCGCTCGATGAACTCCTGCAGCCGGTTGATCACCGTGCGGCGCGAGATGCCCAGCGTCCTCGCCACCTGCTCCTGCTCGAGCCCGTCGACGTAATAGAGCACCGCGACCTCCTGGAGCTTCTCGGGCGCGCGGCGGATCAACTTCATCGCCGTCTCCCGATCCAGCAGGCCCAGCTCGGGGCTCGACTCGCCGTCACCACCCGACTCCGGCAGCTCCTCGGGAGCCGTCGGCTCTGCCTGCCGCGAGCGATCGCGGATCTGGTTCAGGCAGTAGTTGGTGCTGATGCGGTAGATCCACGCCAACGCCGTCGCGTCGTCGGGAGCACTCTCGATGTGTCTGAGCACGCGCACGAAGACCTCCTGCGTGGCGTCTTCCGCGAGGGCGTCGTCCTTCAGCAGACGACGACAGCGCGAGTAGATCGCCGTACCGAACTTTCGGTACAGGGCCGAAACCCGTTCGCTGTTGTGAACCCCTTGCGCACCCAACGTGTGCAGCCTTTCTTTTTCGGAGATCCCTCAGCCGGTCCTGCGGGCAGGGGCCTCCTACACGAGCCTACCTGTCCGGCCAACCCCGTCGGCTCCAACCAAGCGAGTGCACTCGTGGATGACATTGGCTAGAGGCGCCGTGCGCAATTCCCCCCGGGAATCGTCGCGCTGCGTCACAACCCTCGGGAGCGAGCCCATGTGCGGTGTTTTCGGCATCTTCGGCCATGACGAAGCGAGCCACCTGACGTACCTCGGGCTGCACGCGCTCCAGCACCGCGGGCAGGAATCGGCGGGCATCGTCGCCAGCGACGGGCAGCGGCTCAAGTCCTACCGGGCGATGGGGCTGGTGGCCGACGTCTTCACCGAGCCGCAGCTCGCGCAGCTCCCGGGGCGGGCGGCGATCGGCCACGTGCGCTACTCGACCGCGGGCGGCAGCCACGTGCGCAACGCGCAGCCGTACCAGGTGAGCTTCGCCGGCGGCCAGCTGGCGATCGCCCACAACGGCAACTTCGTGAACGCCGACGAGGCGCGGAAGGGCCTCGAGGAGGGCGGGGCGATCTTCCAGAGCGACTCCGACACCGAGAACGTCATCCACTTCATCGCGCGCAGCCGCGCCGGCACCTTCGAGGGCCGGGTGGTCGAGGCGCTGGGCAAGCTCGACGGCGCGTACTCGATGGTCTTCCTCACCGAGAAGAAGCTGGTGGCGGTGCGCGACGCGATCGGCTTCCGCCCGCTGGTGCTCGGGCGCGTGAAGAACGCGTACGTCATCGCCAGCGAGACCACCGCGCTCGACCTCATCGAGGCCGAGTTCCTGCGGGAGATCGAGCCCGGCGAGATGGTGGTGATCGACGAGGACGGCCTGCGCTCGAGCTTCCCCTTCCCGAAGCGGCAGCAGAACCGCTGCGTCTTCGAGCACGTCTACTTCGCGCGCCCCGACTCGACGCTCTTCGGCGAGTCGGTGTTCTCGGTGCGCAAGCGCCTCGGCGCGCAGCTGGCGAAGGAGCAGCCGGTGTCGGCCGACGTGGTGATCGCGGTGCCCGACTCGGGCGTGCCGGCGGCGCTGGGCTTCGCCGAGGCCTCGGGCGTGCCCTTCGACGTGGGCCTCATCCGCAGCCACTACGTGGGACGCACCTTCATCGAGCCGCAGCAGTCGATCCGCCACTTCGGGGTGAAGCTCAAGCTGGCGCCGGTGCGCAGCACGCTCGAGGGCAAGCGGGTGGTGGTGGTCGACGACTCGATCGTCCGCGGCACCACCTCGCGGAAGATCGTCAAGATGCTCAAGTCCGCGGGCGCCCGCGAGGTGCACCTGCGCATCTCGAGCCCCCCCACCGCCTGGCCGTGCTTCTACGGCATCGACACGCCCAGCCGGCAGGAGCTGATCGCCGCCTCGCACTCCACCGAGGAGATCTCCCGCTACGTCACCGCCGACTCGCTGGGCTACCTCTCGATGGAGGGCCTCGCGCGCGCCGCGGGCGACGAGAGCGGCACCTCGTTCTGCATGGCCTGCTTCAGCGGCAAGTACCCGACGGGGCTCCCGCAGCCCACCCGGGCCTGATCAGGCCCGCACCGCGGGCGTGCTCGGCGGAGGCTCCTCCGCCACCGGCACCGCGTCGACGGGCAGGCGCAGGGTGAAGGTCGAGCCTTCGCCCTCGGTGCTCTCGACCTCCACCGTGCCGCCCAGCTGGGACGCGACCGCCGCGCACACCGCGAGCCCCAGCCCCGCGCCGACGCCCACCGGCTTCGTCGAGAAGAAGGGCTCGAAGACGCGCGGCCGCTGCGCGGCGGGAATGCCCTCGCCCGTGTCGGTGACCGAGAGGAACGCGGCCCCGTTGATGAGGCCGGTGCGCACCGTGATGCAGTGGCGTGCGCCCTCGGGCAGCGCGCGCGCGCGGCACGCGTGGAGCGCGTTGATGATCAGGTTGAGCACCACCTGATGCAGCCGCCCGCGCGAGGCCTGCTCGAGCCGCGCCGGGAGCAGCTCCTTGATCACCCGTGCGCTCGAGGACAGCTCGCGCTCGGTCAGCAGGAGCGTCGAGCGCGCGACGTCGGCGAGATCCACCGGCTCGAGCTGTCCGTCGCCGGCGCGCGAGAAGATCTTCAGCTCCTGCACGATGCGACGCACGCGCTCGGCCCCGTCCTTCGTCTCGTCGAGCAGCGGCCGCAGATCCTCGAGCACGTGGGGGAGGTTTACCGCAGCCTCGGCGGCCCGGCCCTCCTCGGGCGAGCGCCGCCACGCCGCCAGCACCGCCTGCACGTCGTCGAAGTAGTGGCCGAGCGTGCCGAGGTTGGCGAGCACGAAGGCGAGCGGGTTGTTGATCTCGTGCGCCACGCCCGCGGCGACCTGCCCGATGCCGGCCAGCTTCTCGGCGTGCGCCACCTGCGCGAGGAGCTGCTGCTCGCGCTCGGCGCTCGCCAGCCGCAGGAGGTTGCGCACCCGCAGCGTCAGCACGCGGCGCGACACCGGCTTGAGGAGGTACTCGTTGCCGCCCGCCTCGAGGCTCGCGGCCTCGCGCGTCTCGTCGAAGGTGTCGGCGGTGAGGAAGATGACCGGCAGCCGCGCGTGCTTCGGGTCGGCGCGCAGCCGGCGGCACACCTCGAGCCCGTCGATGCCGGGCATGCGCACGTCGAGGATGACGAGGTCGACCGCCTGGGACGCCAGCACCTCGAGCGCCTCGGCGCCCGAGTTCGCCACCACGCAGCGGTAGCCGTCGTGGCGCAGGTGCTGCGAGACGAGCGTGGTGATGGCGTCGTCGTCGTCCACCACCAGCACTCGCGGTCCAGGCTCGCTCCCGCTCATGCCGTCTCCGTCACTTGCCCTCTGCGAAGTCCCTCAGGTCCGGAGCCAGGGTCGCTTCGAACCTCACGCTCTGTCGTGTAACGGGGTGGGGCAGCGTCAGCACGGCCGCGTGCAGGGCCTGGCGCGGCAGCCGGAGCTTCTCCCAGGCCTCGGGCTCGAGGGTGCGTTTGCTGTAGCGATCGAAGTAGGCGGGATCCGGGCCGTACATCTTGTCCCCCACCAGCGGGTAGCCGGCATGGCGCGCGTGGATGCGGATCTGGTGCTGGCGCCCGGTCTCGGGGAAGCAGCGGAGCAGGGCGAACCGCGCCCCGTCGCGCTCGAAGCGCCGCTCGACGCGGAAGCGGGTGCGCGCCGGGCGTCCCTCGCGGGCGTCGATGCGCACCGCGATGCGCACCAGCTCGGTGCCCTCGGCGATCGGCGCGTCGACCTCGAACTCGTCGTCGCGCGGCTGGCCTTCGACGATGGCGAGGTACTCCTTGTCGACCAGCCCGTCGTGGAACGCGCGCATCAGCCGCTGGCACGCCTCGAGCGTGCGCCCGCACACCACGAGCCCCGAGGTCTCGCGATCGAGCCGATGCGCGGGGTCGGCGCGGAAGTCGGGGCCGTGGCGCCGCTTGAGCTGCTCCACGAGCGTGTTGTGGTGGTAGCGCGCGGTGGGGTGAATCGGCAGCCCCGCCGGCTTGTCGAGCACCAGCAGCGCCTCGTCGCGGTAGAGCTCGATCAGCGCCTCGGGCGGCGGCACCGCCGGCTCGTCGCGCAGCCGCCGCCGCAGCTCGAAGGTCAGCCCCGGCCACACCGGCGTCGAGGGCTTGAGGCGCCGCTCGTAGACGAGATCGTTCTCGATGATCTCCTGCACCCGCGTGCGCGAGGCGCGCTTGATCTTCTCGGTGAGGTACTTGTCGAGCCGCCAGCCGGCGTAGTTGGGCTCGACCGTGTAGCGCAGCAGCACCACGCCGCCCGCGCCGGGGCTGGCCGGCGCTTCGTCGCCCGGGCCGGCGTCGTCTTCGTCGTCGAACGGTTCCACCGGGGCGTCCTTCCCATTTCCGCCCCGCCGTTGTCACGCGCTCGACTCACCGGGCCGGGGGGGTATGTTCGGCCGCTGTGATCCCTTCCGTTCTCTCGGTGGTGGCGCTGGTGGCCGCCGCCGGCCCGAAAACCGCCATCGTCGAGGTCGACGCACCGGAGCTGATGATGGGCCTCGGCGCCCAGGTCACCCGCGCGCTCGTCAGCGAGGCCGAGGCGCAGAAGCTCGACGTCGTCACCCCCGAGCAGCTCCGGCAGAAGCTCGACGCGAAGCGCTTCGAGTCACTCAAGAAGTGCGGCGGCAAGCCGGCCTGCGTCGCGCAGGAGCTCGAAGGCCTCGGCGTGCAGCGCGCGGTCGTGGGCCAGCTCGGCCGCGACGAGAAGAACTACCTCCTCAAGCTGTGGCTGATCGACGTGCCGGGGCTCTCGGTGATCGCCGACGTCGACCGGGCGATCCTCATCGCGGCGCGCCGCTTCCAGAAAGACGTCGAGCAGGCCGTACCGCCGCTGCTGCGGGGCGAGCGCGAGGCGCGCGGCACGCTGTCCATCTCCGCCAACCTCGCCGACGCGCAGGTGACGCTCAACGGCGAGTTCGTCGGCGCGCCCCCGCTCACGCTCACCCTGAAGCCCGGCAAGTACGAGGTGAAGGTCGAGCGCCGGAAGTACCTCTCGATCACCCGGCTCCTCGGCGTGGAGGCCAACCAGGAGACGAAGGCCGACTTCAAGCTCCTGCTCAAGCCGGGCGAGCTCCCCGACGACCAGGTGGTGCCGGCCCTCAAGAAGCAGGACGCCGCGCCCCCCCAGACCAGCGTCTCGCTCTCGCCGCTGACCTGGGTGCTCGGTGGCGTGACGCTCGCCGCGGGCGGCACCGGGCTCGGCTTCGGGCTGCTCGCGCGCGGCCAGCAGAAGACGCTCGAGGCCGGCTACGACCCTGACACGATGGTCTACCAGGGCACGCGCGCCCAGGCCCTCGAGCAGAACCGCAACGCGCTGATCGCCAACATCTCGTTCGGGGTGGCGGGGGCGGCGCTGATCGGCACCGTCATCTCCGGCATCGTCGACGGCACGCGCGCGGTGCAGATCACCCCCACCGTCACGCCCGAGGGCGCGGCCGTCACCGTCGGAGGGTCCTTCTGATGCGCCCCGCGTTGCTGCTCCTGCTCCTCGCGTCCTGCCAGCAGGTGAACCCCAACGCCGGCCGCTTCAGCTGCACCCCCGGCACCGCCGAGTGTGGTGACGGCTACGAGTGCCGCCCGCAGTTCGCCGGCGGGGGCCGCTGCTTCAAGCGCGGGGAGTGCGTCGACTCCGAGAAGTGCGACGGCGCCGACGAGAACTGCGACGGTCGCATCGACGAGTCGTTCCCCGAGCAGGGGGAGGCCTGCAACACCGGCAAGCTCGGCGTGTGCGCGGCGGGCCAGCGGGTGTGCATCGTCGGGAGCCTGGCTTGTGAACAGTCGACGCCGCCGACGACCGAGCGCTGCAACCAGCTCGACGACGACTGCGACGGGTTGACCGACGAGACGTTCGACCTCACCACCGACCGGGCGAACTGCGGGGCCTGCGGGCGGAGCTGCGACGCGGGCACCACCTGCCTCGCCTCGCGCTGTGAAGAGACGCGCTGCGACGATGGCGCCGACAACGATCGCGACGGGCTCGCCGACTGCCTCGACGACTCGTGCCTCGGGCTCGACTGCGTGACGCCCGCGCCGCCCGCGTGGCGCTGCGGCGCGCTCGTCGTGGGTGATGGGGGGCTGCCCGCTGACGGAGGCCTCGACGCCGGCACGTGGGACGGCGGGCCGATCTTCGGCTGCTACGCCCCCGAGATGACCTGTGACAACGGCCTCGACGACGACGGCGACGGCGCGGCGGACTGCCTCGACGCCGACTGCGCGGGGCTCATCTGTGTGAGTGGTACCACCTGCACCAACCGCATGTGCCCGGGGCCAGGATGATGACGAACCGACTTCTCTCGCTCGCTCTTGCGCTCGCGGCGCTCGGCGCTTCCGCCCAGCAGCTGCCGACCGTGCCGTGGCGGGCCGTGACCTCGAACGTCACCTCGACTCGCGCGGGCGACCCGACGCTGCTCTCGATGCCGCTGCCCGATGGCGGCCCGGTCGTCGACCTGGTGCTCGGCACCGATCTCGCGCAGGTCGGGGTGTACGCGTGGTCGACCGACGGCGCTCTCCGGCAGGTGCTCGCCACGGGCATCGTGTCGTCCGCCGACTCGCGCGGCCGGGTCGTGGTCGCCACCCAGCCCGGCGGGAACCTCCTCCTCCTCTCGCTCGGCGAAGACGGCGGCCTCGGCTCGCTGAGCGCGTCGACCCTCTCCGTGCCTTCGCCTTCACACGCGGCACTGCGCGAGCTCGGTGACGGTGGCTACGAGCTGTGGCTCGACACCAGCAGCCCGACGCTCCAGAAGTACACGCTCTCGTTCCCGCCCAACGGGAGCCCGGTCCTCACCAGCATCGGGCCGGCCTATGTCGTGCCCGAGCGACCCGCTGGCCTCGCCGTCGACGACCGCTCGGGGCGCCTCTACGTCTCGCAGCCCAACCTCGGCGTGGTGACCATCGAGACCGACGGCACCACCGACTTCCTCCTGTCGATCGACGGCGGCGAGCTCGGCGACGGCCTGGGCGGCATCGACCTCTTCCCCGCGGCCGACGGACGCACGTTCCTCTTCACCGCGGTGCCGGCGAGCGAGCTCGTCTCGGTGCACGTCGTGCCGCAGAGTGGCACGCCGACCTTCGGCGGCCAGTTCCACGTGGGCGCTCCCGATGGCGGCAACGCGCGCGCCGCGCTCCCCAGCTTCCTCGACGTGATGGAGCGCCCCTTCGGCGCGCCCGACGGCGGCTTCGAGCGTGGCGCGCTCGTGGTGCAGGACGGCGTGGTCGGCGACTACAAGCTGGTGGCGCTCGCCGACGTCGACGCCGTCGTGCCGCTGCCGCCCGCGTGGATCCGCGGCGGGTCGGGCGGCGGTGGCGGTGGAACCGGAGGAGGCGGTGGCTTCGGTGGCGGCGGCGGTGGCTCGGGCGGGGGCTCGTCCGTCGCTGGTGGTTCGGGAAACCCGAGCCCGACACCCCCCTCGGTCCCGAAGAACCCCGTGGGCTGTGGCTGCGGCGAGGCGCCGCTCGTGTTCCTTCCGGCGCTCGCCCTGCTGTGGTGGATTCGTCGTTCCCGCTCGTGAGTTGCCCATGAACAGAGTGTTCGTCGTCCTGTGCTTCGCGCTGGCCTCGTGCCAGACGCCGGAGCGCGCCACCGTGCCCGTCCCCCCGGCGCCGGTCTCGCAGCCCCCTCCCGCGTCACCCGAGAAGTCGAAGCAGCCGCTGCGAATCAGCATCGTCGGCACCAACGACGTGCACGGGTGGGTGATGGGCCTCAAGGAGCGCTTCCCCCGCGGGGAGATCCGCTACGGCGGCGTCGCGGCGTTCGCGTCGTACGTGCAGGTGCTCCGGCAGGACAACCCCGACGGGGTGGTGCTCGTCGACGCAGGCGACCTCTTCCAGGGAACGCTGATGTCGAACCTCACCGAGGGCAGCGTGGTGATCGAGGCCTTCAACCAGCTCGGCTACGACGCGGCGGCCATCGGCAACCACGAGTTCGACTACGGCCCGGTCGGTCCGATCTCCGCCGCGACGCAGCCCACGATGGATCCGTTCGGCGCGCTCAAGGCGCGCATCCAGCAGGCGAAGTTCCCGCTGCTGTCGACCAACATCTACGAGGCGGCCACCGGCTTCCGCCCCTCGTGGCTGCCCAGCGACGGCACGGTCATCGTCGAGCGCCACGGCCTCAAGATCGGCATCTTCGGGCTCACCACGCCGCAGACACCGACGGTGACGCTGCCCATCAACGTCGCCTCGCTCAAGTTCCGCCCGCTCAACTCCGAGGCGCTCGCGGCCGCTACGCGCCTGCGCGAGAAGGGCGCCGATCTCGTCGTCGCGGTGGTCCACGCGGGCGGCAAGTGTGGCGACTGCTCGCAGATGCACGACCTCTCGAGCTGCGACGTCGACGCGGGCGAGATCTTCGAGATGATGAAGGGCCTGCCCGAGGGCACGCTCGACGCCGTCGTCGCCGGCCACACGCACATGCAGGTCGGCCACCTCGTCAACGGCACGCCGGTGATGGAGAGCTGGGCGCTCGGCCGCTACTTCGGTCTCATCGAGCTCTCGGTCGATCCCGAGACGAAGAAGGTGATCCCCGGGCGCACGCAGATCCACTCCGGCATCGAGATCTGCGAGACGTGGGACATCGAGAGCAAGAGCTGCGACCCGCGGCGCCTCCGCGCGCGCGCCGACGAGGTGACGCCGGTCACCGCCCGCTTCCGCGGTCAGCAGATCCGCGTCGATCAGACCGTGCTCCAGGCGATGCAGCCGGCCGAGCAGGCCGTCGCCGAGCTCCAGGACAAGCCGCTCCAGCTCACCGTGCCCGCCGCGCTCGGCCGCGCCTACGAAGGCGAGAGCGCGCTCGGGAGCTTCCTCGCCGACTCGCTGCGCGCGCTGGCGAAGACCGACCTCGCGCTGATGAACCCGGGCGGCCTCCGCGCCGACCTGCCTGCCGGCCCGCTGACCTACGGCCGCGTGTACGAGGTGATCCCCTTCGACAACGCCGTCGCCGTGCTCGACCTCACCGGCGAAGAGCTCGAGCGCCTCCTCACCGCCGCGTTCGGCTCCAAGAAGGGCGTCTTCCAGGTGTCGGGCCTCGAGGTGAAGCTCACCCATTGCGTGGTGCCCGATCGGCTCCGGAGCTTCACGCTCGCCGGCGGCAAGAAGCTCGATCCCACCCGTCGCTACAAGGTCGCCATGCCCGACTTCCTCGCCCGCGGCGGCGATGGCCTCGCCCCCGTGCTGGCGACCATCGATCCGTCGCGCGTCGACCTCGCCGAGAACAAGGGCACCAACCTCCGCGACGACCTCATCCAGCACTGGCAGGCGAAGAAAGAGACCTTCAAGGCGCCCAAAGCCGGTCGGGTGGCATGGGTCGACACGGGCGACAATTGCACCGCCTCGACGCGCTCCGACCCCATGCCGTGACGTGACGATACGTGACGGGGCGCTTTTCAAACCCGCGTCATCTGGCTAGAAATCGATCCGGGGCCGGAAAATCGGCTCGAAAATGAGGTCGGAAGACGACCTCCTCGCTACGGTTTCTCGTCGAGAACCAGTCGCGGTCTTCAGGAGACGCCAGTGCTCTACAAAGTCACGCCGATGCTCACGCCGGTCGAGCCGAAGAAGAAGGCGGCCGCCGATCCGAACGCTCCGAAGGAGGCGCGCAAGCGGCGCAAGTCGGCGGTGTTCGACGCCGAAGGCAACGAGGTGCTCATCACGATGATGTGCCTCAAGTGCCGCCAGATGAAGCCGCTGGGCATGTTCGGCCTGCGCAAGATGGCCGACGGCGCGATCCGCAACCAGCCCTGGTGCCGCACCTGCCGCTCTGGCGCGGGCACCAAGAAGAAACCGGAGGCCGAGGTCGAGACCGAGGTCGTCGCCGAGCCCGTCGCCGTGGCAGCCCCTGCGCCGCAGCCGGAGGTCGAGAAGGACGAAGCGACCCGGAACCTCGAGGCGCTCCTCGCCGGCCCGCCGCCGGCCTGAGCCGCCAACGAGAGGCGGCCCGCAAATGCGAAGCCCCGCTTCCGTTTCCGGAAGCGGGGCTTCTTCATTTCTTCAGACTGTTTGTGGAGGTGAACGGGATCGAACCGATGACCTTCGCATTGCGAACGCGACGCTCTCCCAACTGAGCTACACCCCCGTATGCAGTTGTCCCGACGTCGCCGTCGGTGGGCGCCTGACTACGGGTTTGCTGCTGAGGTGTCAAGAACGGAAAGCGGCTCGCGCGTTCGGCGGAATTCGCATAGAAACCGAGCCCTTTCCAATGCCTCCCGTGACGAAGACTCTGAGCCCGGCCGAGCTCGCAAAACTGGAGCATGCGTTCGCGACCGATCCCTCCTCCGAGGCCTACAAGCCCCTGGCCGAAGCGTACCTGGGCATGGGCCGCTTCATGGAGGCGATGGTCGTCTGCAAGAAGGGCGTGAAGGCCCACCCGTCGTTGCCCGATCCGCGCGTGCTGCTCGCGCGGGTGTACGCCGAGCAGGGCAAGGACAAGAAAGCCCTCGAAGAACTCCAGGGCGCGCTCCAGGTTGCGCCGACCGACAAGTCGGTGCTCCGGATGATCGGCGCGCTGCAGATCAAGACGGGCGACAGCGGCCCCGGTCGCGACAACCTCCTGAAGGCATGGGAGGCCGACCCGCAGGACGCTGAGACGCTCGAGGCGATGCAGAAGAACGGCGTCGCGGTGCCGAAGCCCGCCGCTCCCGAGCCTCCGCCGCCGCCTCCTCCTCCCGTCGCTGCTCCCCCGGTCCTCGCGCCTGCCGGTGCGACCGCGACGTCCGGCCTGCAGCAGCCGATCGCCGCGCCGCCGGTGCTTCAGCAGCAGCCGTCGGTGGTGGTCGACGCCGCGCCCGCCGCCGCGCGGGCTCCCGCTCAGCGTGCGCCGCAGCAGCGAGCGCAGGCGCCTCAGGCGCGCCAGCAGCGCCCCGCGCAGACGCCCACCCGTCGGCAACCCGAAGAGTATGAGGATCCGTCCGAGCTGAACCCCGTGCCGGCGAAGGCGGTGAAGTCGGGCGGCTCGAAGGTCGCCTTCTTCGTGCTCCTCTTCCTCGTGCCTGCGTCGGCCGCCGGCTACTTCGGCTACGGCCAGTGGAAGGCGAAGCTGAAGAAGGAAGCCAACGCGGCCAACAAGGAAGCGACCGCGCTCATCAAGCAGGACAGCTTCAAGGGCTACGAGGACGCGATCAAGAAGGCGCAGCACGCGCTCGATCTCGACGCCGACTCGTCGACCAACCGCTACGCGCGCGGCCTGCTGGCCTACGCGTACACCATCCGCTGGGGCGAGCACATCCACGACGACTCGAACCGTGAAGCGGCCAAGATGAACATCGACGACGGCCTCGCCGGCAAGGAGCAGTCGGCCTACCTGCACTCGGCCGACGCGATGTTCGACTACTACGACGGGAAGATCGACGAGGGGCTCAAGTCGATCGACGAGCGGATCAAGGCGGCCGAGGCCGAGAAGAAGAACGTCAGCCTCTACTACCTGACGCGCGGTGTGCTGCAGATGAACAACGGCGACCTCGAGGCCGCGAAGGACTCGCTCGAGCGCGCCCAGGGAATCGCTCCTGACGACCCGCGTGTCTACGTCGCGCTCGGCAACCTCCACCGGCGCCGTGGCTCCGACATGCAGGCGCTGTCGGCCTTCAACAACGCGCTGACCTACACGCGCAGCTCCCACGCCGACGCGCTGATCGGCACCGCCAGCCTGATCCTCGATCAGGACAACCCGGGCAACGGGTACTGCACGGCGGCGAAGAACATCAAGGGGCTGATCGCGATGTCGGATCAGGCCTCGCCGCGCCAGCTCGCGACCAACCAGTTCGTCAACGCGCTGCTGATCAGCCGCGTGTCGCGCGACATCCCCGCGTACACCGACAAGGCGTTCCAGAAGACGCTCGAGGACTGCACCGGCGTGAAGCCCGACGAGGCGGTGGCGCGCAAGCTGATCACCGAGGCCGAGAACGACGG
The DNA here is from genome assembly GCA_049322495.1 of Myxococcota bacterium. Classification (GTDB taxonomy): domain Bacteria; phylum Myxococcota; class Myxococcia; order Myxococcales; family Myxococcaceae; genus Archangium_A. The sequence continues at coordinate 25,558 of JBMORD010000306.1, read as the reverse complement.
CCTCTCGAAGGACCGCAACAACCCGGAGCTGCTCCTCATTCGCGGGCGGCGGCTGGCGTGGGAAGGCAAGCTCGACGAGGCCGCGGCGGAGCTCCGCAAGGCCGTCGACATGAACCCGCGCGCGTCGCACTTCCACGTCGAGCTGGCGAAGGTGCTCTCGAAGAAGGAAGGCGGCGAGGCTCAGGCTGAGGAGGCCCTCAAGAAGGCGCTCTCGCTCGTGCCGGCGAGCCCCAAGCTGCTCTCGATGCTCGGGCAGGCGCAGTACAAGCAGAAGAAGTTCGACGAGGCGCGCCAGACGCTCGAGAAGGCGGTGGGCGACGCGAAGACCAAGAACCCCGAAGCGCGCTTCCTCCTCGGGAAGATCTACCGCGACGAGAAGAAGGACTTTGCGAAGTCGATCGAGAACCTGAAGAAGGCCGGCGAGGAGTACTACTCCGATCCGACCAAGGCCTCCGACGCCTACGACGAGCTCGGCCAGACCTACGACGCGAAGGGCGATCGTGACGGCGCGAACACCGCCTTCACGCAGGCGCTCAACGCCGACAAGGACAACTCCGGCCCCTACTGTCACTACGCCCGCTTCCTCTCGAAGGATCCCAAGGAGAAGGAGAAGGCGAAGGCCCTCGCCCAGCAGTTCCTCAAGCTGGCCTCGCCGCGCGACCCGTGCGCCGAGGAGATGCAGCGCCTCTGAGGGCTGTCGGGTCGGTGGGCTTGTGCCCGGGAGCGCGCCGCGTTACGAGCGCGGCGCTTTGAGAGCCGAACCCCTGGGCGCGCCGCTTCCTGCCTCCCCGTCGTCGAGCCGCTCGCCGCTGGCGGTGGTGGCCGACTACCTCGCGCTCACCAAGCCGCGGCTGTCGAGCCTGGTGCTCTTCACGGCGGCCGGCGGCATGTGGCTCGCCGATCGCCCGCTCTCGTGGAAGACGTGGCTCTTCGCGATGCTCGGCACGGCCGGCACCGTCGGCGCGGCGAACACCATCAACTGCGTCATCGAGCGCGAGTCGGATCGCTTCATGGCTCGCACCGCGAAGCGCCCCCTGCCGATGCAGCGCCTCGGGGTGACCGAAGCGCTGGTGTTCGCCACGTTCCTCGCGGTCGTCTCGGTGCCGATGCTGTGGGTGGGCGTCAACTGGCTCACCGGCGTGCTCGGGTTGATCGCCCTGGCGAGCTACGCCTTCGTCTACACGCCGATGAAGTCGCGCACCCACTGGGCGATGCACGTCGGCGCGGTGCCCGGCGCGTTGCCTCCGCTGATGGGCTGGACCGCCGCGACCGGTCGCATCGAAGCGCCGGGCCTGGTGCTCTTCGCGATCCTCTTCTTCTGGCAGCTGCCGCACTTCATCGCGATCGCGCTCTTCCGCAAGGACGAGTACCTCGCGGCGGGGCTCACCAGCCTGCCGCTCGAGCGGGGCGACGACGTCTCGCGGACGCACGCGCTCGCCTACGTCGCCGCGCTCCTGGGCGCGTCGGTGCTGCCGTTCGTCTTCGACGTCGCCGGGCGGGTGTACCTGGTCGCTGCGCTCGTGCTCGGAGCCTGGTTCTTCCAGGTCGCCCTGCGTGGCTGGCAGACCCGCGGTGGCCCCGAGTGGGCGCGCAAGCTGTTCACCACGTCGCTGCTGTACCTGACCGGGCTGTTTGCCGCGCTCGCCTTCCGCGCGCTCTGAGCTGAGCGGTCGTTCGAGACCCGTCGTGGGTGAATGACCCCGGGGCTTGTTTCGACCCCTGCCTGCGACTACATCGGGTCGCGCGCAGTCGGGGGGGCTGGCCCCCATCAGTCCAGATCGTCGAACTCCGCGAAACCATGGTGGAAAAGGGCGCTGCAAGCGCGGGGAAGCGTCTGTCGCTGAGCGACGTACCCCGGGTGCACCCTGAGACCGCACTGCAGAAGGTCGGCGGTCGGTGGGTCGCGGCGACGCCGGACGATCAATTGCATAGTTTCGAGGGTGATGACGGCGCGGTGTCGGAGGTCGGCGAGCGGATCGTGGAGCTCGTCGATGGCAAACGTTCGATTGGTGAGATCGTCGAGATTCTGGTGAGCGAGTTCGAGGTGAGCCGCGAGGTTGCAGAGGCGGACACCTCGAATTTCATTCGTCTGTTGGCTGACAAACACGTCCTGACCTTCTGAATGAGCCGGGTGGGTCAGGAGACTGAACGGAGATGGGAGCGCACATGGTTCGATGGAACATGATGCGGATGGCGGTGGCGGTGGCGGCGGTGGCGCTGGTCGGGTGCAACTGCGACAAGCCGGAGGTCACGTGCACCGACACGGAGATCTCGTGGGAGGCGCCGACGTCGGACACGACGACGTCCCCCTTCGACGTGTCGTTCAGCGTCAAGGCGTCGGGGAACCCCTTCTCGATCGACAAGGCGCAGATCACCATCGACGGGAAGACGGTGGTCGGGACGGTGAGCGGCGCGCGCGCGACGTTCTCCGGCGTCACCTCGAGCGCTGGTGAGCAGCAGCTCGTGGCGACGATCTCCCAGGGCACGTGCTCGAAGACCTACGCCCCGCGCGCCATCACCGTGCAGGGAGAGATGTGCACCACGCCCGCGGTCTCGGCGGTGACCTTCCCGCAGGACACGGCGGCCCCGATGGGCGTGCTCAATGGCACCGAGCTGCCTCCGGGCGAGCACGTGCAGGTCCGCGTGGCGGCGAGCTGCTCGACCGGCGTGCAGGTGCGCATCAAGCGCGGCGCCGACGTGGTGAGCGAACTCACGGACTTCTCGGCCGGAGTCGCGGTCGTCACCACCACGCTCCCTGACGGCGACAACGCGCGGTACGATCTCTTCGCCGAGCTGGTGAAGAACGGCGCGGCGGTCAACACCACCGCCAGCAACCCCGAGGCGTCGGCGAGCATCGAGGTCGCGCGCACGCCGCCGGTGGTGGCGCTCACCGTTCCTCCCGTGTTCGGCCCGATGGACGACGCCAACTCGGGCATGGCGGGCTTTCAGGCGCGCGTCCCCGGCACTGCTCCTGCGGGAACGACCTGCACGCTCGCCGTCACCACCCAGACGCCCCAGACGGTGGTCGCCACGATGTCGGGCGACGTCTCGGCGGACTTCACGCTCACCAGCGGCAGCTACACCGCGACGCTGACCTGCACCGACCCTGCCGGGAACGTCGGCACGGCGATGGCGACCTTCCGCGTCGACTTCGAGCCGCCGATGGTGACGATCATCTCGCCTGCCAACGTCGATGGTGGGGCGACGATGATCGTCACCCAGTCCCCGCTCTCCGTGACGATCTCCACTGACGCGGAGGATGGCTCGGACGTGGCCATCACTCGCAACGGCACCGAGGTCGACGCAGACCGCGTGAGCGGGGGCGCTGCGACGTTGACGGTCTCATTTGGCGCCGATGGCACCTACACCCTTGCGGTGACGGTGACTGACCTTGCAGGCAACTCTACGACGAGGACGGTGGTGGTGGTGGTGACGCTGGACGGCTGTGGCGCGGCGTTCACTCGCCCCCCTGTGTGCCCGGTGCTCATCACTCCCGCGCAGATGTCGAATGGCACCTACTCCTTCCAGACGGCAAGCAAGCCCACCTGTCAGGGCCAGCCGGCCACCCTCTACCGGATCGACTACCTCGCTGACGGTGGTGCGCTCGCCGAGGTGCCGAGTGGCTCGACGACGGTTGGTCCGACCGGGGTGTCGAACTTCCCTCCGGTGACGCTGACCAGCGGTGACTACGCGTTCCGCGCCGAGATTGTGAACCTCGGTGCCGACGCCGGGGTCAGCGTGGCTGACAGCTGCCGCGTGACGGTGGATCTCGATGGTCCGGTCATCACGAACCCAATCGTCCCTGGCGGTTCTCCCTACGCCATCGTCAACGCTTCGCAGGACACCCAGCCGCTCGTCCCCGGAGTGCAGCGCACGTTGACCTTCTCGGCTCGCGTGCCGATGGGCGGGCGCGTGGACGTGTGCACCACTCAACCGTTCGACTCCTCTCGGCCAGCTTCGGACGGCGGCTTCGAGATGCGGCCTACCTCGGCGGAGTGTGGGCCAGGTTGGTACGTCCTGCAGCAGGGGGTGACCAGCCCGGTGAGCGGCTTCACCTTCCCTGACGGAACCTACGACATCAAGGTGGTGGTGGTGGGCGGCGGGCAGGCTGTCGCTTCGCCACCGGTCTCGATGCTGAGCGACAGTATTCGCCCGTGCGTGAATGGCATCTCGCGCACGCTGCCGCAGGATGCCAACAGCAACAATCGACTCAGCATCGTTGAATTGGGCGGCGCTGCGCCTCGACTCCAGTTCCAACTCGGGTGCGGTGACACCGCGAGCAGCCTCTCTGCCACGACCCCCGTGACCGTGCGCGACGTCACTGGTGGTGCGGCTGGGGCGACCCGTGCTTCCACCGCGGCCTTTGCGAGCAACACGTACACCGTCACCCTCACTGGCGCCTACGCCACGGAGCTCGATCTCAACCTCTTCGTCGAGCTGACGGATCTGGCGGGGAACAAGAATCTCCTCAACTTGCCGGTCGATCCTGCGACCTTCTCCTTCCGCGTCGATCCCGTTGCCCCGACTTGTGACATTCAGAGCCCGGGCCCGAGCCAGACGCTCATCGGTCAGGCGGGCGTTATGGGCGGCATGTTCCCGGTCAGCGTCTCGACCTCTCCGGACGTGACCACCAACTCGGTGCGGGTGACGTTCGGCACAACTGCTGCTCGCGATCTCACACCGACGAACAACGTGGCCCAGACGTCGTACGCCGTCTCGGGGACCAACACCTATGCGGTCACCGCAGTCTGCACCGACGAGTCGGGCAACCAGACCACCGCGACCCCGCGGAGCGTCACCATCGATCTCGACGCACCGACGTGCAGCATCAGCTCTCCGGCGGCGATGACCTACTCGGTGAACCAGATCTCTACCGCCGTGTCCGTGGCTGGCGCCGAGGGGAGGACGGTGACGATTCGTTCGAGCCTGCAGGGGGCGCCACTCGGCACACTGACCGTCGGCTCGGGCGTCGCGACAGGCAACATCAGCTACCCGAACGGCACGCAGACCGTCACGGCTGAGGTCAGCGACACAGCGGGCAACCCGTGCTCCGCGAGCGTCGCGGGGGTGGTGGTCAACTCGACGTCGTGTGGGCTGACCCTCACCAACGTCTTCACCAATTCCGCAGGCAATTGGTTCAACCGCAGCAACACCGGCAGCCTCGGAGCGACCACGGGGGTCATCGCGTCAGTGAACGCCAACAGCGCCGACTGCCGGAGCGGTCAGACGGTCACTCTCCAGCGGACCCTTCCAACAATGGGGGCCGTCGCGACGACTGCCACGCCATCCAACGGCGACGTGTCCTTCGCCAACGTCTCCGTCAACGACGGTGAGACCTGGACGATGACCATCAACAACGGCACTGGCATCCTCACTACCCAGACCTTCCGGGTCGGGCTGCGCGTACCGACCGCGACGGGGGTGACGATCAACGGAAACGCGCTGACGACGGGGCAAGACCTCTTCTTCGTGGCGGCGTCGGGCAACATCAACCTCGAGCCGTCCGCTGGGACGCCGAAGACGACCACCTACTTCGCCGACGGCGTGCCCGGAACGGCCGGGTCTCAGACGAACGTTGCGGTCACGGGGATCAACGGCACGCGCATTGGCGCGGACAATGGACTGGTCGAGGTGCGCTACGCCAGCGGCGCGGTGGTTTCGCAGCCGGTCACGAGTGAGCCGTTTGATCTCCCTTCGACGCAGATGAGCCTGACGCACAACACCACGGGGACGTTCGTCGTTCGGTTGACGTCCGCAGCGGGCAACACGGTCGACGTCATCTCAAGCAACGCTGCCGTCGATGTCCTCGCTCCGGCTGCTCCCTCGGTCACTCAGACCCTGGCTTCGGCTCGCGCGGCGACGGTCAACCTGTCGTGGTCTCCCGTCTACGACGACGGCTCCGACTCGAGCAGCGGTGGGTTGACCGGTGGGCCCATCTCGCAGCTCGCAGGCTATGACGTCCGCTGGACCACCTCGTCCGTGCCGTCGAACAACGCGATGGCTGCGGTGGCCGACTACTTCGGTTCTTCGTCGAAGCAGGACGGGATCACCGCTTGGTCGGCGAACCCGATCAACAAGGCGCTCAGCGTGCCCCCGATCAACACCTATTTCATCGGGGTTCGCGCGCGCGACGAGGTTGGCAACTACTCCACCTTCGGTGCGCCTGTCGGCCTGGCCAACTCGCCCACGGTCCTCACTCTGACCGGCACCGCTGGCACTGCGTTTGGCCAGACGGTGGTGAGCAGCGCGAGCCTGAACAGTGACTCGATCCGCGACGTGATCGTCTCTGCCCCCACCACAAGCGGTGGTGGTGCGGTCTACGTCTACTTTGGGAGCAGCACTTTCTCGGGGCAGAGCGGTTGCGGAGCGGGGTGCCAGGCCCTGATCCCCAGCGACACCAGTGCGGGCCAGTTTGGAAGTGACATCGGAGTGGGTGGGAACCTCGGTGACGTTGCTGCCGAGAACAAGCCTGACCTCGTTGTTGGTCAGGTGTTGACGGCCGGGGGCAACAACGGTGGTCGCGTCGTCATCTACTTCGGGACTGCCAGTGGCTCGACGCTCGACACCAGTCAGGCGATCGAACTCCGTGGCTCTTCGACGGAGCGAATCGGATTCACCACCAAACTGATTCGCGATCTGAATGGCGATGGCCTCGACGAGGTGGCGATCGCAGTGCCGTTCTGGTCCGGCGGCGGCGTGACCAGCCAGGGCAGAATCTACATCTATCGAGGCAGGAGCCGAGCTGCTTGGGCGGCTGCGCGAACGGCGACCGATCCGGTTTCGATGGTCCCCTACATCCCTGTGGGCACCGCCACGGCCGACTTCGTCATCGATGGTCCACTGAGTGGCGGGACGACCCTGTCGACCGGAGGCAACTCGTTCGGGCAACGCCGAACAGGCATGGACTCGGTTGGAGAGGCGGTCCCAAGCGGCTCGGGCTCAGTTTCGAACTTGGTTGTCCCGATGTCTCGCCCGGCGATCAACTCAATGAGGGTGTACTCGGGCAGCGCCATTGCTGCATCGACGCCCGCGGCGCCGCTCTCGGGCGGCGCGCAGACGGCTGAGTTCTCGCTAGCGCCTGTCGCTGATACTTCGTTCAACAACGGGCTAGGCGTCTCGCTCGTCGGAGGGCTGAACATCCTCGACTCGGCGACCAAGGATATCGTCGTCACCTACCCGAACACTGGCCGCGTTTTCATTCTCACATCGTTGGTTGGGCCTACCTTGAATCCGGCCGTGACCATTCAGGGACCGGGTACGTTCGGCTTCTCAGTCTCGGCGGGCAACGTCAGCTCTGATTCCCTCGCGGACATTGTTGTCGGCCAGGGAGCAACGTCGGGCAACTTCGTATGGATCGTGTACCAACAGGGAGGAAGCCTCCCGTTTGAGAACATGAGCGGAGGTCAAACCCCGTTCTACTTCTCGCAGCTCGATGGCACGGTCTTGGTTGGGCAGGCGACCAACCGATTCGGTTGGTACACCGCGGTCGGAGACGTGACTGGCGATGGAGTCAGCGAAGTGCTCATCGGCGACGAGACCACCGCTGTGGTGAAGGTCCTTCAGTGAGGAGCGGAATGAAGTCAGCACCAAGGAAGCTGTACAGACCGCCCGTCGTGTCGAGCAGCGGAGGGAGCACTCCGACTGTATTGCTGGCGTGCACTCCAGTTGGGTCCCAAGTGAATTGCTACGAGGGGTTTGGGTGCTGCTTGGCGGATGCCACTGAGTGCTTCGATCCAGTCGGGCCCTGCCCCTGAGTTGTGGCAGTTGAGCTGAAGCGGGGCGGGCTCGTGCTGCAGGGAACGCCCCTGTGGTTCGACGCGCGCACCCGCTCGCCGCTCGCGTTCGTCAGTCACGCGCACAGCGATCACATCGCCCGCCATGAGCGGGTGATCGCCACGCCCGAGACGCTGGCGCTGATGGCCCACCGGCTCGGGCCGCTCGAGGACACCGCGCCGCTCCGCTACGGCGAGTCGATGCGCCACGGCGAGCTGCTGCTCGAGTGCTTCTCTGCCGGTCACGTGTTCGGGTCGGCGCAGATCCGCGTCACCCGCGGCGACGGCCACCGCGTGGTCTACACCGGCGACGTCTCGCTCGAGCCCGCGCTCACGGCCGAGCCGGCCCCGGTGCTCGCGTGTGACACGCTGGTCATCGAGTCGACCTTCGGGCACCCGAAGTACCGCTTCCCCCCGCGCGCGCAGGTCTACGACGACGTGGTGGGGTGGTGCCGTCGCCAGCTCGAGCGCGGGGTGAGACCGATCCTCCTCGCGTACTCGCTGGGCAAGTCTCAGGAGACGATCCGCCAGCTCGCCGTGCGTGGGCTGCGCGTCGCGGCGCATCCGACCATCCACGCGGTCGCCGAGGTCTACGAGCAGCTCGGCATGCCCGTCGGGGCGCGCCTCTTCGACGGGGCGTTCCTCGACGACGAGGTGGGGCTCTTCCCTCCGTCTCGGCGCGGCGATTCGCTCGCCGGCGTGAAGGACCGCGCCCTGGCCGTGCTCACCGGCTGGGCCGTCGAGCCGTGGGGCGCGCGGCGGAGCGGTGCGGACATCGCGTTCCCCGTGTCCGACCACGCCGATTTCCCTTCGCTGCTCGCCTACGCCGAGCGCAGCGGCGCGCGGGAGATCATCACCCTCCACGGCTTTGCCGACGAGCTGGCCGAGGCGCTTCGTCGACGGGGCCTCTTCGCCCGCGCGGTCCACGAGCAGGTGCAGATGGCGCTGGATCTCGGCTGAGCGAAGGGAGGCGCAAGGGAGCCGGGGCCCCACCCGGCTCCCTCGCGCCTACGACCATCGGGCACCTCCACCGCTCCACCCGTCCTCGCCCGACGAGACGACTGGTGAGCAGGCGCCGCGCCAACGAGGCGCGTCGACGTTTCACCCCGATGGCGGGGCGCTGCGTTTCCCTTTCCGGACCCACGCGGACGCTCCACTTCGCGCTCTCAGCAAGCGAGAGCGCTGGCGCTATGGTGCCGGCATGTCCAGGGCGACGCGGCTCATGCTTCTCGGCGCGATCCATCGCGCGGTCGTCACGCACGTCGACTTCGAAGGCCTCGACGGGCTGGTGCTCGACGCGCAGCTCGCCCAGGCGGCCGGCTTCCTCGAGCACGAGAAGATCGAGCTGCACGACGCGACGACGGGCACGCGGCTGGCCTGCCAGCTTCGCTACGGCGAGCCGGGCTCAGGGCGCGTCGAGCTCTGCGGAGCGGCCGCGCTGCTCATCAAGCCCGGCGAGCAGGTGAGCCTCGCGGCGTACGGCTGGATGAAGCCGAAGCCCGCGGCGAAGCATCAGCCACGCATCGTCAACGTCGACCCCGACAACCGCCTCGACTGATGTCGACCGTCGATCTCCTCTGCGCCGATCAGGTCATCCGCGTCGACGCGTCGCTCTGTGAGATGTCGACCGAACGCGTGCACTGGCGGCGCTTCATCGCCCCGCCCGGCGCGACGCCGGCGCTCGTCGTCCGCCGGCACGCCGCGCTCGATGGCGCGACGGCGATCGACGCGCCGCTCGGCCGCTGCGGCTTCCGCTTCGACGGCGCCACGCTCGACGTGACGGTGGAAGACGGCATGTACCGCGGGGAGCTCGTGCTCCGGCTGGCGTGGTACCTCCTCGGCACGAAGCTCGGCGCGGTGCTGATCCACGCGAGCGCGGTGCGGGGCGGCCAGCGCGCGCTGGTCGCTGCGGGGAAGAGCGGTGATGGCAAGTCGACGCTCGCGCGACTCTGCAGAGGTGCGGGGCTCGAGCTGCTGACCGACGAGGTGGTGATGCTCCTGCCAGGCGGCCTGGTGAGCGGGACGCCGTTTCGGTCCGACGCGGACAATGCGGGCCAGCCGGGGGTCGTCCGCGCGCGGTACTTCGTCGCGCTCGAGAAGGCACAGCACGAGGCGCTCTCGCCCTTGAGCCCGCTCGCCGCGGTGCAGCTCGCGCTGGGGCAGTGCTTCGACGTCGCCGAGGTCGCGCTCCCTCGGGCCGAGGTTCGCCGCCGGCTGCTGGACTTCCTGGCCTCGGTCGAGGTGCGCACCCTCGCGTTTCGGAAGGACCCCGCAGCGGGCGTGTTCGTCCGTGGTGCGCTCGAGGAGTGAGCAGGCGCACCTGCCGTCGAGTCACTTCCGGTCAGAAAAGGGAGGCGCGGGGGGGGGGGGGGCCCCCCCCCCCCCCCCCCCCCCCCCCCCCCCGGCCCCCCCCCCCCCCCCCCCCCCCCCCCCCCCGCCGGGGGGGGGG
>JBMORD010000306.1:0-15327 GCA_049322495.1 Myxococcota bacterium | reverse complement strand
CGCCATCGACCATCGGGCCCCACCTCCACCGTTCCGCCCACCGCCCGACGTGTGCGCTGATGAGCAGCGGCCGCGCCAACGCCCGACGTCTGGAGATCGAAGCCTTGCGGTGCTCGCGTGTGTCGCAACGCGGACCGACGCGGACGCTCCACCGGCGCTCTCGGTGCGCGAGAAGCGGTGGAAAATGAAACGGCCCCCGCGCTCAGCGCGCGGAGGCCGGAGGACTGCAGGGCCGGTCGGGCTCAGCCCTGCGACGGGCCGGCCATCGCCTCGACGTGCGCGGTGGCCTCGGCCAGGTACGCGAGGCGGCGCATGCGCACCTCATCGGGCAGCTCGGAGAACGCCTTGAAGGCGTCGGTGAGCATCGGCCGGTTGCCGTTGCTCGCGATGTGCGCGAGGTCCTGGCTGGCCTCCTGCGAGTCGACGGCCTCTTCCCAGTTGTTGTCGGGGGTGAAGCCGGCCTCGAGGAGCGAGCAGAAGAGCTGCACCGCCGCGAGCTTCATGCGCAGCTCGCCGAGCAGATCGAGCGCCTCGGCGGAGGCCTTGAGCTCGTGCAGCGCGCCGGTGATGCGCGGATCGACGTCGGCCGTCGGATCCTCGACCTCGACCGCCTCGCGGAGGTCGGTGTTGAGGCCGTCGACCGCCGGCTCGCTGGGCGCAACGTCTTCACCGACCTCGCGCAGGTACATCACGGCCACCGCGGTGTCGCCACCGCCGCTCGAGACGACCTCCTTCGCCTTGGCCACGGCCTGCATGTCAGGCACCGGGCGACGGCCCTCGAGGCGCGTCTTCACCGCCTCGCGGTAGAGGTGCTCGAGGCTGGTGCCGGGGGGCATGCGCACCGGGAGCGGCGGCCGGAGGCCCGGGACATCGAGCACCCACGGCGGCGGGTTCGCGACGTGCTTGAGGCCACGGAAGAGCAGGGTGCCGGCCGCGTCGCCGGGGCGGAACGGGGGCAGGTCGCTCTCCTGCGACTGCTCCTTCATGCCCATCACCTGGGCGCGCTGCTCGCGCGTGAAGCTGGTCACGCCCACCGCGGGCGGCGGGGGCGGCGGCGGCGCGTCTTCGCCGTCCAGGCCGGTGACGCGGTCCATGTCGCAGTCGTCGAACTCCGCCTCCTCGAGGCCCGTCGCGCCGGTGAAGTCGCAGCGCAGCAGCTTCAGCTTCTCGAAGGTCGCACCGTCGAGCTTCGCGCCGCGGAAGTCGCAGTCCTGCAGGCGCCCGCCGTGGAAGTACGCGTTCGAGAGGTCGGTCTCCTTGAAGCTCACCTTCGAGAGGTCGCACTTCTCCCACTCGGAGCCGATCAGGGTGAGGCCCGAGAAGTCAGCGTTGGCCGAGAACAGCTCGGGGAAGGTGGCGCCGGTGTGATCGAGGCCGACCTTTCCCTCCTTGCGGAGCTGGTTCCACTGCTTGGAGCCGTTCTTCTTGAGCACTTCTTCGATGCTGACCTGCTTTGCCATGGGGGCGGCTTCTACCGTCAGCGCACCGCACCTTCCACAACTGCGTTCCGCTGAGCTACAGGCCCTCGCCGTGCTCGAGTACCGCATCACCGAGGACCACGCCGGCGTCCGGCTGGACAAGTTCCTCAAGAAGACGCTGGCGAACGTGCCGTTCAGCCACCTCTTCAAGATGATCCGCGTGAAGAAGATCCGCGTGAACGGCAAGCGGGCGCAGCCCGAGCAGCCGCTGGCCACCGGTGACGTGATCACCGTGCGGGGCACCGACGCCCAGCTCCTCGGCGATCGCGAGCGCAAGCCGCCGCCGCCCCCGGCGGTCGATCTCTCGCAGCTGGTGGTGCTCCACGAGGACGACTGGATCCTCGTGCTCGACAAGCCCTCGGGCGTGGCCGCGCACACCGGCAGCGGCATCACCGGCGGCACGGTGGTCGACCTGGTGCGCGCGTACCTCGGGCCGAAGGCCGAGCGGAACGGCTTCGCGGCGAGCCCCGCGCACCGCCTCGATCGCGAGACCTCGGGCATCATCATCGTCGCCAAGCGCCGCCCGGCGATGGTGCACTTCACCGACGTCTTCACCGAGCACAAGGCGAAGAAGCGGTACTTCGTGCTGGTGAAGGGGAAGCTCCAGAAGCCGGCGGGCCTCATCGATCTGCCGCTGGCCGAGCACCAGCAGACGGCGGCCTCGCGCGAGCGCCGCGGCGTCAACATGCAGGAGGCGCGCACGCGCTACCAGGTGGTGTGTCAGAACAGCCACGCGGCCTTCGTGCAGTGCACGATTGAAACTGGCCGGACGCACCAGATTCGGCGACATTTCGCCGCCATCGGGCACCCGGTCGCGGGTGACTCGAAGCACGGGGACTTCGCGTTCAACCGCGAGGTGAAGGCGCGATGGGGGCTCAAGCGGCTGTTCCTGCACGCCGCGCGGCTCGAGTTCCCGCACCCGGAAGACGGTCGGAAGATGGTGGTTGAAGCTCAGCTGCCGGAGGAACTGGTCGATGTCCTCAAGCGTGCGGGTCTGCAGACCGAGCCACAGCCATGACTGAAGGGAAGCTCTTGTTGGTCAACGTTCCGCAGAAGCGATGGTGGAAGGTCCCGTTCAAGGTCGTCGGCTTTCTGGTGCTCACGGGCCTCACCGCGGCGATCGCGGGCTACGGCTTCGTGTACTGGAAGTACGCCGACGGGCTGCCGGCCATTCCGCGTGTCGACGAGTACCGGCCGCCGATCCTCACCGAGGTGTACACGGTCGACGGCGTGCTCGCCGGTGAGTTCTACAACGAGCGCCGCAAGGTGGTGCCGTACGAGCGCATTCCCAAGCGGCTGGTGCAGGCCTTCATCGCCGCCGAAGACGCCGACTTCTTCGATCACTTCGGCGTCGACGTGATCGGCACCGCGCGCGCGGCGTTCAAGACGATCGCCAAGAAGCTCAGCGGCAAGGGCAAGGTGCAGGGCGGCTCGACGATCACCCAGCAGACCGCGAAGGCGGTGCTGATCAGCGCCGAGGGCTACAAGGAGAGCACCGCCAAGACGATCAAGCGCAAGATCCGCGAGGCGCTGCTCGCGCGCCGGCTCGAGAGCTCGCTGACCAAGGAGGAGATCCTCTACCTCTACCTGAACAACGTGTACCTCGGGCACCACAGCTACGGCGTGCAGTCGGCGGCCGAGAACTACTTCCGCAAGGACGTGAAGGATCTCACGCTCGCCGAGATGGCGCTGCTCGCGGGCCTCCCGCAGGCGCCGTCGAACTACTCGCCCTTCACCAACGCCGAGAAGGCGAAGAAGCGCCGCCAGTACGTGCTGGGGCAGATGCGCGAGAAGGGGATGATCACCCAGGCGGAGTTCGACGAGGCGTCGAAGGCCGAGGTGAGCGTGTACCCGGTGGAGGACGTCTTCCATCAGTTCGCGCCGTACTTCACCGAGGAGACGCGCCGTGACGTGGTCGAGCGGTACGGCAACAAGGTGCTGCTCAACGAGGGCCTCAAGGTCTTCACCACCATGGACAGCGAGAAGCAGCGCGCCGCGCAGGAGGCGGTGCTGTGGGGCCTGCTCGCGGTCGACAAGCGGCAGGGCTACCGCGGCCCGGTGATGCAGCTCGCCAGCAAGGCCGAGCAGGACAAGTTCCTCGAGAAGGCGAAGAAGGTGATGGGCGATCAGGAGATCGTGCCCGGCCGCTACTACGTCGGGCTCGTGTCGGCGCTCTCGAAGGACGCGATGGTCGCCGACGTCACCATCGGGGCGAAGGTCGCGAAGCTGCCCGCGCTCGGCATGCGCTGGGCGCGCGAGGTGAACGGCGAGCGGTACTACCCGTCGGTGCTGATCAACAACGTCAAGCCGCTCAAGGTCGGCGACGTGATCGTCGTGCGCGCAGTGAAGGACAAGAAGGGCCTGGTCGACGACAACGAGGCGTGGAACCAGTCGCTCGCCGACGACGTGCCCGAGAACGTGCCGCTGGTGCGCCTCGAGCAGGAGCCGGAGCCGCAGGCGGCGATCGTCTCCATCGACCCGCATCGGCAGTACCTCGCGGCGATGGTGGGCGGCTACGACTTCGACGCCAACGAGTTCAACCGCGCGTTCCAGGCCTGCCGGCAGCCGGGCTCGAGCTTCAAGCCCATCGTCTACGCCGGCGCGCTCGAGAAGATGGGCTACACCGAGGGCACGGTGCTGGTCGACTCGCCGATCGTCTACGACGACCCGGAGAACCAGAACCGCTGGAAGCCGGCCAACTACGACGAGGGCTTCAAGGGCGAGGTGCTGCTCAAGGAGGCGCTGGTCAACTCGATGAACATCCCCGCGGTGAAGACCTTCATCGAGCTGGCGCGCTTCCTCGGCAACAAGAACGAGGTGGTGGGCATCAAGGCCATCAACGACTTCGCGCACACGCTCGGCTTCTCGACCCCGCTCAACCCCGACTACTCGGCGGCGCTCGGCAGCTCGTGCGTGTACCCCATCGAGCTGGCGCAGGTGTACGCGACCATCAACCGGCTCGGGGTGAAGAAGCCGACGTACTTCATCCGCAAGATCGAGGATCGCTTCGGCCGCATGGTGGAAGACCACACCGCGTACGATGACGCGTGGGCCTCGCTGCAGGACCGCGTCGCGGCCGGCTACGCGCGCCTCGCGGAGCCGGGGGAGCAGGTGCTCTCGCCCGAGACCGCGTACCTGGTGACGGATCTCATGCGCGGCGTGGTGCAGGGCGGCACCGGCGCGCCGGCGCAGCGCCTCGGCAAGCCGGCGGCGGGCAAGACGGGCACCACCAACGACTCGTTCGACGCGTGGTTCACCGCCTTCACGCGCGATCTCGTGACGAGCGCGTGGGTGGGCTACGATCTGAACCCGCACCCGCTCGGGCGCTACGAGACGGGCGGCCGCGCGGCGCTGCCGATCTGGCTGGCGTACATGACGAAGGCGCTCGACGGGCGCAGCCAGCCCGAGTTCGCGCCGCCGCCCAACCTCGACCTCGTGCAGCGGCGCGTCGACAAGAAGTCGGGGCGGCTCACCACGGCCTCGAAGAACTCGATGACGCTGTGGTTCAAGCGCGGCACCGAGCCGGAAGACGCCGAGCCTGAGAAGGGCGCCGCCGACGCGAACAACTTCCTGCAGGTGCCCTGAGCGCCTCGATGTCCGCGGAGTCGTCGGAGCTCAGATCGCTGTGGAGGCTCGCGCTCCCGCTCGCGCTCGCGCAGGCCGGGCAGGCGCTGATGGGGCTCGTCGACACCGGCGTGCTCGGGCGCCTGAGCGCGGCGGCGCAGGCGGGCGCGGGGCTGGGCAACTCGCTGACCTTCACCTGCACCTTCTTCGGCATGGGCGTGATGCTCGCGCTCGACCCGCTGGTGTCACAGGCGATCGGCGCGGGAGAGCCGGGGCGGGCGCGCACGCATTACTGGCAGGGCGTGTGGCTGGCGCTGCTGACGAGCGCGGTGGTGATGGTGCCGGTCGGGCTCATTCCCTTCGCGCTGGAGCCGTTCGGCGTCACGCCGCCGATCGCCGAGGCCGCGCGCACGTACATGTGGTGGCGCCTGCCCGGCGTGGCGGGCGTGCTGCTGTTCGTCTCGGCGCGCAGCTACCTCACGGGCACGGGCAGGGTGGCGATCACCTTCGTGGCGATGGTGATCGCCAACGTCGCGAACCTCGCGCTCGACATCGGGCTCGTCTTCGGCCTCGGGTGGGGCGTGGCCGGCGCGTCGATCGCCACGGTGCTCTGCACCTGGCTGCAGTTTGGCGTGCTGGTGCTGGGCCTGGGTCCCGCGCCCGAGGGCACGCAGCGGCGCTTCGATCGCGTCGAGGTGCTGCGCGCGCTGCGCATCGGGGCGCCGATCGGCCTCCACTTCATCGCCGAGTCGGGCGTCTTCTCGCTCACCGGCGCGCTCGCGGCGCGGCTGGGCGAGGCGGCCGGGGCGGCGCACGTGGTGGCGCTCAACTGGGCGAGCCTCACCTTCTGTGTGGCGTCGGGCATCGGCAGCGCGGCGTCGACGCGTGTCGGCTGGGGCGTCGGGCGCGATGACACGCCCGCGGCGCGGCGCGCCGGCTTCCTCGCCTTCGGGAGCGTCGCGATCTTCATGTCGCTCGCGGCCATCGTCTTCCTCGTGGCGCCACACGCGATGGCCTCGCTGATGACCAACGACGCCCTGACCATCGACACCGTCGTGTCGCTCTTCGTGGTGGTGGCGGTCTTCCAGGTGTCCGACGGGGTTCAGGCGGTCGGCGCCGGGGCGCTCCGGGGGACCGGCGACACCACGTACACCTTCGGCGCCAACGTGGTGGGCCACTGGCTGGTCGGGCTGCCGATCGCCTGGCTGCTCGGTGTGCAGGGCTCGTTGGGGGTGGTCGGCCTGTGGTGGGGCCTCTCGGCGGGGCTCACCGCGGTCGCGATCGCCCTCATGCTGCGGTTCAACCGCACGACGCAGCGCCGCATTGCGCGGCTCTGAACGCGCCCGACTGCGGCTTCTGGTTCCGCGGGACTTCCGCTCCGGCGACCACGAGTGGAGCCTCCCAGGCCTCTGGCGGAGAGGTCGTCGCGTAGCGCGTGTCCGTCGCGACGAACGACCTGTGTGACTCGCTCAGGCCGGACGGCGGCGCGGTCCGTGCTCGCTGCGGTGTCGCGACACCGACTTCTGCACGCGCCTGCCCGACGACCGCTTCGCGCAGTTGTCTCCCTCGGGCGATGGTCGGTTCGCGAGAGCCGGTGAGGGAGCCCCATCTGCGTCGCCGTGGAAGTGGACCACCACCGGCCCGCCGCCCGGCGCCTCGCGGGAGTCGCGACCGGCACGTCGATCCGTCGCGCGCCCGGCCCCAAGAGCACCTGCTCCTTCGGCGCGGAGCGGGCGCTACCTGGCGATCTGCGCGCTCCTGTCCACTCAGCAGCGGCGATCGTCTTCCCACGCAGGACCAGCGACTGCCCGCAGCCGACCGATCGCGGCATCACGCTCAGCGACTGGAGCGCGCGCCGGAGCTGTGCCAGCCGACGTCGGACCTCGGAGGCCGTTGATGTCGGGCGCGTTCCCGGTCGTGCAGCGCGACCGGGCCTCGGCTCACCGCAGCCGCTTGAGGATGGCGGTCTGCAGCGGGCGCGGCATCGCCGAGGCGGTCTTGATGAGCGAGCTGAGCTGCCAGGGGAAGGCGAACACCTTCTCGCGCCGCAGCAGCGCCCGCCCCATGCGCTCGACCGCGTCGTCGGTCTCGAGGAGGAAAGGCATCTCCTCGGGCTTGTTCTTGGCGGTCATCTCGCTCTTCACGAAGCCGGGGTGGATGCTGGTGACCGAGAGCCCGTACTTCTCGACGTCGAGGCGCAGGCTGTCGAGGAACATGGCGAGGTAGGCCTTCGTCGCGCAGTACACCGAGCTGGCTGGCAGCGGCACGAGCCCCGCGAGCGAGCTGATGCCCACCAGGTGCCCGCGCTTACGCTCGATCATCGCGGGGAGCGCGCCGCACAGCGTGGCCGTCGCGCCGCTCACGTTCACCTGCATCATGCGCGACACCGAGTCCCACTTGAGGCGCCTGGGGCGCGTGTCTTCACCGACGCCGGCGTTGGCGATGACGAGGTCGAGCCCGCCGACGTCAGCGTCGAGCTTCTGCACGGCGGCGAAGGTCGCGTCGGCGTCGCTCACGTCGAGCTTGAGGGGGATGATGTTCGGCCCGGCCTCCTTCGCGAGCGACTCGAGCTGATCGAGGCGGCGGGCGGCGGCGTAGACCTTCACGTCGCGCTTCGCGAGCCACGTGGCCAGGCCGCGGCCAAGGCCGCTCGAGGCGCCGGTGAGGAGGGCTGTCTTCCAGGGAGGAGTGCTCATGGTTGGGGGATCTCTCCGCACGACACGTACAACCGGAGATCGCGCGCGTCATGCACGTTGATCACCCAGCTGTCCGCCTCGAAGTCGGTGAACTTCATCACCTCGGCCTTGACCTCGGTGCTGCTGCAGAACCGGCCCTCGGCGCAGCCTTCGGCGGCGAGCGGGTTGAGGTGCGCGCGGATCGCCCCGAGCTCGCCGCAGCTGCCGGGGTGGATGTGCGCCTGCTGGGCCTGGTCGAGCTCCGGCCTGGTCGTGTCGACGAGCACCGTGAAGCCGCGCGCGCCGCGATCGGTGATCACCGCGAAGCCCACCTGGCCGCTGTTGTTGTCGGAGTTCATCGTCACGCGCAGCTCACGCGGGCCACAGGCGCTGAACGCCACGACGAGCACCGGGAAGAGGAGGCGCATTCGCAGCGACTTACCACTCCTCATGGCGCGAGCGGCGTTCCCTTCAGCGCGGCGCGAGTGGCGTCGATGGCGGCCTGCGCGCGCGGCCCTGCGCCTTCGGGGAACTCGTCGCGCCGGCCGGCGAGCACCTCGACGCACGCGTGCACCGACTGCGACAGCCCCTCGAGGTCGTACCCGCCCTCGAGCAGCAGCGCGAGGCGGCCGCCGCAGACCTCCGCGGCAAGCTCGCGCACCGCGCTGCACATCGCCGCGAAGCCGCGCTCGGTGACGTTCATGCCCCCGAGCGGATCGGCGCGGTGCGGGTCGAACCCGGCCGACACGAGGATCAGCTCGGGCCGGTAGCGCTGGGCGATCGGCAGGAGCAGCTCGTGGAACACCGCGCCGTAGTCGGCGTCGCCCTGGCCCGCGGGGAGCGCGACGTTGACGGTGAAGCCCGCGCCTTCGCCAGCGCCGATCTCCGAGGGCGCGCCGCTGCCCGGGTAGAAGGGGAACTGGTGCGTCGAGCAGAACAGCACGTCGCGCCGCGCGAAGAACGACGACTGCGTGCCGTTGCCGTGGTGCACGTCCCAGTCGAGCACCAGCACCCGCTGCGCGCCCGCCGCCAGCGCGGCCTCCGCGGCCACCGCGACGTTGTTGAAGAGGCAGAAGCCCATCGCGTGCGAGGCCTCCGCGTGGTGGCCCGGCGGGCGCACGAGGGCGAAGCCGCTCGACGCCGCGCCCTGGTACACGTCGAGGGCGAGCTGGGCGGCGGCGCCGGCAGCGAGCACCGCCGCGTCGGCGCTGCCCGGGCTCATCGCGGTGTCGGGGTCGAGCTGGGCGCTCTTCCCGGCGAGGGACAGCACGCGCTCGACGTGCTCCGAGGTGTGCACGCGCAGCAGCTCCTCGCGCGTCGCGGGGCGCGGCGTCGCGTGTTCCACCCCTGCGACGGGCGCGCGCTGCAGGAGCTCCTCGATGGCGCGCAGCCGGCCGGGCGATTCCGGGTGCATCGGGCCCGCGACATGGCGCTGCCACGCGGGGTCGGTGATCAGTCGGACCGTGCTCATGCGGGCAGCGTATTCTTGAAGGCGCTGCGCCGCGCTGTCACAGTCGCCGCTCCGTGGCTGCACGCTCTCAAAGACCCGGCCTCACCGGCTCGATCATCGGAGTGCTCCTCCTGGCGCTCATCGTCCTCGTGGCGGTGCTCTTCGTCGTGGTGCCGAGCCAGGCCGACACCTACCTCACCGACACCCTGTGGGAGCGCGGCAAGGCCGTGGCTCGCGAGATCGAGCGCAAGGTGCCCATCGCGCCGCGCGACACGGTCGACACCGAGAGCTCCGCGGAAATCAACAACATCGTCGGCGGCGAGCGGGCCATTCGCAACGTGTGGGTGCTCGTCTGCCAGGGCGAGTGCAAGCCGGCCAACGTCATCGCCTACAGCAGCAACCACGACCCGAAGACCGCCGAGGAGGTGCTCGAGCAGTTCAACGCGCAGGGGCAGGGCGCCCAGACGCACCTCGAGTCAGGAGAGCTGCTGGTCGCCGACCCGGTGCCGCTCAAGGGCGGGCTCAAGGGGTACGTGCTCGTCTCGCTCGACCGCGCGCGCATCGACGAGGGCCTGCGCTCGCTGCGC
This sequence comes from Myxococcota bacterium, assembly GCA_049322495.1. Lineage (GTDB taxonomy): Bacteria > Myxococcota > Myxococcia > Myxococcales > Myxococcaceae > Archangium_A. Next base: position 5,573 of record JBMORD010000306.1, on the reverse strand, counting down.
AAGACGCTCCTCATCGCGCTGCTGGTCAGCGTGTTGATCTTCGTGGCGTTGATGGGCGTGCTCTCGCGCCTGCTGATCCTCGGGCCGCTGTCGACGATGCGCGCGATGGCCATGCGGTTGGCGGAGGCCGATCTCTCGGGCCGGGTGCAGGGAGCGCCGACGCGCGAGCTCGACGAGCTGGCGGAGTCGCTCAACTCCATCGGGCAGGGGCTGCGCGACACGCTCGGGCGCGTGCGCGGCGTCGCCGAGAGCGTGGCGCAGGTGATCGATCAGATCAGCCGCAGCGCCTCGACCACCACCAGCGGCGCTTCGACCGTGCTCACCCGCGTCGAGGAGACCTCCAGCGCGATGGTCGAGATGCTCAGCTCGCTCAAGGGCATCGCCGAGAACGTCGAGGTGCTCTACCAGTCGGCCGAGGAGTCGAGCTCCAGCATCATGGAGATGTCGACCACCAACGACGAGGTGGCGGCCAACGTGCAGAAGATGGCCGCGTCGGTGGAGGAGACCACCAGCGCCATCGAGCAGACGACGTACTCCATCAAGGAGGTCGCGCGGAACGTCGAGGATCTCCTCAAGAACACCGAGACCACCAGCTCGTCGATCCGCGAGATGGACATCGCCATCGGCCAGGTCGAGACCAACGCCTACGAGACGGCGCGCCTCTCGGAGCAGGTGTCGAAGGACGCCGAGACCGGCATGGAGTCGATCCAGAAGACCATCGTCGGCATCGACCGCATCAAGGACTCGAGCCGCCAGGCCTCGTCGGTCATCGAGCAGCTCGGCCGCCGCATCGGGGAGATCGGCAACATCGTCGACGTCATCGACGACGTCGCGGAGCAGACCAACCTCCTCGCGCTCAACGCGGCGATCATCGCCGCCCAGGCTGGCGAGCACGGCAAGGGCTTCGCGGTGGTGGCCGACGAGATCAAGGACCTCTCGGAGCGCACCGCGGCGAGCACCAAGGAGATCGCCGAGCTGATCCGCGCGGTGCAGGCCGAGTCGCGCAACGCCGCGTCGGCGATGAACACCGGCGTACGCAGCGTCGAGGAGGGCGTGGTGCTCGGGCGCGAGGCCGAGACCGCGCTCAAGAAGATCCAGGAGTCGGCGAAGAACTCCACGCAGATGGTCAAGGCCATCGCCCGCGCCACCGTCGAGCAGGCGCGCGGCTCGAAGGACGTCACCGCCGCCGTGGAGCGCGTGCGCGAGACCATCGAGCAGATCAACAAGGCGACCAACGAGCAGGCGCGCGGCTCGGAGCAGATGATGAAGGTCGCCGAGCAGATGAAGCTGCTGACCCAGCACGTGAAGCGCTCGGTCGACGAGCAGAGCCACGGCAGCAAGCAGATCAGCCGCAGCATCGAGAACATCAACGAGATGGTCACGCACCTCAACCGCGCCCAGAAGGAACAGACGCGCGGCACCGAGCAGGTGCTCAAGGCGATCGAGACCATCCGCTCGGTGGCCGATCAGCAGAACCGCTCGGTGAAGCAGCTCGAAGAGGCCATCGAGACGCTCCGCAATCAGGCGGACGTGCTCCGGGGCGAGGTCAGGAGGTTCCGCGTATGAAGCGCGTCACGGTGGTGCTGGCAGTGCTGGCGGGCCTGGCGGTCGTGGCGTGTGGCCCCGAGCCGCTCGACGAGACGAAGCTCTGTGGTCCGTCGGGCTGTGATGGGTGCATCGGCGCCAACTGCGCGCAGCGCCCCGACGGCGGGGCGCGCTGACCGTCAGCCGCGCTCGAGCTCGTCGAGGATCCACCGGTTCGCGCCGAGGGCGACCGCGCGGTAGCGGTGCTGCTCGGCCGCGGCCTTCCAACGGGCGAAGAGCGGCGTCCAGGGCTCGTGCTTCGCGCGGGCGATGCACGCCTCGAGCAGCCACGGGTACCACTCATAGGGCACGAGCGGCCCGAGCTGCGCGAGGCACGCCTGCGCGTGGAGCGCGTCGCCTTCGAGCGCCGAGAGCGCGCCGAGCTGGGCCCACGCGTCGAGCTTGAGCCACTCCGGCGACGTATCGTCGAGCCGCTCGACCAGCGAGCGCAGGCGCGCCATCGCCTGGGCGCGGGCGCCGGCGTCGAGGGCGGCGATCGCCCAGCCGAGCTCGAAGGGCTCTGCCGGCCCGTCGTCGGGCAGCAGCGCGCGCGTCGTGCGCCAGTCGAGCACGTCGGACACCCGGCGCCCGTCGAGCAGCGCCTGCACCGCGGCGGCGTTGTGCCAGTGCGCGAGCACCGCGCGCGGCTGGATGAGCATCTCGAGGTCGGTGCCCGCATCGGGCCTTCGCGGCAGCAGCACGCCGGGGAGCAGCGCGGTGACGAGCGTGAAGCCGCCCATCACCAGGAAGATGCCGCTGGGCGTCGCCAGTGAGCCGGCGCCGTGCGTCTTCCACCACAGCCACGTCACCACGCAGAGCGCGAGCGTCACCAGCGGCCCGGCCAGCGCCACCAGCCGCAGCCGCGTCGCCAGCCGTTCCGCGCCGCGCGGGAGCGAGTTGACGCCGCCGCCGAGATCGCCCCCGAGCTTGAGCGCGGGCCGCGCCCCCGAGAAGTCGAGGCCCACCGGCCCGAAGCGCACCGAGCGGACCACGAAGCCCTGGCTCCTCGCGGCCAGCCAGTGCCCCAGCTCGTGGAGCGTCATGTGCGCCAGCCACGAGGCCACCGACGCGAGGGTGACGATCACCGTCGCCTGCGCCACCAGGCGGAAGCCGCGCTCCTCGCCGAGCACGTAGAGCCGCGAGAGGAGCGCGCCGGCGGTCACGATGTACAGCGCTCTGCGCACCCGCGGGTTCACCGGGGCGAATCTGCCCGCCCGTCGGGCCAATGGCGAAGCGCTTCTTCTTGCCTTAATCGTGTCTTCGCACGAGCCCGGCGAACCCTCCGTTCCCCCGGATGCTCCGAGAACGAGATGAGCAAGCCCGACGTGCCCCAGTTGAGCCGCGCGCAGTGGACGATCGTCCTGCTCATCGCGTCGGTGCAGTTCGTCAACATCCTCGACTTCGTGATGGTGATGCCGCTCGGCCCCGACTTCGCGAAGGCCCTCGGCGTGCCGGAGTCGAAGCTCGGCCTCGTCGGCGGCGCCTACACCGCGGCGGCGAGCGTCGCGGGGCTGGTCGGCAGCCTGTTCCTCGATCGCTTCGATCGCCGCAAGGCGCTGGCGGTCGCGCTGCTCGGGCTGGTGCTGGGCACGGCGGCGGGCGGGCTGGCGGTCGATCTCCGCACGCTGCTCCTCGCGCGCGTCATCGCCGGCGCCTTCGGAGGCCCCGCCACCTCGCTCTCGTTCAGCATCATCGCCGACGCGATCCCCAACCAGCTGCGCGGCCGCGCGATGGGCACGGTGATGGGGGCGTTCTCCATCGCCTCGGTGTTCGGCGTGCCGCTCGGGCTGCTTGCCGCGGAGCACTTCGGCTGGCGTGCGCCCTTCCTCGGGGTGGCGGGCGTGGGGCTGGTGGTGTGCGCGTCGGCGATCTTCATGCTGCCGCCGATGACCGGCCACCTCGGGCGCACCCACGAGAAGGTCGACGTGATGGGCATGGTGAAGCAGCCGCTGGTGCAGCTGAGCTACCTGATGACGGCGGTGGTGATGATGGCGGGCTTCATCCTCATCCCCAACATCGCGGCGTACCTGCAGCTCAACCTCGGCCTGCCGCGTGACGCGCTCAAGTGGGCCTACGGCGCGGGCGGCATCGCGAGCCTCGCGGCGACCCAGTTCGGCGGCCGCGCGGTCGATCGCTTTGGCAGCTTCCGCGTGGGCACGGTGGGGGCCTCGCTCGTCATCGCGGTGGTGTTCGGCTTCTTCTACCTGCCGCACCAGGACGTCTCGACGCCGCTGGCGATGTTCGTCTTCGTCGCCTTCATGACGGCCAACGGGCTGCGCAACGTCTCGTACAACACACTCACCAGCAAGGTGCCGGCGCCGGCGGTGCGCGCGCGCTTCCAGTCGCTGCAGTCGGCCATCCAGCACGCGGCCTCGGCGAGCGCGGCGATCGGCTCGGCGCAGCTGCTGTCGACGCTCGAGACTGCGCCGGGCGTCAAGCGCCTCGAGGGCATGGACCACGTGGCCCTGACGAGCATCGCGCTGAGCCTGGTCATTCCCGCGCTGCTCTTCACCGTCGAGCGCGGCGTGAAGCGGCGCGCGGCGGCCGCCCAGGTCGCCGTGCCGGTGCCCGCGTCGGGTCGCCCGGCCTGACGCTCACCAGGGCTGCGCGAGGGCGTCCTTGAGCAGCGTGCCCCAGCTCGTCGGCCGGAGCGGCATGCCCACGCCACAGCCGCCCGCCGTCTCCTGGAGGAGGTTCGGCGGGCAGCGCTGGTGGAAGGTCCACGCGAGGTGCGGCACCTCGGCGGCGCGCGCGCGGGTGATGAGGGCGGTGCAGTCGGCCTCCGTCATGAAGCCCTGCGCCGGGCCGAACTCGCCGATGATGACCGGCAGGGTGAGGGCGGGCATCTCGAAGCGCGCCGCGAACTCCGACGTCGCGTCGTAGACGTGCGTCTCGTAGACCACGTTCTGTCCGCCACCGGCGGTGATGGGGTGGGTGACGTAGTAGCCGAGGTGGCGCGCCCAGCCGCCCGTGCCCTGCACGGCGACGAGGTGCTTCGGTCCGCTGCCCTCGACCTCGCGGATCGCCTGCACCGCGGCGTTCATCGCGGCCCACACCTGCGCGTCCTGCGCGCCGTCGAAGTTGTTCTCGGGCTCGTTGACGAGGCCGAACAGCACGTGCGGCTCGTCCTTGAACTCGGCGGCGATGGCGCGCCAGGTGGCGATGGTGTCGGCCGTCGGCCAGCCCTCGGGCGAGAAGCTGGGGTCGACCCACAGCGAGAGCATGAGGTGCAGCCCCGGCTTGCTGCGCGCGTGCGCGACGAGCTCCTTGATGTGCGCGCGGTAGGTCGCGTCCTGCTGCCAGGGCTGCCAGCTCACGCGGCCGCCGCTCGCCGCGTAGCTCTCGAGATCGAGGCGGATGAAGTTCGCCTTCCACTCGTCGACCAGCACGTCCATGCGGCGCTTCACCTCGGCGACGTCGGGCGTGTTCCACGTGCAGGCGTCGCAGCCGCGGGTGTCGTGCAGGTTGGCGCCGCGACCGTGCCAGCGCGCCCCGCTCGCGGTGAGGATGCGGTTGCCCTCGGTGTGCAGCCAGCGGTCCGCGTCCCCACCCGGCTGGCTGGGATTTTCGACCTCGCCCGCGCCGCCGTCGGGGCGCACCGCCGTCCCTTCGCAGCCGAGGAGCGCGAGCAGCAGCAGGCCGGGCAGGAGTCTGGTGGCGTTCATGCTGCGAGGCGTACCACCTGCCGTTGGTTGATCCACCTCCGCTCGGTGAGTTACAGGCCCCGCCATGAAGACTCGTCTCCTCGCCCTGACCGTCGCCGCCGCCCTCGCCGCCCCCGCCGCACTGGCCCAGGAGGAGGTCGACGTCGCCGGCCCGAAGTCGGCTGCGGGCAGCGATGACTCCGCGGGCGGGCGGCGCAAGCCCATCACCCGCGACGATCGCACCGCGGCGCTGAAGGCCGAGGAGGAGCGCAAGAAGCGCGAGGAGGAGGAGAAGAAGCGCCTCGAGGCCGAGAAGAAGCTCGCCGAGATGGAGGCCAAGGCGAA
>JBMORD010000305.1:0-7289 GCA_049322495.1 Myxococcota bacterium | reverse complement strand
CGCGCGTGCGCTCGAGCGCGGCGGGCGTGCCCACGTCGGCGGGCAGCTCGTCGAGCCCGAGCGTCGTCCACAGCTGATCGAGGGTCGTCGTCCCGCTCATCAGAGCGCTCACCTTATCCACATCCACCACGCGCTTTCGGCCAGACTGTCGGCCGTGAACTGCCCTGCGTGCGGCTACTACAACCCCGGCGGCCAGCAGCACTGCTTTCACTGCGGCCTGCCGCTGCCGGCCGGGGCGAGCGGCGACGCGTTCTGCGCGGTGCACGCGGGCGTCAAGGCGACCGGCGCCTGCTCTCGCTGCGGCACCTTCGGGTGCGCGACGTGCCTCACCCAGCGCGGCGCGGACTGGCTGTGCCCGAAGTGCAGCGCGCGCGCCGACGTGCTGCCGTGGGACGAGCGCGCCACGATCGGCCTGTGGCGCGCGTGGTGGCGCACGGCGGTGCTGCTTCTGTCGCGCCCCTCGGCGCTCGCCACCGTCGAGCCCGACGCGCCGATCGGGAGCTCCCTCGTCTACGCACTGCTCTCTATCCTCGTGGGGTTCGTTCCGACGGTGGCGCTGTATTCGCTCCTCATCGTCCCCGCCGCGCTGCTGGGCGCCAGGAGCGACGCGTCACTCGACAAGGCCTTCGGCGGCGCGGGGATGGTGGCGGTGCCGGTGATCGTCATCAGCTACGTGGTGATGCTCCTGGCGATGCAACTCGCGGGTGTGCTGATCGGCGCCGCGTTCGATCACCTCGGGCTCATGCTCGTCGGCGCGCAGCCGAAGTCGTACACCGTCACCGCGCGCGCCCACGCGCTGGGCATGTCGCCCTACGTGCTCGGGCTCGTGCCGGTCTGCGGCCTGTACGTGTTCCTGATCTGGGGGATCGTCCTGCGGATCATCGCCAACATGCACCTGCATCGCACCACCGCGGGCAAGGCCACGGCGGCGGTGCTGCTGCCGGTGGTGGTCCTCTGCGGTGGCGGCCTGGCGCTGTACGTCGCGTTCATCGCCCTCGCGGTGGGCTTCGGGCGCTGATATTTCTCGGCGCGCCCATGTCCAACGACGTCAATGCCCTGGTCGATGACATCACCGAGCGCGTGAAGCGCCGCCTCGACGCCCTGCGCGCCGGCAAGGACGAGCCCTGCAGCGCCGGCCCCTCGAAGACCGAGGTGAAGACCGGCTCGGCGTCGGAGTGTTCGGACACCGGCTCGTGCTTCCAGTGCACCAACCACGACACCTGCGGCACGTCGCTGTCGGTGCGCCTCGGCTTCACCCAGCGCGTGACGCCCGACAAGCTGCGCACCAGCCAGGACATCGCGCCGTACATCGATCACACGCTGCTCAAGCCCGACGCCACGCACGACGAGGTGATCAAGCTCTGCGAGGAGGCGAAGAAGTACGGCTTCGCCACGGTGTGCGTGAACTCCATCAACGTGGGCACGGCGGCGCGCGTGCTCAAGGGCTCGAACGTGCTGCCCATCGCGGTGGTCGGCTTCCCGCTCGGCGCCGGCATCCCCTCGGCGAAGGCGTTCGAGACCCGCGAGGCGGTGCGCTGCGGCGCCCGGGAGATCGACACCGTCATCAACATCGGCGCGCTCAAGTCGCGTGACTACGCGCTGGTGCAGAAGGACATCGAGGTGGTGGTCAACGCCGCGAAGCCGTACCCGGTGAAGGTGATCCTCGAGACCTCGCAGCTCAACAACGAAGAGAAGATCATCGCCTGCGCGCTCTCGAAGGCGGCGGGCGCGGCGTTCGTGAAGACCTCCACTGGCTTCGCCGGCGGGGGCGCGACGCCCGAAGACGTGGCGCTCATGCGGCGCATCGTCGGCGAAGACGTCGGGGTGAAGGCCTCCGGCGGCGTGCGCTCGACGGAGGACGCGCTGAAGATGATCTCCGCCGGTGCCAACCGCATCGGTGCGTCGGCCTCGGTCGCCATCGTCACCGGCGGCAAGTCGAACGCGAAGTACTGAGCTGGTTCACGGCACGACGGCGAAGCTGCCGTGCCAGGCGCCGTACGACAGCGAGCTCACGCCGTTGCGCAGCGTGCCGGAGTAGTTCGCGGCACCGGGGCGGAGCTCGATCACCACCCGACCGCCGCTCGCCGCGATCCCCCCCGCGTGGATCGCCGCACGGCAGACCGAGGAGTCGTCCGTGTAGACGGCCGTTCCGTACACGGTGCTCCCCGAGGGTGAACCGGGCAGGTCGCTCGCGCAGTGGAACGCGACCCGGGTGCCGGTCGCGCCGCGCCACTGACTCGCGCGATTGAACGTCGCGTCGATCGCCCCACCGTCGACGATCGGCGTGCCCGTCCACAGCCACGGGCCGGGATCGAACGCCCCACCGCCACCGCCGCCGCCAGCACTGCCGCCGCCTGCGCCACTGCCGCCGCCGGCACCACCACCGCTCGTTTGCGGGACGCACACCCCGGCGACGCAGGCCTCGGCTGGTGCGCATGCGCGGTCATCGACACACCCGTTCGCCCAGAGGCAGCTGCCCGAGAGGCACTCCTCGCCGAGCGCGCACTCGGCGTCACTCGCGCAGCCGACGTCGACGCAGTCTCCGTCGAGGCACGCCTGGGCCGGGCCGCACTCGGAGTCGGCGCGACACGAGGCGAGGGGCTGTGGTGGTGGTTGCGCGGGCGCCTCGACACAGGCGACGAGGCTCACGACCAGAAGGGGCAGGGCACGGTTCACGTTCATCCTCCATGCAGAGGACAAGACCGGCCTCCGGACTTTTCACAGGTGAACGGGCTCGTTCTTTCCGTGGGTTCGGGACGTGATTTCTTCCCGCGGTCGCCGGCTTGCCGTATTCCGGGTTGCATGGACCAGCAAACCCTCGCCCAGCGCGCCGCGGCCTGGGCCGCCGGAGACCCCGACCCGAAGACCGCCGCGGAGGTGCGCGCGCTCGTCGAGAAGCAGGACTGGAAGGAGCTGGAGGAGCGCTTCGGCACTGCGCTCGAGTTCGGCACCGCGGGCCTGCGCGGCGTCCTCGGCGGCGGCACCAACCGCATGAACCTCGCGGTGGTGCGACGCACGACCGCCGGCCTCGCGCGCTACCTCAAGGCGCAGGTGCCTGATGTCGTGCGCCGCGGCGTGGTGGTGGGCCGCGACGGGCGTCGCATGAGCCTCGAGTTCGCGCGCGAGACCGCGATGGTGCTCGCGGCCGAGGGCGTTCCCGCGTGGGTGTTCGCCGACGTGTGCCCCACGCCCGTCACCGCGTTCGCGCTCTCGACGCTCGACGCCGCGGCGGCGGTGATGGTGACGGCGAGCCACAACCCGCCGGAGTACAACGGCTACAAGGTCTACTGGGGCAACGGCGCGCAGATCATCCCCCCTCATGACGCCGGCATCGCCGCGGCCATCGACGCCGTCGGGCCTGCTAACGAGCTGCTGCTGCTCGAGGAGCACGCGGCGCGTGCGCGTGGCCTCTGGAAGGACGTGCCGGCCACGCTCGAGCGCCAGTACCTCGACGCGATCCTCGCGCTGCGGCCCACGAAGAAGCCGGCCGACCTGTCGATCGTCTACACCGCGATGCACGGCGTGGGCGGCCGCTGGGTGCTGCAGGCGCTCGCGGACGCGGGCTTCACGAAGGTGACGCCGGTCGCGCAGCAGCAGGAGCCCGACGGCGCCTTCCCCACGGTGCGCTTCCCCAACCCCGAGGAGAAGGGCGCGATGGATCTGTCCACCGCGCTCGCCGAGCGGGTGGGGGCCGACGTGGTGCTGGCGAACGACCCCGACGCCGATCGGCTCGCGGTGATGGCGCGCGACGGCGACGGGCGGCTGCGCATGCTGACCGGAAACGAGGTGGGCGTGCTGCTCGGGCACTTCCTGCTGACGCAGGTGCCGACGCCGAGCCCGCTGGTGGTGACGACCATCGTCTCGTCGGTGCAGCTCAAGCACATCGCCGCTGCGAAGGGCGCGCGCTTCGAAGAGACGCTCACCGGCTTCAAGTGGATCGCCAACCGCGCGATGGATCTGGTGCCGCAGGGGCTCCGCTTCGTCATGGGTTACGAGGAGGCGCTCGGGTACACGGTGGGCACGGTGGTGCGCGACAAGGACGGCGTCGGCGCGGCGCTGGTCACCGCCGACATGGCCGCGTGGTGCAAGGCGCGCGGCACCACGCTGCTCGGCTACCTCGAGGAGATCCAGCGCGAGCACGGGCTCTTCGTCGCCTCGCAGTTCAACGCCACGCTCCCCGGCGCGAGCGGGGCCGCGCAGATCCGCGCGCTGATGGAGGCCTTCCGCGCCGACCCGCCGTCGCGCCTCGGCGAGCACCGCGTGGAGGCGATGAACGACTACCAGGCGCAGGTGCGCACCGCGGGTGGTGGCAGCACGAAGCTCACGCTGCCGCGCTCCAACGTGCTCGCCTGGGAGCTCGCCGGCGGGAGCCGCGTGACGCTCCGCCCCTCGGGCACCGAGCCGAAGATCAAGGTGTACTTCGAGTGGCGCGAGCCGCTGCGCAGCGACGAGCCGATGGCCGGGGCGAAGGCGCGCGCCGCGGCCCAGCTCGCGCAGCTCGAGCAGCAGTTCCTCACCCTGGCGCGTGAGCGGGGGCTCCCATGAGGCGCGTGTTGCCGATGGTCGTCGCGCTCGCCGCGGCGCTGGCCTTCGCGCAGGACGAGGTGAAGCCGATCGACGCCGGCCAGACCTGGAGCGCGATCGGTGCGCGCACGCTGGTGCCGGGGAGCAACCTCCTCGAGGGCGCGGTGGGCTACCCGGGTCTCTCGGTCGGCTTCCTGCGCGGGGTGCTGCCGGGCCTCAACGTCGGTGGCCGGGCGGCCTTCGTGTACGGCGTGGAAGGCGTGCTGCGCGAGTGGGGCCCGGGCTTCAAGGCGCAGGCGCTGCTCAAGTACCGCTTCCTCGACGTCGAGCGCGTCTCGCTGGGTGTGGTGTTCGAGCCGGGCGTGTCGGTGTACGGCTCGTACCTCCAGGGCACGCGCACCGCGCTGGTGCTCCCGGTGGGCCTGCGGCTCGGCATCGCCGCCTCGAGCGCGCTGACGGTGGCCATCCACCTCGACTTCCCGATGTGGATCGAGCTCGGGCAGTTCGGCGGCTTCAATTTCCCCATCCTGTCTGGCGGCGGCGCCGAGTACTTCATCACCAGCCAGCTCGCGGTGTTCGCCCGCGCGCGCATCGGGCCGACGCTCCGCACCCTGCGTCAGGCGGAGGTCACCTTCGACGCCTCGCTCGGCGTCGCGTGGCGGTTCTGAGCCAGTCCACTCGAGCAGACCGCCACGCTCGGATTCGTGGGGCGGGGGCTGATCCTCGCGGCTGACGGAATAGGGTGGGCGTCGCTCCATGACGTCTCCTTCCGAAATGGATCTCGAGCGCGAGCTCTCGCGCATCGACACCTACCCGCTGCGGCGCCGCAGCGGCGACCTCTTCGAGCGCTCGCTGGTCGGGCCGATCTTCTACGTGCTGGCGTCGCTGCTCCTGTTGGCCGTGTCGGACTACTGGTCGCGCTGGGGGGCGTGGTCGCTCGCGCCGGCGGGCTTCTTCCTCGCCACCTGGGCGGCGCGCGTGCGGCACCGCCTGCCCGCCGACGACGACCTCCCGCGGTGGACGCGCCGGCACTGGCTCATCATTCACACCGGCTCGCTCGCGTGGGGGCTCGTGCCGGCCTTCGTCGGGTGGAACGAGGCGCGCCCCGACAGCGCGATCCTGGTCGCGTCGCTGTCGACGATGGCGTTCTGCACGGCGACCAGCCACTCGTTCGCCACGCACCCGTCGCACGCGCGGGTGACGATGCTGCTCCTCTTCCTGCCGGGAGTGACGGTGTTCCTGCTCGCGGCGGCGGAGCTGCGCTCCACCGGACTCACGCTCTTCGTCTACGGCTTCTACCTGCTGGCCAACCTCCGACGCTCGGCGCGCGAGTACGAGCGGCAGCTCGAGACGGAGGTCGCGCTGTTGCGCAGCCGCGCGGAGGTCTCCGCGTTGTCGCTGACCGACGCGTTGACCGGTCTGGCGAACCGGCGTGGCTACGAGCAGGCATGGGCCCGCGTGGCGAGCACCTCGCTGCGGGAAGGGCGGCCGGTGGCCCTGCTGGTGTTCGATCTCGATCACTTCAAGCAGGTGAACGATCGCCGTGGCCACGTGGGCGGCGACGAGTGCCTGCGGCACTTCGCGACGCTGCTCCGTGGGGAGTTCCGCCGCGACAGCGACTTCCTCGCGCGGCTGGGTGGGGAGGAGTTCATCGCGCTGCTCCCCGGGCTCGATGAGGCGGCGGCGCGCGCCCGCGCAGAGGCGCTCCGGCAGAAGGTGCAGGCGACGCCGTGCCGCTTCGACGGGGTGGAGATCCCCCTCAGCGTCAGCGGCGGCCTCGCCATGCTCGACGTCGCGGCGCCCGACAGCACCTTCAAGCGCGCCGACGCCGCCTGCTACGCCGCCAAGGACGCGGGGCGGAACTGCATCGTCGCCTGGAGCCCCTCGCTGCGCGCGTGACGCTCAGCGCTCGCAGACCCAGAGCGGGCTGCCGGCCTGCCCTTCGTTGACGCACTGCCAGCCCGCGGGGCAGCGCGCCGGCACGGCGTTGTAGTTGGTGTCCATGCAGAAGGCGACGCAGTAGTCCCCCTGCGGCGAGCCCTGCGCGCAGGTCTTCGAGAGGCAGTTGTTGGCGCCGCTGCCGTTGACGGTGCAGGCCATGCCGATGGGCTGGCAGCGGTCGACCACGCCGCCGGTCGCGTCGTCCCAGCCGCAGGCCCAACCAGCGGGGCAATCGGCGGCCGTCTGGCAGTTGCCGGTGCAGATGCCGACCGAGGGCGTCGTCGGGCTCGTCGAGCACCAGCGGCTGATGCACTGCGTGGAGCTGCCCTGCGCGTTGCACGCCGTCGCGACCGGGGAGCAGACCTTCTGCACCTGCGAGCCCACCTGCACCGCCGAGCACGAGAAGCCGTTGGGGCACGAGTGCGAGCTCTCGCAGGGCGTGGCGCACACCGAGAGCGAGAGGCTCGAGGGGTGCACCAGGCAGATGCCCGCGACGCAGGTCGTTGGCTGGCCGGTGGGGCACGGCTGGCCCGAGTCGGAGGGCACGCAGATGCTGATGGTGCCCGAACCCGTCTGGACGGGGAGACACGCGTGGCCCTGATCGCACGAGCTCTCGCCCGTGCACTGGATGGTGCACATCCGCAGGCCGTTGATGGCGTTGCCGACGCAGAGGCCCGACGCACAGTCGCCAGCACCGAGGCACGCGTCGCCGTACACGCCGGTGCCGCTGCCTGCGTCCATCGAGCCGCCGCCGCCGCCCGTCGCGCTGCCTCCGCCCGTCGCGCTGCCTCCGCCCGTCGCGCCGCCGCCTCCGCCCGTCGCGC
>JBMORD010000304.1:0-53717 GCA_049322495.1 Myxococcota bacterium | reverse complement strand
TCACGGCCCCCGAGCGCGAGCTCACGGTAGTTGTCGCGGTAGACGAAGCGCGCGCCGTCGACCGAGAAGTCGAAGTCGCTGACCGCCTTGCCCAGCACCCGCGCCTTCCCGTCGGGGAGCACCATGAGCGACAGCGCGCCCTTGTCGGTGCCCGGCGGGTTGTCGCGCCACGCGAGGAAGCGCCCGTCGCGGCTGACGCGGTAGCGGTGCGCGTCGTCGCTCACCTTTCGATCCTTCAGCGACTCGACGTCGAAGACGTGCAATTGGAACGAGACGTCGCCCGGGTTCGCCCGCGCGTTGGCCACCACGTACTTGCCGCTCCGCAGCACGGTGTACTCGGCGACGTTGTCGATCAGCCGCTTCGGCTGCGCGCGCTCCTCGCGGAGATCGACCTGGTACAGCCCGCCGCCCGCCGAGAACTTCCGCTTGAAGTAGAGGTAGCGGCCGTCCGCCGAGAACTCCGCCGTCGAGACCTCGCCCGCCACCTGCTTGAAGGGCCCCGCCGGGAGCCTGCCCGCATGGAGCACCCCGGCCTCGATGTAGGCGAGCTGCGCGCCGTCGTCGCTCGGCACGTAGTAGCTCGCCCGCACCGAGAGGCGCTGCCGCTCGCTCGAGAGGTTCTTCGCGTCCTGCACGAAGAGCTCGCCGATCTGCTGCGAAGGATCCCACGCGGCCGAGAACAGCAGCCACTTCGAGTCTGACGTGAAGAGCCAGCCGCCGGGCATGTTCGTCACGCCGTTGCCCAGCTTCACCGGCGTGCCGCTCTTCGTCGGCACCGCCCACAGCGCGCCGACGCGCATCGGCGGAGGCACGCCCTGGATCGGCGGCTTCACCGCCTCGAGCAGCACCGTGAGCAGCTCGCCGTCGGGAGACGCCCGGAGATCCTGCGCGTCGCCCTCGAGCCGGCGCTCACCGAGCACGGGCAGGCGCGGCGCCTTCTTCTCCTTCTCGACGCGGGCGATGACGCTCTTCGGGTCGCCGCTCGAGGTCTTCTCCTGCTTGCAGCCGACGAGGGCCAGCACCAGCAGGGACAGCAGGGTCGCACGCACGATTCGGCTCTCCATTCTCAGGCCACCTGCGCGGTCGCAGGAGCGGGCATCGGGGAAACGGGGTGTGGCGCCGTCGGCGCCCAGCGATCGAAGTGCTGCACCGCCCGCCGCGCGTACTGCACGCGCTTGTCGGCCTTCTTGAAGCGACCCTCGATCGGCGGGAACAGCGCGAAGACGACGTTGGTCGGCTGGTAGCGGTAGCCGTCGGGGTGCGCCTCGCCGGTGACGTGGCGGTAGATCGCCCCCAGCGCCGTCTCCGGAGGCGGCGGCGCGAAGGGCGCCCCGGTGACGCGCGCGTGCACCGCCAGCGCCGTGAGGTAGCCGCACGCCGTCGACTCCACGTAGCCCTCGACGCCGGTGATCTGCCCCGCGAAGAAGATCCGCTCCGCGGCCTTGAGCGAGAGGTCCTTCGCCAGCAGCCGCGGGCTGTCGAGGAAGGTGTTCCGGTGGATCTGCCCCATGCGCACCCACTCCGCCTTCGCCAGCCCGGGGATCATCGCGAAGATGCGCTTCTGCTCGGGCCAGGTCAGCCGCGTCTGGAAGCCGACCAGGTTCCACGCCGTGCCCGCGCGATCCTCCATGCGCAGCTGCACCACTGCGTACGGCTGCTGGTTGGTCCGCGGATCCATGAGGCCCACCGGCTTCATCGGCCCGAAGGCCAGCGTGTCCTGTCCGCGTTCGGCCATCACCTCGATCGGCAGACACCCCTCGAAGTACTTCGGTTCTTCGAACGCGTGCGGCGTCACCTTCGCGCCCGTGCGCACCGCCTCGACGAAGCGCACGTACTCGTCCTTCGTCATCGGGAGGTTGAGGTAGTCGTCGCCTCCGCCCTTCCCGTAGCGCGACTGCCGGAACGCGATGGAGTGATCGATCGACTCGTCGGTCACGATCGGCGCGATCGCGTCGTAGAAATAGAGCTTCTCTCCGACGTGGGGCGCCAGCGCGTCGGTGAGCGCCTGCGAGGTGAGCGGCCCGGTGGCGATCACCACCAGCCCCTCGGGCACGTCGCACACCTCGCCCGGCTGCACCGTGACGTTCGGGTGCTCGCCGAGGCGCTTCATGATCTCCGCCGAGAAGTGCTCGCGATCGACCGCCAGCGCGTCGCCGGCGGGCACGCGGTGCAGATCGGCCGCCGAGAGAATGAGCGAGCCCACCCGCCGCAGCTCGGCATGGAGCAGGCCGATCGCGCTCTCGGGGTTGTCGCTGCGCAGCGAGTTGCTGCACACCAGCTCCGCGAAGTGCGGGCTCTGGTGCGCGGGGGAACGGCGCTCGGGCTTCTGCTCGCGGAGGATCACCCGGTGGCCGAGGCGCGCCAGCTGGTACGCGCACTCCGAACCGGCGAGGCCGGCGCCGACGACGGTGATGGGGGAGTTCTCTTGCTGCTGCTGCGCCATGGGGCCCTCACCGGGACTTCCGGGAGGGCCTCGCCCTCGGCGTCAGTCCGGGTTCGACTGGATCACGATGAGCCGGAAGTTCTCGAGCTCGTTCTGGCCCGCCGTATACAGCACCGACGACAGCAAGTCGTACGGCACGCGCTTGTCGCCGATGATCGACACCTCGTGGTTGAACGGGGCGGCGGGGTTGCGCTCGGCGATCTTCTTGAGCTTCTCGACCTCGGTCTTGAGCGCCGCGTCGAGCGGGAGGATCAGCTTGCCCTGCAGATCGGCCGCCTTCGGCACCGAGTCGTTGAGCTCCACCTTGCGGCGATCGCCGACCATGATCGACTTGGCGGTGATGGTGACGGCGATGGTGTCCTTCGGGGTGGCGCGCGCGCTCGAGAGCGGCAGGCGCACGTCTTCCGACGCGGTCACGGTGACCGACGAGGCGCTGAACGACTTGATGAGGAACACCAGGATGATGGTCATCAGGTCCATCATCGCGGTGATGTTGAGCTCCTTGATCTCACCTTCCGCCTCGCGGTCGCGGCGCTTCTTGCGCGCCAGCGCCTTGCGGTAGCGCATCCGCTGACGGTCTTCGTCGGAGATCTCGAGCGGAGAGCCGTGGGTGTCGTTCGCGGTCGCCATCTCAGAAGCTCGCCAGGGTGACGTCGGGGAAGAGCAGCTTGCGGTCCTTCGTCTCGCGCGTCGCGTCCATCGTCGAGACGAGCACCTCGTATTCGGTGTTCGCCTCGGCCGCGAGGATCAGCTTCGACTCACCGGGGAAGCTGGCCTTGATCTCCATCATCTTCGCGTTGAGGGCCTCGTAGTCGTACGAGCCGTCGGCCTTGCGCGCGATGGTGGGCGCCCCTTCACCGGGGTTCGCCGCCGCCGCTTCCGTCTGGCCCGGCAGCACGCCGCCGGTCGCGGCGATGAAGAAGCCCGTCTTCGCGATGGCCACGGTCAGCGTCAGCGGAGGCTTCTCTTCGGCGTTCCCCGGCCCTCCGCCGCCGTACGTGGGCGCGTTGACGTTCAACATGCCGAACGTCGCCAGCCCCGTCATCGACAGGAGCATGAAGATGATCAAGTTCATGAGGATGTCGAGGTAGGGGACGATGTTCAGCTCGCCCGCTTCCTCTTCTTCCTTCGGCTTGATCTTCCGTCTGGAGAAGTAGAAGGCCATTGGACTCTCGATCACCCGACAGCGGGCGCTCGCCCCGGGTTCCCGTCAGCTCGCCTTCTCGAAGTCCATCGCGCTGGTCTCGCCGGCGGCGCGACGGCCCAGCAGGTTCTCGAGCTTCATCGCCTGGAGCTCGATCGTCTCGATCATCTTCTTCGCGTACGCCGTGAGGAACAGGTGCGCGATGATGCAGATGACGGCGATCGTGAGGCCGAAGAACGTGTTGTACATGGCTTCGGAGATGCCCTTCGAGAGCATCGCCTGCTTCTGATCGGCGGGCACGTTGCCGAGCGAGCGGAAGGTGCCGATCAGACCGAACACCGTGCCGACGAGGCCGACGAGGGTGGCGATGTTCGCCAGCGACCACAGCCACTGAATGCGCGCGCTGATGTGCGGCGTGTTCTCGAGGATGGACTCCTCGAGCGCCTTGGCCACCTCGATCTCACCGCGGTTCGCGCGCGTCAGACCCGACTTCACCACCTTCGCCAGGGGCGAGTTCGGCGCCGCGCCGCAGAGCTTCACCGCGCGATCCGGGTTGCCCGCCATCACCAGCTTGGTGATCTGCTCCATGAAGGGGCCGGCGTTGAGGTTGTACCGGAAGAAGAGCGTGACGATGCGCTCGACCGACACGGCGACCGCGGCCGCCAGCCAGAAGATGTTGATGTAGAGGAACGGACCACCGTCGTGGAAGAAGCCGACGATGACGTCTTTGAGGCTTTCCTTGGCGGGTTCCGCGGCGAGCACCACGTCGAGGGAGTGCTGCAGCAGGACTTGGGCGGACATGTGTTTCGGCTTTCCTTTCAGCCAAACCGTCTAAAAGACGCGAGAGTTTCTAGTTGGGGGGCTCTGCATCGTCAACATTGGAGATCCTCAGCGTTTTTCGTACCGCCGCCCACCCTTGTGCAGCACCGCGCCGAACACCTCGAGCTCGAGCAGCGCGGCCGAGAGCTGACCGGAATTCATGTCGGGCAGGCGCTCCAGAAGCTCCTCGAAGTCACACGACCCATCGTTCAGGACATTGAGCACCGCGCTCCCCGGTGTGCTGATCGCCGACGGATCGATCACCCGAGGCTCGGGCGGTGAGATGGTCTGATCGAGCCCGAGCGCGGCCGTGATGTCCGAGAAGTCGACGTACGGGCGCACGCGCTGATCGCGCAGGAGGCGGTTCGAGCCGCGCGCCGCTTCGACCCACGGGTCGCCGGGAGCGGCCAGCACCACCCGCCCCTGCTCGAGCGCGTCGGCCGCCGTGTGGAGCGCGCCGGAGGTCGGCCCGGCGCGGAAGATGAGCACCGCGTCGCTGGCCCCCGCGATGAGGCGGTTTCGCAGCTTGAAGCTGTTGAGGTTCGAGCGGAACCCCGGAGGGAACTCCGAGAAGAGCGTCTGCCCGGCGTCGAGCATCTCGTGGACGATCGCCCGCTGAGGGCTGTCGATCTGATCGAGCGCCGCCCCCATGAAGGCCCACGTCTCGCCCTGCGCCGTCAGCGCGCCGCGGTGCGCGGCCTGATCGATGCCGATCGCCGCACCTGAGACGACGCCCACCCCGGCCTGCGCCACCTGCACCGCCAGATCGGCCGCGCGCTGCGCGGTGCCGGGCGGAGGCGTGCGCGTGCCGACGATCGCCAGGCGGCTGCGGCGCGGCGCCCGGGCGCCCGGCCCGCGCACGAAGAGCAGCGGCGGTGCGTTGCGGATCTGAGCGAGCTTCGAGGGCCAGGCCTCGTCGTCGGGGAAGACGATCTCCATGCCGAGGCGCGCGCACTGCTGCTCGAGCCGATCGGCCTGCGCGGCGAGCGAGGCGACCTCGCGCACGTGCGCCCCGGCGTCGGCGCGCCACGGCACCAGCGGCGCCCACTCGGGCACTGGCCGCTCGAGCAGCTCGCCCAGCGGCCCGAGCCGCGAGCGCACCTCGCCCAGCGTCACCGGCCCCACGCCGCGAATCGACCACAGCGCTGCCGTCGCCCTCTTCTCAGCGGTGTTCATGCCGCCGCGTTCTAGCGGCGGGGTCCGACAAGTCGGCTCAGCGCGACGCGCGCCGCGAGCCGGAGGCGCGGATCTCCGCGTGGTCGCCGCGGACGATCTCGCGGATGGAGCGCGCCATCAGGCAGATCGACGCGTTGGCCTTGACCTCGAACACCACGCACTGGCCGACGTCCTCCGTCGGGTAGCCCTCTTCGATCTTCTGCGGGGTCATGAGCGAGTCCTGCGGGAGCGGATCGTGCGCGCGGAAGATGGTGAAGGTGTTGCCCACCTTCACGCCGTCCTCGGAGCCCTTGTCCATGATCGCCAGCTGGTGCTCTGCGAGCATCGTCGGGTAGCGGCGCACGTCGGCCACCACCACCGCGTCCTTCACGTCGCGCTCGTTGGTGCGCGGCGCGACCTGTCGCACCACCGGCTCGTTGACCGGGCCGATCAGGTCACCGCGCTGGACCTCGTCGTACTGCTTCCAGATCTGCACGGTGCCCATGTTGTCCCTGTCGACGCGGATCACCTTCACCTCAGCGAGGACCTCCGTCATGTAGCCCAGCGGGCGCTGGGTGACGGGGTGGATGACCTCGCCCGCGTTGCGGAACACGAGGTAGACCTCACCGAGCCGCGGGGCCTTGTTGAACTTCACGTAGATGCGATCCGCGTAGGTGAGCTCGGCCGACTCCGCGAACGAGCCGACGATCTTCCCCGAGCCCTCGACCTCGCTGGTCGTCACGAAGCCCGGCGCAGCGACCGCCACCGCGTTCTTCGGCCGGAAGCCGAGCTGCCCCGCGACGTTCACCTTGTCGTCGTAGAGCTCGGACTCCTCGACCTCCTCTTCGCGGCCGGCTTCGACCTGCGTGGGCACCTCTTCGCCCGACGAGAAGAAGCGCACCTCGTTGCCCGGGTAGATCCAGTGCGGGTTGGCGATCTCCGGGTTGTACGACCAGACCTTCGGCCAGTACCAGGGGCTGCCGAGGTACTTCTGCGAGAGGTCCCACAGCGTGTCGCCCTTCTCGACGGTGTGCTGCGTGCCGGGCGACGAGGCCTTGCCGGTGGTCGCCGGCCGCGGGCTCGAAGCCGGGCGCTCCGGCGCGATGGTGGAGCTCCCCTCGGGCATCGAGTCATCGCCCGTCTCTTCTTCTTCCTGGGCGAGCGTGCGCCCGGGCGCGAAGGCGATCAGCGAGAGAGCGGCGGTGAGGAGCACGTTGCGCATGGGGACCTCTTACGGAGTGGCGACGGGAAGCTGGTTGGACGAGAGACGCGCCTGCGCCTGAGAGGCCGCAGTCGTTCCGGGAAAGTTGGTGACGATCTTCTCCCAGGTGGCGCGCGCCTCCCGGGGTCGGTTCAGCCGAACGCGGCAGTCGGCGAGCTTGAGCATCGAGTCGAGCACCGCGTCGCCCGCCGGGTACTGAGCCAGCACGCGCTCGAAGTGGCCGGCCGCCTGATCGAACTCGCGCCCTGACATCGCCGCGAGCCCCACGAAGTAGAGCGCGTTGTCGGCCTTCGGGTGGTGCGGCCAGTCGGTGACGAACTGGAGCATCGCCTTGACGCCCTCATCGGCGTTGCCGGTCTTGAGCAGCGACAGCGCGCTCTCGAACTCCGCGTCGGCGACGCTCGGGTCTCCCGCGGTCCCCTGCGTCGGCGCGGACGGCGCCTGGAACTCCTGGACGATCGTCTCGGGCGGCTCGCTCACCTCGACCGCAGTGCTGATCTTCGGCGCCGCCTCGCGCTTCGGCTTGAGCTTGACCACCGCGAGCGGAGGCAGCGCGTCGACGGAGGAGGTCGCGGTCGCGCTCGTGGTCCCCGACGCCACCACCGTGGGCTTCGGCGGGGCAGCCGCGCGCGCGGGCCCGGTGACCAGCTGGGCCTCGAGCTTCTCGAGCCGTGACTCGAGCCGCGCGTTCTCGGCGCGCAGCGCACGCACCGAAGACATGAGCTCGGCGTGCTCGGCTCTCGAGACGGCGTCCGTCGCGCAGCCGGTGAGCGCGCAACAGGCAATGGCGGCGATCGTGCGAATGACGAGGGAAGGATATGGACCCGCTCTCACGAGGGTCAAGAAAAGCACCCCCGCGAGCTGCTACAGGTCTGCAGCGCCGCCGCAGGTGATGAACGACAGGTGCCGCCCCGTCACCCCGCGATCCCGTCGGTGGGAGAAGAACCGTTCGTCGCAGCGCGTGCAGTGCGGCAGCACGGCCACGTGGCTCTGCGGCACGCCGTGGCGCTCCAGTGAGCGCCGGACCGCGCGAGGCAGGTCGAGGTGCACCCGTGCCCCGGTGGGGATCACGACGTCCGTCCCGAAGGCCGCCGAGAAGCGCTGCGGGAGATCGCCGTCGACCTCGAAGCAGCAGGCCTGGATGCCCGGGCCGACGGCCACCCGAAGGTCCCCGACGCGCGCCCCCTGCGCCTCGAGCCGCTCGACCGCGCGGACGACGATCTCCGAGATCACGCCGCGCCAGCCCGCGTGCACCGCCGCCACCGCGCCCGTCCGCGGGTCCTCGAGGAGAATCGGCAGGCAGTCCGCCGTCCGCACGCCGACCGCCACACCCCGCTCCGCGGTCCACACCGCGTCCGCCTCGGTGGTGGCGTCGACCTCCGCCGCGAGCACCACGCGATCGCCGTGCACCTGCTTCGCCGTCACCAGCCGCGAAGGGTCGACCCCCGCCGCCTGCGCGAGGAGCGCGAGGTTACGCCCCACCGCCACCGGGTCGTCCCCCACCACCAGCGACGAGTTGAGCGACGCAAAAGGGCCGACCGAGAAACCACCCGTTCGGAGCGGAAACCCGTGGCGGGCGCGCAGCGTTGACGCAGTGAGCAATTCCACGCTTCACACCATAGTCCACCTGCCCGATGCTGCCGGTCCCCTCGCTGGAGTCTTCGTCTGCGCACCATCGGCACCAGATTGCTGCTCGCCGTCTCGGTGCCGGCGCTCGTGCTCGCGCTGGGCGGCACGGTGGCGGCGTGGAGGGAGACTGATCACGCGGTGCGCGAGAAGTCGCGCGCCGACGCGCTCGGCCTCGCGGAGTTCGTCGCCACGAGCTTCGGCGCGGTCGAGGAGACTCCGCCCGGCACCCCGCCCCGCGTCGCCCACCGCGCGGTGACCAACGCGGTCCGCAGCAACTGGTCGGCGCTCAAGCTGGTCACCGAGCTGCGGATCATCGGCCGCGACGGCCGCGTGAAGTGGTCCCGCCACATCGAAGAGGAGGACAAGGCGCTGCCCGAGGCGTCGCGGCTGCTCGCGACAGGCGAGGGACAGGCGAGGTTCGAGGCGCCGCGCGGGCCCTTCCCGTGGAGCGCGGGCGGTGGCGGCGAGGTGCTCTACCCGCTGGGCGGGGTCTCCTGTGGCGGCTGCCACACCGGCGAGGCGACGCTGCGGACCGGCGTGCTGCAGCTGACGATCGACGAGCCGGCGCTGCGCACCGAGGTCGCGGCGGTCTTCCTCAACGCGACCTGGTTCATCACGCTCTTCGTGCTGACGCTCGGGGTGGCGGTGGTGATCGCGGTGCGCGTCTTCGTGTCGCGCCGCATCGCCCGCCTGGCGGCGATCATGAAGCGCGCGGAAGATGGCGACCTCGTGGTGCGCGCGCCGCCGCTCGGCCGTGACGAGCTCGGTCAGCTCGCGCTCGCCTTCAACCGCATGCTCGCGCGGCTGACCGATCTCAAGGCCGTGGAGATCGACACCCAGCGCGATCTCCAGCACGCGCAGAACGAGCTCGAGCTCAAGGCGCGGCTCGAGGAGCGCGTGGCGGAGCTGCAGATCCTCTACGATCTCGCGCGCACCATCGCCTCCAGCCTCGACCTCGACGAGATCGTCGACCGCGTGGTGCGGCTCGTGCCGGAGAAGCTGGGCGTGCTGAAGTTCAGCGTGATGATGCTCAACGCCGAGGGGCGGCTCGAGGTGCTGCGCGCCTGGCCGGCCAACCTCGGCGCCGAGGGCCTCACCTTCGCCATCGGCGAGGGCGTGTGCGGGCGCGCGGCCGAGCTCCGCCGGAGCTGGTACGTGCCCGACCTCGAGAACGACCCCGTCTTCCGCCCCCGCGGCGCGCGCGGCGAGAAGGAGGCGGGCTCGCTGCTCTCGGTGCCGATGGTGCGCGGCGATGAGCTCCTCGGCGTGCTGAACTTCGAGCGGGAGCGCAAGGCCGACTTCGGGCCCGAGGAGATGGAGTTCTTCGCCGCCGTCGCCGATCAGGTCGGCATCGCGGTGCAGAACGCCCGCCTCCACGCGCAGACCGTCGCGCTGTCGATCACCGACCCGCTGACGGGCGTGCCGAACCGCCGGCACCTCTTCCAGCAGCTCGACGCGGAACTCGCGCGCGCCGCGCGCTACCGCACGCCCCTGTCGATGCTGATGATCGACATCGATCACTTCAAGCACCTCAACGACAGCGCGGGCCACGCCGCGGGCGACGACGTGCTGCGCGAGGTGTGTCGCGTGCTCCGCCAGAACCTGCGCAAGGTCGACACGCTCGCGCGCTACGGCGGCGAGGAGTTCGTGGTGCTCCTGCCGCAGGTCGATCGCGACGAGGCGCTCGAGGTGGCCGAGAAGCTGCGCCGCAGCGTCGCCGAGGCCCCGATCGAGCACGGCAAGACGCAGCCCGGCGGGAAGGTGACGATCTCCGTCGGGGCCGCCACCCTGCCCCACGACGCGTCCGAGCGCGCGAAGCTCGTCGACTGCGCCGACTCGGCGCTCTACGCGTCGAAGCGCGGAGGCCGGAACAAGGCCACCCGCTTCGAGCCCGGCATGGAGAACGACCCGACGCGCCAGCGCGGGCCGCGGGCGCGCGAGCGGTCGGGCGAACACGCGGCGCTCAAGCGCTGAAGGTCGATCGCGACGAGGCGCTCGAGGTGGCCGACAAGCTGCGGCGCAGCGTCGCCGAGGGCCCGATCGAGCACGGCGAGACGCAGCCCGACGGGAAGGTGATCTCCGTCGGGGCCGCCACCCTGCCCCACGACGCGTCCGAGCGCGCGAAGCTCGTCGACTGCGCCGACTCGGCGCTACGCGTCGAAGCGCGGAGGACCGCGAAGGCGGAAGGTGACGATTTCCGTCGGGGCGGGCCCCTGCCCCACGACGCGTCCGAGGCGGAGGCCGGAGCAAGGCCACCGCTTCAAGCCCGGCATGGAGAACGACGCGACGCGCCAGCGCGGGCGCGCGAGCGGTCGGGCGAACACGCGGCGCTCAAGCGCTGAAGGTCGATCGCGACGAGGCGCTCGACAAGCTGCGGCGCAGCGTCGCCGATCGAGCACGGCAAGACGGAGCCCGGCAGGAAGGTGACGCCACCCTGACGCGTCCGAGCGGGAGAAGCTCGTCGACTGTGCCGGTTCGATGCGGACGGCGCGCGGAAGTGGACCTTTCGTGAAGAGGCGGTCGATGAGCGCACTGGCAAGGCCATCGAGAACCCGACGTCGTTCTTCGACGGCCTCGGGCCGACCTCGCTGGCCGGTCTGGCCGCAACCGACTCGGCGCTCTACGCGTCGAAGCGCGGAGGCCGGAACAAGGCCACCCGCTTCAAGCCCGGCATGGAGAACGACCCGACGCGCCAGCGCGGGCGAGCGGTCAAGCGGTGAAGTGGCGGCGCTCGCGGCTTTCGGACGCTCGTCGCAGCGGAGCGCCACGCCTTCTCAGCGCTTGTTGAGACCGACGAGGTAGATCTCCATGCTCGCGCCGCGCGTCGCCTCGGGGCGCACGACCTTGACGTCGGCGTAGGCCGCGCGCAGCTCGCCGCGCACCTGCTCGAAGTCGCCGCCCATGAAGAGCTTGGCGATGAAGTGCCCGCCCTTGCGCCCGCGCGCGCGCGCCACGTCGAGGGCGACGCTCACCAGGCGCAGCGAGCGCGCCTCGTCGATGTCTTTGATGCCGGTGGTCTTGGGCGCGAGGTCGGACACCACGACGTCGATCGGCCCGGGGTGGAGCGCCTCGAGCTTCTGCGCGAAGTCGTCAGCGAGCACGTCGAGCACGGCGGTGACCACGTTCGGCCGGCCGAGCGGCTTGATCGCCGCGAGGTCGACGCCCACCACGTGCCCCGTCGGGCCGACCTCGTTGACGATGATCTGCAGGAAACCGCCCGGCGCGGCGCCGAGATCGACGACCGACTGGCCCTTCTTGAAGATCGCGAAGCGCTTCGCGATCTCGTCGATCTTGAACGCGCTGCGCGCACGCAGGCCCTCTTCCTTCGCCTTGCGGAAGAAGTAGTCCTTCGGCTGATACGGCCGCTTCGCCATTACGTCAGGGCGCCGCCGACGGCGTGCCGCTCTCGGCCGAGAGATCGTCGCCGTTCGCCACGCTCTTCACCTTCTCGAAGAGCTTCAGGTAGCGCGTCTCGGCGAAGTCCTTCACGCGATCGACGTTGATGCGCCGCGCGCTCGCGGAGCTCACCAGCGCCTGGAACACGCGGAGCTTCGGCGCGTTCTTGTCCTGCGCCCACACGGTGACGGTCGAGGCGATCGGGCACGCGTCGGCCGCCTTCGCCGCGGCGAACGAGGCCTCCACCGGCAGGTTCTTCTGTTCCTCGTTGAACCACTGCACGTAGACCACCGCGTGCGCAGCCGAGGTGTCGACCTCGAGGCGGCCGATGCGCCCGGCGAGCTCCCCCTTCTCGAAGGCCTCCTTGAGGTTCGCTTCGCACTTCCCCTTCACGTCCCCGGCGCCCTCGCCCTTCTCGATCGCCTTCTGGAGATCCTTCAGCTTGTAGCCGGCGTCCTTCGCGATCGCGGCGGCGCGCGCCTCGGGCTTCATCGCCTGCACCCGCGCGTCCGACAGCGCCAGCTTGTAGTGCTGGTACATCTTGAACTCGTCCTCCGTGAGGCCGACGTCGGCGGCGAACACGGGAGCGGACAACACCAACAGCGAGCAGAGCAGACGACGCATCAGCGGCAAGACCTCCAGAAGGGTGCTGCGTTATACCCAAGCCATGCCCGGGTGTGGAAAGTGCGGAGCGAAGCTCGACGGCCTCTACAACCAGCCTGCGCGACGGGACACCTGTCCTTCGTGTGGAGCCGAGCTCCACGCCTGCATTCACTGCCGCCACTACGACGAACACGTGGCCAAGGAATGCAAGGAGCCCTTCGCCGAAGTGCCGCAGGACAAGGAATCCGCCAATTTCTGCGATCTCTTCCAGATCGGTGACGGGGCGGTTCGCGACTCAGGGCCGTCGCGCGACGCGCTGCTGTCGGCGGCGGAGGCCCTCTTCAAGAAGTAGCAGGGCTCCCCACGGCGCCAGCCCGACGCCGACGCTGCAGCCCGCGGGCGTCGGAGCGGGCGCGCCGCACGTCACCGGCGCGCAGCCCTCGCCGTCCGCGCACAGCCGATCGTCACACTGAGCGCTCTCGGGCGCGTCGAGCGTCACCTCGATCGACCCGTCGTCGTTGAGGTGGACGTCGTCGAGCCGCAGGCCCGACTGCGCCCCCGAGTAGAGGTTGGTCGAGTTGACGCGGTTGGTGGCCGACACGGGCAGCCCCGAAGGGTCAGGGCGGAGCCACCTGCCGGGGCCGAAGAGATCGCCCGGCCCGAAGCGCTTGTTCTGCTCGATCTCGAAGAGCCCGTCGGCCTGCACCAGGCGGATGTACGGATGCCACGGGTCGCAGTTCACGCAGTCGAGGATGCGGTTGACGAAGGCGCCCTCGAGCCCGTCGAGCTTCACCGTGCGATCGACGTGGAACACCGCGAGGCCGCGCTCCGGCAGCGCGCGATCGAACGCCCCGCCCGGCCCGCGGTTCTCGACGAGGAAGTACTCGTCGCCGGTGCCCAGGCGGTACACCTCGCCGCTGGTCTCGACCGGCTTGATCACCACGCGCTGCCGCCCCTGCACCTGGTGCCAGTTCGCCCAGCGCAGCCGGAACCGCGTCTCGGCGTCAGGCAGCGGGATCTTCGCGTCGTAGCCCCACGCGCCCATCCACGAGAGGTACAGCCCGTCGTACTTCTGCGACTCGTCATAGAGATCGGTCAGCCCGAGCAGGTGCCCGAACTCGTGCACCATCACCAGCGCGTCGCTCTCGCCCGCCACGGCGAAGTGGCCGACCTTCACCCCGTCGACGATCAGCGGGCCGCCGGTGCCTCCGGCGAGGTTGTCACCCCGGTTGAAGTACGCGAACGGGAACGCGATGCCGCCGAACGGCACGTTGGTCAGCAGCATCACGCCGTCGAGCCACCCGTCAGGCGTGCCCTTCCGCCCGTTGAGATCGTGCTGCGAAAAGTCGAAGCCCGCCTGGTCCTCGCGGCGCACCACCTCGCGCATCATGTCCATCCCCGCGGTGAAGGCGTTGATGTCGCCGCGCGCCACCTCACAGGTCGGGAACTGCGCGGCCGGAAGGGGGCAGCGGTCGTAGTGCACCACCGGCGCCACCGTCACCCGCGGCCGGTAGCGCCCCAGCGACGCCGTCTCGTAGTAGCGCACGAAGCCGCCGGGCGTGTCGGGCGCGAAGAAGGCCTCGAGCGCCGCGACGTCGATGGGCGGGAAGCCCGCCACCTCGATGGGGATCAGGATCAGCTTCGAGTCGCCGAGCGAGGGCGCCTTGCGCGGCCCGACGTCCTCGCGCTGGACGAAGTGATCCATGTAGTCGGCGCGCGCGAACGACGCGCCGAGGACGACGACGAGCAGCGGCAGGCGGAACACGGACCGTGGTGTGTCACGAGCTCCGCCGACGCGGCAAGGGGCGCCGCGTCTGGCTCAGAAGCCGACCAGCTTGGTGATGATCTCCTTCATGATCTCCGAGGTGCCGCCGCCGATGGTGATCAGGCGGATGTCGCGCCACGCGCGCGCGATGTCCGTCTCCTCGACGTAGCCCATGCCGCCGTAGAACTGCTGGCAGTCGTACGCGACGCGCTGCGCGAGATCGCCGGCGAAGAGCTTCGCCATCGAGATCTCCTTCACCGGGTTCTCCTTCGCCTCGAAGAGCTCGACCGCGTGGTACGTCAGGCGCCGCGCCGCCTCGATCGCCGTGAGGTGCTCGACGAACTTGTGGCGCCACACCTGGTACTTCATGATCGGCCGGCCGAACGCCTCGCGCTCGTTGCCGTAGCGGATCGCGTCCTCCATCATCCGCTCCATGCCCGCGACGGCGATCAGGGCAGCCGTCAGGCGCTCGCCCTGGAAGTTCGTCATCACGTGGTAGAAGCCCTCGTTCTCCTCGCCGAGGAGGTAGCGCACCGGCACCTTGCAGTCCTCGAAGTAGAGGACCGCGGTGTCCGACGAGAGGTTGCCGACCTTGTCGAGCTTCTTCGAGACGCTGAAGCCCTTCACGTCGGTGGGGAACGTCAGCAGCGAGACGCCGCCGTAGCCCACGTCACCGGTGCGCACCGCGAGCGTGATGAAGTCGGCGCGCGTGCCGTTGGTGATCCACATCTTCGAGCCGTTGATCACGTAGTCGTCGCCCACCCGGCGCGCGGTGGTCTTGAGGTTGGCCACGTCGCTGCCGACCGATGGCTCCGACACGCCGAGCGCGGCGATCTTCTCGCCCTTGAGCGCCGGCTCGAGGAACAGCCGCTTCTGCTCGTCGGTGCCGATCTCGTTGATGATCGGCGTCGCCATCTGGCTCTGCACCAGCAGCGCCATGTTGACGCCCGCGTTGCGGCTGCGCGCGAGCTCCTCGCACCACGCGGCGACGTACCAGTAGTCGAGCCCGCTGCCGCCGTACTTCGGGTCGTGGTTGATCCCCAGGAAGCCGAGCTCACCGGCCTGCTTGAAGATCTCCTTCGGGAAGATCCCCGCGCGATCCCACTCCAGCGCGTGCGGCGTGAGCTCCTTCTCGACCCACTGACGGACGGACTTCCTGAAGGCTTCGTGCTCCGGCGTGAAGAAGTTCGGCATGGCGGCTCCCCTCGGGTGAAATGTTGATTTCGGAATCAATATCACCCGCCCCCCGCAACGCAAACGGGGGAGCCGAAACCGGCTCCCCCGCGCGACACCGCCAGGCGACGGCTCAGCTCACTGCGGGTTGCAGTAGCCGGTGCCCGAGGGCGCGGTGGGGATCGCCAGGCAGGTGCGCGGGCGGTCCTGGAGGCAGCCGGCCATGCCCGCCGCGGTGTCGCAGTAGGCGCGGCAGATGCCCGTCTGGCCGAGGGCGAGCCCGAGGCAGTGCAGCGAGCGCGCGCCGGGGACCATCGAGAAGCACGAGGTCGGGGTGGTGCAGGCGTTGTCCTCGTCCTTCGCCTCGCTGGGCACCGCGCAGTACGAGGCGGGCGTGGCAGCCGACGAGTCGAAGTAGCAGTACTTGCCCACCTCGCAGTCGGGGCTGCGCACGTCGCACGGGCGACGGCAGACCTGCTGGATCGGGTTCGAGACGCAGATCTCGGCGGGCACCACGGCGCCGCCGTCGGCCCCGTTGCTGCCGGGCGCGCAGACCACGCCACCGCGGCCACCGCACTTGCAGACGCCGTCTTCCGGGTCGCAGCTCGTGCCGCCGGCGCAGCTCTTCGCGCCTCCGTCGGGCAGCGTGCACTGCTGGCCGCCCTCGCACTGCGGCGGCGGGCCGAGGTTGCAGATCTGGTTCGACGCGCAGACCGGGCCGCCGGGGCCGCCGCACTTGCACTGGCCGTCAGACGGATCGCACGTGGTGCCGTTGGCGCACGTCACGCCCGTGCACAGCGCGCTGACGCGGCACACGCGCTGGTTGGCCATGCACCCGCCGTCGCTCCCGGCCGGGCACGCGCACGCCTGGCCGCTCTGGCACACCGCGCCGTTGCACTTGCAGAGCCCGTCGGCGCCGTCACACACCGTGGCGCCGGTGCACGCCACGCCCGAGCAGTTGTCGGCCACGCAGCTCTTCTGCTGGTTGCCGTCGATGGTGCAGCTCTGGCCCGGCGCGCACACCGCGCTGCCGCAGCGGCACTGGCCGGTCGCCGTGTCGCAGGTCTGGTTGAAGGGGCACGCGACCTCGTTGCAGTTCGACGCCGCGACGCAGGCCTTCGCGTTGGGGTTGCACTGCTCGTTCGCGCCGCAGATCGTGCCGCCAGTGCCGCCGCACTTGCACTGCCCGTCGAGCACGTCGCAGCTCGTGCCCGGCTTGTCGGTGCAGTCGACGTTGTCGCACTTCTTCGACAGGCAGGTGTTGGCCACCGGGTCGCAGACCTGGCCCTCGGCGCACACCACCCCGCCCCGCCCGCCGCACTTGCACACCCCGTCACCGGGGTCGCAGATGAGCGGCGCGCTGCAGCGGACGTTGCGGTCGACGCACACGTTCTTCACGTCGTTCCCGCAGGAGGCGCCGACGACGCCCATCACTCCGGCGGCCGCGGCCGCCACGAACAGATTCTTCCACATGATGCGGTTTCTCATTTCCTTCGAGTGGGGGAGCGCCGCTCAGCGACGACGGCGGCGCAGGGCGAGGCCCGTCAGCGCGACGAGCACGAGGGACGGGGAGAGGCCGGTGCTCGAGCACCCCGACTTCTCGAGAGCGAAGTCAGGGCGCAGGCGCAGCGCGAGGGCGCGCACGTCCTGGCGCCCCTGCCCGTCCACCACCTTGACGAGGAAGGTGTACGTGCCCACCTCGGCGTTCGGCGTGCCGAGGATCGTGCCGTCCGCCGAGAGCGAGAGCCCGGTGGGCAGCCGCTCGAGGGGCGTCGACGAGGCGCACTGGAACTCGCCGGGGCGGACCGCCTGCTGGATGCACGGCTCGGAGAACGCGATGCCGACCGCGTCGCTCCCGCCGTTGTGCGACAGCCGCACCTGGTAGACCTGGTTCACGAACGCGTCGGGGAGCTGGAGCGTGGTGATCGCCAGCCCGTCACGGTACGAGATGCGCAGCAGCACCGACGCGGTGTCCTCGGTCTCGGCGCCGTCCTTCACCTTGAAGGTCAACGCGAAGAGGCCCGCGCGCTGCGGCGTGCCGCTCAGGTAGTCGGTGGTGTCGCGGTCGTCGATGGTGAGGCCGAAGTCGGCAGGGAACTTGCCGTCGGCCGGGGTCAGCACCGGGCCGGGAGCGTCGGTGATGGTCTCGGGCAGCTCCTGGAAGCGGATGAGCGTCCACGTGTAGGGCGCCGTGCCGCCGATGGCGACCAGCGGCTGGAGGTACTCGCGGCCGACCGCGCCGGCCTGCACCGCGGAGGTGGCGATCGACAGCGAGGTCGGCGTCACCACGCGCAGCGCGAGCTCCTTCGAGACCTTCGCGCCGAGCGAGTCGGTCACCTCGACGCCGAACGCGAAGTCGCCCGCCATCAGCGGCCGGCCCTCGAGCAGGCCGTCCGACGCGATCCCGAGCCCCGGGGGGAGCTCCGCCGCGTCGACGACCTTCCACTGGTACGGAGGCTTGCCGCCCACCGCGACGAGCGAGGTGGTGTAGCTGCGACCGAACTGGGCGGCGCTCAGCGCCTGGTCGACGATCACCAGCGGAATGCCGCCGGTCATCACCTGCAGCGAGAGCGAGCGGGTGTCAGAGAGCGTGCCGCTCGTCACGCGCGCGTCGAACGAGAAGGTGCCCGAGGCCGACGGCGTGCCGACCAGATCGCCGGTCGACGAGAGCGACAAGCCGCTGGGGAGCGCGCCGGAGGACAGCTCCCACGTGTACGCGCCGGTGCCGCCGGTCGCCTGCAGGCGCAGGCCGTACGGCGAGAACTGGGTGGCCGTGGGCAGGCTCGTGGTCGCGATGGCGACGCTGCCGGTGGTCACCTGCACCGCCGCGGCCTGCGTGAAGCAGTTGTTGACGATGGTGATCTCCGAGCCGCCGAAGCTGGTGGTGCTCGCGTCGTAGTTGACGCACACCCCCAGCCAGTAGTTGCCGGGCGGCAGCTCCGTCGGGAGCGTGAGCGAGTCCATGCCCATGTCGTTCTGGCCGGCGTTGAGCGCCGCGAGGTTGCCCACCACCAGCGAGCGGTCGGCGATGCTCACCGCCGAGTTGTCCGAGACGAAGTAGGTGTACTTCGCCGGCACCGACGCCGCGTTGCCGATGTTCTGGAGGGTGCGCGTGACCTGGATCGTCCCGCCGGGCATCGCGGTGGTCGGCGCGCTGAAGGCGCTGACGATCAGATCGGCCGTCGGGGCGCCGATGGTCACCGGCGCGGGCGCCGACAGGTTGTTGTTCTCGACCTGCTCGACGATCGCGCGATCGGGGTCGACGCTGGCGAAGACGAAGTACGAGCTCTGCGAGAGCATCGCCGGCAGCGGCGCGTTGAGCGTCGCCTGCGCGGTGCCCAGCGCCTCGATGTTGGTCACCGTGGTGGTGCCGATGACGGTGTCGACCATCGGGTCGAAGGTCGCGTCGGTCGAGAGGTAGAAGCGCACCGCCACGTTCGACGCGTCACGGCCGCCGCGGTTGCGGACGGTCGCGGTCTGCGGGAAGGCGACGCCCGCGTAGCCGACCTGCGGCGCCGAGAGCGTCACCACCTCGAGATCAGGCGGGAGGAAGAAGTCGATCGCCTGCCCCGCCGGGTAGCTGGCCGAGGTGCAGCTCGCGCTCGCGGTGCAGGTGAGCGCGGCGGCGCCGACGCTGCGCTCCTTCTGAATGCCGACCGACGCGGACACCGTGCCCGGCAGGCCCGTGCTGTAGACGAAGCGGATGCGGCCCGTCGTCTCGTAGAGCAGCACCTGGAAGGAGACGCGGTTGGCGCTGACGTTCGCCCAGGCCGAGTTCCACTCGAAGGCCATCACGCGGTTCGGCGCGGTGCCGCTGATCTGGTAGCGGTAGGCGTTGGCCTGGGAGCTGGGCGTCGCGAGGGCGTCCCACCAGGGGGCGATGAACATCTGCGGAATGAGGCTCGACGTGCTGGTGTGGGGAATGAGCAGGTTCCCCGAGGCGCTCGCGTACGAGCCGCCGATCGCCAGGTAGCCGTACTGAGACATCGAGACCGAGTTGA
The DNA here is from genome assembly GCA_049322495.1 of Myxococcota bacterium. GTDB lineage: Bacteria > Myxococcota > Myxococcia > Myxococcales > Myxococcaceae > Archangium_A. The sequence continues at coordinate 34,367 of JBMORD010000304.1, read as the reverse complement.
AGGTGGTGTCGAAGTACGGCATCGAGAACGGCACCGAGAGGGCCGCGCCCGGGGTGGTGACCGCGCCCGAGCTGAGCGGGGTGTAGGCCGCCGGCACCGGGCCGACGACCTGGTACTGGGCGAGCGCCGAGAGGGGCGCCAGCGACAGCGCCGCGGTGACGGCGAGCGCGCTCTTGCGCGAGCGGCGCCGACCGAGGCCGAGGAGCGCCGCGGCGACGAGCGCGAAGAAGCCCGGCCCGCCGGCGCTGCTGCTGCAGCCGACGTTGCGCGGCTCACGCTCCACGCGGAGCGCGAGCGGGCTGAGGCCGCTCATGCCCGCTCCGTCACGCGCCTCGACGATGAAGGACCACAGGCCCTCGCCCGCGTCCTGCGCGACGTCGCCGGAGATGAGCCCCGCCGCGTCGAGCGACAGGCCCGCCGGCAGCGTGCCGCTCACCACGCGGTAGGTGACACCGGAGGCGCTGGGCGACACCCCGAGCTGCACCGAGACGCCGGTCTGGCCGGGGCGCAGCACCTCGGGGAGCGTGCCCACCACGCGGTAGCGCGGCGGGTGCACCGTCATGGTGAAGCTGAGGGCATCGGTGCGGCCGTTCGCGTCCTCGACCGCGATGGTGAAGCTGAACGTGCCGGCCTCGGTCGGGCGACCGCTGACGGTGATCAGCTCGGACTGCGGGGTCACCGCCATCCCCGCGGGGATCGCGCCCGTCACCTGCCACACCAGCGGCTTGGCGAGCATCGAGCCGTCCTGGTTGGCCACCGCGATGTCCTGGAGGTACTCCTGGCCGATCAGCGCGTCGGGGATGGAGATGGTCTTGAAGGTGATCGACCCCGACGCGATGAGCCGCAGCGGGATCTGCTTCGTCACCCGGCCGCCGACCGCGTCACGCACCTCGAAGGTGAGCGGGAGGGAGCCGTTCGACGCGTTGCGGGGGGCGCCGAAGAGCACGCCATCGGTCGACAGCGCCATGCCCGTGGGCAGCGAGCCGCCCGCGAGGCGCCACTGGTACGGCCGCACGCCGCCGGCCGCGCCGAGCGCGAACTGGTACTGGCTGGTCGAGCTGTTGACGGCCGCGGGGAGGCTGGCGGTGGTGATGTCGAGGCCCGACGTGGTGGGGAGCACGCGCAGCGCGAGCCGCACCGCCGTCTGACGGCTGGCGTTCTCGAGGAGCACCGTCAGCCCGACGACCTCGGCGCCGCCCGAGCCGGTCGGCGTGCCCGAGAGCAGGCCGTCGTTGGCGCCGATGCTGAGCCACGCGGGCGCGCCGGTGTCGAGGCGCCACGTCGAAGCCCCCTGCTCGCCCACCGCCGACAGGCGGAACGAGTACGGGCGGCCGATCACCGCGTCAGGCAGCGCGGTGTTCACCACGCGCAGCGACGACGCGGCGACGACCATCGTGCGCGAGGCGAGCGCGTTGTTGGTGGGCTCGAGGTCCTTGGTGATGGTGGCCGTGGGGTCGACGATGCAGCCCACGTAATAGGTCCCGGCGGGCATCGTGCCCGGCAGGAGCACCAGCTCCGTCGCGGTGTCGCTCGCGCCGCGCACCAGGGTGACCGAGCCCTCGTTCACGTTGCCCGCGTTGGTGACGATCGGCAGGAGCACGTCGTCGGTGGTGATGATGTCGTTGGCCGACGCGTAGTAGCGGTAGGCCACCATCGGCGCGTCGACGTTGCCGACATTGCGGATGGTGCGCACCACGGGGATCACTTCCCCCACGCCCGCCGACGCGGGCGCGGTGATCGAGGTGACGGTGAGATCGGGCCCCGGCTCGGTGATGCGGATCGGCCCGACCATCAGGTTGTTGTTCGCCTCGTTGCTCTCGAACACCGCGCCGGTGCCGTCGACCGCCGCGAAGAGGTAGTACTGGCCGGTGGTGAAGTCGACGTTCGACCTGTTCTTGAGCGGCAGCGCGCAGTCGAGCGTCACCTCGGTGGAGGTGGTGCCCGGCACGACCTGCACCACGGTCTGATCGCACACGTACGAGTCAGACAGCAGCGAGAGCGAGGAGTCGGTCGAGAGCACCATCGCGACGCGGAAGTTGTTCGCGTTCGCGCCGCCGGCGTTGCGGAAGCGCACCCTCATGCGGACCGCCTCGCCGAAGCGGGCCGAGGTGGTGTCGAGGCCGGTCACCAGGTCGACGAAGTTCACTGCCTCGGCGACGAGATCCGCGCGGCGCACGTCGACCTTCGCGGCCGACGCGGCGACGTTGTTCATCTCGTTGGCCTCGGTGATCGTGTTCGTCGGGTCGACCTGCAGCAGGTAGTAGAACTGACCGTTCGGCGCGTTGAGCGGAATCGGGACGGAGATCGTCTCGGTGATGGTCTGCCCGCCGCTGACGGTGCGCGTGCCGGTGAAGATCGGCGCGTCCATCTGATCGAACAGCTGATCGGCGCTCAGGAGGATGCGGAAGTCGACGCTGCCAGCCGCGGTCGTGCCGCGGTTGAAGAAGCTGATCTGGAAGTTCTCGACGTTGCCGCCGCCGGTGGTGGCGGGACCCGAGACCGAGGTGGCCACGAGGTCGGTGCCCTGCACGAAGGCGCTCGCGGTGGAGCCGACGTTGTTCGTCTCGGAGGCCTCCATCACCGCGTTGGTCGAGTCGACCTGCACCAGCACGTAGTACTCGCCGGTCGGCGGCGGGGTGGTGGTGGCGGCCATCGCCGACACGTTGACGATCGACAGGCCGCCGTCAGCGGTGAAGCCGCCGTCGACCGCAGCGAGGCTCTCAGGACCACCGTTGGCGACCTCGATGTCCGCCCCGCCGTCGGTGGCCGTGGTGTCGAGCACGCGGTCGCGCGAGAGGAAGGCCTTCCAGAAGAAGTTCGGCGCGTCGGTGCGGCCGTAGTTGCGCAGCGAGGCCTGCACGTCGAAGGTGAGGTTGCCGTCCATCGCGGTCACGAAGTTCGAGATGGTGACCGAGGGGACGGCGAGATCGGCATCGTTTGGCTCACCGACGCGAATCAAGTAGTTGGGGATGAAGTCCGACAGCGTGCAGCTCGTGGTGCACGTCGAGAAGAAGTTGGCGCCGACCGTCCCCGTGTCGCTCTCGAAGCCCGCCGACGTCGTCCAGTCGCTCGCGGCGCCGGTGATCGAGCCGTAGTGAACGGTGAAGGCCCCCGAGGGATCGAGACGGATCTGGAAGGTGACCGTCGCCGAGGTACTCAGGCGCTGAACGCCTGAGTACTCGACGACGAACGAGCCGCCGCTCGCGAGGTAGCGGACGGTGCCGACTGACACGCTCAGGTCGTCCCACCAGCCCGCGATGATCGTGTTTGGAGAGCCGCTCGAGGGGAACGAGGTATTGCCCAGGCAACCCGTCGAGCAGGTCGTCAGCGACGCGTTGCCGAGCATGATCACGCCGTTGGTGCTGATCATCACGTGCGTGTAGTTCTGCCCGAAGTACGGGAACGTGAAGCCCAGCGGAACCAGGACGCCAGAGTCGTCCGTGCTGGGGAAGGACAACGCCGTCGCGCCGATGAGCGGCGTGTAGGGCTGCGTCGAAGTAGTCACCGTCGGCAGCTGCGCCCAGGCCGGAGCCGAGAGCAGCGCGACGAACAGCAGGGTCGAGAGCTTCTTCACGTCGTTCTCCATCTTCGAAAGCAAGCAAGGCCCGCGACCGGCCTCACGCCACTCGCGGGCGAGCAGATTCAGTCAACCCGGCTTCACGGAATGCAGGCCGCGACGTAGGTCACGGTCAACGTCTTGCCCGGCTCGGGCACGTAGAGCGACTCGAAGTTGATCGAGTTGTTGGTCGCGTCGTACTCCCAGATGCGCGACATGAGCGCCGGGTTCGGATCGATCTGCGGGATGGGCACCCCGTCGATCGCCACCTGGATGCCCATCGGCGACGCGAGGTCGGGGCGGGACGTCAGGTAGAAGTTGGTGCGGTAGCCGAAGGCGTTCTTGCCGATGCGCTCGAGCGCCACGGCCCAGTTCGGCGTGCAGATCTCCTCCTTCACGCCGTTGGTCTGCGACACCATGAAGTCGTGACGGCCGTCATTCGGGTCGTCGTACGCACAGCCCGACGGCGCCGAGGGGAGGAACGGGCCGACCACGTTGTAGGTGAACTGCGTCGCGCGCTGGGCGCCCTTCACGTTGAGGAGCTGGTTCAAATAGAAGACCGGGGCCTGCGGCGCCTGGTCGCGCGCGTCGGTGACGCACACCACCGCGAGCACCGCCTCGTTGCGGAGGAAGCCCGCGTTCTTCGTCGGGTCGGTGATGAACGGGGTGGTGTAGCCCGGGGCGATCATGCTGGTGAGCGCGAGGGTCGCGGGCTCCATGCACGACTCCGAGAAGCCGTCGGTGCCGACGTTCACCAGCGTCGAGAACTCGCTCGACAGGTTGGGCGTCGTCGGCCGGAGGATCTTGTTGCCCGCCGGCGTGGTCTTGAAGATGCCGTGGGTGTTGTCGGTCAGCTCCGTGTTGGTGACGGCCATCTGGAAGTCGACCTGGTTGCTGGTGGCGTACTGGAGGAACGCCGCCATGTTCTGCGCGAGGGCCTGCTGCTTGTCGCCCATCGAGCACGAGTCGTCGATCACCAGGAGGATGTCGGCCTTGGGCTTGGTGTCCTGGCGGAAGGTGTCGGTGTTGAGGCCGTCCATGTCGCCGCGCCCCTGGAGCGAGACGACGTAGTCGAGCGGCTGACCGCCCTGCGTCACGCTGATCACGAAGGCGCCGGTGTCCGAGCCGTAGTTGATCGGCCGGTACTTGAGCGAGAAGGTGATCGGGGTGGTGCTGCCCGCCGACACGGTGGTGTTGGGCGGGATGCCGGACACCACGTGGAACTCGGGGCACGGCGCGGTGCCCGGGCAGTTCGGCCCGCCGGGGCCCTCACCCGCCGCCGAGCCCATCGCCGCGGAGTTGATGGTCACCGGCGTCGAGCACGAGTTGTAGATGGAGAAGTCGCGGTTGGGCGAGTTGCAGTCCTTCTTCACCGTGCCGAAGTCGAGGGCGTTGGGCGAGATGGTGAGGCAGCTGTTGGCGATGGTCGCGGTGAGCGTGAGCTCGCGCACCGGCGCCACCGGGTCGGCGGCGTTGAACGACACCTTGCCCACCACCTGCGCGGGCTGCGGCGGGAGCTGGCCCTGCGGCCACGCGCGCACCATCACCTGCTTCGACTCGCCCGGCTGCAGCTCGAGCTCGTTCTGCGGGTTCATCGGCGTCGTGAAGTCGTTGGGCAGCGAGAACACCGCGGGCATGCCCACCGGCGTGCCGGTCTCCGGCAGGAGCTGGAGGTTCGAGAGGAGGCAGTACTCGCCCGGGGCCGTGCGGCGGTTGCGGATCGAGAAGCCGAGATCCTTGATCGCCGGCGGCGCGACGATGCCGAACTGCAGGGCGATCGGGGTGAGCTCGATGTCGCACGGCTGCACCATCACCGCGTTGGCGGTGATGTTCACCACCGACTCCGGCTCGTCGGGGTCGTTGGAGAAGATCTTCACCTGGAAGGAGCGCATGCCGTAGCCGTTGGGCGTGATGCGCACCGGCACGCTGACCATGCTGGTCGCGCTGCCTGCCTCGAGGCCCTGCACCGGGTCGTAGCGGCCGGCGCCGACGGTCGGCAGATCGTTGCTGCAGGTGCCGGTCGCGGTGTCGAACACGCCGACGCAGATCTCGCTGAGATCCGAGCCGGGCATGGCCGTCACTTCCCAGTACGGCTTGACGAAGCCGCCCATGCCGTCGGGCTTGCCCAGCTTGAGGTTGGCGCGCGGGTCGGCGGGGGTCGGGCGGGTGCCGACGTTCTGCACGACGATGGCGCGGTTGGCGAACGACGCCGGGGTGGCGTTGGGGAAGTAGGCGATGCGGCCGAAGTTGAGCGCCGCGGGCCGGGCGTCGATGTCAGGACCGCCGCCGACGCCGCGGAGCGCGACGCTGATCGACGGCTGGCTGGACAGCGGCGTGGCGCCGACGAGCTGGCCCTGGCGAGGGCCGAGCACCAGCGGCTTGAAGGTCAGCTTCGCCTTCACCGAGCCGGCGACCATCTGGTTGGTCATCGCGTCGCGGCTGCCGGCGGGAATGGTGAGCTTCGTGAGATCGGCCGAGTCGGTCTCGACGATCTTGAACACCGCGCTGGGGTTGCTGCCCTCGCGCGCCGCGAAGCCGGTGAGCGTCACGGGCTCGAGCGACAGGTTGGTGAAGGTCACCTCGCCGTTGACCACCGTGCCGGGAGGCGCGTAGCCGAAGTCGAGGGTGGCGGGCGTCCACGCGATGATCGCCGCGACGCCCGTGCCCAGCAGGCGGACCGGCTTCTCCGGGCAGCCCTCGGCGCGGCGCATGCGCACGATCGCCGTGTAGTCACGCGCCTCGGTCGGCTTGAAGGTGAAGCGCGCCGTCTTGGTGCGCATCGCCGGGAGCAGGAACTCGCCCTGCGGCGACTCGGGCGAGAGCACGAAGATGCCGTCGCCCTGCTGCGACTCGACCGCCCCGAGGTACGCGCGGGTGTCGATCGGCCGCTGGTTGGTGAAGTCGAAGTCGATGCTGTAGGTGTCGCCGCGCGCCACCGCGCCGAAGTCGAGGGTCGCCGGCAGATCGCACTCGCCGGACACCGCCGTGCCACGCAGGGTGATCGTCGCGTTCTCCTTGCCCACCTCGACGTCGCCGGACGTCATGGTGAGCACCGTCTCGTGGCTGACCTGGCGCACGCCCTCGACGACCGGCGGCGAGTAGTCGATGTCGAACTCCACCGACTCGCCGGAGGTGACGCTCAGCTCCTCGGAGAAGGCCACGCTGAAGATCGGGCTCACCTCGTCGACGAAGCTGCCCACCTTCGCCGCGTCACCGCTCTGCTTGGAGAACTTCTGGATGGTGAGGGTGCCGAGGCCGACGTTCTGGACGATCAGCTTCTGCGTCACCGTCTTGCCCATCGAGACGGTGCCGAAGTCGTACAGCCCGTTCTCGCCGGAGACCTGGACGCCGGTGGAGTCGGTGTAGAAGACGCGAACTTCGCCCTTGTTGCGAACCTGGCCGGCCGGTCTGCAGCCTTCGCAGCCCTGCACGAGGAAGAGCAGAGCCCCGAAAAACACCAACTTCATCGACATCTTCATCAGGTATCTCCAGCGGGAGCGATCTGGGTCGAGAACCCGGCGCGATCTCGACACAAACCTGAAACGGTCAGGGCACTTGGCACAAAGCGAAAGGATGGGTCAACTGGTTGTCGGCGACTCGGCAGCTACGTTTCCCTACCTCTCGTGTAAATGCGGCTGCAACCCCTCACCCGTACCGGGAGACTGTAAGCGATGCAGGCAAGAGCGAAGTACGAGGCGAGGATCACGAAATACCGGAAGGAGCTCGAGGCCCTCGACGCGCAGGGGGGTCGGCTGGCGAACCTGCGGACCGTGGCCTTCCTCGCGCTGGCGGCCCTCCTCTTCGCGACCATCTTCCGCGACGACTTCTTCGGCCGGCCGCTCGAGGCGCTGAGGGTGCTGCCGCGGGGGGCGTGGGGCCTCGGGGCGGTGCTGGCGCTGGGGGGCTACGTGTGGCTGGCGATCGTCCACGCGCGCGTCATCCGCCGGGAGGAGTTCGCCCAGCTCTTCCTCTCGCTCAACGAGCGCGGGGTGGCGCGGCTCGACGGCCGGTGGCACGACTTCCCGTCGACGGGCGCGGGGAAGGTCGCCGAGGGCCACCTCTACGCGGGAGATCTCGACCTCACCGGGCGCGGCTCGCTCTTCCAGCGGCTCGACGACACCGGCACCGCGGCGGGCGAGCAGCGGCTGCTGGAGTGGCTGCTGACCGCGGCGCCAAGCGCGGATCAGATCCGCTCGCGGCAGGACGCGGTGCGCGAGCTGGCGCCGCTGGTCGACTTCCGCCAGTCGCTGGTGGCCGAGGCGCGGATGGCCGGCCGGAAGGACAAGGCGAACCCCGCGCGCTTCATCGCCTGGGCGGAGGCGCCCTCGACGCTCGACGCGATCCGCTGGGCGTGGCCGGTGGCGCACGTGCTCCCGGTGCTGACGCTCGGCGCGGCGCTGCTGGCGGCCAACGACGTGATCGGCGCCCTGCCCTTCTACGTGGGGCTCGCGCTCCAGCTCGGGGTGATCGCCCTCACCCGCAAGCCGATCGCCGCGATGTGGGAGGCGCTCTCGCTGGGGGAGCGCGGCTTCGTGCGCTTCGAGGAGACGTTCCGCGCCATCGACGCCCAGCGCTTCCAGGGGGCGCGGCTGGCGGCGCTCCAGAAGGGCCTGCAGGACGGGCCGCCGGTCTCGGAGCGGCTCCACCGCTTCGCGCGGCTGATGGGCTTCGCGGAGCTCAAGCACTCCGGCCAGATGCACCCCATCGTCAACGCCCTCACCCTGTGGGATCTGCTGGTGCTCTTCCGCATCGATCGCTGGCGCGAGCAGCACGGCCGCGGGGTGCGCGTGTGGTTCGAGTCGCTGGCGGAGCTCGAGGCGCTCTCGTCGTTCGCGGCGTGGCACTTCGAGCGCCCCGAGGACGTCTTCCCCGAGGTCGACGACGGGCCGGTGCACGTCGAGGCGAAGGAGCTCGGCCACCCGCTCCTCGAGAAGCCGGTGCGCAACGACGTGCGCCTCGAGGGGCCGGGCCACGCGTGGGTGATCACCGGCTCGAACATGAGCGGCAAGACGACGCTCATGCGCGCCACCGGGCTCAACACGGTGATGGCGCTGGCGGGCCTGCCCGTGACGGCGCGCGCGATGAAGGTCTCGCGGGCGCAGGTGCTGACCTCGATGCGCGTGAAGGACTCGCTCGAGCGCGGCGTCTCGTACTTCTACGCCGAGGTGCAGCGCATCAAGACGGTGCTCGACACCGCGCGCGCCCACCGCGATCGCACCCTCTTCTTCCTCGACGAGCTCTTCATGGGCACCAACGCGAAGGAGCGGCAGATCGCCAGCAAGCAGCTGCTGGTGATGCTGCTCGACCTCGGCGGCGCGGGTGCGGTCACCACGCACGATCTGAGCATCTGCGAGCTGGCTGCAGAGCGGCCCGACCGCATCCGCAACGTGCACTTCCGCGACGAGATGCGCGACGGCGAGATGATCTTCGACTACCGGCTGCGCGACGGCGTGGTGCAGACCACCAACGCACTCGAGGTGCTCAGGCGGGCGGGCGTGGAGGTGAGGTGAGCGGCTCGGGGATCGGCGTCGCGCGCGGCTCGATGCGCACCGTCACCACGCGCGGCCCCTAGGTCGTCACCGTCACCACGCGGTAGTCCTCCATCATCCACACGTCGCCGGCGACCGGCACGCGCCCGAGCTTGGCCATCAGGAAGCCGGCGATGGTGGTGACCTGCGCCTTGTCGACGTCGAACTCCACCTCGAGGGTGTGCTCGATGTCGTCGAGCTGGGCGGTGCCGGGGAGCTCCAGCTTGCCGCCGGGCAGCTTCTGCATCGGCTCGACCTTCCGGCCGAGCTCCGCCACCTTGCCCACCAGCTCGGCGACCACGTCGGCCAGCGTCACCAGCCCCGAGGTGCCGCCGTGCTCGTCGACCACCACCGCGGTCTGCTTGCCGCGTCGCTTGAACTCCGCGAGGAGCTGCTCGAGGGTGATGTTCTCGGGCACGAAGAGCACCGGGCGCTGCACCTGCCCGAGCGACTTCAGCTCGTGACGGCCGTGCAGGTAGAAGAGCTCCTTCACGTTGACCAGGCCCTCGACGCGATCGAGCCCGCCGCGGATCACCGGCAGCCAGGTGTGCCCGCTGGCGTAGGCGGCGGCGAGGTTCTCGTCGATGGTCAGCTCGAGATCGAGGGCCTTCATCTGCGAGCGGGGCACCAGCACCTGCCGCGCGGTCTTCTCGACCATCGACAGCGCGCGCTCGAGGAGCTCCGCGCGCTGCTTCGCCAGCGCCCCCGCCTCGGCGGAGGAGTTGAAGATCATGCGCAGCTCGTCCTCGCTGAGCGCTTCGTCGTGCCCGGCCTTCGCCTCCTGATCGAGCCCGAGGAGCTTGAGCACCAGCTTCGTGCCCCCGTTGAGCAGCGCGATCACCGGCCAGGCGAGCACGTAGAACAGGCGCATCGGCCAGGAGAGCAGCAGCGCGGTCGACTCCGCGCGGGCGATGGCGAGCGTCTTGGGCACCTGCTCGCCGACCACGATGTGGAGGAAGGTGATCACCGTGAAGGCGAGCACCACGCCGATGGTCTTCGCGATCGCCTGGGTGGCCTCGCCCTCGGGCGCGATGCGCAGCAGCACCGGCTCGATGAGGTGCGCGAAGGCGGGCTCGCCCACCCAGCCGAGGGCGAGCGACGCGAGCGTGATGCCGACCTGCGAGGCCGACAGCCACACGTCGAGGTTCTTGCGCATCGTCAGCGCGAGCGACGCGCCGGCGCGCTCCTGCTCGACGAGCGCCTCGAGCTGCGTGGGCCGCACCTTCACCAGGGCGAACTCGATCGCCACGAAGAAGCCGTTGGCCAGCACCAGCGCCAGCGCGCCCAGCAGGGCCCAGAGCTCCATCAGCGCAGGGCCTCGAAGTCGGGATCTCCCTCGAGCGCAGCGAACATCGGGTCGGCGCGCAGCCAGCCGAGCACCCGCGCGCGATCGAGCTCCAGCGCCTGCTGGAGCGCCGCCAGCGCGTCGGGCTTGCGCTCCCACTGCGCGTAGAGCGCGGCGAGGTTGTAGACGAGGAGCAGATCGTCGGCCTTGAGCGCCCTCGCCTTCTCGTAGGCCCGCTCGGCCTCGGCGTAGAAGCCCTTCTGCGCGTAGCAGATGCCGAGGTCGAGCCACGCCTCGAAGTTCTCCGGCTCGAGGCGCGTGACTTCCTTGAGCTGGGTGATCGCCGAGCGGTAGTCGCCCTCGTCCATCTGCAGGCCGGCGAGCTCGTGGCGCGGGAAGGCGTCGGCCGGGTCGAGCTCGATGGCGGTCTTGAGCTCGCGCAGCGCGTCTTCGGTGCGGCCCGCGTCGGCCAGGGTGAGCCCGAGGTTCAGGTGGGCGTCGGGGTAGTCGGGCTCGAGCTCGATGGCGTGCTGGTACTCGGCGATCGCGAAGTCGAGCGCGTGCTGCGAGAGGAACCACGCCAGGTTGTAGTGCCCGGTGGCGCTCTCGGGCTCGAGGCGCAGCGAGGTGAGGTACGCGTCGAGCGCGTCGCGGAACTGCTTCTTCTCGGCGTAGACGGTCGCCAGGTTGTCGTAGGCGTGCGCGGAGTTCGGATCGAGCTCGATGGCCTTCTTGAACTCACGCAGGGCCTCGTCGAGCCAGCCGCGATCTGCCAGCTCGATGCCGCGCGCGTTGTGCTCGTCGGACGAAGCAATGGAGTCCTTCTCGCGAGCCATGCAGGATGGAATAACAAGAATGATCGCCCTCGTCCTGCCGCTCGTGCTGTCCGCCGCCCCGCCCGAGGTCTCGGTGCTCGTCTCGGGCGACGTCACCCTCGGCTACCACTATGAGGAGTACGTCGACGAGCAGGTGAAGAAGGGCCAGCCGAAGGACGAGCTGCTCGCCTGGGGCTTTCGCAAGGTGGCGCCGCTCACCACCAGGGCCGACCTCTTCGTGGTGAACCTCGAGTGCCCCTTCACCGAGCGCGGCGAGAAGATCGCCAAGAACTTCAACTTCCGCGCGCGGCCGGAGCTGGTAGCGGCCCTGCTCGCCGGGGGCGTCGACGTGGCGAGCCTCGCCAACAACCACCTCGTCGACTACGGCCCCGAGGGGCTGTTCGACACCCTCAACACGCTCGACACGCACGGCATCGCGCACTTCGGCGCCGGGCGCTCGCTGGTCGAGGCGCGCGCCCCGGTGATCGTCGAGCGCAAGGGCGTGAAGATCGCCTTCCTCGGCTACTTCTTCCTCGGCGATCGCAACATCGAGCCGCCCGCGGTGATCGCCACCGCCGAGCAGCCGGGCGTCGCCGGCCACTTCAACGACGCGCAGGCGATGGCGGCCATGCTCGAGGCCGACGTGCGCGCGGCGAAGAAGCAGGCCGACCACGTGATCCCCTTCTTCCACTGGGGCCGCGAAGGCCGGGGCCAGCCGGAGCCGTACCAGGTCGAGCTCGGCCACCGGGCGATCGAGGCCGGGGCGTCGGCGGTGCTCGGCTCGCACCCGCACGTGCTGCAGGGCATCGAGCTCTACCGCGGCGCGCCGATCGTCTACTCGCTGGGCAACTTCGTGTTCGGCGGCAACTGGGACCCGAAGGACAAGCGCACCGCGCTGGTGGAGCTCACCGTCACCCGGGAGCGGGTCAAGGCGGTGCAGGTGATCCCCGCCTACTCCGACGCGTACCCCGAGGTGCCGGTGCAGCCGTACCTGGCGGAAGGAGAGAAGGCCGAGGCGGTGCTGCAGCACCTCAAGGGGCTCTCGAAGGGCTTCGCGGCGACCATCCCCCAGCTGCGGTGCGCGGCGCCGTGCGAGGCCCCGAAAAACGACAAGCCGGCTCCGGACCTTCGCCCGGACGCCGGCCTGTGACGTCGAAGCCGAAGCGACTTCTCAGTACTTGCCCTTGGCGCGGCGCGCGCGGACGCGGCGGCGCTTGAGGGCCTGCTTCTTGGTCTTCGCGCGGTTCTTGAGCTTCTTCTTGCTCCGGTTCGACTTGACGGCAGGCATGGGATTCTCCGGGGACTGCGTTGGTGTGAAACGCTGACTACCCGACCGCCCACGGGCGGGCAACAACACCGTTGCTCGACACCGGGGGTGCGCGTACACCGCGCGCGCTTTGATCGAGAAGCTCGACGACGTCGAACAGCGCTTCGAGCGGCTCACCGCCGATCTCTCGAGCCCTGCCGTGCTGGCCGATTCGGGGCGGCTCCAGAAGCTCTCGCGCGAGCGGGCGTCGATCGAGAAGCTCGTCGAGCGCTACCGCGAGTGGAAAAAGCTCCGCGCGGAGATCGCCGGCAGCCGCGAGCTGCTCGAGGGGGGCGACGCAGAGATGAAGGCGCTGGCCCGCGAGGAGCTGCCCGGGCTCGAGGCGCGGCTCGGGGCGCTCGAGGAGGAGCTCCAGCTCCTGCTGCTGCCGAAGGATCCCAACGACGAGAAGAACGTCATCATCGAGATCCGCGCGGCGGCCGGCGGCGACGAGGCCTCGCTGTTCGCCGAGCAGGTGATGCAGATGTACCTCCGCTACGCGCAGAAGCGCGGCTGGCAGGCGGACATCGTCGACCTCAGCGCCGGCAACCAGGGCGGCATCAAGGACGCGACGATCACCCTCTCGGGTGACGCGGTGTACTCGATCATGAAGTGGGAGTCGGGCGTGCACCGGGTGCAGCGCGTGCCGGCCACCGAGACGCAGGGGCGCATTCACACCTCGACCATCACCGTGGCGGTGATGCCCGAGGCAGAAGAGGCCGACGTCACGGTCAAGGAGGCCGACGTCGAGATGCAGGTGATGCGCTCGACCGGCGCCGGCGGCCAGAGCGTCAACACCACCGACTCGGCGGTGCGCCTCATTCACAAGCCCACGGGCATCGTCGTGAAGTGCCAGCAGGAGAAGAGCCAGCTGAAGAACCGCGCGATGGCGATGAAGATGCTGCGCGCGCGGCTGTACGAGATCGAGCAGGAGAAGATCCGCAGCGAGCGCGACGCGCTCCGCAAGGGCCAGGTCGGCAGCGGCGATCGCAGCGAGAAGATCCGCACCTACAACTTCCCGCAGGATCGCCTGACCGATCACCGCATCGGCTTCACGCGGCACAACCTCCCCGCGGCGATGGCCGGCGACCTCGAAGACGTGCTGACGGCGCTGCAGACCTATTTCCGCGCCGAGGCCCTCAAGCAGCAACAGGAGCGCGGATGAGCACCGAGACGTGGACGATTCGACGGGTGCTCGACTGGACACGCGGACACTTCGAGAAGCAGAAGATCGACGATGCCCGGCTGACGTCGGAGATCCTCCTCGGGCACGTGCTGGGGCTGGCGCGGGTGAAGCTGTACATGGATCTCGATCGCCCGCTCTCGAAGGACGAGCTGGCGACGTACCGCGGCCTCATCCAGCGGCGGCTCGGCGGCGAGCCCACGCAGTACCTGGTCGGCTCGCGCGAGTTCTACGGCCGCCGCTTCGCGATCGACGCGCGGGTGCTCATTCCCCGCAGCGAGACCGAGCTGCTGGTCGAGGCCGCGCTGCGCGACGTGAAGAAGGACGCGCCGTCGCGGGTGCTCGACGTGTGCACCGGCTCGGGCTGCGTGGCGATCAGCATCGCGGCCGAGCGGCCACAGGCCTCGGTGTGGGCGACCGACCTCATGCCGGGGGCGCTGGATGTCGCGAAGCAGAACGCCGAGGCGCTGGGCGTCGACGGGCGCGTCACCTTCTTCCAGGGCGATCTGCTCGCGCCGCTGCCGCCCGAGGCGAGGTTCGACGTGATCGTCTCGAACCCCCCGTACGTGAAGACCGCGGAGATCGCGACCTTGCAGCGCGAGGTGCAGAAGGAGCCCCGCGAGGCGCTCGACGGCGGCGCCGACGGCCTCGACGTCATTCGCCGGCTCGTCACCCAGGCGCTGCCACGGCTCAAGCCCGGCGGCCTCCTTGCATTGGAGATCGGCGAGGACCAGGGAGACGCGGTGAAGGAGCTCATGGCGCGGGCCGGCTGCCGCGACGTGCGCATCGAGAAGGATCTCGCCCGGCACGATCGCCTCGCGCTCGGGCGGGCCGCAGCACAGGAGTCGTGAGATGGATTCGATCGTCGTCAAGGGCAACGGCCCGCTGAAGGGCACCACGCACGCCTCGGGCGCGAAGAACGCGGCGCTGCCGATCCTCGCCAGCTCGCTGCTGGCGCACGGCCAGCACACCTTCCGCAACGTGCCCGAGCTGGCTGACGTGAAGACGATGCTCGAGGTGCTCGACACCATGGGCTGCCAGTCGACGCGCCTGTCGGGCCGCAAGAAGGACACGGTGATGATCGAGGTGCCGCCGGCGCGCGGCGTCACCCCGGAGGCGCCGTACGAGCTGGTGAAGACCATGCGCGCCTCGGTGCTGGTGCTCGGCCCGCTCGTCGCCCGCTACGGCCGCGCGCGCGTGTCGATGCCCGGCGGCTGCGCCATCGGCGCCCGCCCCATCGATCAGCACCTCAAGGGCCTCGAGGCGCTCGGCGCGGAGATCGAGCTCCATGAGGGCTACGTCGAGGCGCGGGCGAAGCGACTCAAGGGCGGCACCGTCACCTTCGACCTCATCACCGTCACCGGCACCGAGAACGTGCTGATGGCCGCGGTGCTCGCCAAGGGCCGGACCATCATCGAGAACGCCGCCCGCGAGCCGGAGATCGAGGAGCTGGCCCGCGTGCTCAACAAGATGGGCGCGCGCATCACCGGCGCCGGCTCGGACATCATCACCGTCGACGGCGTCGACGAGCTCAAGCCGGTCGATCACGCGATCATCCCCGACCGCATCGAGGCGGGCACGCTGCTCGTCGCCGCGGCCATCACCGGCGGTGACGTGCTCGTCGAGCGCTGCGCCCCGGAGCACCTCGAGCCGGTGATCCAGAAGCTGCGCGAGGCCGGCTGCCACGTGTCAGTCGAGGGGGACGGCGTGCGCTGCGCGGCCAGGGAGCCCTTGCGCGGCGTCGACATCAAGACGCGAGAGCACCCGGGCTTCCCGACCGACATGCAGGCCCAGCTGATGGCGCTGCTGTGCACCGCGAAGGGCACCTCGGTGATCACCGAGAACATCTTCGAGAACCGGTTCATGCACGTCGCCGAGCTGCGGCGCATGGGGGCCGACATCACCGTCGACGGGCACACCGCCGTGGTGCGCGGCGTCACGAAGCTCTCGGGCGCGCCGGTGATGGCGACCGATCTCCGGGCGTCGGCCTCGCTGGTGCTGGCGGGCCTGAGCGCCGACGGGAAGACGACCGTGGGGCGCGTGTACCACCTGGATCGAGGGTACGAACGGCTCGAGAAAAAGCTGCGCTCCCTGGGCGCAGACATCAAGCGCGTGAAGGAACGCTGACGACGCTCCTTGCGTTCGGCGATCTTGCCTCGCTACGCTTCGCCCTCAACCCCCAACAGGAGAAGAGCCACACAATGGAGTGCCCGAGCTGCGGCGTCGACATGGTCGATCTCGAAGGTGAAGACCAGACGCTTCGCAAGTGCAGTGACTGCGGCGGCGTATGGGTCGACGTGTCTGACCTCAACCGCATGCTGCTGCATCACAACCTCCCCGGCCTGGAGAGCATCGGCGGGAAGGTCGACCCCGAGGCCATGTGTGGTCAGTGCTCGGAGTGCCAGGTGGACCTCGTCCGCGTCGTCGGCGGCGAGAAGGCCAACCCCCTGAGCTACGACACGTGCGAGTCGTGCGGCGGCATCTTCCTCGAGTCGGAGTTCCACGACGCGAGCGACTACGCCGCGGTGAAGAAGGAGATCCTCGAGTTCTTCACGCGCTTCGCGAACAAGAAGAAGAAGGCCGTGTAGCTCTCAGTTGCCTGCTCCGGGCCGTGCGAGCCGCTCGGCCGTTCTCGGATGCGTGGTTGAGGCCGCGTCAGTGATGGACGGCCTCCCGTCTCCACGACCCTCCGCTGCCTCCGGCGGGAAGTGACTCTTTGGGCCGTGCGAGCCACTCGGCCTTTTCAGCGGCGGCGGTCACCTCACGGGTGGCTGCGCCACTCGCCCTTGAGATCCTCGGGGAGCTCGCCCTCGAGCGAGAGGACCTGCCCGCTGCCCTTCTTCGCGGGGTCCTTCGAGAACTTCACGCCGTACTTCTTCCCGCCGACCTCGAACACGATGCGCGAAGCCGACGGATCGTACGAGCCCTGGAGCACCTTCTCCTTGTTCCGCGTGGTGTCGAACGGCTCGTAGCTGTAGCGGAAGGTGCCGTCGAAGTTCAGCGAGAGGAAGCGATCGGGCGTGCCCTCGAAGCCGGCGTACCAGGTGCCCATCACCGCCGAGGTGTACTTGTCGAACTTGAGCCTGGTGGTGAGCCACGCGCCGTTGAGGGCCTTGCCCTCGGCGACGAAGACGACGTCGGTGAGGCACACCGGCGCGTCGGGGTCGTCCGCGGGGTAGGTGTCGAGGATCTCGATGGTGAAGCGGCTGCCGAGCATCGGCGGGTTGAGCGGCACCGACTGCGCCCCGCGCAGATCCTCGAGCGTCAGCGTCTGCGTCTGCTTGCCGCTGCGGATCGCGATCTTCCGCGCCCGCGCGAAGTCGTTCCAGGTGTTGGCGTCGAAGTTGTTGCCCGACGAGATGCGCAGCTCCTCGAGCTTCACCGGCCCGTTGAACCCGAAGGTGAGCAGCTCGTTGAGCGGGTCCGACGTCGGGCTGCACCACGCCGTCGCGTCGCGAGCGTCGAGGACGTTCAGCGGCTGGTAGAGCGTCGGGCGCGAGTCCTTCTTGAAGTAGCCGGTGGCCTGCGCGTACCCCACCGGGCCCGCGGCGACTGCCGGGAGCGCGATCAACGACACCGCAACCGGAAACCAGCTCGAAGTCGACATGCGCGGGTACATACCCCAGAACGTCAGCGCCCATTCACCGCAGACCGCTCGGCTTTCCGAGGAACATCTCGACGCTTGCGGTGTTGCGACCGGGTGGGCATGACGCCGCGCATGACTCGACGAGTGCTGGTGGGACTCTTCACGCTGCTGGGCCTCGCCGCGTGCGAGCGCTGCGGCGGCACGCCGACGGTGGACGCGGGCGTGATCGACGCCGGCCCTCCGGTGCTCGCCGAGAAGGAGCCCAACGACAGCGCGGGCGGCGCGCTCGCGCTCGATCGCACCAGCCTCGTCGAGGCGAACCTCGGCGCCGATCCCGCGAAGCCCGACGTCGACTGGTTCGTGCTCAAGGCCTCGCTCCCGCGCACGGTCGACTTCCAGGCCTCCTGCCCCAACGGCGCCGACATCGCCCTCGAGCTCGTCGACGAGACGGGCACCCCGCTGGCCACCGTCAACGCCGGTGGCGTCGGGGCACCGGAGCGCCTGCCCAACATCGACGTCTCGTCGCGCACCTTCGTGCGGCTCGTCGCGCTCAAGAAGGGCGTCGGCGGCGCGTACACCGTCACCGCGAAGTTCGCCGAGCGCCTGCCCGGCTACGAGCTCGAGCCCAACGAGCGGAAGGTCGACGCCACGCCCGTGGCCCTGGGCCAGGCGATCAGCGGCACCATCGGCCACGGCAACGACGTCGACTTCTACCGCTACGAGCTGCCGTCCGACGCGCCCGCCGAGGCCCCCGCCCCGCTCGAGGGCGACGATGCGGGCGTCGACGCGGGCGAGGCGCTGCCGGCTGACGGAGGCGTCGACGGGGGCAACCCGCTCGCCGAGAAGCGCCTCGCGCTGCGGGTGGACATCAGCGGCGTGGAGGGCGTCTCGACGGACCTCCAGATCCTCACCGAGGCCGAGGCGGTGCTCTTCGCGGCGAAGTCGAAGGACAACGCGCCGCTGTCGCTGCGGAACGTGGGCGTGCGCGCGGCCGACAGGGTGATCTACGTCGCGGTGCGCAGCAACGGCCGCAAGGGCGCCAACCCCGACGTCTCGTACACCCTCACCGTGGCGCCGGAGGACTCCAGCGGCAGCGCGGAGTTCGAGCCCAACGACGAGCTGTCGCGCGCGACCGACGTGCCGCCCAACAGCTACCGCGATGGCTTCCTCAGCCCCAAGGGCGACGTCGACTACTTCCGCCTGGTCACCGATGGCCCGTCGATCGCGAAGCTGCAGGTCAGCGGCGTCGACAAGGTCGACCTCGTGCTCTCGGTGGTGCAGCCGGTCGAGGGCAAGCCCGAGGAGGTGCTCCTCAAGGCGAACGAGGGCGTCGCGCGAGAGCCCGAGCAGCTCAACAACGTCGCCTGCAACGGGGTGTGCTTCATCCGCGTCGAGGCGGCGGCGAAGAAGATCGACGGCAAGTGGGTGAAGGAAGACGAGAACGCCGATCAGCCCTACCGCCTCACCACCACCGTGGTGCCCGACGACGGCACCGAGGAGCGCGAGAGCAACAACACCCCCGCCACCGCGATGCCGATCGCCTTCGGCAAGCCGATCCGCGGCACGGTGTTCCCGAAGAAGGACGTCGACTACTTCCAGGTCGATCTCCGCGACCGGCCGGTGAAGACCGCGCTCAAGGCCACGGTGACCGGCGTGCTGAAGGTCGACGTCGGGCTCTACCTCCACCGCGTCGAGGCCGACGGCAAGCTGACGCTGGTGCAGACCAGCGACTCGGCCAAGGGCGACAAGCCCGAGACGGTGCGCTTCGCCGCCGAGCCCGGCCTCTACGTCTTCGAGGTGCGTGACACGAAGAACCGCGAGGCGAACTTCCAGGACAGCTACCAGCTCAGCCTGGACGAAGGGGAGGAGTGAAACTTCCGGGCTGCGGGGCTACGAAGGCCCCATGGATTACGAGCAGGAAATCCGGAAGCTGAAGAAGGACCTCAACGCGGTCATCCTCGCCCACTACTACCAGGAGTCGGAGATCCAGGACGTCGCCGACTTCGTGGGCGACTCGCTCGCGCTGGCGCAGCAGGCCGAGAAGACGAAGGCGGACGTGATCGTCTTCTGCGGCGTGCACTTCATGGCCGAGACCGCGAAGATCCTGAACCCGGAGAAGCTGGTGCTCCTGCCGGATCTCGCCGCCGGCTGCTCGCTCTCGGATCGCTGCCCGCCCGACAAGTTCGCCGCCTTCAAGGCGAAGCACCCCGATCACTTCGTGGCGACGTACGTCAACTCGTCGGCGGCGGTGAAGGCGATGAGCGACGTGATCGTCACCAGCTCCAACGCGGTGAAGATCGTCTCGAAGATCCCGAAGGATCGGCCGATCATCTTCGCGCCCGATCAGCACCTCGGCCGCTGGGTGACGAAGCAGACCGGCCGCGAGATGGTGCTGTGGCCTGGCAGCTGCCAGGTGCACGAGATCTTCAGCGAGAAGCAGCTCGTGCAGCTCAAGGTGCAGCACCCGGCGGCGAAGGTGATCGCCCACCCCGAGTGCGAGGAGCCGGTGCTCAGGCTCGCCGACTACATCGGCTCGACCAAGCAGCTGCTCGAGTTCACGCAGAAGGACGCCGCGCAGGAGTTCATCGTGGTGACCGAGGTGGGGATCATCCACCAGATGGAGAAGGCGTCGCCGGGCAAGAAGTTCATCCCCGCGCCGCCGGACAACGGCTGCTCGTGCAACGAGTGCCCGTACATGCGCCTCAACACCATGGAGAAGCTGTACCTCTGCATGAAGAACAAGACGCCGCGCCTCGAGCTGCCGGAGGAGCTCCGCGCGGCGGCGCTCAAGCCGCTCAAGCTGATGCTGGAGTGGAGCTGATGCGCTTCTTTTCCGTGCCCGCGTGGCAGCTGGTGGACTCGAAGCGCACGCCGGGCCCCGGCGAAGAGGAGCTCCAGCCGGCGCTCGCCGAGCCGGCGCTCATCGGCCCCGCGCTCGAGGCCATCGAGTACCGCGGCTACAAGGCCTGGGAACGCGCGCAGGAGCTGGTCGCCGCCGAGAGCCCTGCGGTGTTCGCCCGCGCGCCGAACGATCTCCCCGCCCTGCTCCGCACCGCCGATCAGCTGCTGACGCTCGCGCGCGTCGACGCCGGAGAGCGCGCCCAGCTGTGGCGCTGCGCGTGCGGCGCGCGCTACGCGGTGCCGGTCGCCCTGATGCGCCCGGAGTCGCTGCGCTGCGAGCGCTGTGGAGCGACCATCGAGCTCGATCCCGCGCGCAGCATCGGCGAGTCGAGCCTCACCTCGCCGAAGAAGCTCAGCGTCAACCTCGCGCGCACCGCGCTCTCGGACTTCTTCCGCGAGGCGATGGCGCGCGGCTGGCCGGTGCTGGTCAGCAGGAGCTGAAGCGATGCGACGTGCCACGCTCGATCTCCTCCGCTGCCCGAAGTGCGGCGCGGCGAGCCTCGTGCCCGAGGCCGACGTCGCCGACTCGGCGATGTCCTTCGGCCCCGCGAAGTGCCTCGGCTGCGGCGGCCGCTTCCCCGTGCACGACGGCCTCATCGACTTCGTCGGCGATCGCGCGCGGCTCAGCCCGCTCCAGCAGGCGATGGAGCAGCCGTGGGTCGCCCGCTCGTGGGAGCGCTACGTGCGGCCGGCGGTCGACACGGTGCTCACCCGCGGCCGGCTCGATCACGACAGCGAGTACACCGTCATCCGGAACTTCCTCACCGGCGCGCCGGCCGGGCCGATCGTCGATCTCGGGTGCGGGGCGGGGCTCATCCTCCGGCGGCTGTCGCGCGACTTCCCGCACCACCAGGTGATCGGCGTCGACGTGTCGCGCCCGATGCTCGAGGAGGCGATGGCCCAGGTGCGCGAGCACGCCGAGGCGGCCGACTTCGTGCGCGCCCAGGTGCCGGGTCTGCCCTTCAACGACGCCAGCGTCGGGGCGATCGTCGCGGTGGGCTTCATCCACTTCCAGCAGGAGCTCGCGCCGCTGCTGCGCGAGTGCGGGCGCGTGCTCAAGCCGGGCGGCAAGCTGGTCGCCACCACCTACGAGGCCGGCGCGCTGCTCCAGCCGCTGCACCGGGGCGCGGGGCTGCACCCGCGGAGCGAAGCGCAGCTCCGGGAAGCGGCGGCCACGGCCGGGCTCGTCGCCTTCGAGCGCATGAAGGTGCCGCCGTTTCTGTTGTGGAAGGCCGAGCGCCCGTGAGTCAGCGGCTCAGATGAACACGCCGCCGCGCGCGTCGTAGCGGGCGGTGTCGGGCAGGCGCGTCGTCTCGCCGGCGCCCTTCAGCGTGTCGACGACCTGCGGCTTCGCGTGGTTTCCGCAGTTCTTGCACTTGCACTGCCCGCGCGGGCACGTGCAGTCGCCCTTGCCCTTGCACGAGCAGGTCGCCCGGGTGCTGGTCCCGAAGAGGTTCTTCTCGACCGACGCCGCACCGGCCGTCGACGCGAGGAACAGCGCGCTCACCGCGAGGCTCTTGAGGATCTGCATGGCCGGGGCGCCTAGCGCACCATGTAGGCACTTGCCAAGCGGCCCCCACCCCTTCATGGTGCCGCGCCTGCGTGCGCCGCCCTTCGATCGATAAGCTCGCCTGGATTGTCGCGTTGATCTGCGGGGTTGCGCCGCTCTGGGCCACGCGGGCGATCCCGCTGGTCGATCTGCCGCAGCACCTCCACCTGATCTCGGTGCTCCACCGTCTCGACGACGCCTCGACGCTCTTCCCCGAGGTCTTCGCGCGGCGGCCGGAGCTCACGCCGTACCTCGGCTACTACTACGCGGTGAGCCTGCTGAACTGGCTCCTGCCGCTCGAGCTGGCGAACCGGCTGTTCCTCAGCGCGTACGTCGTCGGGCTGCCGCTCTCGCTCGCGTTCCTGCTCCACAGCCTCAAGCGGCCGACGTGGCCGGCGCTGCTGGCGATCCCCTTCGCGTGGGGCGACAGCTTCGCGTGGGGCTTCATCAACTACTGCGCGTCGCTGCCGCTGGCGCTGCTCACCTGCGCGCTCTTCGTGCGCACCATCGACGCGCGCCCCGAGCAGCGGAGGAACCGCGCCCTCGCGCTCGCCGTCGCGCTCGTGGCGGTGCTGCTCTTCCACGTGCAGTCCTTCGCGTGGCTCGGGGTCGCGCTGCCCTTCCTGCTGCTCACCACCCCCGCCCCCGAAGGGAAGACGTGGCGCGCGCGCGTCCCCGCGCTCCTCGGGGTGGTCCCGGGCGTGCTGCTCTTCGTGCTCTGGGTCGGCCTGCGCGTCGGCCAGCCGCAGGAGATCGCCCCCGGTCAGCCGTGGCGCTCGTGGGGCCCGATGCTGTCGAAGGAGAACCTCGGCTGGAAGTCGTTCGATCAGAACGTGAGCGAGTTCCTCGACGTGAGCTGCCAGCCGGGCGCGAGGCGCGTGGAGCTCGGGATCTCCCTGTGCCTGCCCAGCGAGCTGCGGGTGAGCTCGCCGATCCTCGCGGGGATGGTGCCTGACGGCGGCGACCAGCAGGCGGTGCGCGTGGTGCTCCTCATCGCCTTCGCCGCCTTGCTGGCGGCGCTCGGGCGTGGGCTGGTGGCGAAGGTCAAGGCGAAGGCGCCGGCCACGCGCGCGCTCGCGATCGCGGCGGCGCTGGGGCTGCCGGCGCTGGTGATCGCCTGGGTCGCGGCCGTGCGCTGGCTCGTGCCCCGCGCGGCGGGCGGAGAGGCCGGCCCGCTGGTGAGCGGCGCGATCGTGCTGCTGGCGATCGCCGCGGCGCTGATCTGGCTGGGCACCTGGCTCGCGGCGAACGACCAGAGCGCCGAGGGGCCGATCGTCCGCTGGCGCATCGCGGGCCTGGCGGCGCTGGCCTTCGTGCTGCTCTTCGCGCTGCCTTTCGACATCCGCGGGTACATGTACTACCTGAACACGCGCTACGCGCACCTCGCGGCGGCGCTCCTCGTCGCCGCGGTGCCGGTGCTCCCGGAGCGGTGGTCGCGCGCGTTCCTCTTCGCGTCCGCGGCGGCGGCGCTGCTCTTCGTGCAGCCGCTGTGGAGCGCGTTCCGCGCCTTCGACGCCGAGTCGGCCGCCCTCACCGAGCTGGCGCAGGCGGCGGCAGACAAGCCCCGCGTGATGGGGCTGATCTACGCCACCGGCTCCCGCGCGGTGACGCACCCGGTGTACCTCCACGCGAGCTGCGTCGTGGCGCGCGAGCGCGGCGGGCTCACCAACTTCTCGTTCGCGCTGACGCCGCACAGCCCGCTCATGTACCGGGGCGAGCCGCCGCCGACCTTCCCCAGCGAGTGGCGCCCCGATCAGATGCGCTGGGACGAGCAGGGTCGGCACTACGATCACTTCGTGCTGCGCGGCGCGCGACCCGAGCAGCTCTTCGGTCCGCGGCTCCAGACGGAGCTCTTCGTGGCAGCGCAGGCAGGCGACTTCTTCCTCGTTCGGAAACGGTGAACCATGGACTTCCTCTCGATGACCGCGCAGCAGGTGGAGTCGCTTCCTGAAGCCCAGGCCCGCGAGGCGCTCGACGCGTGGGTCAAGGCGAAGAAGCCCGAGCTCGCGCAGGCGCTCAGCCTCTCGAGCTCGAAGGTGCACGCCAAGCTCGCGAAGAAGGCGCTCTACCAGCTCCAGTCGAGCGGCGTGCAGGCGCCGGCCCCGGCGCGCGCGGAAGAACCGGCGACGCCGGTCGAGCCACAGCAGACGGCCAACGACTTCCCCGGCGTGCTCTCGATGCAGCTCGGCACCGGCGAGCGCGCGTTCTTCTTCGCGGTGCCGATGCGCGGCGGCGGGCTCGAGCTCTTCCAGGGCATCGTGCACGACGAGTTCGGCCTCGCGCAGTTCGGCTCGCTGCACTCGAACCGCAACCAGTACCGCCGCCGCATGCGCGAGCTCGAGCAGTCCCCCGACGAGCACGTGATGCTGGTGCCCTTCGAGCGCATCAAGCTCGAGCTCGGGCGCGCGATGACGCTCAACGAGCGCACGAAGACCGAATACAACTCGGAGATCGCCCAGGCGCTCGCGCGCATCGGCATCACGCCGCAGGATCCCGACGTGGCGATCCCCCCGCTCGAGCCGGGCGACGCCGAGCGCGCGGAGGACGGCGCGGCGCTCCACGCGCTCCCCGAGATCGAGCAGTGGCTCCCGTCGGAGCAGCACCTCGTGGCGCTGGCGAACCGCAGCGAGGCGATCGCGATCCTCCCGCTGACCGAAGAGCAGCGGAACGAGAAGCGCGTGGCCTACGCGCGCCAGCTCGCGGCCGAGACCTTCACCGCGGAGATCCGCACGCTGTACGCGCGGCGGCTCTGGTACTCCGCCGAGGTGGTCGAGCACCTCGGCCGCGCCGACGACGCGGCGAAGCTCCGCGCCGAGGCCCGCCGGCTGGCGCACTCGCAGGCCCCCAGCCGCTTCGCCGAGGCGCTCTTCGAGAAGGCGCTGAAGACCATCAAGCCGAAGGCGGGCGCGATGCCCGCCCTCAAGGGCCCGTGAGGCTCACTCCGCGTTCCAGTCGGACGCGGGGAGGATCTTCCAGCCGGTGTCGATCTTCGCCGACTTGAAGCGGATGACGCGCAGCGGCCAGGTGCGCGGGGTCTTGGCCGGCCCTTCGACCGTCTCGATCACCCAGCGGTGCACCTCGACGCTGTACTTGCCCGACGTGCCCGCGCGCGCCAGCACCGCGCGCATCGGGTTCTTCGGGTGCCAGTAGACCTCCTTGCCGGTGCGCAGCGCGTACGAGAGCACGGGGTGGTGCTTCTGGAAGGAGAGCACGCGCTCCTTGGTCGGCGCGAGGAGCTTGGTGGCCTCCGCCTGGCTGACCTCGGTCATCTGGAGATCGTCGCCCACCGCCTCGACGCCCATGAGCTTGGTGAGCGCCGTGCGCCCAGCCTTGTCGAGGTCGTTCATCATCTGCACCGCGTGCGCGAGATCGCCGTCTTCCTTGCGCACCGGATCCTTCGACTTGAGCTTCCAGTTCTCGAGGCTGAAGAGCTGGGCGTTCATGGTGACGCCGCCGAGCAGGAGATCCTTGCCCGCCTCGTCGCCCGCGCCCGTGAGCGCGTTGAGGTAGGTCTCCGCCACCTTCTTCGGCTCGGAGTCGTCCTGCGCGAACGCGGGCAGACAGAAGAGGACAACGGCACCAGCAAGCAGTCGTGACATGCGCACCCTCGAGAAGGACCGCGGGCGTGACGCCCGCTGCTCGGGAAGATTCACCAAAGCGCCCCGCCCCGCCACGACAACCGCGCCCCGCCGGGGGTGGTGCGCCTGCGAGCCATGGAGTACACGCGCCGACATCATGCGTCTGCCCCTGGTCCCCGGCCTCGTTCTCCCGATCGTTCTGCTCGTCGGCGCCGCTTCGTGTGGCGCGGCGAAGACCTGCACCCCGCAGAGCTGCTCGAGCGGCTGCTGCAGCGAAGCCGGCGAGTGCCTCAGCGGCGGGGAGAACTCGGCGTGTGGCGCGAGCGGCAACGCGTGCGTCAACTGCGCGCAGTCGGGGCAGGTCTGCGGCGACAAGGTGTGCGTCGCGTCGGGCTCGGGCGGTGGCAGTGGCGGCGGCGGTGGCTCGAACGACGCGGGCACCGGTGGCGGCGGAGGCGGCGCCGACGCGGGCAGCTTCATGTGCACCCGCACCAACGTCGAGTGCTCCGACAGCGCGATCGCCAACCTCGGGCTGCTGTCGAACCTCAACACCGGCACGCTCGCCAACGGCGAGGCGAACGGGGACTTCCTCGCGACGATCGACACGCGCGCGGGCGGCCAGTCTCCGACCGAGAGCTACGTCTACGTGCGCTTCACCCCGTTCGGGCTCGAGAAGCTGCAGCTCACCGACATCGCGGCCCTCGACTCGATGGACTGGGACATGGCGTTCCGCCGCTTCGTGATCCGCCTCAACTCGGGCGACTCCGGGCCGTCGTGCGTCGCCGCGCAGGTCCAGAGCGTGCCCT
The DNA here is from genome assembly GCA_049322495.1 of Myxococcota bacterium. Taxonomy (GTDB): domain Bacteria; phylum Myxococcota; class Myxococcia; order Myxococcales; family Myxococcaceae; genus Archangium_A. The sequence goes on along the minus strand of JBMORD010000304.1, from coordinate 8,274 downwards.
ACGAGCAGATCACCGCGGTGCCGGCGAACTACCTCCCCGAGGGCGACAACTTCCTCGACCGCCCGCCCGCGTGCACGTTCATCGACGACGGCTCGGGGCTCACCACCTCGCCGAACACGTACCTCGCGAGCTTCTACCAGTACCAGGGCTGCGTGCGGATGACGAAGAAGGCCTACGTGATCCGCACCCAGACGGGGCGGCACGTGAAGTTCACCGTGTCGACCTACTACGCGACCGAGGCCGCGCAGCAGATGTGTGACACCAGCGGCAGCACCGGCGGCGCGCTCGGCGGCACGGTGCGGGTGCGCTGGCGCTACCTCGACTGAGCAGCCGACACGACATGCGCGCGCTCCTCGCTCTCCTCCCCTGCGCGGTGCTGGTGGCCTGCGGTGACGACGCTCCCCGCCGGGAGGCGGTGGCGCACACGCTCGTGCAGGAGCTCCGCCCGACGGACACCAGCAGCGGGCTCATGTGGCGCTACCAGGCCAGCGACGTCGTCGAGTCGCAGGCGCTCGATGGCGGCGCCTTCAAGGTGCACTTCACGCGTGCGGGCGTGAACGCAGTGCCCGGGGCCGACGTCGACGACTCCGGCGTGCCCGACTTCGTGGAGCGCGTCGAGGAGAGCTACGAAGCGGTCGGCGCGCTGTACCACGGCGTGCTGGGCTACCGCCGCCCGCTGGGCGACGGCGCGCTCGCGTCGAACGGAGGCGACGGGCGGTTCGACGTGTACCTCCTCGACTTCGCGCGCTCGGCCGACGGCGCCTTCCGCGTCGATCAGTGCCCCACCGCCGAGCAGTGCATCGGCTACGTGGTGCAGGAGAACGACTTCGCCGGCTACGGCTACCCGAGCACCACCGAGGCCACGAAGATCCTCGGCAGCCACGAGTACTTCCACGCGGTGCAGGCGGCGTACGACAGCAACATGAACGTGGTGGTGAGCGAGGGCACCGCGGTGTGGGCCACCGAGCACTTCGACCCCACCACCAGCGACTTCGAGAACTTCGTCGGCGGCTACCTCGAGCGGCCCGAGCGCTCGATCGACTCTCCGCCGCCCGGGCCGGTGCCGTCCTTCGCCTACGGCTCGGCGATCTTCTTCGAGTTCCTCACCCTGCGGCACGACGACGCGCTGATCCGCAAGCTCTGGGAGCACCTCGAGAACGGCCAGGGAGACCCGGCGGAGCCGCAGGATCGCGCGAACCCCACCTTCGTGGTGCAGCTCGACGCGCTGCTCAAGCGTGAGTACGCGTCGTCGTTCGCCGCGGAGTTCGCCGAGTTCGCGCGGTGGAACCTCTACACGGCCGGCGCCGCCGACGCGCAGGCGGCGTGGCCCCAGGGCGCGCAGTTCCCCCCGGTGGCGACCGTGCCCGTGACGCTCCCGTACCGCGTCGATGGCCAGCGCGTCTTCTACGCGTCGACCCAGTACTTCGAGGCGCCCGCGGCCGGTCGTACCGCGGTCACCGCGCGGCTGGCCGACAGCGTCTTCACCAACGGAGACGATCGCGAGGGGCTCGTGGTGTGGCTCGCCGCGCGGAAGGCCGGGCGGAACACCGAGGTCAAGCGGCTGACGGACGCAGGCGAGACGGTCGACGTCGCGGGCGGCTCGGTGATCGTCGCCGTGGCGAACACCTTCCGCGGCCCCAACGGCGCCGCCCTCAGCCAGCGGCCGATCATCTGCATCGGCACTCCCGGCGAGGTCGCCACCTGTGCGACCGGCCCCGTCGACGCGGGGGTCGATGCGGGCGTCGACGCCGGCACGGTCGACGCCGGTCAGCCCGAGCTCGACGCTGGGACGCCCGATGCCGGCCTGCCGGGCCCCGCCCAGCCGGCGGGCTGCGGGTGTGGAATGGGTGCTTCGCCGTGGTGGTTGCTGGCGCTGTTGCTGCTGCGCACGCGATCCTGAACTGGAGGTCTCGCAGATGACGTCGTCGATGCTGGTGCTCGCCCTCTCGCTCGTGAGCGGCGACCTGAACTCCCGGCGGAGCCCGGTGGTGCAGGTGGTGGAGAAGGTCTCGCCCGCGGTGGTCTACGTGGGCACGGTCTCGGTCGTCGAGACGCGCTTCCGCTCGCGGTCCTTCGAGGATCTCTTCTTCGGCCCGCAGGAGGAGCGCCGCGCGGTCGAGGGCCTCGGCTCGGGCGTGATCGTCGACCCGTCGGGCATCATCATCACCAACGATCACGTGATCCGCGGGGCGTCGGAGATCCACGTGGTGCTCGCCGACGGCCGCCAGGTCGACGCGGAGGTGATCGGCAGCGACTCCGACACCGATCTCGCGGTGCTCAAGGTGAACGTGAAGGGACCGCTGCCCGCGGCGAAGCTGGGCACCTCGTCGGATCTGATGATCGGCGAGACGGTGGTGGCGATCGGCAGCCCGCTGGGGCTCAAGAAGACCGTCACCGTCGGCGTGGTGTCGGCCCTGGGGCGAACGATCAAGAACGAAGACCGCGTGTTCAACGACTTCATCCAGACCGACGCGTCGATCAACCCGGGCAACTCCGGCGGGCCGCTGATGAACATCGACGGCGAGGTCATCGGCATCAACTCGGCGATCATCGCCTCGGCGCAGAACATCGGGTTCGCGATCCCCGCCGACAAGGTCAAGCGCATCGTCGCGGAGCTCACCCAGTTCGGGAAGGTGCGGCCGGCGTGGGTGGGCCTCGACGTGCAGCCGCTGTCGCACGAGCTCGCCCGCCGCCTGGGGTGGGATCGCACCTTCGGCGCGCTGATCGCCTCGGTCGAGCCCGAGAGCCCGGCGCTCGCGGCCGGCTTCCAGCGCGGCGACATCGTGATGCAGGTCGGCACCACGCAGATCGAGAACGCCGACGATCTCCGCAGCCGGCTGCGCACCGTCACCGCGAAGAGCCCGGTCTCGATGAAGATCTTCCGCGGCGGGCAGGAGCTGGTCATCGAGGTCACGCCGATCGAGTTCCCCCAGAAGCTGGTCGACGCGACAGTCTGGGAGCGCCTCGGGCTGCGGCTCAAGCCCGCGCAGGGCGCGATGGTGATCACCGCGGTGCGCCCGGGCACCCAGGCCGATCGCATCGGGCTCGAGCCGGGCGACGCGCTGCTGCGCGTGAACCAGACGCCCGTCGGGTCGCCCGAGGCCTTCCGTGAGGCGATCATCCAGGCGCGCGGGAAGCAGAGCGTGCTGCTCCTGGTGCGGCGTGGGGCGCGCGGCTACTACCTGACGCTCGGGTTCTGACCGCGGGCGGTTTGAAGTTTGACGGAGCCCGCCCGGCCCGTAGCCTGCCCGCATGGCGAACTACCGGTATCAGGCGCTCGGCCCCCTGCAGGCCGGGGAAGGCTCCCGCGCCTTCCTGGGGCTGGCGATCAGCCCGGACAACAAGGCCAGGCCGGTGGTCATCATCTGGGTCCCCGAGGCCGCCGAGAAGGACCCGGAGCTGCTCGCGAAGATCCAGCGTGAGACGGAGCACGCGGCGCAGCTCGATCACCCCCACATCGTCACGGTGATGGGCTTCGCGAAGCTCGACGAGGGGCACGCGCGCGTCGTGGAGTTCGCCGACGGGGAGTCGCTGCGGAAGATCCTCGACACGTGCAAGCAGCTCCCGCCGCGCATCGCGGCGCGCGTGATGCTCGATGCCTGCACCGCGGTGCACTACGCGCACGTGGCCGGCAACGACGACGGCGCGCCGCTGGTGCACGGCGATCTGCGCCCCGAGACGATCCTCATCTCGTTCAGCGGCGTCACGAAGATCACCGGCTACGGCGCCCTCGCCTTCGCGCCGCGCGAGCTGGGTGGCCAGCGGGTGAAGGGCCGCCGCGTGCACTCGGCCCCGGAGCAGATCATCGGCGGCCGCGACGCGGTCACCGTGCCCACCGACGTCTACCTGCTGGGCATCACCTTCTTCGAGTGCCTCACCGGCGCGGTGCCGTGGGCGGATCAGGGCGAGTTCTTCGATCACGCGGTGCTGACGCTGCCGCTGCCGCCAGCGACGCCCGGAGAGATCCCCGAAGCCTTCGAGAAGATCATCCACAAGGCGTGCGCGAAGAAGGCGCTCGATCGGTACCAGACGCCGCTGGCGATGCGCGAGGCGCTCGAGGCCGCGGCCGGCGCCGAGGTCGCCACCGACGAGGAGCTCGCGAAGTTCCTCGAGACGCTCTTCCCGCAGTCGCACCAGCTCCGCGCGGCGCGCCGACACACCATCGACGCGGGCATCGCCGACTTCGTGCGCCGTCAGTGGGCCGAGCAGGAGCGTCGCGAGACCACCCCGATGATGCGGGCCGTCGACGTCCCGGCGTCGATGATCCCTCCGGGGGTCCCCGCGCCGCTCGCGCCCCCGCCTCCCCCTCCCGCGCCTGCCCCTGCTCCTGCGGCAGCACCCGCCGCGACGCCGCAGCCGCCGCCCGCCAGGCCTGCGCCGAAGCACGCCCCGCCGCCGGAGCGTCAGTGGACCGCGCCCGACGAAGACGACGAGCCGAAGAACGAAGAAGGCAGCTCTCTGGGCTGGATGATCCTCCTCGCGGTCTTCATCGCCTTCATCGCGGGCTGGTGGGCGTGGAAGAAGGCGAACGAGCCGATCCCGGGGATCGACACGGTCGCCGCGCCGCCTCCGCCGAAGCCGGTCGAGGTCGTCGACGCAGGCCCGCCGCCTCCGCAGGAGGTCGAGGTCGACGCCGGGCCGGCGACGGTCGAGGACGTCGCGACCGAGGACGCGGGCGCCGAGGCCCCTGCTCCCGATGCGGGAACGACGGCCGGCGTGCCCCAGGACGCTGGCGCGACGGTCGCCGCCACCAGCGACGTGAGCGTCACCATCGAGTCGACGCCGAAGGCCGAGCTCCTGCTCGACGGGAAGTCGCTCGGCCACACGCCGTGGACCGGGAGCCTGCCGCCCGGCCGCAAGGTCTTCACGCTGCAGAACAAGGCCCTCAACCTCGTGGCGACGCGGGTGGTCACCCTCAAGCACGATCCGGTCTCGGAGACGTTCACCTTCGAGAAGGGCTTCGTCGCGGTGAAGGCGCCCCAGGGCGCGGCGATCTTCATCGACGGCAACCGCGTCGGCACCGCGCCGATCACCGGCGAGATCCCCGTCTACGAGGGGAGCCACCGCATTCAGGTGACGGTCGGGCAGTCGAAGTGGAGCGAGCCCTTCACGCTCTACGGCGGCCAGCGCGTGTCGTTCAACGTGGAGCTGCAGTGACGGCCTTGCGCTGGCGGATGAGCGCCTCGTAGCTCCGCGTCACCCCCTGCGAGACGATCAGCAGCTCACCGACGTCGGGCGGCGTGAGCTGCCCGGGCCCCTGATCGACGTACAGCAGGTGCACCAGCTTCCCGCGCACCAGCAACGGGAGGATCACCGCGGTCTGCGGGTAGCCGCCGCCGAGCATCTTGTAGAAGACGGCCATGCCCGGGGTGCGCTTCATCGGGCCCACGAAGTGCGACTTGAGATCGCGCACCAGCTTGAAGGTGTTCGGCTCGCGCAGCGTGACGCCGATGCGCCGCACGGCCTTCGACGAGACGCCCTGCCCCAGGCCGCGCCAGCCGGTGACGAGCTCGCCCTGCACGTTGAGGATCAACGCGCGGCGGAACTTGCTGCGGGCGAACTGCAGCACGGTGGTCGCGATGTCTTCGCGGTTGGTGCTGCTCTGGAGCTGCCGCTGGGCCTGCGCGAAGTCGAGCGGCGGCGCCTGAGGCTCGCTGCTGGCGATCCCCACCACCGGAGCGACGGGCGCCTCCTCCTCGATCACCGCGCCCTCGATGATCTCCTCCTCCTCCTCGCCGGTGCTCCCGACCGCGTTCGCGTAGATGCGCGCGAAGTCGTCTTCGTTGATCAGCTCCGCGACCTCGCCGGGCTGCGGCACCTTCTCGTCCTTCTTCTTCGAAGGACGCAGGGTGTTCATGTCGATCGGGCGGATCGGCCGGAACGCCTTGCAGTGCGTGCGCAGGAGCTGATTCATCCTGAACTCGGGGATGATCACCGCCACCACGCGCTTGCTCGCCTTGAAGGCCAGCGTGTCGATCGCCTTCATGTTCGGGCCGAGCACCGCGACCGTCAGGCGCGTGGCGTCGATGCGCATCGGGAGCACGTCTTCGTCGTCGCAGAACTGGCGGTCGACGACGGCCAGCGCGGCGGGATCGGGGATCATCTCGCCCGACGCGAACGGCAGGTTGTGCTGACGCCCGAGCGCGCGGGCGAGCTCGGCCTCCTTCACGAAGCCCAGCTCGACGAGGTTGGTGCCCAGGCGCCCGCCGTGGACGACCTGCGTCTCGAGCGCCTCCTCGAGCTGCTCGGCGGAGATCAGCCGTTCTTCGAGCAGCAGCTCACCGAGTCGAGCCATGAGGCCCTCCGCTCACCGCCGCCTCGGGGTGGTGCGACAACCCGACGAGGTTCCCCTCGGGGTCGCGGAAGTACATCGTCCACCCGGTCTGCTTCTCGATCGTCACGCCACGCCGCCCGAGCTCCGCCTCGATCGCCGCGCGGGCGCTCGCGGGAATGCGGAGCGCCACCATCGAGAAGCCCAGCACGCCGTCGGCCGTGAGCTCCGGGGCGGCTTCCACCGCGAGGAAGCCCGCCTCAGCGCGCGGCCCCAGCCCGACCCAGATGCTGCGGAGCGAGCCGTCATCGCGGTGGTAGCGCTGGAGCTCCGGCAGCCCGAGCACCTCGACGTAGAACGCGGCGACCTTCGCCACGTCACGCACCTGCACCGCCACGTGATGGAGCCCGTCGATCTGCACGCGCGCCTTCTACCTGCGACGACGACGGAGGACGAGGGCCGCGAACGCCAGCACCGCGAAGGGCGCACCGCCGCTCGAGCACCCGCACCCGCCGGCCTGAAAGCCTGTCGGGGCCGCAGCGACCGAGACCGGAACGCCGTGGAGCGTCACCACCGGCGACACGCTCGGCGTGCCGAGCAGGCGCGCGCGCGCTCCGAAGCGAACGACGGTCTGGCCGCTGGCGGGCAGCGAGAGCTCCTCGACGCGGAGCGCGGCGCCCTCGAGCATGGCGGGCTTCACGGCGCCATCCACCCGCACCGTCTCCGCCAACGGGAGCGCCGCGGTGAGCGGCAGCTCGAGCACCAGCTCACCGACCTCGCACGCGGTACCGTTGCTCAGCGTCACCTCGTAGAACGTCGCGCCCTCCTCGGTCCGCAGCGCCGGAGAAGAGGCCACGGAGAGCGACACGAAGGGCTCGGCTTCGACCGCCAGCGTCCGCGTCTCGCTGAGCACGTTCGTGCCGCCGCCGTCGACGGTCCACTCGATGGTGAAGGACTGGCCCGTCGCGGACAGGTCACCACGGACCGTCTGGAGCTCGAACGCCGCGCCGCTCCCCGCGGAGACGAGCACGTCCGGCCCTGCGACGACGCGCCACGAGGTGTCGACGGCGGCGCACGCGCCCGCGACCGGCTCGAGCTCGACGCGCGCCCTGACGCCGACGCCGCAGGTCGCGGTGGTGCGCTCGAGTCGCTGCGGCCCGACGGCGACCGGCGTGCGCTCGAGCGACACCTGGGCGCGGTGCTCCGCGCCGGTGAAGCCACCATCTTCGAGGAGCCGAGCCACGACGTCGCGCACCCCACCCGCGCAGCCGCCCGGCACGGGCAGCGCCCACCCGCCCGGGACAGCGAACACGCCCGACGCCACGCTGGTGGGGCCGTCGAACACCGTGACCTCCGAAGTGAGTCCCCGCTGATCGGCGCAGCTCGCCGTCGCCTGAAGCGTGCCCTCGAGCACACCCGCGTCGGCCCCTGCCGTGACGACGAAGGGCGTCGTGGCGTCGAGCGGCGCGAGGTTCGCCCGCACGTCGACGACGAGCGTGCCGACGTCGGAGACACGCCCGCGCTGCTCGCCGACGACCTGCCGGCGCGCGGTGGCGACGAACTGCCCGCTGAGGCACTCGGGCGTCGAGAGCTCGAGCCCTCCGTCGACGAGCCGGAAGGAGAACGGCCCCGCGTCGATCGCCGCCCAGAGCAGCTCGGTGCCCGGGAAGCCGCCGCTGGCGCTGCAGACGTGCTCGGCGCCGGCAGGGCCCCACACGCGCGTGGTGCCCGCGTCCTGGCTCGCAGGCGCGAAGACGGGCGGCAGCGGCGCGCCCCAGGGCTCGAGCGTCACCTGCGTGCTCTCGGAGCTCGGCGCGCCGCTCGTCCACGTCGCCGTCGCGGTGAGCGTCACCACCTCGCCCGCCGCGTTGCACGACGTCGCGGGGGGCGTCCACGCGAACGAGGGCCCGGCCGACGACTGGCCGTCCGAGGAGCTCCAGCTCACGGTGGCGCCCTCGCAGCCGCCGTCGACGAAGGCGGCGAACGCGAGCGACGGACCGCCG
>JBMORD010000303.1:0-54228 GCA_049322495.1 Myxococcota bacterium | reverse complement strand
AGCCGCGAGGCGGTGATGGTCACCTCCGTCACCTCGTTCGCGCGCACCTCGACGGCGGTGGTGTCCATCACCGCGTGCTCGAGCAACGGCGCGATGCCGTAGCTGCCGGGCATCAGCTCGACCTTGAAGCCGCCGTCGCGCACGTCGACGCCGTGTCCGGCGCGCGTGCCCTCGGGGTACACCAGCACGCGCTCGACGGGGCGCTGCCCTTCGGGGGTGATCACCCGGCCGATCAGCGTGCCGCGCGCATCGAGCTGAATCGAGATCTCCGTCACCGCGTCGGGGCCCACCCAGTGCAGCTGCTCCTCGGACACGAGATCTCCCGCCGTGGCGGTGACCGTGAGCTGGGCCGACAGCAGCTCGTCGAGCTCGAAGCGGCCGTCTTCGTCGGTCTGGGCGGCGCGGGCGGGCTCCTGGAGCTGCTCCGGCCACGAGACGTGCACCGTGGCGTTGGCGCTCGGGTGGCGCTGGGGGTCGAACACCACGCCGGTCAGCCGCGCGGCGCCCGGGAGCACGAGCTCGACCGGCTCGACGCGCGGCAGCTCGAGGCCGACGATCGTCGTGCGGCGCGCGCGGCCCTTCGCGGCGCGCACGAGGTAGCGCCCGGCCGGCAGCGCGCGCGCGGCGAAGCGCCCGTCGCCGCCCGTCTCGAAGGCCGCGACCTCGAGGTTGTCGGGCTCCGCCAGCACGCTCACCGCTGCGCCCGCGACCGCGTCACCGCTGCTCACCACGCGGCCCTCGAGCGCCGAGCCCGCGCTGACCACCAGCTCGAGGCGAACGCGCTCGTCGTCGGGGCGGCTCACCACCCGCCCCAGCGCCTGACGGCCGTCCCGGGCGGTGGCGTGGGCCGAGACGGGGCCGCGGGGCACGCGCGCGGTGAAGCGACCGTCGTGGTCGGTCTGCGTCTCCCTGACGTCCCCGGGCGCGAGGCGAACCCGCGCTCCATCGCAGGGCTCGCCGCCCGGCTGCGACACCCGGCCCTCGAGGATCACCCCGCGCTCGAGCAGCAGCTCGAGGGGCTCGCTGGGCGTCGCCGGAGCGCTCGCCTCGAGCCACCCCGCCGCGCTCGCGACCACCCTCCAGTCGGGCGCGCTGGGGACGATCAGCTCGAACTTGCCGAACGAGTCGGCGCGCGTCTCGCCGACCACGACCGAGCGCTCGCTGCTCGGCTCGGCGACGACCAGCGCGCCGGGCACGGGCTGGTGGGTCTGGCGATCGAGGACCTGCCCCCGCAGGCGCTGCGTCGGCCCGAGCTCCACCTCGACCCAGGTGGCGTCCCCGGCGCGGCTGACGTCGAACACCTTGGTGGCGCGCGCGCCATCGCTGGCGGTCACCACGAGGAGGTGCAGCGTGGCGAGGGCGGGGAAGGTCGCGCGCCCGTCAGGCGCGGTCTGCTCGACGCCCGCGGGGCGCCACGCGTGGGCTCCGCTGGCGAGCTCGTGCTCGGCGCGGAACAGCTCGACGCGGGCGTTCGGCTCCAGCGCCTGGCCGCGGCGAACGGTCACCACCACGCCGGGGTGACCGCGATCGACGAACACCTTCTCTCCGGCCGTGGTGCGCGGCTCCTCGGCCGCGGCGGGCGAAGCTGGCGTCAGCGCGACGGGCTCGGGGTCGCGGCGGAGCCCGAGGTACAGCCCGAGACCGAGCGCGGCGCCGAGTGTGAGCGCGACGATGACGCGAGACATGAAGGACCCCTCCGCAGACGTCATGCGCCCGGCGGCGCGCTGGTTTCAGCTCAGGCGAGGATTTCTCCGCACCTCACTCCACCGAGGGGGCCACCGTGTTGTCGTCGCTGGTGCGATCCACCAGCTTGTTGAGCGGGTCGATGCCCACGCGGGCGGGGCGGCCGGGCACGGTGAAGGTGAGCTCGCTCTCGCCCTTCTTCACCCGCCGCTTCTCGGTGAAGAGCGCGTTGCCGTCGTCGTCGAGGGCGCCGATCTCGATCACGTCGTCGAAGTCGACCTCGGTCTGCTCGCCCTTGTCGTCGCTGCGGTACTTCACCGCCTTCACCTTGACCGTCACGTCCCACCCGCCGCTCGCGCCGGGCTTCATCGACGCCGACAGCGCGCGGTTGTCGTAGAGGGTGATGGTCTCGAAGAGATCGTCGAGCACGCCGTGGTGCTCGGGGGGGATCTCCTCGCGGAGGTAGCGCAGGAGCTCGGTGGAGTTGGTGTACGGCGGCCCGCGGAACTTCACCGCCGCCACGTACTTCGCGAGCGCGCGGTTGACGGTGGCCTCGCCGACGAGATCCTGCAGCCAGTACATCGCGAGCGAGCCCTTCTGGTAGTGGATGTAGGGCTGGTTCTCGACGCGGCTGAGCGGGAGCTCCTTCTTGCGCTCCATCGCGCGCCCCATGAGGTAGCGGTCGAGCTCGTACTTGAGGAAGCGGCGCATCTTCGCGGGCCCGAAGCGCCGCTTCATCACCATCAGCGCCGAGTACTGGGCCATCGTCTCGCTGGTGACGGTCGCGCCCTGCACGTCGCCTCCCACCACCTGGTGCGCCCACCACTGGTGGGCGATCTCGTGCGCCGTCACGTAGTACGGGTAGTCGAGATCGTCGGGGTGGTCGTCGCGCACGCGGGCGATGAAGCCGATGCCTTCGGAGTAGGGGATGGTGTTGGGGAAGCTCTGCGCGAACATCTCGTAGCGCGGGAACTCGAGGATGCGCGCCTGCGGGTGCTGGTACGGCCCGAACGCGTCGCTGCAGTACTGCAGCGCGTCCTTCATGCCCTGCATCATGCGCTCGACGTTCCACGGGTGCTTCGCGTCGTAGAAGATCTGCAGCTTCACGCCGTTCCAGGCGTCCTCCTTCACCGTGTAGCGGGCGGAGAGCACCGAGAAGAAGTGGAGCACCGCCGGGCCGGGCGGCGAGAGCTCGTAGCGGAAGAAGCGGCGCTCGCCCTCGGTCCACTCCTTCACCAGCGTGCCGGGCGCCACGGCGAGCTGATCCTTCACCGTGCTCACCGTCGCGCGGAAGCCGATGAAGTCCGCGTCGCGGCGGATGTAGTTGTGCTCGAGCCCCTTCGGGTCGTCGCGATCGCGCATGCGCTCCTTCGGTGGCAGGCCGTACGACTTGCGCGCGCCGTCCTCGAGCAGCTCGGCGCTCTCGAGGTAGCCGATGACGGGGAGGTTGAAGCTGTTGAAGAACGTCCCGTTGCCCACCACGTCGTGCCGACGGTTGCCGTGCCGCAGCGGGTCGGCGGTGAAGCCCATGGCGAAGGTGAGCGACCTCTCCTCGCCCGGCTGGAGCGGCGGCTCGAGCGTGTAGATGCGGATGCCGTTCTGCTCGTCGCCGCCCGACGGGGTGGCCTGCTCGCCGAGCTGCAGGCGGTCGAGCCGCGCCTCCTCGTCGAAGCTCACCAGCACCTCGGCGATCGGCGCGGCGGTCTTGTTGCGCAGGAGGTAGGTGCCCTGCACCTCGAGGCGCGGCGTCGCCTCGTCGGGGTAGAGGTCGAAGCGCACGTCGGCGTCGACGATGGTCGGGCCGGCCTTGTCCTTCCACCCGGGCGCCCAGCGCTGCTCGTACGCTGCCTGGAAGCGCTCGCGGTCCTTCGAGGTGCGGAAGGTGTGCCGCACGTGCGTCTCGTGGAACAGGTAGCCGCCGACGCCCAGCGCGAGCAGCAGCGCGAACGCGGTGAGCAGCGCGGTGCTGGGGAAGAAGCGCGCGCGGGCGCCGGCGAGGCGCGCCCGCAGCGTCGTCTCGCGGCCGCGCGGCGCGACCAGCCAGGCGAAGATCAGGAGCAGCGTGGCGATGGCGCCCCAGTACGTGCGGTAGAGCAGGGCGGCGCCGATCCAGTGCCCGTAGCCGTTGAGATCGGAGTACTGGATGCCGGGCTCCGCGCCGAAGCGCACCAGGCGATCCTCGACGCCCAGCGGGCGGAGCACGAGCTGGCTCACGTAGTAGAAGACCATCGCGCCGTGGGCGAGGTACTTGTGGTTGATCACCACCTGCACCACCAGCGCCAGCACCGCGGTGAGCACGTCCTGGAGCAGCCCGAAGAGGATCAGCTCGGTCGCGTACAGCTTCCACTCGATGGCGAAGAAGCCGCGGCTGAGCTGCGCCACCAGCGCCGCGCCGCCCACCACCAGCTGCAGCGAGCCCACGAGCAGGAACAGCGCCACCAGCTTCGAGAGGAACGGCACCCACGTCGGCACGCGCGAGGCGTCGATGATGTCCGCCAGCTGGGCGTCGCGTTCCTTCCACACCAGCTCGCCGGCGTAGAAGGTGAGGGTGATGAGGGAGAAGAGCGCGAAGGTGCCGCCCGCGAGCTCGAGCACCTGCCAGGTGACGGGCAGCGTCGCCGTGCCGAAGAGCTCCTTCGAGACCAGCACGCCCACCAGCACGAAGGCGAGGCCGGCCACCACGAAGCTCCAGTAGACCGCGCTGCGCGTGACGTCGCGGAAGGCGAGCCAGCCGGTGGTGAACACCGCGCGCCACCAGCCGAGCCTCGTGGGGTGCGGCCGCGTGGTGGGCAGCGGGCCCGGCGCGGGCGGCGCCTCGTCGTCGGTCTTCTTCGTCGCGCGCTGCTCGTCGACGCCGGTGCGGAAGCGGAGGGTGGTCAGCGCCAGCACCGCCCCCGCCACCGCGAGCCACAGCAGCTTGTTGCCCAGCAGCACGCCGGTGAGCGGCACCAGGTCGCGGTTTCGCTCCGCGGGCGTCCAGTAGCGGGTGACGACGTCGAAGGTGATGAAGCCGAACGGGTCGGCCAGCGCGCCCAGCGTGCGGTTCTGCACGTCGCCGATGGCCGAGCTGAGCACCAGGTAGCCCAGCACCAGCACCACCACGCCCACGTACACCGGCGCCATCTGCCGCGTGAGCGCCGCCAGCGAGAAGAAGACCGCGCCGGTGACGAAGAGCATCGGCAGCAGGCTCACGAGGTACGGCCAGAGGTACACCCCCACCCGGTGCGGCCCGAGCATCGAGTCGTCGACGAGCTGCGCGGCGAGCGCGGCGAAGGCCTGCCCGAGGGGGATCGCCAGGAACAGCAGCGCCGAGAAGAGGTACGCGCCGAAGAAGCGGCCGGCGAGGTACGTGCGCTTGCGCACGTTGCGGGTGAAGATCAGCGGCCAGGTGCCGAAGTTGAAGTCCTGCGAGGCGGCCTGCCCGAAGATCGCCGCTACGGTGAACAGGCCGAGGAGCGCCACCACCGACTGGTTGCCGAACACCGAGTACGGGCCGTTGGCGTGAATGCGCTCGCTGCCGGCGCTGGCGCTCATGCCCTTGAAGAGGCCGGCGTTGACCGCCATCACGAACGCGCCCGACGCGAAGAGCACCGCCGCGTAGACGTACGACGAGAGGAGCTTGAGCCGGCGGCGCAGCTCGAAGCCGATGAGCGCGCCGAGCATCACGCCCCCTTCTGCTGCGCCGCGTGGAGCGCCTGGAAGTAGACGTCTTCGAGATCCGCCTCCACCACCTCGAAGCCCTCGGGCTGCGCGGCCGCGTAGACGTGCGCGAGCCGCTGCCCGGCCACGCGCCGCACGGCGATCACCGGGAGCGCCCGGCTCAGCTCCTCGAGCTCCGCGGCGCCGACGAACTTCTTCCAGATGCGCCCCTCGAGCTGCTTCATGAGCTCCAGCGGGTGCCCGCTGAGGATCACCCGGCCCCCGGCGAGGATGGCCATGTTGCGGCACAGATCGGCCACGTCGCTCACGATGTGCGTCGAGAGCAGCACCACCACGTCTTCGCTGATCTCCGACAGCAGGTTGTGGAAGCGGAAGCGCTCGGCGGGGTCGAGGCCGGCCGTCGGCTCGTCGACGATGATCAGCTTCGGGTTGCCCAGCAGCGCCTGCGCGATGCCGAAGCGCTGCTTCATGCCGCCGGAGTAGCCGCCCAGCCTTCGGAAGCGGTGCTCCCAGAGGTTCGTCTTGTGGAGCAGCTGCTTGACCACCTCGTGCCGCGCCGCGCGCGCCGAGAGCCCCTTGAGCTGCGCGAGGTGGTCCAGCATGTCCCACGCGGTGACCTTCGGGTACACGCCGAAGTCCTGCGGCAGGTAGCCGAGCAGGTCGCGGAGCCGATCCGGCTCCTTCACGATGTCGATCTCCCCGAAGGTCATCGTGCCGGCGTCGATCGCCTGCAGCGTCGCGAGGCTGCGCATGAGCGACGACTTGCCCGCGCCGTTGGGCCCGAGGAGACCGAACATGCCGCGGGGGATGGTCAGCGTGACGTCGCTGAGCGCCTTGACACCATTAGCGTAGGTCTTCGTGACGCCGGTGAGCTGGAGTTCCATGGAGCGCGCGACCGTAGATCACGCTCCGGCCGTCTGCTTAGAACCCGAGCCATGACCGAAATCGTTCACGTCAAGGCTCGCGAGATTCTCGATTCACGTGGCAACCCGACGGTGGAAGCAGAGGTCGTGCTGGACAGCGGCGTCATGGGGCGGGCGGCGGTGCCGTCGGGCGCGAGCACCGGCGAGCACGAGGCCTGTGAGCTCCGCGACGGCGACAAGGGCCGGTACCTCGGCAAGGGCGTGCTCAACGCGGTCAAGCACGTCAACGAGGTGATCGCCCCGGCCATCGCCGGCCTCGACGCCAGCGACCAGGCGACGGTCGACGCCGAGCTCAACTCGCTCGACGGCACGCCGAACAAGGCGAAGCTCGGCGCGAACGCGATCCTCGCGGTGTCGATGGCCACGGCGCGCGCGGCGGCCAACGAGCTCGGCCTGCCGTTCTACCGCTACGTCGGCGGCGCCCAGGCGCGCACGCTGCCCGTGCCGATGATGAACATCCTCAACGGCGGCGCCCACGCCGACACCCGCGTCGACGTGCAGGAGTTCATGGTGCTCCCCTGGGGCGCGAAGTCGTTCTCCGAGGGCCTGCGCTGGGGCGCCGAGGTGTTCCACGCGCTCAAGAAGATCCTCAAGGGCAAGAAGCTCGCGACCGGCGTGGGTGACGAGGGTGGCTACGCGCCCGATCTCGCGTCGAACGAAGACGCGCTCAAGCTGATCATGGAAGCCATCGGCGCGGCGGGCTTCAAGGCCGGCGAGCAGATCGCCCTGTGCCTCGACGTCGCGGCCAGCGAGTTCTTCGACAAGGCGAGCAAGAAGTACGTCTTCAAGGCCGACGGCAAGTCGCTCGACAGCGCCGGCATCGTCGGCTGGTACCAGGAGCTCGCCGCGAAGTACCCCATCGTGTCCATCGAGGACGGCTGCGCCGAGGACGACTGGGACGGCTGGAAGAAGCTCTCGGACGCGATGGGCAAGAAGGTGCAGCTCGTCGGCGACGATCTCTTCGTGACCAACGTCACGCGCCTGCAGCAGGGCATCGAGAAGGGCATCGCCAACTCGATCCTGGTGAAGGTGAACCAGATCGGCTCGCTGACCGAGACCTTCGAGGCGGTCCGCATGGCGCACCGCGCGGGCTACACCTCGGTGATGAGCCACCGCTCGGGCGAGACCGAGGACACCACCATCGCCGACCTCGCCGTCGCGCTCGACTGCGGCCTCATCAAGACGGGCTCCGCCAGCCGCAGCGATCGCATCGCCAAGTACAACCAGCTCCTGCGCATCGAAGAGGAGCTCGGCGCGCACGCCCGGTACGCCGGCCGCGCGGCGATCAAGCAGTGACGCCCCGCATCCTCGTCAGCAACGACGACGGCATCCACGCCAGGGGGCTCCAGGCGCTCGTCGAGGCCGTGGAGCCGCTCGGCGAGGTGTGGGTCGTCGCGCCGCAGCACGAGCAGAGCGCCACCAGCCACTCGCTCTCGCTGCACCACCCGCTGCGCATCCAGCAGCACGGAGAGCGGCGCTTCTCGGTCGACGGCACGCCCGCCGACTGCGTGTACCTGGCGCTCAACCACCTGATGAAGGGGCAGCGGCCGACGCTGGTGCTCTCCGGCATCAACCACGGCCCCAACCTCGCCGACGACGTCATCTACTCGGGCACCGTCGCCGCGGCCATGGAGGGCTCGCTCCTCGGCGTGCCGGCGATCGCCTTCAGCCTCGCCACCCGGCGCACCTTCGAGTTCGAGCACGCCGCGAAGTTCGCGCGCGCGCTGGTGCAGACCGCGCTCACCAGGCCCCTCGCCCCGCGCCTGCTGCTCAACGTCAACCTGCCGTCGTACGGGCCGATCAACGGCTACGTGGTGACGCGCCTCGGGCGGCACACCTACGGCGCCGACGTCATCGAGAAGGAAGATCCGCGCGGGCGGAAGTACTACTGGATCGGTGGCACCGGCTACGAGCACGTCACCGAGAAGGGCACCGACGTCACCGCGGTGCACGACGAGCGCCGCGCGTCGATCACCCCGATCATGCTCGATCTCACCGAGCACTCGCTCCTCGCGCCGCTGCGCGAGTGGCGGCTCGAGGGCTTCACCCGCGAGGACTGAGCGGTGAGCCTGATGCGCCCAGGCGAGCTCTGGCCGCGCGTGCGCACCCAGACCGCGCGCGCCCTCGCCTCGGGGGCGCTCGAGCCGTGGGCGACCGAGGTCTTCGAGCTGCGCGACGGTGAGGCGCGGTTCGAGGTGCGCGTGCTGGCGAGCCTCACGCGCAAGGCGCAGGCGTCGTCGACGCCGGCCGATCCTTTCGCGGTGCCGTGGGGCGGCGAGCTCTTCGTCGGCGAGCTGCCCACCACGCACGGCTGCCTGCTCAACAAGTTCCCCGTCTTCGAGCAGCACGCGCTGGTGGTGACGCGCGAGTTCGAGCCGCAGGCCTCGTGGCTCACCGAGGCCGACGGCGTTGCGCTCCGCTGGTGCCTCGACGAGGGCGGCGACGTGCTCGGCTTCTACAACGGCGGCGCGGGGGCAGGCGCCAGCCAGGCGCACAAGCACCTCCAGCTGGTGCCGCTGGTGCCCTCGCTCGAGCCGCTCATCCGCGCGGGGCGGCTGCCGGTGCGTCACGCGCTCGCACCGACCCCACGCGACGGGACGGCGCTCGCGCGCACGGTGGAACGGCTGCTCCGACAGGTCGGCGTCGGGCCGTCGGCGCCGTGGAACCTGCTCGCGACGCGCGAGTGGCTCCTGGTGGTCGCCCGCCGCGCCGAGTCGTTCGAGGGGATCTCGGTGAACTCGCTGGGGTTCGCCGGGAGCCTGCTGGTGAAGACGAAGGAGCAGCTCGAGCGCCTGCGCGCGGTCGGCCCGCTGGCGGTCCTGCGCGCCGTGGGGGCGCCGTGAGCGATGTGGCTCTTCGACCTCCTCGACTTCTTCAAGTTCCTCCGCAAGCACGGTGACGCCACGATCTCGCCGCTGGGCGTGCTGCTCGCCCTGCTGCTCTGCGTTCCCGCCGTCCTGATCAAGTGTGGCGAGGCGGGGGCGTTCGAGCGCGGCTCCTCGCGCGCGACCGTGACGGCGGCCCGGCCCGACCCGCGCTTCGACGTCGAGGTGCACAGCCGCGACGGGAACGCGGTGCTGTTCCAGACCAGGGCGAGCGGCCGCTGTCTGCTCGACTGCCGGGTCGGCAGCTCCATCCGGTGGTCGGCCGAGGCGGCGTGTCTCGGCGAGGTCGACGGGCAGTACTACCTGTCGGACGACTGCGAGCGCCTGCTCGTCGAGCGGGCGGGCCGCCTCTCGCGGTTTCGGCGCGCGGTCCGGCAGCCCTCACCGGAGCTCGACGCGCTCGGGCCGCTGGGCCCGCTTCGTTACGCGCCGGCGGGCGAGGCGGTCACCGCGACGGTCGACGGCGGCACCGTCGAGCTCCCGCTCTGAGCGAACGAAAAATTGAGCCGATCCACAGCCGGACCAGACTCGGGGTCCATGCGTCGTTCGTCGCCAGCCCGCCTGCTGGCAGTGGCACTCGTGTCGCTGCTCGGGCCGGCGTGTGTGACGACGCAGGCGGTGTCTCCGAAGGCAGGCGCGCTCGAGACGCACGTCGAGCCCGACCAGGCGATCCTCACGCACCGCGTGGAGAAGGGTCAGACGCTGTACCGCATCGCGCGCGCCTACGGCCTCACCGTCGAAGAGCTGATGGACGCCAACCGCATCGACGACCCGCGGGAGCTCAAGGCAGGCGAGCTGCTCTACGTGCCGGGCGCCAAGGAGCGCCGCGTGGTCGCCGAGTACGACGCCCCCGAGCCCGAGCCGGCGCCGCGGCCAACGGCTGCGCGCACGGTGCCCGCGAGCGGAGAGAAGGAGAAGAAGCCGCCGAAGCTGGTGCGGGTGGGGAAGGGCACCGGAGCGCTCGAGTGGCCGCTGCGCGGCGTGCTCTACGCCCGCTTCGGGAAGAAGGGGAAGGAGCCGCACGACGGCATCGATCTCGCCGCGCCCGCCGGGCTCGCGGTGAAGACCGCCGCGCCGGGGCAGGTGCTCTTCGCGGGGGAACAGAAGGGCTACGGCCTCATCGTGATCGTCGAGCACGAGGGCGGGCTGATCACCCTCTACGCGCACAACCGCGACCTGCGCGTGAAGACCGGTCAGAAGGTGCGCGCCGGGCAGGTGGTGGCGACGGTCGGCGACTCGGGGCGGACCAGCGGCCCGCACCTCCACTTCGAGGTGCGCAAGGACGGCGTGCCCGTCGATCCGCTCGACTTCCTCGGGCCGGTGCCGCCGGCCTGAGGGCGTGACAGCGCTGTGGGCGCGGAGGAAAGTGCCCGCGTGCGTCGGTTCACCTCCGTTCTCGTCGTGGCTGTCGGGTTCTTCGCCTGTCCGAAGGCGCCTCCGAAGGTGGTGGAACCACCGAAGGTGCTCGAGCCCGCCGAGGCCGTGCGCGAGACGATGGAGAAGGCCTACCGCGCGGTGGAGGCTGGCGACGGCGATCAGCTCGAAGCGCTCTTCGCTGACGACGCGCTCGTCTTCGGGCTCGGCCCGAGCGACACCTGGCTCGGCGGCATGGTGGTCGGCGAGCGCTCCCGGCAGGCGCTGCTCCCGCTCGGCCTGGGGGGCGACTCGCTGAAGATCGAAGACTCGCGTCTCGTGGTCGGGCTGGCGAGCGGCGAGACGGCGGCGTGGGTGTTCGATCTCCCGAGGGTCGTCACCACTCACAAGGGAAAGACCGAGCGCTGGCTCCCGCGGCTCACCGCGCACCTCACCCGAGACGGAGCGCGCTGGCGGATCGACGCGCTGCACGTCTCACTGCCCGTGCCCGACCAGCTGGTGTTCGCCCCCGACGCGCAGAAGCGGCTCATCGCGCCCGCCGACGTCACCAACGAGCGCAGCCCCGACGCCGACCAGCTCGTGGGTCTCGTGCGCCGCGCGCTCGACGACTACGGGGTGAAGATCGAGCGCACCAGCGAGCGGCCGGAGTTCGTGCAGCTCGGCACGTCCGCCACCGAGATCTTCATCGACGGGAAGGTCTTCAAGGAGCTCATCAAGCCGCAGCTCGGCGCGATCAAGAAGGCGGGCTACTCGTGGAAGCTCGACGGCAACCTGCGCGTGAAGCTCGCGCCGGGCGGCAAGTCCGGCTGGGCGGCGGCGATCGTCGTGCAGCGCGTCGGCTCCGGGCGGAAGGCGCAGGTCTTCCCCGCGTTCCGCTTCCTGTGGACGCTCGTCGAGGAGGACGGCGTGTGGAACATCTCGTCGGAGCACCAGTCGCTCGCGGTGAAGGAGGAGCTCCGCGACCCCGCGACGGATGAGCAGCTCAAGACGTGGAAGGACGTGCGCGAGCTCGCCGAGAAGACGATGGCGAAGTCGAAGCCGACGAAGCCGCCGGCGAAGCCCGAGAAGGCGCCCGAAGCCAGGGAGCCCGAGAAGAAGCCCGACATCGGCGTCTGGTAGTCCGCGCGCGCGAGCGAAGGCGAGGCATGAGAAAGCCCGCGCGACCTCGCGGCCGGCGGGCTGTCCCGTCGTCAGGTGGCGCTCAGCTCAGCTCCGTCGACGCCGCGCACCGAGCATCAGCACCAGCGCCATGAGCGGCGCGCCGAGATCGGCCGGCGTCGCGCACCCACAGCCGACCTTCGCCTCCGCCTGCTGCGTCTGGTTGTTGGCGCCCACCGAGGGCAGCGTGGTGGTGCCCGTCGAGCCGCCGCCACCGCCGGTGCTTCCGCCGCCGCCACCGCCACCGCCACCGGTGCCGCCGTCGACCGGCAGCATGCAGTTGACCAGCGGCGTCACCTGCACGTCGACGTTCTGCAGCGTGGCGCCGCCACCGGGGGCCGCGATCGTCACGTAGATGTCGGAGTTGCAGGCCGCGGTGAGCGTGACGTTCGCCGTGACGTTCTGGCCCTGGGTCGCGGCGTTGGCGGTGAACTCGGCGTTGTTCTGCAGCGTGCCGCCCTGACGCGCGAAGTTGATCGGGTCGCCCACCCGCGCGAGCACGCGGAGCTGCGGCGGCTGGCCACCGAGCGCGTTGCCCCCCACGACGCCGGTGACCGTGACCTTCGACGCGCCCGCCGCCGCGGGGATCTTGATCTGGAACGGCCCGGGGATGAGCGAGTTGCCGAGCGCCGCGCTGGCCGAGGCGATGCCGTAGTACGGGCGGGGGAGCGTGGTGGCGCTCGCGGTGACGACCTTCGAGCAGCCGATGACGCCGCGGTCCTGGAAGATCTGCGTCAGGCGCTGACCTGCCATCGCCACGCCGGGGAAGGCGGTCGCCACGCGCGCGGCCATCGTCGAGGCCACCATCGCGAAGTCGGCGTTGGGGGTGATCGACACCAGCATCGCGTAGAACGCCGCGTCGTACGTCTCGCCGTTGTCGGTGCCGAGGAAGAGCGTCTTGCGCGCCTGCCACAGGGCGCCGGCGACGTGCTGGCTGTCCTGGTGCACCTCACCCCACAGCACGTCGGGGCAGCGCAGCGTGTTGTCCATCGAGCGCAGGTAGCTGTCGGTCGCCACGCCAGGGGCCATCGGCTGGCCGGCGAGCGCGCGCGGCCCGAAGTAGGGGCCGACCTCGGCGAGGTTGTTGAACGCCGCCGCGATGTAGTCGGCGAAGCCCTCGTGGAGCGCGCCGCCCTCGTTGTTCGCCGAGCGGTTGTCGAGCGCCACGTCTTCGAAGGTGAGGTTGGCCGTCGCGTAGACCGCGCCGTGGCCGAACTCGTGCTGGATCACCGTCGCGTCGTAGGCGGCGTCGGCCGCGTTGCCCTGGAAGATCATCAGCGTGTCGGCGCCCGTGTCGAAGCCGGGGAGCGGGAGCTGCGAGAAGTTCTCGCGCGGGAAGAAGGCCGCGTTGTCGATGCGCAGCAGCGTGTTCGCGCGGCAGGGCGGGTTGATCACGCAGGTGGGGTTCGCGAAGAGCTCGTTGAAGTTGGGGAACATCACGTTGCTCCACACCGCGACCTTCACCGCCGGCATGCGGCGCTCGTCGCGCATCTGGAACGGCTGGATCGAGGGGTTGCCCGCGTAGATCGGCGTCGCGGTCGCCGAGAGTCTGCGCATCCAGTCGTAGACGGTGTTCACGTGGTAGAACGAGTGCACCTCGGCGAACGGATCGGAGTTGGCCGGATCGCTCCCCACCACGTTCACCTTGTCGGTCGGCGGGTCGACGGGCGTGTAGACGAAGTCGCCGGTGCCGTTGCGCACGTTCGAGGCGAGGCGGCGGCGTTCGCAGACCGCGACGTCGTACGTCACGGGCAGGCCCATGAAGCTGAGCATGCCATCGATGCGCTTGAGCCCCGCGTCGGGCTCGTTGCTGCAGTCCTTCGTCGGGCAGCAGTTGAACATCATGAGCTGCGAGCCGCAGAGCTCGCCCGCGTCGTTGGCGAAGACGCGCATGCCGCCGTCGTCGAGCGGCGTCACGCAGGTGTCGCCGATCATCGAGCCTCCGTCGGCGTGGCGCAGCTCGCGGGTGACGGTGGCGGTGGCGCCGACGCCGGCATCGAGCCCGCCGGGGCTCACCGGGTACACCTTCGCGTCGAGCGCGCCGTGGTGCACGCGGTTCTGCACGAAGAGCCGCTCGCCGGTGACCGCGTCGAAGGCGACGTACCAGTTCTTCGTGAAGTCGAGCGAGCGCACGTTGGCGATGAAGCCGCCGTGCAGCTCGTCACCGACGCGGAAGTAGAAGCGCTTCGCGCCGCCGTAGGGCACGCCATCGGGGCGGAGCGCGACCAGCGGCAGCGACGAGCCCGCGCGCCGCAGCGCCTCGTCAGTCGTCACCGCCGCGCCAGCGACCGCGCGCGTGTAGCCCTGCAGGCTCGAGGCGACCTGCACCACCTGCCGCTTCGCGTCGAGCGTCACCACCAGCTTGCCCTGGTAGACCTCGAGGCCGTCGACCTCCTGCGCGAGGTGGAAGCTCGCGCCGAAGCGCGTCGAGAAGGCGTCGGTCGACACCAGCTTCGCGCCCGCTTGCAGCCCGTAGCGCTCACGCTGCGAGACGGCCCAGGTGCGCACGGCGTCGACCAGCTCGCCCTGCAGCGGCGGCGAGAGCACGCCGAGCTCGAGCTTCGGCGCGCCGGTGTCGGGGTTGAGCTGCACCTCGGTCGACTGCGGCGTGAAGACGCTCGCGGCGAGGATCAACGGGGCGATGAGGTTCATGGAGTCTCCAGCAAGAGTCGTGTCGGCCCGACCCGAAAAAAGTGCGCGGACACTAGCCACCGAGGTCACGCGCGCCAAGCGTCGCCGGTTTTTCCTGATGCTTCACCGGACGCGGAACGGTAGAGACGCAGCAGACCTGTTCAAGGAGTCAGCCCATGGCCTACGTCGTCGCCGACCCGTGCATCAAGTGCAAGTACACCGACTGTGTCGAGGTGTGCCCGGTCAACTGCTTCTACGAGGGTGCGAACTTCCTCGTGATCAACCCCAACGAGTGCATCGACTGCGGCGCGTGCGAGCCGGTGTGCCCCACCAAGGCGATCTTCGCGGAGAGCGATCTCCCCGAGAAGTGGAAGGAGTACAAGGCGCTCAACGCCGAGCTCGCCGAGAAGTGGCCGAACATCAACGAGAAGCGCAGCCCGCTGCCCGAGGCCGAGCAGTTCAAGGATCAGCAGAACAAGCGCGCGCTGCTCGACCTGAACCCGGGCGGCAAGTAACTCACGCCACCGACAGCGCGCCCACCTTCAGGCCGCGGGCGCGCAGCTCCTCGCGAATGCGGCTGACCGCTTCGGCGGTCGGCGGCCCGCGATGGCCGACGAGCTTCAGCGCGATCTCCTTCGGCCCGATGCGCTCGATCTCCACGTGCGCGCCGAGGCTGTTGTTGAGCGTCAGCGCCAGCCCCGGCCGCTGAGACTTCACGAACACCTCGATCTTCTCGATGAGCGCCACCGCCTGGGCGGCCTTCGCCTCGGGGGGCGCGTCGAGCTTCGGCTGTGGCTGCGCCCCACCGGCCGTCGGCTGGAGGTGGTGCGCTGACGTCGCTTCGGGCACGCGCGGCGTCGTCGACGGGCGCTCCTCGGCGGTCAGCTCGCGGACGATGAAGTCGATGAGGCGCGCCTCGCGCTTCTCGTGGTTGGCCTCGACGTGCTGGGCGCGCACCTGCTGGAGCCCCTCGGCCATCTTCGCGTGTTCCCCGCGCACGTTGCCGAGCCGCTGGGCCTCGCCCTCGACGTGGGCGCGCGCGCGCTGGAGGGTCTGCTGCTGCACGACCACGCGCTGCTGCGACTGGACCGTCGCCCCCTGAACCACCGGCCGCGTCGCGACCGTCGCACTGCGCGGCGCGATGGGCACCGGCGGCTTCTTGTCCTTGCCGAGCTCCGCCTTCGCCTCGGCGAGGAGCTGCTTGAAGGGCTGGGCCTTCGTCGTCGCTGCCGCCGCCACCGTCGTCTTGGGGTCGACCTTCATGCGCGCCCGACTGAGCACGCCTCGTGCCGACGCCCGGCCCCTCGGGGATCAGGTGGTTGCGACGCGCGGCAGGTCTGCCGGCAGGACAGTGGCGAGGCGCCGACAGTGGTTTTCCAGGTGCGCTGGAGTCCTACAGGCTCAGTGGGCGAACCCGCCGGGCTGCTGGGGCGCGGTGCCGGTGAGCTCGTTGACGGCGGCGGCGCACTTCGAGACGTCCTCCGGGCGGCCGAGCAGCACCCCGACGCTCCAGTCGCGATCGTCGAAGAGGAGGCCGTCGCGCACCTCGAGCTCGGTGACGTCCTTGTTCATTTCCCAGAAGCGCCCCTTCACCATCACCCGCTGCCCGCGGTGGAACTTCTCGATGTCGGCGTACTGCTTCGACTGGAGCCGCACGTAGATGAGGATCGGCGTCACCTTCACCGGCGCCTGCGCGAGCAGGTTGAGCTGCTTGAGGTTGGGGTCGGGCGGCGTCCACTGGAGCACGGCGACGAGCTCTTCGGCCTCGGCGTCGCGGTAGAGCTTCTTCTTCCCCTTCTTGCCCTTCGGCTGGTTGATGCCGATGTCGATCAGCGTGGCGCCGCCCCAGGCGACGTCGCGGTCGAGGTACGCGTCGCGGAAGGTGGCGACCACGTCGGTGGTGACCGCGCTGTTCGCGTTGAGCGCCTCCACCTGGTACTGCTGCTTGAGGAGCGGGATGGTGAAGTACGCCGAGTCGACGAGGCTGATCTGCTCGTTGATCATCTTGAGCTTCGCCAGGTCGATCAGCTTCACCTTCTTGTTGAGCGCCTCCGCGGTGGCCAGCCACTCGTCCGACAGCCGCCGGTCGATCATGATCCGCCGCACCATCGAGACCAGGTAGGCGACGGCGGGGAAGTTGGGCGTCGTCAGCTGCGTCTGGAGCGCCTCCTGCAGCTCCGGGGCGAGCGTGAAGTTCTCGTCGCGCTTGTGGAGCACCGGGGCGATCTCCGCGAGCGCCACGTAGAGCCCGCCGAGGAGCTGCACGCAGTTCGGATCGTCGGTGCCGCCCTTGAGCAGCCTGGCCAGCTTCGACTTCGCGAAGCGGCGATCCATCGTCTCCTCGCGGTAGTTCGGCGGCTTGCCGTTGCCGAACAGCTCTTCCTTCTGCGCGAAGGCGGGGACCGAGAGCAGCGTGACGAGGAGGATCAGGACCGAACGCATGGGGGCCAACAGTATCACCAGGGCACGAGACTCCGGTGGGACGGTGGGCGTCACGCCTTCTTCACGGGCGTCAGCGCGACGACGATCGCCGGGAGCAGGGCCAGGCCGGCGGCGATGGCGAACAGCCGGTGCCCGCCCACCGCGTCGTAGAGCGCCCCGGCGACGCGGTAGCCGACGATGCCCCCGATGCCGAAGGTGGCCGCGGCGAAGAGCGACTGCCCCGTCGCGCGCAGCGAGCCGGGCGCGCGCTCGACCATCCACGCGATCGACGCGAGGTAGAAGGCGCCGAAGGTGAAGCCATGCGCGGCCGCGGCGAGCACCAGCACCGCCGGGCTGCTGGTCACCGCCATCAGCGCCCAGCGCGCCGCGCTCACCCCGAAGCAGAAGAGCAGCAGCGTGCGCGTCGAGAGGCGGCCCGACCAGCGCGGCCAGGTCACCATCACCACCACCTCGGAGATCACCCCGACGCCGGAGCTGACGCCCACCACCCACGGCGGCAGCCCGAGGTCGCGCACGTGCGGTGCGAGGCTGCCGTGGTACGGCGCGCAGGCGATCCAGTGCAGCGCGGTGGCGAGCAGGAAGAGCGCCACCTCCGGCTGGCGGGCGAGCGCCAGCGCGGCGGCGAAGGTGGGGCGCGGCCCGGGGTGGGTCTTGACCGGCTGCCGGGCGAGCGTGAGGCCGGCGGCGAGCGCGGCGAGCCCCATCAGTACCATCGGCACCAGCACCGCGGTGCGATCGATCTGCGTGACGAAGAAGCCGAACGGCAGCGAGGTGAGCACGAAGCCCGCAGAGCCCCACCGGCGGATGCCCGCGTACGTGCCCCCGTGCTGCTGCACGTGGTGGATGGCGAGGGTGTCGGCGATCGAGGTGATGCTCGAGGCGAAGGCCGCGTGGAGCGAGAGCGCGAGCAGCGCCCCCTCGAACGTCGTGGCGCGCGCGAGGACCACGTAGCCGAGCGCCGCGCCCGAGGTGAGGAGGAACAGCACCAGCCCCGGCCGGCCGCTTCGATCTGCGAGCTGGCCCCACAGCGGCGGCATGAAGAGCGCGAAGGTGGGGCTCACGGCGAGCAGCGCGCCCGACTGGGCGCCAGAGAACCCCAGTGTCTTGAAGTACCCCGGGAGGAAGGGGAGCGAGACCCCGACCGTCATGAAGAGCAGGAGGTAGAAGGCGCTGAGCGCCCACGGGCGCGCGGCGGGCTGGGCACTCACGGAGAATTCCTCTATAGGGCGCCGCCATGGCGGGCGAAACCGCAGCGAACATCCTCATCAAGCCCGTCGAGAACGAGGGCGAGCTGTTCCAGGCCCTCGCCATTCGCGAGATCGTCTTCATCGAGGAGCAGTCGGTGCCCGAGTCGCTCGAGCGCGACGCGGAAGACGCCAACGCCTTCCACGTGCTGGCGATGAAGGGCAAGCACGCCATCGGCACCGGCCGGCTGGTGGTGCTCGTGCAGCCGCCCGAGGGTGAGCAGGGCACCTGGGGCCGCGTGGGCCGCATGGCGGTGCTGCAGTCCGACCGCAAGGGCGGCACGGGCTCGAAGCTGCTCTCGGCCCTCGAGACCGAGGCGCGGCGGCGCGGCCTGGCCGGCATCATGCTCCACGCGCAGCTCTCGGCGATGGAGTTCTACAAGCGCCACGGCTACGAGCCGCACGGCGCCGTCTTCGAGGAAGCGGGCATGCCGCACCTCGAGATGAAGAAGCACCTCTGAGCTGAGCCCTCCCTTCAGGAAGACTTCGGCCCCGGCTCGTCGGGCGGCGGCACGCCCTTGCCCGTGAAGCGCTCGCGCAGCTCGATGAGCGAGGGGAAGAGCACCGTGGTGCCGAGGAAGGTGCAGACCACGCCCACCACCGCCAGCAGGCCGACGCTGCGCAGGCCCGCGTGGCGGGCGATGAGCATCGAGGCGTAGCCAGCGGCGTTCGAGCAGGTGGCGACGATGGCCGTGACCCCGGTGTGCCGCATGATGCGCGTCATCGAGCCCGGGCCGTCTTCGCTGTAGCGGTGGAAGAGGTGCACCGAGTTGTCGACGGCGATGGCCAGCAGGTTCGGCAGCACCACCACGTTGAGGAAGTTGAGCGAGAGATCGGTGAAGAACATCGCGCCCGGCAGGCAGGCCATGCCGGCGAACAGGGGGCCCGTCACCATCAGCGCGTGGGTGAAGCGCTTGAGCGCCAGCCAGATGACGACGAACACCACCAGCGCGGCGAGGCCCATCACCAGCGGCCCGTCCTGGCGGATGAGCGAGAAGATCTTCGCCGCCATGCGGTTCGCGTCGAGGATGGGGGCGTGCATGCCGGCCGCCTCGGCGCGCCGGCCGACGGCGTTGAGATCGGCCGCCCACTGCTCGAGGCGCTTCACGTCGTGGAGCCCGTAGCGCGGGAACATCAGCACGAAGGTGCCGCGGCCGTCGAAGGGCTCGAAGCGGCGGCGGAACTCGGTGGGCAGCTCGTCGAGCGTCCACGGCTTCGCCTCGGTCATCGCCACCAGATCCTTGACCCGGCTGTCCTCCTTCTTCGAGTTGGGCAGCTTCTCGAGCAGGGTGTGGAGCTCGGCCATGATCGCCAGCCGCTGCTCGGTGTCGGCGGGGAGGAAGTCGTTGAGCGAGGCGATCTGCGCGATGGAGCTCGTCTCGCCGCCGCCTTCCTTCTGCACCTCACGCGCGAGCGCGCTCACCTTGCGCGCGGTGTCGAGGCTGTCGACCCACACCACGCCGGGGATCATGATGATCCCCATCTCCTCGGCGATGTGGATCTCGAGCTCGGCCGCCTGGCCCTCGCCCTTCATCTTGAGGAGGTTGGTCTCGAAGCCGATGCGCGGCGCCAGGGCGAGCGAGCCGACCACCATCGCCACCATCACGCCGACCACCGTGAAGAGGAAGCCGTTCGAGGGGCGCCAGCCCGGCGCGTCGGTCTCGCCCGGCATCGGCGGCGGCGGCTTGCGCAGCGCGAAGCGCTCCGAGAGGAAGAGCAGGGCGGGGGCGAAGGCGTACGTCGCCAGCAGGGTGGCCATCACGCCGAACGCGGCGATCTTGCCGAACTGCTTGAAGGCCTCGAACTCGGCGAAGACGAGCACGAAGAACGCCGCGGAGTTGGTGACCGCGCTCGAGAGCGCGCCCCCGAAGGTGCCGTGGAGCGTCTCGCGCATCGCCTCGAGCGGCTCCATGCGGCGGCGCTCTTCCCAGTAGCGCATCGAGACGTGGAGCCCGTACTCGATGCCGAGGCCGATGAGGATCGCGGCGAGGAAGCCGGTGACCGGGTTGAGGTGGCCGATCAGCACCCAGGCGAAGGCGAAGGTGGCCGAGATGCCGATGCCCACCGGGAAGGCCACCACCGCCACGATGGCCACGCGGCGGCTGATCAAGAGCAGGATGACCAGGGTGAGGACCGAGGCGATCACCACCGAGCGCGCGAGGTCGGCCTGCATCGCGTCGTCGTCTTCGACGCGCACCACGTAGGCGCCGGTGTACTGGAGCTTCACCGCGGGGTGCTTCCCGGCGGCGAGCTGCTTCGTCGCCCCTTCCACGAAGGCGATCAGCTTGCGGTTGAAGTCGAGGTCGGCCGGGGTGGAGGTCGCCTTGACGAGGAGGTACAGCTCGTCGCCGTCCTTCGACTCGAGGTAGTCGCCCTGGCGCGTGCGCGGCGCGTACTTGCGCTCGATGGCCTCGAAGTCGGCGGGCGGCGTCTCCTCGCCGAGATCGACGTAGAGCGGGTTGGCGATCTTCTTCTCCCACTCGATGCGGGCGGCGAGGTCGTCCTTGAGCGAGCGCAGCGTGTCGGTGCCCAGCAGCAGGAGCGCGCGGCGCGCGAGGAAGCCGGTGTCGAACTTCCACTCGACGAAGCGCACCAGGTCCTTGTTGGCCTCGATGGCGGCCGCGGCGTCCTTCGCGAAGGCGCGGCGCGCGTCCTTGTCGCCGCCCGTCACCTGCACGATGAGGTACCCGGTGCCGCCCGCGCGATCCTCGATCTCCTTGAGGTCCTTCACCTCGGCGGTGGTGCGGGGCAGCAGCTCGGTGAAGTCGCCGCGGAACCCGAGCTGCGCCGACGCCACGCTGGTCACGAGGGCCACCACCAGCGACAGCGCGAGGATGCGCCAGGGGTGATGAGCAGAGGCGGAGACCAGCCAGTCGAGGGCGCGCTTCATCGAGGAGCCGTGCGCCTACCGCCCTTCGCTACGAGCCGCAATCGTGAAGGGAGCAAGTCCCGACAACACGAGAGGTGTTCGGCGCCAGAAGTGAAAGTGAGAGAAATGGCAGGTCGATGACACTCGTTTGTGAGCTGTGCTAGCCGCGACCGACAACATGGCCCTCATGTGGTGGATCATTGCGAGTGCGGGAACCTTCGTGACCCTGGGCGGGACGCTCTTCGCCTGGCTGCGGTCGCGTCGGCGGGTGGGGATCGAGCTGGCCGAAGCCGACTTGTGCATCACGGTGATGAAGCCGATGGCGGGCAACGACCCGCGCCTCGAGGAGAACCTCGAGAGCTTCGCGCGGCTCGAGGCGCCGGCGGCGTTCGAGGTGCTGATGTGCCTCGGCAGCGAGAGCGACGCGGCGTACCCGATCGCCAGGCGCTTCGTGGAGAAGTACCCCGAGCGCTTCCGCCTCACCGTCGGCTCGGTGGGCACCCTGGGCAACGCGAAGATCGCCCAGCTGGTGCACGCGTGGCCGAAGGCGAAGAACCCCTTCATCTGGGTCAGCGAGTCGAACGTCGAGACCAGCCAGGAGTTCATGGAGGCGCTGGCGAAGACCTGGAAGCTGGCCAACGCGAAGGAGCGCAAGAAGACGCTGGTGCACGCGCCGCTGGTCGGCGTGTACGGCTCGGGGCTCGGCGCGGCGTTCGAGCGGATGCACCTGTCGAGCCTCCAGAACCCGAACCACGAGCTGGGCCTCATCCGCAAGATGCACGCGGTGGTGGGCAAGACGGAGTTCTTCCACCGCGACGACATGCTGGCCCTGGGCGGGCTCGAGCGCTTCGGCAACTTCCTCGGGGAGGACTACATGATGGGCCTCGCCTTCGCGGCCGAGGGCCAGGTGCGCTGCACGAGCGTGCCGACGCGCAACGTGCTCGGGCCGCTGTCGGTGAAGACCTGGTTCGATCGCCACGCGCGCTGGGCGGTGATGCGCAAGACGCTGGTGGGCTCGACCTTCTACTTCCTCGAGCCGCAGGTGCACCTCGCGTGGCCGACCTTCCTCTTCCTGACGGGCCTGATCCCCGCGTGGCTGTGGGGGGCGCTGGTGGCGGCGCGGATGTTCATCGACGGCTTCAACTACGGCATCCAGGCGCGCGAGCTGCCGCGGCTGATGGACGTGCTCCTGGTGCCGGTCAAGGAGCTGGTGCTCTTCGGCGCGTGGGTGCTGGCGGTGTCGACCTTCCACGTGAAGTGGCGCGCGGACCGGGCGATTCAGCTCGGGCCCAACAGCGTGGTGCTCTCGAAGTCGGCGAACCCCTCGAAGCTCGGCCGCCACGCCGAGTCGATCCGCCGGGTGCTGGGGCGGGCCTGACATGAGCCGTCGCATCGTGATCATCGGCGCCGGCCCCACCGGTCTGGGGGCGGCCTATCGGCTCAAGGAGCTCGGCCACGACGACTTCGTGGTGATCGACGCGGCGCGCGAGGCGGGCGGTCTCTCGCGCAGCTTCGTCGACGCGAAGGGCTTCACCTGGGACATCGGTGGCCACGTGCAGTTCTCGCACTACGCGTGGTTCGACGAGGTGATGA
Source organism: Myxococcota bacterium (assembly GCA_049322495.1). Lineage (GTDB taxonomy): Bacteria > Myxococcota > Myxococcia > Myxococcales > Myxococcaceae > Archangium_A. The sequence goes on along the minus strand of JBMORD010000303.1, from coordinate 31,766 downwards.
AGCGCGCGCTGGGCGCCGACGGCTGGTACCACCACCAGCGCGAGGCGTGGGCGCGCATGTTCGGCACGTGGGTGCCGTACCCGGTGCAGAACAACCTGCGGCACTTCCCGAAGGAGGCGCTCGCGCGCTGCGTGCAGGGGCTGGTGAAGCTCTACAAGCGCGGCCCGGCGGCGACGCCTCCGCGGAACTTCAGCGAGTGGATCGACGCGACCTTCGGTGAGGGGCTCGCGGAGATCTTCATGCGCCCCTACAACTTCAAGGTGTGGGCGTACCCGCCGGAGGAGCTGTCGTGGAGCTGGATCGGTGAGCGCGTCGCGGTCACCGATCTCGAGCGGGTGCTCAACAACGTCTTCCTCGAGAAGGACGACGTGTCGTGGGGCCCCAACAACACCTTCCAGTTCCCGAAGCACGGCGGCACGGGGGCCATCTGGCGCGCGGTGGCCGGGCTGGTCGGCGCCGACAAGTTCCGCCTCGGGGTGAAGGTGACGAGCGTCGACGTCGAGCGGCGCGTGGTGCGCGGCGCCGGCGGCGAGGAGTTCCCCTACGACGCGCTCATCTCCACCATGCCGGTCGATCGGCTCTCGCAGCTGCTCGCGCCGCAGCCGCCGGGCGTGACCGAGGCGGCCTCGAAGCTGGTGCACTCGTCGACGCACGTGGTGGGGCTGGGGCTCGCGGGCCAGACGCCCGCGGCGATGCGCACCAAGTGCTGGATCTACTTCCCCGAGAGCAGCGCGCCGTTCTACCGGGCGACCGTCTTTTCGAACTACTCGCCGGCCCACGTGCCCGACGCGTCGAAGTTCTGGTCGCTGATGACCGAGACCAGCGAGTCGCCGAAGAAGCCGGTCGACGCCTCGACGCTCGTCGAGCAGACCATCGAGGGCGCGCTGGCCACCGGGCTGATCGAGTCGCGCGCGCAGGTGGTCTCGGTGTGGACGCACCGCGAGGAGTACGGCTACCCCACGCCGAGCGTCGATCGCGACGCGCTGCTGGCGAAGGTGCTGCCGGCGCTCGAGCAGCGGCAGATCTTCAGCCGCGGCCGCTTCGGCGCGTGGAAGTACGAGGTCGCCAACCAGGATCACTCGATGATGCAGGGGGTCGAGGTGGTGAACCGCCTGCTGCTCGACGTGCCCGAGACGACGCTGCGCTTCCCCGGCACGGCGAACGCCAACTGGGGGCGCTGAGTCAGGGCTGCGCGGCGGTCGCCGGGCGCGCGGCGTCGGTGGCGGCGAGCTTGCGCTTCTCGGCGCGCTTGCGGCCTTCCTTCGCCACCGCGTCGTAGGTCTCCTTCACCCCGCGCTCGTTGCCCATGTTCGCGGCGAACGCGGGCACCCACCCGCCCGGGTCGACGGTGAAGCGGTACACCGCCCAGCACTTCGTGCCGTCGCCGAGCGGGGTGATCTCCCAGCTGCCGTCGTTGCGGCGCACGCGCACGATGCCGTTGCGCTGCGGGAGGTGGTCGGGGTGCGCGTGCCACTCGTTGCGGAAGGTGCCGCTGCCGTCGGCGGCGAGCGACTGCTTGAGCTCGAGCCGCACGATGTAGTCGCGCTTGCCCACCACCGGCAGGTCGATCAGCGTGTAGACGTAGTGGCTGCCGTCTTCGAGCGGGTCGCCGAGGTACCGCGCGTCCTTGAGGTACGGCATGTACGAGCGCAGGCTCGGCACGTCCATCAGCGCGTCCTGCACGTCGAGCGCGGGCGCGTCGATCTCCCCTTCGGCCCAGATCTCCTTGATCGCCGTGCCCTCGATGGAGCGGTTCTTCACGGTGATGGGGCCCTTCACGACGAGCTCCCAGCCGCCGTCCTCGCCGGCGAAGGCGGGCAGGGCGACGACGAGCAGGGCGAAGAGGAACCTCACAGCCCTCTTCAACACCAGTCGGCGAGCAGAATTCAATGCCGGGCGACGGGAGGGCCGCGCCCCGGGCGCTTACCGCCGCGATTGCTTCACCTTGTGCGGGAGGCCGCCGGATCGGCTCCGGTGCGCTATGTCGCAAGGTCATGGCCCTGCTCGAGGAGTGGATTCTCCCTGTCGAGGTGGACAAGAAGCTCCAGCGGTCGATCGAGAGCGTCGCGTCGCGCATCTTGCCCGAGGGCGTCGAGTGGAGCGCCTCGTTCAAGGACGGCAAGGTGAGCTTCACCGCCCAGGTGCCGGCGCACGATCTGAGCGATCTCACGGTCGAGCTCGACGAGCCGCTGGAGCGCCTCGAGGACTGGGACGACTGGGAAGAGGAGATCGACGAGATCGCAGGCGACGCCTACGCGCTCAAGCTCGAGTGCCGGCAGAAGCAGCCCGAGTCCTTCGAGGCCGATGAGGCGCTGCCGATCTTGAGCGTGTCGTCGAAGGAGGGCGACAACCTCGCGGCGTGGCCGGCGGCCTTCGTGCTCACCGCGCGCATCGCGCGGGAGCTGGGCGCCACCACGCCCGACGAGTGAGTCACAGCGTCAGGCCGACCGGCAGCGAGTCGCCGAGGGCGCGGGCCTCGTCGGCGAGCGAGAGCTGCACCACCTCGGCGACGAGCTGACGCCACGACTCCGGGGCCTTCTCGAGCGCCGTGAGGACCCGGGTGCGCAGCGCGTCGTCGAGATCGCGCGAGCGGTCTCCGGTGCGCCGCGCGAGCTGGGAGAGGGCGAAGAGCGCGCCGTCGTGCTTCTTCGGATCGAGCTTGAGCAGCACCTCGGCCCACCTCGCGGCCGTCTCGGGCGGCACCACGCGGTGGGCGGCGCCGTGCACCGGCACGCGCGCGCCGAGGCGCCCGAGCGCCCAGGCCCACGGCCCGCCGGCGGTGTCGGGCGCGCCGAGGCGCGAGACGATCCACCCGCCGAGCTCGGCCTTGTCGGCCGGCGAGAGCAGCTCGAGCGAGGCGGCGCAGCGCACCATCTCCTCGAGGCCCTGCGGCTGGATGCCCTTGAGCTTCTCCTTCGGAGGCGGGAGGCCCACCGGCACGCGGCGGAGCAGGTGGGGCTTGAGGTAGCTCCACAGCTGCTGCTGCGCGGCCTCGGGCAGCCCGCCCGAGATGCGGCGCCAGAGGATCCAGAACTCCGTCCAGATCGGCTGCTCGCCGTGGTTGGTGAGGAGCTCCTTGAAGAGCGTGAAGGTCTGCTCCACGCGCCAGCCGTCGAGCGGGTAGCCGACGCCGGGGCGCAGCGAGAAGCCGAGGAGCTGGAACATCACCTTCTCGTGATCGGCCGAGCGGCGGCGCTTGGCCACGCCGGCCCACAGCGGCGTCCACAGCTCGCGGAGCACCGGCACGCTCCAGCCCTCGCGCGGCCCGAGGATCTTCTCGAGCGTGCGGAAGAGGTTCTTCACGTCCTTCGGCTCGACGGGCAGCGGCTTCGTGCCGAACACGCGCTCGATCTCGGTGGTGGCGTCCGAGAAGCGGGCCGGCATCGACTCGGTGATGGTGAGCTCCGCCGACTTCGCCGCGCCGCGCAGCTCGAACTCGAGGCGCCAGCGCTGCTCGCCCGCCACGCACGACAGCGCGAGCGTACCCACCTCGGTGAGCGTGGCGACGAGGTGCACCTGCACCGTGGCGCCCTTCGCGCCCGAGAGGATGGTGTGGATCGGCGGGAGCGCCTTGAAGTGCTCGTCGTCGAGCTCGATCACGTCGCCCGGCTTGTCGAGCGAGTCGGCGGTGGTCGAGTACAGCTGGAACTGCACCGGCTTGCCGAGGGTGAGCGTGAAGGTGCGCGCGGTGAGGTCGACCGTCTCGCCTTCCTCGAGCCCGCGGGGAATGAGGCACACCCCGCGCTGCTTCTGATCGGCCGGCGATGACACCAGCGCGTAGAAGGCCCGCGGCGCGCCGCCGCCGATCTTCTTGCCCAGCGCCCGCCGCGCGAGCCCGGAGTACGCCGCGCCGCGCGCGACCGCGAGATCGAGCGAGTCGTGCGGGAGCAGGGGGATCTTCGGCTGCTCGGGCCACAGCGCCGAGACCGAGTCGATCAGCGCCTGCGTCAGCACCGGCGAGTTGAACACGCCGCCGTTGAGCAGGATGGCGTCGGGCCGCGCGAGCTTCCCGTCGTGACCGGGGGCGTGCGCCTTGAGGAAGGCCACCACGTGGCGGGTGATCGCCGGGTCCTGCGCGAAGGGCAGCCCGAGCTCCACCACCGCGCCGCGCTTCTGCGCCACCGGCACCGACTCGGGCGTCACCGCCGGGAAGAAGCCGCGCGCGACGATCTCCGCGACCTCGTCCCTGGTGAGCTCGGCGGTGAGGGTGCCGCCGATGAGCTTGCTGCCGCCCGACGCGAGGGTGACCTTCTGGCTCGCGGGGGCGCCGTCGCTGAGCAGGGCTTCTTTGGCAGCGCGCGCCACCTGCATCGCCTGCGACCACTGCGCGCCGGTGAAGCGGCGCCCGTCGGGGAACACCTTCGCCTCGAGCAGCCGGGCGAGGGCGGCGTCCATGTTGTCGCCGCCGAGGAGGAGGTGATCGCCCACCGCCACGCGCTTGAGCGCCGGGCCCTCGGGGAGCATCGCCACCTGCACCAGGCTGAAGTCGGTGGTGCCGCCGCCCACGTCGACCACCAGCACCAGCCCGACGTTCGCCAGCGCCTTCGCCAGCGCGTCACGATGGCGCGAGGTGAAGTCGTAGAAGGCCGCCTGCGGCTCCTCGAGCAGCGAGAGCTTCGAGAGCTCGAACCCCGCGTCGCGCGCGGCCTGCAGGGTGAGCGCGCGCGCCGCCTCGTCGAACGACGCGGGGATGGTGAGGACCACCTCCTGCTCGCGGAGCGGGGCCTCGGGGTGGGCGTGGTTCCACGCCGCGGCGAGGTGCGAGAGCAGCGCCGCCTGCGCGGCGACGGGCGACAGACGCGGCACGTCGGCGGGCGCACCCCACGGGAGGATCGCTGCCTGGCGATCGACGCCCTGGTGGATGAGCCAGCTCTTGGCCGACGTCACCGCGCGGCCGGGCACGCGGCCGCCTTGCCAGCGGGCGAACTCGCCGGTGACGTGCGGCGGCGCGCCCCACGCCAGGCCCAGCGAGCCCGCGGGGAACTCACCCTCGAACGGCTGGTACACCACCGAGGGGAACAGCGGGCGCGGCGACACCTCGCCGGGCCGCACCAGCTGCGGCACCGGGAAGTCGACGATCTTCGCCGCGGCGCCGGCGCCGGGCTCGGTGTACGCGACGGCGCAGTTCGACGTGCCGAGATCGATGCCGATGACGAAGCGCGACAAGGCTTACTCCTGGCGAACGTTGAGCTCGAGCTTCCAGCGGCCCTTGCCGCCCCGCTCGAGGCAGCGGAGCTCGAGCGCGCCGAGCTCCGTCACCGCGGCCTGCAGGTTGACCGGCACCAGCGCGCCGCCCGAGCCCTCGAGCGCGGTCTCGATCGGCGGGAGCTCCTCGAGCTCGCCCGCGCGCTCGGCGTCTTCGAGGAAGTCACCCACCTTGTCCTCACGGCGGGTCGACGACGAGAAGAAGCGGAAGCGCGTGTGCTCGCCGACCACCAGCCCGAACTCCTGCGGGGGAATGTCGGCCTGGGTGCCCTCTTCCATCCCGAAGGGCGCCACGCACAGCGCCTTCACCGGCGGCGTGAAGCCCGGCACCGCGAGCATCGAGCTCTCGACGCCCACGTAGTACGAGCGCGCCGTGCCCCCGCGGATGCGGATGCCGTGCCCGGCCTTCACCCAGCCGTAGTACGCGGCGCCGCGCGCGACGGCGAGATCGAGGTCGGCGCCCGGCAGCTCGCGGGCGGGCGGTGCGCCGTCGGTGGCGAGCCAGCCGTTGAGCGTCTCGAGCACCCGGGCGCGGAGCGACGAGGCCTTGAAGACGCCGCCGTTGAAGAGCACCGCGGTGGGCCGCGCGAAGGCCGTCTTCAGCGCGAGCGAGCCGGCCTGGCGCGTGAGGAACGCCGCGAGGTGCCGGGTGATGGCGGCGTCCTGCGCGTAGGGCAGGCCGACCTGCGCGAGGCCGGAGCGCCGCTGCTGCGCGGGCGCCTCGTCGACGCGGCACTTCGGGAAGAAGCCCTCGGTGAGCACCTTCGCCAGCTCGTCGCGGAGCAGTTCGGTCTTGATCGTCCCGCCGATGAGCGACGAGCCGCGGCCGGGCACGGTGACGGTGACCTTGTCGAGCGTGTCGTGCTGGTAGAGCTGCTCCTTCGCCACGCGGCAGCCGGCGGTGAGCGCGGTGAGCTGCCACTGATCGAGGCTCTTCCCGCCGGCCTTGAGCTTCTCGTGGAGCGTGAAGGCGAGGGCGAGATCCATGTTGTCGCCGCCGAGGAGGATGTGATCTCCCACCGCGAGGCGCTCGAGCTGCAGCTCGCCGCCCGCCTGGCTGACGCCGATCAGCGAGAAGTCGCTGGTGCCGCCGCCGACGTCGACCACCAGCAGCACGTCGCCGGGCTGGAGCTGCTTGCGCCAGCCGTCGCCCATCGCCTCGAGCCACGCGTAGAGCGCGGCCTGCGGCTCCTCGAGGAGCGTCACGCGCGGCAGCCCGGCGGCCTTCGCGGCCTCGAGGGTGAGATCGCGCGCCGCGGCGTCGAACGAGGCGGGCACGGTGACCACCACCTCCTGCTCGGTCAGCGGCGCGCCCTGGCCGAGCTCGCGATCCCACGCGTGGCGGAGGTGCTCGAGGTACTTCGCGCTCGCGTCGACCGGCGAGACCTTCGTCACGTCGGCGGGCGCGCCCCACGGGAGGATCGGCGCGCGGCGGTCGACGGTGGGGTGGCACAGCCACGACTTCGCCGACGAGACCAGCCGCGCGGGCACTTTCGCGCCGTGCGTGCGCGCGAGCTCGCCCACCGCCAGGCCCAGCAAGGGGTTCCACGGCAGCCCGAGCGAGCCGGCGGGGAACTCCGCGGCGGCCGCGAGGTAGAGGAACGAGGGCAGGAGCTGCTTGCTCTCGAGCGTGCCGGGCGCGGTGAGCTGCGGCACGGGCAGCACCGCCTGGCCTGCGCCGCGGCCCGTCTTCGCGTCCATCGGCAGGTACGACAGCGCGCTGTGCGTCGTGCCGAGATCGATGCCGATGGCGTACTTCACGGCAGCTCCACCTCCGCGGGCGCCAGCACCTTCACGTCGACGGTGGTCGGCACCTCGGGCAGCTCGACCTTCGTCGCCACCCAGCCGTGGTGCTTCAGGCTGCCCTTCCACGGGCCGGCGCCGGTCACGTTGCCGGTGAGGCGGAAGCGGTTGGCGTCGAAGCCGGCAGGCAGCTCCATCGCGTCGCCTTCGCGCTTCGTCACCACCGGCGCGAGGGGCACGTACTGCGTGAGCACCTTGCGGCAGCCGTCGTGCACCAGGCGCGCAGCCGCGCCCACGTCGGCGTCGGCGAAGCCGCTGAGATCTTCCTGCAGGAAGTCGAGCAGCCGCCCTTCACGCTGGAAGAGCCCGAGGAGGAACAGCCCCGCGGCGTGCTGCTGCTCCGGCGTCAGCTTCGGCGGCGGGGGCGGCGGGAGCGGCGGGAGCTTCGGCTGCTCCGACGGAGGCGGCAGCTCGGCCCTGGGCAGCTCGCCGCCAAAGAGGATCGACATGGCCAGTTTGAGTCGGGAAAAAAACGACATGTCGCGTCAGTAAGCGAATTTCCCTCGGGTGCCAACCGTTCCGAGAATGCACTATGTCCCTGACTCGACTCGGTTTTCGTCGAGCGGAAGGAGGCCTTCGTGAAGCGGCTGATCTCGATCCTGTGTCTGGCTTCGCTGCCCGTGGTGGCAGCCGAGGTCTACGTCAACGGCGTGAACGTCGAAGGCCTCACCAACCACACCTTCGAGAAGGTGACGGTGCGGCTCGACGAGAAGGGGAACGTGCAGATCGACGCGCCCGGCTACTCGGTGAAGAAGGTGAACATCGCGGGCACCGCCGAGAAGCCGCCGGAGGGCGTGATCACCCAGAAGTACTTCCTCGTCACCGAGCAGAGCCCGTCGGGGATGACGGAGTACGAGATGGATCTGTTCCTCAACGGGAAGTTCTTCCGCACGCTGCGCAGCGGGGAAGATCAGCTCGTCACCGACATCACGAAGCAGCTCAAGCCCGGCAAGAACACCGTGATCATCCAGGCGAAGAAGCGCTACGCCGACCCGATGGTGCCGAAGAGCCTGTCGCGCAACCACGTGTTCCGGGTGATCATCGGCGAGGGCTCGACGAGCCAGGATCAGGTGACCATCGAGAAGCAGGTGGTGACCTTCACGCGGACGGCGGCCGACACCAACGACACCACGCAGGACTTCAGCTTCACCACCCGGTGACCGAGGCGCATGTACTCCATCGATGAACGGCTCCGCGGCCTGCCCGCGGTGAAGGACCAGGTCGTCCAGCTCTACCAGTCGCTCAACGCGCCGCACCTGGCGATCCCGGGGCGCAAGGCGGGGCCGGCCACCGCGTTCGTGCTCGGGCTGCGCGGCCCGTCGGGCTTCGCGGTCTTCGTGTACCTCTACATGCAGCAGAGCGGCGAGAGCGCGGTCTACGTGCCGTCGAACGGCACCGTGCCGGCCGAGCAGTTCCAGAGCGAGGAGGCCGAGGCGCTCGGCTTCGTCGAGTCCATGGGCTTCATCATGGACAACCTCAACTTCCGCGGCCGCCCGCCCGACGAGCAGGACGCGATCATCCGCACGCTGCCGGTGTTCATGCGCGAGCCGCCGCCGCCGGCCGCGCCGCCTTCGCCCTCGTCGCCCGGCAAGACCCCCAGCGGCGGCCACGGCAGCGTGGTGCAGCTCGGCAAGCTCTTCTCGGCGTTCTGCCTCGGGCTGCTGGTCAGCGGCTGCGCGCACCTGAGCGACAAGGACCGCGAGCAGGCGAACCTCCACTACGAGCTGGCGGTGGAGAACCTCACCAAGTCGCCGCAGGCGGCGATGAAGGAGTCGGACGAGGCGCTGCGGCTCGACCCCAACCTCGCCGATGCGTGGCACGTGAAGGCGCTGCTGCTGCACTACAGCTTCGGCCGCCTCGAGGAGGCGAACGTCGCGTACCTCAAGGCGCTGGAGCTCAAGAAGCCGTTCTCGGAGGCGCGCTCCAACCTCGGCAACCTGTACATGGATCAGAAGCGCTACGACGACGCGATCGAGGCGTACCAGACGGCGCTCAACGACGTGCTCTACCCGACGCCCTACATCCCGCAGGGGAACATGGGCTGGGCCTTCTACAAGAAGGGCGATCGCGCGAAGGCGATCGAGCTCATCAAGGCCGCCACCACCGCGAACCCGAAGTACTGCCTGGGCTACCTCAACCTCGCGCAGATCTACGAGGCGGCGAACGAGATGGCGGACTCGTGCAAGTACGCGGTGCGCTTCCGCGAGCACTGCCCCGAGCGCGCCGACGCCTGGCAGCGTGACGGCGTGTGCCTCGCGAACGCCGGCGACAAGGCGGCCGCCGCGAAGGCCTTCGACACCTGCGTCGAGAAGGCGGGCACCTCCGACGACCAGAAGGATCTCTGCAAGCAGCTCAAGGAGCAGCTGACGCGATGAGCGCGGGGCCCGACTCCGTCGGCTTCGGGCGATGGCTCCGGACGCAGCGAGAGCTCCGGGGCGTGTCGCGCGACGACGTGGCGAACAAGACGAAGATCCCCCCGACGCTGATCGAGGCCCTCGAGGAAGGTCAGTCGGAGCGCCTGCCGGAGCGGATCTTCCTCCTCAACTACCTGCGCAGCTACGCGACCGCCTGCGGGCTGTCGGTGGACGACGTGCTCGCCCACTTCGAGCAGTTGCCCGAGGCCCCGAAGGCCGAGGCGTTCGACCCCGTCGCGCTGGAGCAGGATCGCCGCACGCGCGCGCGCTCGACGATGTGGCTCACGCTGGCCTCGGCGCTGCTGGTGGTGGCGGCGCTGGGGCTCAACGCGATGTACGAGCTGGCGATCCGCTACACGCACCGGTAACGGAGCCGTCGTGGATCGTTTCTCCGACGAAGCGCTGGTGCTCTCGAGCGTCGACTTCGGCGAGGCCGATCGCATCGTCACGCTCTTCACGCGCGGCCACGGGCGGCTCTCGGCCTTCGCCGCGGGGGCGCGCAAGTCGAAGAAGCGCTTCGCCGGGGCCCTCGAGGCGGGCACGCACCTCACCGCGCGGCTGGTGACGACGCGGGGCGACACCTGCCGGCTCGACGGCGTCGACGTCATCAAGTCGTTCCACCGGCTGCGCGACGATCTCGAGCGCATCGCGCGCGCGCTGTACTGCCTCGAGCTGTGCCGCGAGCTGACGCGCGATCACGAGCCGCACGAGCCGCTCTTCGACGCCCTGGTGCACTACCTCGGGCTGCTCGAGGAGAAGAAGGCCGGGCCCACCTCGCTCCTCAAGTTCGAGCTCGACGCCCTCCAGTACACGGGCTTCATGCCGCGCTTCTTCCCTTGCGCGCTGTGCGGCAACCCGACGGGTGAGCTGCCGCGCTTCGATCCCGAGCACGGCGGGGTGGTGTGCTTCGCGTGCAGCCCGCGCGTGCCCCGCGGCGTGCCGGTGCGGCCGGAGGTGGTCGACGCGCTGGCGCGGCTCCAGGCGGGCGAGCGCACGCCGCTGCCTCCCGAGCTCCGCGCGCGCAGCCGCGAGCTGCTCAACCTCTTCATCGCCCACCACCTCGGGCGGAAGCTCAAGTCGGTGGAGTTCATGGAACAGGTAGGCACGGACTGATGGACGTCGTCTCTCTCGGTGAAGCGCTGGTCGACTTCCTCCCCAACACGCGCGGGCAGCGGGTGCGCGACGTGAAGCAGTGGTTCCCGTGCCTCGGCGGCGCGCCGGCGAACGTCGCGGTGGGCCTGGCGCGGCTGGGCGCGAAGTCGGGCCTGGTGGGCGTGACCGGGGCCGACGAGTTCGGCTGCTTCCTCAAGGAAGGCCTCGCCCGCGAGGGCGTCGACGTGCGGCACGTGCGGCAGACCGACGAGGGCAAGACGGGCCTGGGCTTCGTCTCGCTCACGAAGTCGGGCGAGCGCAGCTTCACCTTCTACCGCACGCGCGCCGCCGAGACGTTCCTCGACGCGCGCGACACCTCGGCTGCGGCCGCGTTCCTCGAGGCGACGAAGGTGCTCCACGTGGGCACCAACTCGCTCATCCACGCGCCGGCGCGCGCGGCGGTGTCGGCGGCGGTCAAGGCGGCGCACGAGCGCGGGCAGATCACCTCGACCGATCCGAACCTCCGGCTCCACCTCTGGAAGGATCCCTCGGTGCTGCGCCGGCTGCTGGGGCGGCTCTTCCGCCACTGCGCGATCGTCAAGCTGTCCGACGAGGAGATTCGCTTCGTCACCGGCTCGGCCGACGTCGAGACCGCGCTCGACTGGCTCGAGGCGCGCGGGGTGGTCGTGTCGCTGGTGACGCTTGGCTCGAAGGGCGCGGCGCTGCGGTTCCGCGGGCAGACGACCTTCGTGCCTGCGAAGAAGGTGAAGGTGGTCGACACCACGGGCGCAGGCGACGGCTTCACCGCCGGGTTCCTCTACGGCGTGACGCGGCTGTACGGCACGCGCGCGGCGCTCGAGCAGGCCGACTTCGAGGCGCTCGAAGGCCACGCGCGCTTCGGGTGCCTCGTGGGCTCCCACGTGGTGACGAAGCTGGGCGCCGTCGCGGGGCTCCCGCGGCTGCGCGAGGTGCGTTGAGCGCTCAGAAGTTGAAGCTCGCGGTCACCTGAATGCGCCACACGTACTGCTGCTCCATGCGGAAGCGGCGGCCGACGCGATCGACGCGGAAGTCGTAGTTCGGGTTGATCTCCTCGGGGTGCGCGGTGACGTCGACGACCCCGTTGCCGGTGAGATCCTTCCCGATGTTCTCGTTCGTGAGGAAGCGCTCGGTGTTGTACGCGAACGAGGTGTACGCGCGGAGCTTGATGAACTCCGCGGCCTGGCCGACGAAGCCGAACTGCGCGCCGACCTGCCCGTAGTCGGACGAGTAGAGGAGCTTGCCGAAGAGGTCGCTCATCTCGTTGTAGTAGCGGCCCTCGGACACGTAGGTGAACCAGCCGCGGAAGTCGAAGGCCACGCGCTGGTGGCGATCTTCGCGCTCGAAGGCGGTGATCTCCGCGCCGAAGATCGAGCCGCCGGTGTGCGCCGGGCGGATGCCGGTGTCTTCGCGGGTCCAGCCTTCCTTGCCGCAGTTCTGCGGGTACGAGAGGCGCGAGGCGTCGGCGTCGTCGCAGTTCGAGTAGAAGCCCGGCCCGCGCCACGGCAGCGTGTAGTGCACCTCGACGTAGGGCTCGACGTACTTGTTGACGCGCTTCGAGACGGCGGTGCTGAAGGTGTACTTGTGCACCTTGTCGCCGATGGCGCCGCGGTTGGCGTTGCTCGTGTAGACCGTCGGGTTCAGCAGCGCCGCGGTGGGCGCGGTGTAGTCGAAGCGCAGCGTCCACGTGGGCTTGCTGGGATCCTTCGCCTGGACGAAGGCGTTCCACGCGATGCCGAAGGTGAAGTCGCCCAGGCCGCTGCGGTAGCTGTTCGCCGGCACGTTGAAGAGCCGGCCGTCACCCGAGCCCGGGTTCGCGCACGGCGTGCCCGCGGGGTCGAGCTCGCAGTTGCGCCAGATGGTGGTGTTGGTCTCGTTGGTGCCGCCGGCGAAGAACCACTGGCGGTCCTGCTGGAAGACGATGGGCACGCCGACGTGGAGCTCGAGATCCTTGTAGATGCCGAGGTTGAGGTCGATGCCCAGGCGCGTGTCGTACTTCTGGTAGCGCAGCTCGGTGACGTCCTGCAGCTCGCCGAGCTGGTACCACTCGCGCACGATCGTCCCGCGGTCGGCGGTCCGATCGAACGTGAAGTCGAGGAACATGCCGAACGGGTCCTTCTCTTCGAAGGACGACGCGACACGCGTGAGCTCCGCCGCCGAGACGGACGCAGCGAGGAGGACGGCAAGCAGAAAGCCGAGTCGCTTCATCGGGTTCCCGAGGGTAGGTGGAGAGTCACCCGCCCGCAAGCTCGGTGCGGGGGAGCTGCGCCTCGAGCTCGGCCTTGCGCTTCTCGAAGGCCGGGCGCTCGGAGGCGGGGAGGCTGACGCGCGTGGTGCGCTGGGCGTCGAACGGATCGATCACCTTCTCGCCATTCATCAGCTGGTAGTGGAGGTGCGGCGCGAAGCTGCGGCCGGTGTTGCCCGACTTCGCGAAGACCTCGCCCTTCTTGATGCGCTGGCCGACGTGGAGCGACTTCGGCAGCTCCGAGAGGTGGAGGTAGAGCGCGCTGCGGCCCTGGCCGCCCGACTCCTTGATCTCGATCGAGTTGCCGTTGCCGCGGAAGTTCCAGTTCTTGCGCGCCACGACGCCTTCGAAGGTGGCCTTCACCGCGGTGCCCACCGGCGCCTTGTAGTCGACGCCCTTGTGGCGGCGGCCGTCGCGCAGGAGCGAGGTGACCTGCTCCCACGACTCGATGGGGCTGTCGACGAGGCGCTCTTCGAGCTCGCTGCCGTCGGCCTGGTAGTAGCGCGCGAACGACTCGGTGCTCGCCTTGAAGCGGTAGGCCTCGAAGCTGCGGCCGAGCTTGCGGCTGGTGAAGCGCACGGCGTGCACCAGCGGCTCCTGGCCGTCGCGGGGCTCGTAGATCACCGAGAGCGAGTCGCCCTTCACGAGATCCTGCGGCACGCGCAGCCACCACACGAGCGAGCGGTTGACGACCTGGGTGAGCGCGGTGCCGACGTCCTTGCCCTCGGAGGAGACGATCGCCGACTCGAGCGGGCCGTTGATCGTCACCGTGAAGCGCTTGACGCCATCGGCGCGCGGGGTCGGCGCGGGCGCAGGGCTGGGAGTCGGCGTCGGGGTGGTGGGCGCAGCGACCGCGTCGGCGACGGCCGGCGGGGCGACTGCGGGCTGCGCGGCGACGGCCGGCTCAGCGGGGGAGGCGGGCGCGGCCGTGGCGGGGGCCTCCGTCATCGGCGCCGCCTCGGCCGGGCGGCTGCGGAGCCAGAAGAGGCCGCCGCTGAGCACGCCGACGACGACGGCGGTGACGGCGATGGGGATGACGGGGCTCTGCTTCGGCGGGGCGCCGAGCGTGGGCATTTCAGGCATCGTTCCAGGCTCCTGGTGAAGACTCCGACGGCCGCAACCTACTGGCCCGGCTGATCCTTGCGAGTTTTCTGCCACAGGTCTGTAGCCCGCGGCAGGGCCTCACTCGCCGACGAGGCCGAGGAGCATGGTGGCCACGGTGTGCGGGTCGTCGGACGTCTCGGTGGCGAAGAGGGCGCGGGCGGCGGAGGGATCGCGACCCAGCGAGTGGAGAGAGAAGGCGACCTCGCCGGCGAGATCGGCGTTGGGCTCCTGCGCGAGCCACGGCACGAGCTGCTCGAGCTCGTCGGCCCAGCGCGCGGCCTGCGGGTGCGAGGCGGGCCGGGCGAGGTAGTCGGTGTCGAGCAGCACGAGGTGCGTCAGGAAGTACGCGTCGACGAGGCGTGAGACGTGGGCGAAGGGCCGCTCCGAGGCGAAGGGCACGCGCTCGTCGACGCCGAGGCGGGCGGCCAGCTCGCCGAGCAGCCAGGCGTAGATCGGGCTCTCGTCGGCGAGCCAGGCGAGGGCGTCGCGGAGCGCGGCGCGGTCGGGCGGCGGGTGCGGCAGCCCGTGGAGCGCGCGGCACAGCCACGCGTCGAGGCCTGCCTGGAGGCGATCTTCCGTGCGGCCGGGCTCGTCGAAGCCGTAGCTCACCTCACGGCAGCGCTCGAGCGCGGCGCGGAGTTCCCGGTCGAGGCCGTGGCGCGCGAAGAAGCGCGGCGCGTGGCCCCCGAGCATGTGGAGCGAGAGCGTGCGCAGGGCGATCGACTCCGCGTCGCCGCCGCCGGTGAGGGCGAGCAGCTGCGCGAGGAGCTCGTCACTCCTCACCCGTGGGCTCCTCGTCGCGGAGCCCGAACTCCTTCATCTTGGTCTGCAGCGACTTGCGGCTGATCTGCAGCAGCTTCGCGGCGCGGGTGACGTTGCCGTCGGTCTTGGCGAGGGCCTGCACGATGAAGCTCTTCTCGATTTCGGCCTGCTTCTGCTTGAGGAAGTCCTTGAGCGGCGTCTCGCCGGGCTGGGGCACCGCGTCGGCGGGGAGGCTGGGCGCCGCGTGCACGCCGCCGCGCACGCCCTCGGGCACGTCGCGGGCCTCGATGCGCGGGCCGTCGGCGAAGAGGATCACCCGCTCCATGAGGTTCTCGAGCTCGCGGATGTTGCCGGGCCACGGCCACGCGCGGAGCAGGCTCATCGCGTCGTCGCTGATGCCCTCGATCTTCTTGTTGAGGCGCTTGTTGTACTTCTCGATGAAGTGCTCGACGAGCTGGGGGATGTCGTCCGCGCGCTCGCGCAGCGGCGGGAGCTGAATGGGCACCACGTTGAGCCGGTAGAAGAGATCCTTGCGGAAGCGGCCTGCCTCCGTCTCCTTGCCGAGGTCGCGGTTGGTGGCGGCGATGAGGCGCACGTCGACGCGGGTGGTCTTGATGCCGCCCACGCGCTCGAACTCGCTCTCCTGCAGCACGCGCAGCAGCTTCACCTGCATCTCGAGGGGGATCTCGCCGATCTCGTCGAGGAAGAGCGTGCCGCCGTCGGCGAGCTCGAAGCGGCCGGGCTTGCTCGACACCGCGCCGGTGAAGGCGCCGCGCTCGTAGCCGAAGAGCTCCGACTCCATGAGATCCTTGGGGATCGCCGCGCAGTTGATCTTGATCAGCGGCTTGTCGCGTCGGCTGCTGCCCTGGTGGAGCGCGGTCGCGACGAGCTCCTTGCCCGTGCCCGACTCGCCGGTGATCAGCACCGTCGAGGGCGTGTCGGCGACCTTGTCGATGATCTTGAAGATCTCGTCCATGCGGGCGCCGCCGCCGATGATCGCCTTGCGCGCGCTGCCGTCGGGGGCGACGTGGCCCTGGTTGGCCTCCTGGGTCTTCGCCGCCTTGGCCACCACCGCGCGGATCTCGGCGTGCTCGAAGGGCTTGGTGATGTAGTCGAAGGCGCCCAGCTTGATCGCCTCGACCGCCGAGTCGACGGTGCCGTGGGCGGTGATGATGATCACCGGCACGTCGGCGCGCGTGGCCTTCACCTTCGTGAGGATGTCCATGCCGCCGAGCTTCGGCATGACGAGGTCGCTGATGATGACGTCGGCGCCGTTCTTCTCGAACTCCGCCATCGCCTGCTCGCCGTCTTCGGCGACGGCGACCTCGTAGCCGTCCTTGCGGAGGATCGCGGCCAGCACCTTGCGGAGGTTCGCTTCGTCGTCGACGACCAGAATCCGGCTCATTGCCGGGCGGTTTGGCGTGCCTGTCGGGCGGGGTCAAGGCGCGAAGTCGACGTGGCACGCGGCTCGCTTATGGTCGCGCCGCCGTGACGCAGCCGACGCAGAAGAGTGGTCGCAGTGCCGCGCTCGTGGCCGCGGGGATCCTGCTCTCGCGGCTGGTGGGCCTCGTGCGCCAGAAGCTGTTCGCGCACTTCCTGGGCAACGGGCTCGAGTCGGCCGCGTACGCCGCGGCGATGCGCATCCCCAACGTGCTGCAGAACCTGCTGGGCGAGGGCGTGCTCTCGGCCTCGTTCATCCCGGTGTACGCGGGGCTGCGCGCGAAGAAGGACGACGAGGAGGCGCGGAAGGTGGCGGGGGCGATCTTCGGGCTCCTGTCGCTGGTGGTGGGGCTGGTGGTCGCGCTCGGCGTGCTCGCCGCGCCGCTGCTCGTCGACGTGATCGCCCCCGGCTACGAGGGCCGCGCGCGCGAGCTCACCGTCAAGCTGGTGCGCCTCATCTTCCCGGGCACGGGCGTGCTGGTGCTCAGCGCGTGGTGCCTGGGCATCCTCAACAGCCACAAGCGCTTCTTCCTCTCGTACGCCGCGCCGGTGGTGTGGAACGGCTGCATCATCGCCGCGCTGCTGCTCGCGCCGGCGGGCGACCAGGAGACGATCGTCACCTGGGCCGCGTGGGGCACGGTGCTCGGGTCGATCGCCCAGTTCGCGGTGCAGCTGCCGAACGTGCTCTCGCTGCTCGGCGGCTTCTCGCCGCGCCCGTCGCTCTCGCTCGCGTCGGTGCGGCAGGTGCTCAAGGGCTTCGTGCCGGCGCTGCTCGCGCGCGGCGTGGTGCAGGTGAGCAGCTGGGTCGACACGGCGTACGCGTCGCTGATCTCCGAGCGCGCGGTGTCGGCGCTCTCGTTCGCGCAGACCATCGCGCTCCTGCCGGTGAGCCTGTTCGGCATGGCGATCTCCGCGGCCGAGCTGCCGGAGATGAGCGCCGACGCGATGAGGTCGCACGACGAGCGGGCGAAGGCGATCCGCGAGCGGCTCGGGGCGGGCCTCGAGCGCATGGCCTTCTTCGTCGTGCCGAGCGCGGTGGCCTTCCTCTTCCTGGGCGATCTCATCTCCGCGGCGCTGCTCGAGTCGGGGAAGTTCACGCCGGCCGACTCTCGCTTCACCTGGTACATCCTCATCGGCTCGGGCGTCGCGCTCTCGGCGCAGACCTCGGGCCGCCTGTACTCGTCGGCGTTCTACGCGCTCAAGGACACGCGCACCCCGCTCAAGTTCGCCGCGCTGCGCGTCTCGCTGGGCATCGCCTTCGGCTACTACGCGGTGCGGATCTTCCCCGGCCAGGTGGGGCTGCCCGAGCACCTCGGCGCGGTGTTCATCACCGTCACCACCGGGCTGACCGCCTGGCTCGAGATGACGCTGCTCCGCGGCGCGCTCCGGCGCGAGCTGGGCGGGCTCCCGTCGATCGCCGCGCAGCTCGGCAAGGTGTGGCCCGCCGCGCTCGTCGCGGGCGCGCTCACCCTCGGGCTCAAGGCGTGGCTCGGGGCGCGTTTCGGCACCGTCGAGTCGGTCGCCAGCGAGTGGGGCGGCACGGTGCTCGCGCCGGTCGCGCTGCCACGCCTGCCGGTGAGCCTCGGTCTGCTGGCGGTGTTCTGCGCGCTCTATGGCCTCGGCTGCATCGCGCTCAAGGTGCCTCAGGCGAACGCCATCGTCCGCCGCGTGATGCGTCGGCGCTGAGCAGCGGGCGCGCACCTGCCATTCTGCGCGCTGTCTGGCCTCGGCTGCATCGCGCTCAAGGCACCGCCATCGTCTGTCGCGTGCTGTGTCGGCGCTGATCAGCGGGCGCGCGCCTGCCACTGCTCCCAGGCGAGCTCGGGATCGAGGTCGGCGTAGCCGCGCGAGCGCTCGAGGGCGCGTGCGTCTTCGTGCTTCATGGTCATGCACGTCGCCTGCTCGGTGAGCTGTCTGACCTGCGCCTTCGTGAGCGGCTTGCCGTGCTGCGCTTCCGCGGCGGTGAGCACCGCGGCGAGCGACGGCATGAAGACGAACGCGAGCTCGTTGGGCGGCTCGCCCTTCTTCCCGGCCGGGCCGAGGCGCCACACGCCGAACGGGTTGTGGCAGGGATGATCAGGCGCGTACGTCGCGTCGGGCCACCTTCGCACCTCGCGGCGCGGCGTCTCGACGTCGGGCGAGAACGTGTGGCCCGAGAGCAGGAGCGGATCCTCGACGAGCTGGTAGACGTTGAGCACGCCGAGCAGGTGGTTGGCGGCCGCCGCGTCGAGCGTGTCGTCGAGCTGCACCTGCGCGTCGGGCAGCGAGAAGACCTGCATTCCGCACGTCGTTGCGTCGGTCTTCCCGCCGAGCACCACCACCGCGGCGCGGTAGAGCGACCACGGATCATCGCCCTCCACCAGCTCGAGCCAGCGCTGCACCGGGAAGCCGAGCTTCGACTCCTCGAGACGCACCGCGAGCGCGCCGCACGAGGCGAGCGTCTTCACCAGCCCGGCGAGCTCCGCCCGCGCGCGGTGCAGATCGACCGGCAGCGAGAGCACGAGCGCACCCGGACACGCGTCGAGCTCCCGCTGCTGGGCCTTCGTCGTGGTGCCGAACGAGAAGGCCGCGCCGAACGAGCCGTCCTTCGGGTTCTCGACGAACTCCGCCTGGCTCTCGAAGGAGAGCGCCTTGCCGCGGAGCGCGGTCTTCGTCAGCGAGAGCTGGTGCTTCGCGAGCGCCTGCTTCCAGGCGGCGCGGTCCGCGGGCGTCCCGGGGAGGAACAGCGTCACGTGCGTGCGCTCGGGCATGGGCGCTTTCTACCTCGACAAACCCTACGCGCCGACATGGGACGCCCGAGCGCGGTGAAGTCACTACTTTGTCACCTCGGCTGGAGGCTTCACGGCTAGAAGCGCCGCCCGTGCTCCGCGTCATCGTTGCGTCCGTCCTGCTCGCCGGCCTCGCTGCCTTCGCTGGAGAGCGCCCGCGCCTCGGGGTGGTGATCGTCGTCGACCAGCTCAGCGCCGAGGCGTTCAACGCGCGCCAGGCGAAGGTGACCGGCGGCCTCAAGCGGCTGCTCACCGAGGGCTACGTGTTCCACGAGAGCCGCTACGAAGCGGCGCCGACCATCACCTCGACCGGCCACGCGACGATCGTCACCGGCGCCTACGCCGAGGTGCACGGCATCGTCTCGAACGAGTGGATCGACGGCGAGACGGGCAAGCCGCACCTGTCGACCGAAGACGCTGCGTACCGGGTGGTGGGGCGTGAGCCGCAGCCGCGCGACGGCACCGCGCCCACCTCGCTGCTGGCGCCCACGCTGGCCGACGCGGTCAAGCTCGCCGACGACAAGGCGCTCTCGCTGTCGATCTCCGCGAAGGATCGCTCGGCGATCCTCTGCGCGGGCCGCGCGGGCATGGCGGTGTGGTTCGACGCCGAGAAGCCCTTCTTCACCACCAGCACCTTCTACGCGAAGGAGCTCCCGGCGTACGTCACGCCCACCAACGAGAAGCTCGCGCAGCTGATCCTCAAGGGCGCGTTCCAGTGGGGGCTACCGGGAGGCGGCACCACCGGCAAGTCGCCGCAGCTCCCGCCCGCGTCGGGCCGCGTCGGTGACTCGGAGCCCTTCGCCGAGCGCAAGGAGATCCAGGCGACGCTCGACACCGCCGAGGTCGACATCGCGCTCGAGGGCGTGAAGGTGCTCGGGCTGGGCAGGGACGACGTGCCCGACCTGCTGACCATCAGCTTCTCGGGCCACGATCGCATCGGCCACGAGTACGGCCCCGACTCGCAGGAGAGCCTCGACGAGTTCCTCCACGTCGATCGCGAGCTCGGGCGGCTCTTCACGCAGCTCGACGCGCTGGTGGGCAAGGGCCGCTGGGTGGCCGCGTTCACGTCGGACCACGGGGTCCCGCCGATCCCCGAGGTGGCGCAGGCGCGCGGCTTCGATGCGGGGCGGCTCGACATGAAGAAGCTCCGCGAGGCGCTCGACGCCGAGCTCGACGCGCAGCTCGGCCGGCAGGACTGGTTCGCGGGCAGCAAGACGCCGGGCCTGACGCTGACGCCGGTGCTCCGCGCGAAGGCGCTGACGCAGCTGGCGAAGCTCAAGAAGGTCGCGAAGGCGCAGCCGGGCGTGCTCGACCTGCTCTCGCCCGACGAGCTGCGCGGGCCGTGGGGCTCGTTCTTCGCGCGCGGGTACTTCGCCGGCCGCTCGCCGGATCTGATCGTCATCACGCGGCCGTACTGGACCTACAACTCCGTCGACCGCACCGGGCACGCGAGCGCGTACCTCTACGATCGCGCGGTGCCGCTGGCCTTCCTCGGCGCGGGCGTGAAGAAGGGGCAGGGCGGCACCGCGGAGCAGATCCACGTCGCGCCGACGATGTCGCGCCTCCTCGGCGTCCCCAACCCTGCCGCCGCGCAGGGCCGTTCCCTCGACGAAGTCCTCAGCCGTTGAAGCAGAAGGAGAGTCCCGCACCATGTCGCTCGCGTTCGTGTTGTCCCTCGCGCTGTCCCAGGCTCCTGCAGCGGAGCCAACGCCTGCTCCCGAGAAGCCCGCGGAGGCGGTCGCCGCTCCTGCGCCCGCCCCTGCACCGACGGTGACCGCGAAGACCGAGACGCCATGGTGGCAGCGGGTGACGCTCAACGGCTTCGCGCGCGTCGGGGTCTTCTACACCTTCCCCTTCCGTGACGAGGAGCTGGTGGGCAGCAACGGCGGCTTCCGCATGGCCGACTTCCGCCTCGGCGCCGACTTCCACCCGATCGACCACCTGAGCGTCTACACCTCGGTCGAGTTCGCGGCGCCGCTGGTCGACGCGGCCGATCCGCTGTCCGGCCGGCGCATCGTCGATCTCCGCGACGCCTACGTGCAGTACGAGTTCGCGCCCTTCATCGGGGTGCGCGTCGGCCAGCAGCGCCCGGGCTACTACGCCGAGATGCTGATGTCCGACGGCGCGGTGCCCTTCACCACGCGCTCGGTGCTGGCCAACGGCATCAACCCTCCCGATGGCTACGGCCCGCGCAACTACCTCGCGCCCGATCGCCAGCTCGGCCTCCAGCTCTACAGCCAGCGGCTCGGCAGCGAGCTCATCGGCTTCAAGTACGCGGTGGGCGTCTTCAACGGCAACGGCCAGAACCAGCTCTTCAACGACAACAACTCCGTCGAGCCGATGGCCCGCGTGGAGATCGACGTGAAGCAGCTCGTCACCCTCGGGCTCAACGGCTACTACAACCAGCGCACCGACGGCGTGCGCCCCAACCGCCTCACCGCGAACCACCTCGCCTACGGCGCGGATCTGTCGGCGAGCGTCGGCGGCTTCACCGCGATGGCGGCCTTCCTCGGCAAGTCGATCACCTACAGCTACCCCGGCCTGGTGCCTGACGCGTCGCTCGGCGCGATGGGGCAGGTGCGGTACCTCCACGAGGGCACGGGCCTCGAGGGCGCGGTGCGCGCCGCCTGGTACGAGCCGTCGACTGCGCAGACGGACGATCAGGTGATCGAGGTGACGGCGATGGTCGCCTGGCGGCCCTTCCAGTTGCCGTTCCGCGTGCTGCTCCAGTACACCCACCGCGAAGAAGAGAAGCTGGCCTCGTACGCGAACGAGAGCGTGGATCTGATGCTCCACGCGCGGTGGTGATCCGATGAAGAAGCTC
Source organism: Myxococcota bacterium (assembly GCA_049322495.1). Classification (GTDB taxonomy): domain Bacteria; phylum Myxococcota; class Myxococcia; order Myxococcales; family Myxococcaceae; genus Archangium_A. The sequence continues at coordinate 10,073 of JBMORD010000303.1, read as the reverse complement.
CTGCTCGTCGCGCTGGTGTTCGCCGGCGCCTGTTCGAGGACCACGCCGCCCGCGCGCGCGTTCCAGATCACCAGCCGCACCGAGCTCATCGGCGGCAAGCGGGCGCTGGCCGACGTCGAGGCGGCGCCGAAGGACGCGACCGATCTCATCGGCGGCAAGCGCGCCAGCGGCGCCGAGGGTGACTACAAGCTCACCAACGGCGTCATCCACGCCATCGTGCAGAACGTGGGCACCAGCCGCGGCTTCGGCAGCTTCGGCGGCTCGCTGATCGACATCGACCTGGTGCGCGGCGGTGCGTCGTCGGGCACCAGCGGCACGGTGGGCAACGACTACTTCACCGAGATGTTCCCCGCGTTCTTCCTCACCGCGCTCGAGCCCGCGCAGGTGTCGGTGCTCAACGACGGCAGCGACGGCGGGCCGGCGGCGATCCGCGTGGCGGGCCGCAGCGGCGCCTTCATCTCGCTGGTGAAGTCCTTCACCGAGGTGGTCGATCCGTCAGACCCGCTCGACTTCACGTGCGACTACATCCTCGAGCCGGGCAAGCAGTACCTGAAGATCGTCGTCACGGTGACCAACAACGGCACCCGCGACGCGTCGTGGGGCCTCAACGTGCCGTTCGGCTTCGTGACGCTGCTCGGCGAGGGCCAGCGGCTCTTCGTGCCGGGTGAGGCGGGCTTCGACATGCGCTTCCACCTCGAGGAGGTCTACAAGCGCCCCGCGTCGCTCGACGCGCTGCCGGGCGAGGTGACGAACATGTGGGCCACCGAGGGCGACGGCGTGAGCTACGCCTTCGTCGCCGGCTTGCACCCGAACGGCGGCTACCTCGACAACAAGCCGAGCTACTACCCGACCGCGAAGAAGGACTCGATGCTCATCCCCATCGCGTCGTCGAGCTTCCTCGGCACGTACTTCGCGAAGGCCCCGCAGAACCTGCCGAAGGGCTCGAGCTACAGCTACACCGCGTACCTCGCGGTCGGCTCGGGTGACGTGGCGAGCGTGCAGAAGGTCGTCTACGACCTGCGCGACGTCACGGTGCGCAGCAACGGCAAGGAGTTCGTCAACCACGACGTCACCCCGTACGGCACGATGTCGGGCTTCGTGCGCGAGGCGCAGACGCTCCAGCCGCTCGAGGGCGTGTCGGTGGTCTTCCGCGACGAGCAGGGCAACTACGTGAGCCAGGCGACGACGCTCAAGAACGGCGCGTACACCGCGCCGCTGCCGCCCGGCCGGTACGTGGGCTACGCGCTCGATCGCACGCGCAGCGTGGCGCAGGTCACCGAGCCGGTGGAGCTCACCGAAGGCGGGGCGGGCACGATGCTCTTCACGCTCGAGCGTCCCGCGGAGCTGCAGGTGACGGTGCGCGACGAGAAGGGGCGGGCGATCCCCGCGAAGATCTCGGTGGTCGGCACCTACGAGAACGACGACCCGTCGAAGCCGCCGCGCAAGTTCCTCTACAACCTGCCGGTGGGCGAGCGGCTCCGCGCGTCCGACGTGGTGACCGACGATCCCGCCGACCCCTCGACGCGCCAGTACCTCGAGCGCCTCTTCTACGCCCCGCACGGCGCGGGCACGAAGAGCATCCGCCCCGGCAAGTACACCGTCTATGCGTCGCGCGGCATCGAGTACGACCTGCAGAAGCAGGAGGTCGAGCTCGTCGCCGGCAAGACCACGAAGCTCGGCTTCACGCTCACCCAGGTGCTGCCCACCCCGGGGTGGATCAGCGGCGACTTCCACGTGCACTCGGTGAAGTCCGTCGACAGCGACATGAACCTCGACGCGCGGGTCACGAGCTACGCGGTCGAGGGCGTCGATCTCGTCACCTCGACGGATCACAACTACGTCGCCGACTACGCACCGACCATCCAGGCGCTCGACCTGCAGGACTGGCTGGCGAGCACCGTGGGCCTCGAGCTCACCTCGCTCGAGATGGGGCACTTCAACGCCTTCCCGCTCCAGCTCCAGCCGGGCCCGGTGCAGCACGGGAGCTTCCGCTGGTTCTTCCGCCCGCCGGCCGAGCTGTTCGCGCAGCTCCGCGGCCTGGGGACCGACCCGCAGAAGACGGTGGTGCAGGTCAACCACCCGCGCGACACGATCCTCGGCTACTTCAACGCCTTCAACATCTCGGGGTACACCGGCAACCCGCTGCCGCCGTACTCCGCGGTGTCGCTCGACATCTCGCCGCTGCCCGATGGCGGGGTGTCTCCGTACGATCCGACGAACTTCTCCACCGACTTCGACGCGATGGAGGTCTTCAACGGCAAGCGCTTCGACATCATGTTCCCGTACCGCATGCCGACGCCCGACAAGGCGCCCGCGGGGCCGGAGCCGAGCACCCCGCGCTGCGGTCCGGGCGAGCCGACGACGACCGAGTGCCTGCCGGCGCCGGGGGAGATCGTCAACGAGGTGGTGAAGATCACCACGCCGGGCATGCCCGATCGCTACGAGCTCCAGCCGCACCAGCCGGGCGCGATGGACGACTGGTTCAACATGCTCTCGCGCGGCCACCGCATCGTCGCCACGGGCAACTCCGACTCGCACGGCGAGAAGTCGGAGGCGGGCCTGCCGCGCACGTACATCCAGATCGGCGAGACGGCCGATGGCTCGATGCGCGGGCTCGACCAGGCCGCGGTCTACGACTCGATGCGCCGGGGCAACGTGCTGGTCACCAACGGGCCGATCATCGAGCTGTCGATCAACGGCCAGGGCCTGGGCAGCACGGTGGTGGCGGGCGACGGGGCGATCGACGTGAAGATCACCGTCAAGGCCGCGCCGTGGATGGACGTCAAGCGCGTCACGCTCCGCCGGGGCAACACCTCGGGCCCGGTGCGGCCGCCGGAGGTGCTCAAGACCTGGACCGTCGCGGACACCCGCGAGCTCGAGCGCATCAAGATCGATGAGCGGTTCGAGAACATCCCCGACGGCTCGTTCCTGGTGGTCGAGGCGGCGGGCGACGAGTCGATGTGGCCGGTGCACACGCCGTACGAGATCCCCTCGCTGGAGATCAGCGACGCGGTGGGGGTGATCGGCTCGTCGTTCGGCTTCTCGTCGACCTTCGGCAAGTACAAGCCCACCCAGCGGCAGCTCGTCACGCCGTACGGCTTCACCAACCCCATCTGGGTCAACCGCACGCAGCGCCAGCCGCTGGTGCGCCAGAAGCCGGTGCTGCCGGTGTCGAACGATCAGCCCTTCGTGCCGCGCGTGCTGCCCGACGTGCGCAAGCTGTTCCATGCGTTCCACAGCGACCCGGAATAGCGCGCTGCTCCTCGCGCTCGTGCTGGGCGCGGGGACCCCGGCGTGGGCGCACCCGAAGGGCTTCCACAAGAAGCTGACGGTGACGCTCACGCCGACGCGGCTGTCGGTGCTGGTGGTGATGGACGTCGACTCCGGCGACCAGTGCCTCCTCCTGCGCGAGGCGATGGACGCCGACCGCGACGGGCTGCTGGTCGGCGACGAGGTGAAGAAGCTCCGCGCGCGGCTGGTGAAGCTCGCCGTCAGCCCGCTGCGCCTGACGCTCTCGGGTGCGCCGCTCACGCTGGATCAGAAGGACATGAAGCTCTCGCTCCGCGAGGACCGCCGGGCCAACGACGCGCCGCTCTCGGTGGCGGTGCTCCTCGAGCTCGAGCTCCGCCAGCCCTTCGCGGAAGGCACCCAGCTCGAGGTGACCGACACCGCGCCCGATCTCTCGACGATCGTGCTCCAGGTGTTCCAGGCAGGTGCGAAGGAGCCGCCCTTCGAGCAGGAAGTGGCGAGCGGCATGAAGACCCCGGTGCGCGTCGGCGCGCTGTCGGAACCGAAGAGGTGACGCATGGCTGAAGTGACGCTCGAGCTGAAGTCGCTCCCGAAGGACGAGGCGTACCGCCAGCTGACCCAGCACGTGCGCGCGGTGCTCGAGGGCGTCGACGGCGACGAGGTGGCGGGCATGGCCACCATCAGCTGCCTGGTGCACCACGCGTTCGGCCACCTGTGGACCGGCTTCTACCGGGTGGTGGGGCCGAGCCTGCTCCGCGTGGGGCCGTACCAGGGCACGCTCGGGTGCCTGGAGATCAAGTTCGGCAAGGGCGTGTGCGGCACCAGCGCGGCGAAGCGCGAGACGGTGATCGTCCCCGACGTGCACGCGTTCCCCGGCCACATCACCTGCGACGGGCGGAGCGCCTCGGAGATCGTGCTCCCGGTGTTCGACGCCCGCGGTGAGCTGATCGCGGTGTTCGACATCGACAGCGAGCACCGGGGCACCTTCGACGAGGTCGATCGCCGCCACCTCGAGGCGCTGCTGGGCTGGTTCGCCGGGCGCTGACCTCAGGGCAGGTTGCAGGGCACCGGCGCCGGGCGCACCGGTCGAGACCACCGCACGCCGCCGGCCACGTGCGCCTCCAGGAGCTCCGTGCCATCGCGCGTGACGCGCCGGAAGCCACGCGCGCCCGTCGGCAGCTCGGAGACGCGGAGCTCGGTGGTGCCCTCGAGCCGCTCGAGGTGCCGGAGCGCGCAGCCGCCGGGGGTGAAGCGCAGCTCGAGGTCGACCTGCGGGGCGGGCTCCGGTTGGCGCTCGATGCCCGACGGCGGCCGGGTCTTGAAGATCATCGCGGTGAGCCGGTCGGCGCCGGCGCGGTACCAGGTGACGTGGCGGCTCTCGAGCGGCGTGTCGAGCGCGCACTGGTACTTCGGCTCGCCCGAGACGCGGTCGACGACGGCCAGCTCGAGCCGCGCGGCGTCGCTGGCCTGGTTCGAGACCACCACGTCGCCGTTCAGCTCCCCGAGCACGGTCGTCCACCGGCGATCGAGCGTCACCGCGTCGCCCGACGACACCTTCACCAGCTCCACGTGCGTGCGCGGGCGGTAGCCGCAGAGGCCCGCCGAGTCGAAGACCTGCACGGCGACCACGCCCTGGTTGGTGGTGAGCGGTCCGGGCACGGCGGCCAGCAGGCTGAGCACGAGGGGCGACATGGTCGAAGGAACGACCGGGGCGCAGAGTCGATTCAAGGCGTTGACGGGCTGGTTTCGGGCCCGGTGATCCGCTAGACCGCGCCCGGTTCGGCGGCACCCCCGCCCGAAGGCACTGAATTTTCGAGGAATCATGACTGAGCAGAAGAAGCCGAAGGCGACGTTTGGAGACGTCATGCTGGGCCGCGCCGCGGGTCAGGGCGATCGCAAGGAAGAGCGGACCGAGCGCAAGCCGCGCGAGGAGCGCAAGCCCGGGCCGATGGTGGTGGTGAAGCGCGCCGGCGGTGCCGTCGAGACGAAGGGCGAAGGGGACGCGAAGGCCGAGGGCGGCGAGCAGCCGGTGGTGGTCAAGCCCACGCCGGTCGGCCCGTCGGTGGCCGACGAGGTGCACGAGAGCGAGACCTTCGCCGCGATGTTCGAGCAGCACGCGAAGGAGGGCGGCCTGCCCTCGCGCAAGCACCTCCCGCGCGTCGGTGAGAAGGTGACCGCGAAGATCTTCCAGCTCGGCGCCGACACGGTGTTCGCCACCATCGGCAAGACCGAGGCGATGATCGACCTCGACGAGCTGAAGGACGAAGAGGGCATCCTCCGCTTCGGCGTCGGCGACGAGATCGAGGCCTTCGTGATGGAGACGGGCGCCAAGGGCATCCGCCTCTCGCGCAAGCTGAGCAAGGGCGCGGCGTCGCTCTCGATGCTGGTCGACGCGCGCGCGTCGGGCATGCCGGTCGAGGGCATCGTGATCGCCGTGAACAAGGGCGGCCTCGAGGTCGCGGTGGGCGACGTGCGCGCCTTCTGCCCCACCAGCCAGGTCGACACCCGCCCGGTGAAGCTCGAAGACTTCGTCGGTCAGCGCCTGTCGTTCCGCGTGACCGAGGTGAAGGAAAAGAACGTCGTCCTCTCGCGCCGCTCGCTGATCGAAGAAGAGAACAAGGCGAAGGCGGTCGAGCTCAAGAAGACGCTCTCGGTGGGCAAGGTGCTCACCGGCCGCGTGGTGAACGTGCAGGCGTTCGGCGCGTTCGTCGACCTCGGCGGGCTCGAGGGCCTGATCCCCGTGAGCGAGATGTCGCACGTGCGCATCGGCCACCCGTCGGAAGTGGTCGACGTGGGCAACGAGGTCGAGGTCGAGGTGATCCGCCTCGAGGACGCCGAGCCGAACTCGCCCGACAAGAGCAAGCGGAAGGACCGCATCACGCTCTCGATGCGCTCGCGCCTCGAGGATCCGTTCAAGAAGATGCTCGAGACGGCGAAGGAAGGCGTGATCCTCAAGGGCAAGGTGGTGCGCCTGCAGCCCTTCGGCGCCTTCGTGGAGCTGGCCCCCGGCGTGGACGGCCTGATTCACATCTCGGCGATGAGCGAGCGCCGCATCGCGCACCCGCGCGACGTGCTGAAGGTCGGCGACGAGGTCGAGGTGAAGGTCGAGAAGATCGACGAGCACGAGAAGCGCATCGGCCTGCGCCTGGTGAAGGACGGCGTGACGGTGGGCGAGGGCGTGTCGTCGTCGGGCTCGGCGGCGGCCGTCGAGGAGGCTCCCGCGGGCGCGACCGAGGTGAAGGTGGTGCGCGCGCCGAAGCCGAAGCGCGGCGCGATCGTCCACGGCAAGGTCAACCGCGTCGAGCAGTTCGGCATCTTCATCGAGTGGGACGGCTTCACGGGCCTCGTGCCCGCGAGCGAGACGGGCACCGAGCGCGGCACCGATCTCAAGCGCGTCTTCCCGATGGGCAAGGACGTGAAGGCCGAGGTCATCGAGATCAACGGCGAGAAGATCAAGCTGTCGATCACCGCCGCCGAGCGCAGCGAGGAGCGCGCCGATCTCAACGCGTGGAAGGCCGAGCAGGCGAAGAAGGTCACCAGCTCCGGTGGCTTCAACTCGCTGGCCGACAAGCTGAAGGGCCTGACGCTGAAGTGAGCCGTCGCTCAGCGTGAGTCGTCACGAGGCCACCACGGCACCAAGCCGCTGGTGGCCTTGACGTCTTCGTCGAAGCCACCCAGGCGCATTTGCGGAAATAGCCAAAATGGCTATTGTCTGGGCATGCCGACCATTCCCCAGGGCCGCGTGCTCATTCTCGAAGACGCACCGCGCGGACCCGCGGCGCGCGCGATGTCGCAGCTGGGGTTCGAGTTGAGGAGCGTGACGAGGGAGGCGGACGCGCTCGAGCTGGCAGGCGAGGTGGCGTTCGATGTGGTCGTCGTCGACCTCGACCTCCCGAAGCTCGATGGTGTGTCGCTCGTTCACCGACTGCAGGCCCGGGGCGCCGCCCCGTCGGTGGTGTGGCTCACCTCGAGAAGCTCGAACGACCTCGCTGCGACCGCCGCCGAGGTCGGCGTCGTGCAGGTGCTCAGCAAGCCCGCCGATGCGCAGGCGCTCGCGCGCGTCGTTTCACTCGGCGTCGAACGAAACCGGAAGCTCTTCTCCATGCTGCGCGCCATCGCTCGCTCCGCGGCGACAACGCAGTCGGTGTCGGCGACGAGTGCGAAGAATGAGTTCGCGTCGGTGTTGGACAGCGCGGTGCAAGAGGGCGCGGTCGTCATCACGAAGCACGACTCGCCGAAGGCCGTGCTGGTCTCCATCGACCGCGTGAGTGAGTTGTTGGAAAAGCACGAGCCGAACCTGAAGGCGCTGACGCAGGAGTTCGACGAGATGGTCGCCCGCATGCGAACGACCAGGGCGCGCGCTGCGGCCCGCTCGCTCTTTGCCGCGCCTCCGTCTGCCTTCGGAGAGGCCGCGGTCGCGGGCGCCAAGAAGCATGGATGAGCGCGCGCGCATCACCGTCATCGCGGGCGTCAACGGAGCGGGAAAGAGCAGCGTCGTTGGGGAGGCGCTCCGTCAGCGCGGAGGCGAGTACTTCAACCCCGATGAGGTGACGCCGAGGTTCCGGGCAGCCTCGAGGTCCATGACGCTCGAAGACGCGAACGCGCGCGCGTGGGCGGAAGGGAAACGCCGGTTGGAAGACGCCATTCGCGAGAAGGCGGACTTCGTGTTCGAAACGACGCTCGGCGGCGCCACCATCACCGAGCTGTTGTCCAGGGCGCTCGATGAGGGGCTCGAGGTCGCGGTGTTCTACGTGGGCCTCGAGAAGGTCGAGCTGCATCTCGAGCGCGTGCGTTCCCGCGTGAAGGCCGGCGGTCATGACATTCCCGAGAACAAGATTCGTGAGCGATACACCTCGAGCATCAAGAACCTCGTCAAGCTCGCGCCTCGGCTGACCGAGCTGCGCGTGTTCGACAACAGCGTCGAGGCAGACCCGAAGACCGGAGCTGCGCCAGCACCGCGGGAAATCATCCACTGCGAGGGCGGACGAGTCACCTCGCATTGCGAACTCGCGCTGTGCCCGGATTGGGCGAAGCCCGTGCTGGCAGTGCTCCTCCGGGGAGCCGAGCCAGCTCAGTAGTCGAGCGTCGAGCTGAAGGTCGCTCACCGACGCAAAGGCCACCACGGCACGAAGCCGCTGGTGGCCTTGACGTATTCGTCGAAGCCCGGGCGACCGCTCATGCCGCGCTCGAGGAGCTCCTTCCCCGAGACCTTCACCAGCAGCACGCTCATGACGAGCGGGCCGAGCAGCGACCACCACGCGCCGACCGCCAGCCCGAAGCAGCCGAGGCCCCACCAGGTGACGAAGTCGCCGAAGTAGTTCGGGTGCCGGGTGTAGCGCCACAGCCCGGAGGTCATCAGCCGGCCCTTGTTCTCGGGGCGCGCCTTGAAGCGGGCGAGCTGGAGATCGCCGATCGACTCGAAGGCGACGCCGAAGACGACGAGGGCGAGGCCGAGGGCGTCGAGGGCGCTCCACGGCGAGGGCGGGGCGGTCACCGCGGCGCGCACCGGCCACGACACGAGCCACGCGAGGGCGCCCTGGAGGCCGAAGACGATGAAGAGCGAGCGCCACCACCAGGCGGCGCCGTGGCGGGCGCGCATCGCGGTGTAGCGCTTGTCTTCGCCGTGGCCGAGGTTGCGCCACGCGAGGTACGCGCCGAGGCGGAGCCCCCACCCCGAGACGAGGGCCGCGACGAGCGCCGCGCGCGGGGTGAGGCCGGCGGCGAGGGCGAGCGGCCAGGCGATGACGGAGAAGGCCGGGCCCCAGAAGAGATCGATGATCGACGAGTCGCGCAGGCGCAGCGAGAGGAGCCACAGCGCGACGAGGCAGGCGGCGAGGGCGATCATCGGGCGTGCTCCTCGACCCAGCGATCGAGCCGGAGCCAGCGCTCGTCGAGCCACGCGAGCCGCGCGTCGTCGCCGGTGGGGATGTCGGCCGCGCGCTCGCGCCAGAAGCGCACGGTGACGGTGTGGCCGACGAGGTGGCCGCGCCAGAGCTCGCCGAGGCGCGAGAAGCCCTCGAGGCCGTCGTGGCCGACGAAGAGCACGTCGACGCCGGGCGTCTCGAGGAGCGCCAGCGCGCCGCCGCGGCGCACGGGGAGCAGGTGCCGGAGCTTCTCGGCGCGGGCCTTCGCGGCCCCCTCGAGGCGGGCCAGCAGCGCCGCGCGCTTGCCGCGGCTGAAGCGGGTGCCTTCGGGGTAGAGGAGCACGCCGTCGTCGGGGCCGAGGTCGGTGCACAGCGCGCGCACGTCGGCGAGGGCGCGGGCGGTGTCGGCGCCGGAGCGATCGACGAAGGCGTTGCGCAGCCAGTGGCCGGCGATGTCGAGGCACGGCTCGGCGAGGAGCTCGCGCTTGAGCACGTAGCGGAGCGCGACGCGGTGGGCGTTGGCGATGAACGCGCCGGGGATCAGCACGTCGACGATGCTCGCGTGGCGGCAGAAGACGAGCAGCGGGCCGGGACGGACCAGCTCGTCGCCCTCGACCACGAAGCGGAGCGAGAAGCAGCGGCGCACGTTGACCACGTGGGCGCCGGTGTACAGCCGCTGGACGGCGAGGGTGCGCGCGGTGCGCTGGGGGGAGCCGGCGCGCGTGGTGAGGCCGACCCACGCGAGGAGCGCGAGGCCGACGTTCTCGATGACGAGGATGCCGAGGAGCGCGCAGACGAGGCGGGTGGCGCCGAGCCTCCGCTCGCGCCGGGCGGCGTCGACGAGGAGGCCGGCGAGGAGCCGGACGGCGGGCCCGAGCCCGCCGACGGCGGATACGACGCGGGCCCCCGGAGGGACGCGGGCCTGCCGGACGGAGCCGGCGAGGACGAAGACCTCGACGC
>JBMORD010000302.1:0-54399 GCA_049322495.1 Myxococcota bacterium | reverse complement strand
CGTCGTCGGTGTACGCCACCCACACCGAGCAGCCACAGCCGCAGCCGCAGCCGCCGCCCTCTTCCTTCGGCTTGCCGCACTCGCTGCCGAGGCACTCGGGGTTGTCGATGTTCTGCGCGAACGCCGGCGCAGCGAGGAAGCTCAGACAGACGACCAACCACAGTGAGCGATTCATGACGACTCCTTTCAGGCAGGGAACCAAAGCGAAGAGACGTTGAGCAAGCATCGATCCACTCGTTCGGCGTCAGGTAGATCAGCAACTTGCAGTGCGCGGAGCCCGAACGTGAGGGGCTCGCCCCCCACTTCGAGTGGGGAGCGTAAACCTCAGAAGCCGTTGATGAAGTCGTCGTCGGTGAAGGAGATCACCCCGCGCGGCTTGCGCGTCGCGGGGGGCGTGAAGGTGACGACGGGCACGAAGAGGCGCCCGATGCCGGTCCCGCGCGGGTCGTTCTCGCGACCGACCTGGAGGTACACGTAGAGATCGTTCGTCCCCTTCGGGACCACCAGCCCAGAGCCGTCGGGCGCGGGGCGTGACCTCGTGCCGACCACGGTGAGGTTGTAGATGTCGATGTCGTAGCAGGCCCGGCCATCGGGCGTGGGCGTGGTCGGGGTGATCGAGTAGCCGTAGCCGCGCTCCTTCTGGAACGCGATGTCCGCAGAGATGGGATCGGAGTGGGCCTCGATCTCGCCGACGTTGCTCAGGCCATCGCGATCGTCATCCTGCAGGTCTTCGGCGATGAGCGGGTTCGTGCCGCCGAGGAACTCGGGCAGATCGGGCAGCCCGTCACCGTCGGTGTCGGCGATGCACGCGTCGGTGCCCAGCACCCGCTCCTCGCAGTCGTTGAGGCGATCGCCGTCGGTGTCCTGATCGGCGTTGCAGCCCTTCACCACGTCGAGGTTGGCGCCGTCGGTGGTGAACTGCGGGCGCAGGCCCATGCGCTGCTCCACGCCGTCGCCGAGCCGGTCCCCGTCGGAGTCGAGCAGCGTCGGGTCGGTGCCGAGCTTCGCTTCGTCGTCATCGGAGATGCCGTCACCGTCGGAGTCGACCAGCACCTCACCGTTGCGCGAGAGCGTGTTGCGATTCATCGCGACGAGCCGCTTGAGGATCAGCTCGCGCTGGAGCGACGCGTAGTTGAGCGACGAGAGCGTCCGCACGAGGGCGTCGGGCGTGGTCTCGATCAGCTCGGTGCCACCCGCGCGAGCGATGGCCGCCGCCTCGAACCGCGTCGTGGTGTCGGCCGAGTTCCGCACGTACACCGGCTGCACCGTCACCTCACCTGCGCCGTAGCGATCGGCGAGCGAGCGGAGGTCTTCCGTCACGCGGCTCAGCTCGCACGCGCTGCACTCGAAGTCGTTGGCGAAGCGACCGCACTTGATGTCGATGCCCGCGTTGAAGTCGGGGTTCGCACAGCTGGTGTCCGAGTTGAGGATCACCTGCACCACGTAGTAGCGCGTGCGCGCGACGATGCCCCTGCAGCCGGTCTGCATGTCGCCGCTGATGATGCTCTGCGCGAGCTTCAGCGGAGCGCGCATCGAGACCGGGCCCGGCTCCTGGAAGGCGGCGTAGCGGGCGATGGCCTGAGACACCCGCTCGTCGCGCACGAAGCTGCCCTGAAAGCCGGTGGCGATGGTGTGGTACCCGACGATCGCGAACGAGATGTACGGCGTCGAGAACTGCGCCGTCACGGAGTTCATCGCCTCGACGACCGACGCGACCACCTGCGCGTCGACGCCGGCACCGCCCTCGAGCGCGAAGACCACCTTCACCGGGAAGGCCTCACCCGCGGCGAGCGGCACGCAGGCCGTGCCCTTGATCTCCGCGCGATCGGGGCCGCTCGGGCCTCCTGCGCCAGCCGCATACAAGCCGGTGTCGGTGCAGCTCGTGCTGATCAGCACGGCCGCGAACAAGGCGAGTCGTCGCATGGGCGCGCACTGTAGCCGCTGCCCGCGCTCCGTGAAGGGGCGACCTACAACGACATGACGAACGCGAGCAGATCGTCGCGCTCCTCGGCGGTGAGCAGATCGGCCCGACCGTGCGTCGGGGCCCAGCGTTCCACCGCCACGCGGAGGGCGAAGCGCTCGTTCACCCGCACTGAACCGTCGGCCCGCACCTCGAGGCCCGCGAGCCCGGTGGTGAGCATCGGGAACACGTCCCAGCTCCCGACCAGCGACGGGGTGCCGAAGCCTTCGAAGCGGGTGTCCTGCAGCGGCGCGCGCAGCGGCATGAAGCGGGGCGTGCCCACGTCGAGGAAGCGCCCGCGCGTCTGCGGATCCTGATCGAGCGTGTAGAGCGGTGCGGGGTGGCAGCTCGCACAGCCCGCCTTGCCCTCGAAGAGCGCGAGGCCCCTCCGCGGGTGGCCGACGCGGCCATCGGGCAGGCGAAGCTCCGCGGGCGGAGCACCGTCGTGGCCGACGAACGGGTTGGGCGGAGTCGGCAGGAGAGAGGCGAAGAGCGTCAAGGCTTCGACCTCCTCGTCGCTCGGATCGGGGTTGTGGAAGCGGTTGCGCCCACCGACGACGCGTGCGGTCTCGCCCATCGAGCGCGTCGAGGCCGGCGTGAAGTAGGGAGGGGTCTCGCGGCTGCCCCGAACGGTCGTGCTCCGGTAGATGCGCAGCGGCGACGTCTTCTCGAACAGCACGCCTTCCCCGTGCCCTTCGAGGTGGCAGGCGTCGCAGCTCATCGCGGTCCGGCCGAGATCGGCGAAGTAGAGCACCTGCCCCAGCCGTCGGGTGCGCTGCCGGAGCACGTCGGTGATCGGGAGCTGCTTGCGCCACTCGGCCCGGCCCGGGCGCGTCGTGTCGATCAGGCTGAGCGTGCCGGTGAAGCGCTCGAGCACCACCAGCAGCGCCCCCGAAGGAGAGAGCCACACCGCGCGCGGCCCCGCATGGAGCGAGGGCCCTGCCCGCCCGCGCACGTTGAAGTCCTCCGCGGGCCTGATGCGCGGGAAGCCGTCCGGCGGCCGGAGCGCGATCTCCTGCAGGAGCGCGCGCTCGGCCGCACGCCCGGTCGCGAGGCGCTTCGCGTCGAGCACGCGCACCAGGCCGAGCCCCACATCGGTCGCGTAGAGCAGGCCGCGTCGCTCGTCGAGCGCCAGCGCCTCCGTGACGCCGGCTCCGAAGCCGACGTGCCGCAGCCAGCCTCGCTCGGCGCTCACCACGCCGACGCCGCCGTTCATCGACACCTCCAGCTTGTCGGCGTTCGGTCCGATGTTGGGGCCGATGGAGGCGACGAAGGTCACGCCGAGCGACGGCGACCACGCCAGGGCTCGCGGCGCCTTGCCGTTCATGATCTCCGCCGAGTACTTCGCGGTGCCGCCTCCGAGGATCGGCATCCCCGATGAGGGCTCGTGCGTCGCGAGCGGCGTGCCGCGCGCTGCGTCGAGCACCTCGATCGCGCCCGTGGCCAGCGAGCCGACCCACACTCGCGTCCCCTCGACCTGGAGCTCACGTGGGTTCGGCGAAACCGGCGTCCGCCACACCTCGCGCCCGGAGGAGAGCTCGATCGCCGAGACGGTGTCGCGTGCCTGCTCGGCGACGAAGGCGTGACCGCGCGCCACCACCAGCCCGCTCGCGTTGGCCGGGGCGTCGACGCGTCGGCGCAGCTCGGGTGACGCCACGTCGATCAGCACCAGCGCCGGCTCGTGCGCGTGCGCGACGACGAGCCAGTCCTTCGCCCCGTCGGTCCAGAGCGCGAGCGCCGTCGGCCCGTCACCGACCTCGTGCGCGCTCACCCGCCCGGAGTCGAGCTCGACGCGGAACACGGTGTCGGTGGTCCGGCTCGCGACGAAGGCGAGCTTCGCGTCTGGCGTCACCGCGAGCGAGGTGAGCTCGGGGAACGACGTGTCGTCGATCAGCCGGAGCTGCGCCCTGCCCTCGAGCCCGTCGATCGTCACCTCCACCACGCACTCGGGAGGAAAGCCGCACGATGCGCCGCCGGGGAGCCGCGTCCACGCGTGGCGTCCATCCTCGGCCACCACCAGCGGGAGCCGCGTCGAGATCGGCGCACCCACCGCGAGGGTCATGCCTTCGCGAAGGCCCTCCGCAAGGATGCTCAGCGGAGTGCTGGTCTCGTTCGAGATCAGCCGCGGCCCGACGCTGATCAGCCGTCTTCCCATTTCGCCCGCATCGGGAACTGGCGCAGGAAGGCCTGTGTCTGCCTTGCGGCACCCTGCCGAACCGACGGCGAGCACGAGGAGGAGCCACGCATGTCGCTTCACGTGGGCGCGAGTAGCACAGGGGCTGAGTCTCCTCCTCACTTCGTGGGGTCGACACCTCGACTGAGGACTTCAGAACACGCCGTGTAATCCTTGACGCTCTGGCACACGCTTCGCTTTCATCGGAATTCTCCCATGCGGCCGATTCTGCTCGCGCTTTCAGCGCTCGTGATGTTGACGGCGACCCACTCCTTCGCTGGCCCCAAGAAGAAGGCTCCGCCTCCCCCGGCGAAGAAGGGTCCAGCGGTGCCCAACGTGCCTGCCTCGGCGGCCCCGGAGGCTCCAGCGCCGACGGCCGACTCCGGCGGTGCACCTCAGATGCGTGGTCCGACGCGCATCGACTTCGACGATCGCCTGATCCAGGGGCAGTCGAACAAGTCGGGCGCGGTCTACCTCTACGACCGCAAGGAATTGAAGATCCGCTCGATGATCAAGAAGCGCGAGAACTTCCGCGATGAGATCGTCGGCTCGCTGTACGACACCTGACGCGCGGCGCGCGCACGCTTTCGAAGGAGTTTGATTTGAGCGCTCAACCGACCGTGCTTCAGGTCGTCATCATGCGTGACGGCCTCCTCGTCGGGACGGAGGTCTTCGTGCCGGGCCAGTACGTGCTCGGCTCGGCCGACACCTCCGACCTGCGGCTCGACGATCCGAGCGTCGCCGCAGTGCACGCCCACCTCTACTTCCAGAACGGGCGCGCTGCGATCCAGGACGCGGGGCAGGGCCTCACCTTCGTCAACGGCCACAAGGTCTCGGCGTGCGAGGTGCGGCCCGTCGACGAGATCGCCTGCGGCCCCTTCACGCTGAAGATCCGCGTGATGGGCCAGAAGCCCGCGGCCAAGCCGGCGCCGCCGCCGGACGTCGCCGCGCTCCTCGGAGCGCAGCAGCCCGCCGCCCGCCCTGCGCCGCAGCCGCCCGTCGCGCCCGCCCAGCCCGCCCGCTCCGCGCCGGTGCCGCCACCGGCCACGCCCGCCGCGCGCCCGCAGCCGCCTGCGACGGTCGTCAGCAACCGGCGCATGAGCACCGCCCCGCAGGCGGCGGAGCCGGCATCGGCGCGCGCGCCTCACCTCCGCCCGGTGCCGATCGAAGAGACCGAGACGCGCACCGAGAGCGTCTCCCTCTCGGCCGATCTCCTCGACGCGCCCCAGCGCAGCGTCACGGTCGAAGACGAGCTGCTGACGATGCCGCTCCCGGTGCCTTCGGCGCCGCCCAGCCTCAACCCGCAGGCGGCGACGGTGCAGGCCCGCCCGCATCAGCCCGCCGCCCCCGCGCCGGCTCAGCCCGCGGCACACGCGCGCGCCGCCGCGCCGCAGCCGAAGCCGCGGGCCCACGCCGAGCGCGCGTTGCCGCAGTCGCGCTTCAGCCCCGAGGTGCCGTCCGCCTCCGACGGCAAGGGCAAGCCGCACCTCTTCGTCGAGCTGTACTGGGGTGACACGCGCCGCTACGCCAACGCGTACCGGAAGATCGACGCGAAGAAGAAGCTGGTGGCGCGCGAAGACGATCTCGCCCCGCTCCCGCTGTTCGGCTTCCCGCTCGAGGGCAACGACTTCGTCTTCGCCGAGCAGAAGAGCGACCTGTATCGCGTCTTCGTGCCTCCCGGCGCCGCCGTCGAGCGACGCGCGCAGGACGGCAAGTTCTACCCGGTGCAGATCGAGACGCTGGAGCAGTCGGCGGATCAGCGCCGCTGCATCACGCTCGGAACGGGCCACGCGGTCCGCTTCACGACCGGCCGCGACGTGCTGCTGATGGCCTACGTGCAGCCGGCCATCCCGAAGCCGTTCGTCAACCCGCTCAAGGCCCTGCCGTGGCTGGTGCTGGCGGTGCTCTCGTTGTTCATGAGCGCCTTCGGCGCCTTCGTCTTCTACTTCGCCGAGATGCCGCAGGAGGCCGACTTCTCGGGCAAGACGCTCAACCCGGTCGCGGTGAAGCTGATCGCTCCGCCCAAGCCGGAAGAGAAGAAGAAGCTCGAGGAGAAGGTCGAGAAGCTCAAGAAGGTCGAGAAGAAGGAGCCGCTCACCAAGGTCGAGAAGGCGCTCCCCAAGGCGGTCGCTCCAGAGACGAAGAAGGCGCTCAAGAGCATCGAGAAGCTGGCCGCGGCCGGCCCGGCGATGAAGGACCTGCTGGCCGCCGTCGACAAGCTCGGCTCCGGCCCCGGCGCGAAGAACGCGAAGAACGACTTCAAGCTCTCGGGCCTCATCGGCAAGGCGCCCATCGCCAACGCGGGCATCGGCACGTTCGGGCTCGGCGGCGGCGGCGCGGGCGGCATGGGCATCAAGGGCGCGGAGCTGCTGCGCGGCAAGGGCGGCGGCGGCATCGGCGCGCTCGGGGCGGGCAACATCGGCAAGGGCTCGGTCGCCGGCACCGTGACGCGCGCGGCGACGCGCAACATCGGCGCGCAGGGCACCATCGACAAGGAGGCGGTGGCGAAGGTGATCAACTCGCACCTCCACGAGGTGTCGAGCTGCTACGAGCGCGCGCTCCTCAAGACGCCCGGCCTCGCCGGCAAGATCGTCCTCGAGTGGCAGATCACCACGTCGGGCTCGGTCGGCTACGCGAAGACGAAATCGTCGACGATGCAGAGCGCCGCCGTCGAGAGCTGCATCCTCGCGTCGCTCAAGACGTGGCACTTCCCGGCGGCGAAGGGCGCGGGCGTCGTCATCACCTACCCGTTCATGTTCAACAGCGTCGGGTACTGATCGCCTGGCGCTGCTGAGCCCACACCACCCACGACCCGTGCGCCCTCGCGAACAGCACAGGACCGCGGCTCTTTCACCTTGAAATCGTGAACATCTGCGATTTGCATTCGCGCGCATCGCAAGGCGAAACGTGCGTCGCTGCGTTCCGCGGGGACCGCATGGTTGCAGCAACAGTTGAACGCTCGCGTCTCGGCGCGGGAGGGGCAGACGTGCAAAGAGCACTGTTGGTGCTGTTGATCTCGGTGGCAGGCCTCGCTCACGCGCAGGTCGCCGACTTGGAGAACCCCGGCTCGGTGAGCGCCATTCAGGAACGCCCGTTCCGCATGGTGCACGAGCTCGATCTCTCGTTCGGGGTGCTGCCCGCCGACGCGTTCTACGTCGGCCTCTTCGGGCAGGTCGGCTACACGGCCCACTTCTCGGACACCATCGCCTGGCAGATCGGGCGCGCCGGCTACAACTACGCCGCGCGCACCGGCCTCCGGAAGGATCTCGAGACCAAGTTCGGGGTGCTGCCGACGACGAGCGAGGAGGTTCAGTACTTCCTCGGCTCCGACCTCATCTGGACGCCGCTGCACATGAAGTTCGCGGTGCTCAACCGCCTGGTGCTGCACGGCGAGGCCTTCCTCATCGTGGGCGCGACGGTCTTCAAGTTCACCAACACCTTCCGCCCGGCGGTCAACCTCGGCATCGGGGCGCGGGTGGTGCTGACCCAGAACGTGAGCATCCGCCTCGACGTGACGGACAACGTCGTCATCCCCGTCGGTGGCGGCGCGACCGCGGTGCTCAACGTCGTCGCGACGACGCTGTCGCTGGCCATCAACTTCGGCGCGCCGGCCCAGCAGCCGTGAGCGTCAAGGAGATCACCGTGTTCCCGGTTCTGACCAAGAGGCACTCATGCTGAGAGCTCTCGTCGCCCTGAGCGTGCTCTGTTCGACGCTCGCGTTCGGGCAGGAAGAAGAAGTCTCGCCGCTCGCTGCCGTGCAGGAGCGGACCTACCGCATGCAGCACGAGTTCGCGCTCGGCGTGGGCGTGCTGCCGATCGACCCGTACACCAAGGGGCTGTTCGCGCAGTTCGGCTACACCGCGCACTTCACCGACACCTTCGCGTGGAACGTCGCGCGCGGCGGCTACAGCTACTCGCTCAAGACGGAGCTGCGGAACCAGCTCGAGCGCGACTTCGGGTTCCTCCCCACGGCCTTCGAGGAGGTGCAGTTCTTCGTCGGCACCGACGTGGTGTGGACCCCGGTGTACGGGAAGCTGTCGATCGCCAACAAGTGGGACCTCCACGGCGAGTTCTTCCTCTACGTGGGCGCGACGCTCTTCAAGTACACGCTCAACTTCCGGCCGGGCGTGAACCTCGGCCTCGGCGGGCGCGTGTTCTTCAACCGCGCGCTGAGCCTGCGGCTCGATCTGACCGACGACGTGGTGATCCCCACGGGCGCCGCTTCTCCCAACCTCGGCAACGTGATGCAGCTGTCGCTCTCGCTCGCCCTGAACCTCGGTGCCACCGAATGAGTCTGCCCATCAGATGGCTCCTCCCCGTCAGCCTCGCCGCCACGACCGCCCTCGCGCAGGGTGCGCCGGCCGCGCTCGCCGATGCGGGCGTGGGTGACGCCGCCGCCGCCGCGGCCGCCGCCTCGGCCCCCACCGCCGCGGCGCCTGCCACCCCCGCCGCGGCGCAGCCGAAGAAGATCGATCCGAAGCTCTTCGACACCGCGCTCAACGACTACTTCACCGGTCACCCGAAGGACGCGGCGCCCAAGCTCTTCGACTACACCGAGAACCTCCCGTCGACCGACGAGAACTACGCCTGGGCGCAGTTCTTCCTCGCCAAGTCGCTCATCGAGCTCAACCTCCGCCACGCGGGCGCGGTGTACCTCGCGCGCATCGCCCGCGAGCGCTCGAACCCGGCGGTGCTGCCCCGGGCGCTCGAGGAGCTCCAGAAGCTCACCGACCTGCCGCACGACGAGGTGATGATCGACGAGCAGGTGTTCGGCGCGCTCGATCTCGGCTTCCTCCCCGAGGAGGTCGCCGGCTACGCCCACTACCAGCAGGGGCTCGTCGATCTCCGCGTCGGCAACGAGCGCTGGGCGACGACGCACTTCTCGAAGCTCCCCGAGACCTCCGCCGAGGCGAGCCGCGCGAAGTACGCGATGCTCGTCACGCGGCTGCGCAGCGCCAAGCGCGAGCTGCCCAAAGAGATGGTCGACCAGTTCCTCGAGCTGACGAAGGACCAGAAGCTCACCCAGGAGGCGCGCAACGACGCGATGCTCGCCGTGGCGCGCCTGCGCTACGAGCAGGGCGACTTCGCCGGCGCGCTCGAGGCCTACGCGGGCGTGAAGCTGCCGGAGCTGGACCCCGGCCGCGCCACGCTCTACCTCGAGGAGGCGTGGACCCGGTACCAGCTCGGCCAGGTGCACGCGGCGATGGGCATCCTCACCACGCTCGACGCGCCATCGTTCCGCGAGGAGTTCCTGCCCGACAAGTACCTCCTCAAGGCGCTCATCTACCGCGACCTCTGCCACTACCTGCCCGCCAAGCGCGCCGCGAAGGAGCTGACCCGCAAGTACGCCGAGTCGCTCGACGCGGTCCGTGAGCGAGAGGATCTCACCGGCGACACCCGCCTCCTGCGCGCCGCCTCGGCGAAGGGCACGACCCGCCGCGCGCACAAGTTCCTCCAGTCGCTGGAGCTCGAGGGCGAGCAGCTCGGCCGCTACGCCGGCACCTTCGGCGATCGCATGTTCGGGTACATGACGCGCCTCTACGATCTCGCGCGCGCGGAAGCGCAGCGCGTCTACAACCAGCGGTTGCAGGAGTCGGTGCGCGGCGAGGCCGACAAGCTGCTCCGCGCGGCCGAGCAGGTGCGCCTCATGGAGTACGAGGTCGGCCTGAAGCTGTACGAGCGCGTCAAGAAGGGCTCGAAGCTCGTGGCGGTCATCGAAGAGGAGCCCATCAAGCCCGACCAGGTCGCCTTCCCGTTCGTCGACGAGTACTGGAACGACGAGCTCCGCAGCTACCGGTTCTCACTCAAGTCCCGTTGCATCGAGGAGACGGCCCGATGATGGCGCTCCACGTGGTGTTGGCGGTCGCGCTCGCGCAGGCGCCCAACTCCTCTCTCGAAAACCCGCTCGTCACCAAGCAGCGCGAGAAGCAGGAGCTGATCGAGAAGCTGCGGCGCGACATCTTCAAGGTCGATCGCTCGATCGGCGAGACCGACAAGCTGATCGCCAAGTCGCGCAACGCGCCGTACCTCCCCGACCTCCAGTTCCGGCTCGCCGAGCTGTACGTCGAGAAGAGCCGGTACGTGTACTACCTCCAGGCCGAGACGCGGCCCGAGGGGCAGAAGGGCGCGATGGTCTCGCCCGAGACCAAGCTGCTCAAGCAGAAGGCGATCCAGATCTACAACCGCATCCTCCGCGAGTTCCCCGACTTCAAGGACGCGGACAAGGTGACGTTCTACCTGGCGCACGAGCAGCGCGAGCTCGGTGAGTTCGACAACATGCTCAAGACGCAGGGCGATCTGATCAAGAAGTACCCCAGCTCGCCGCTGCGCCTCGACGCCGAGCAGATCCTCGGCGACTACTGGTTCGACAAGGCCGACCTCAAGCAGGCTGAGGAGCACTACCGCGCGATCCTCGACGCGCCGCCGTCGCCGGTGCACGACCTCGCCCGCTACAAGATGGGCTGGATCCGCATCAATCAGCAGAACCACGCCGAGGCGGTGACGTTCTTCGAAGCGGCGGCGGCGAGCGCGCCCCTGCCCGGCGTCGACGTGGCCAAGGCGCTGTCGGTCAAGCGCGAGGCCCTGCTCGACCTCGTCTACTCGTACACCGAGGCGCGGCCGGCGAAGGGCGCCATTCAGTACTTCGAGAAGCTGTCCGACTCGCGCGCCACGTTCGCGCTCGCGCTCGACAAGCTGGGCAACCGCTACTTCATCAAGCAGCAGTTCGAGTTCGCGATCCCCGCGCTGCGCAAGCTCCTCGAGATCCAGCCCGACCCGGAGCTCGAGGTCGAGCGCGTCGAGAAGCTCTACGACTCGCTCAAGGCCAGCAAGGGCAAGGTGCAGCCGAAGGCCGAAGACGTGGCGTACCTCGTGCGCGCCGCGGTGCAGATCAAGACCGACCCCGCGCGCGACGAGGTGGGCCGCAAGAAGGTGCTCACCGAGCTCGAGGAGATGGCGCGCGACCTCGCGACCAGCGTGCACGTGCAGGCGCAGAAGAAGGAGGACAAGGCGCTCTACATCGAGGCGGCCGCGGCCTACGAGAAGTACCTCTCGCTCTTCCGCCCCAAGCAGTTCGCGACGGTGATGATGCAGAACCGCGCCGACGCGCTCTTCGCGGCCAAGCGCTTCCCCGAGGCGGCTCGCCAGTTCGAAGAGCTCGCGACCTACCTCGACTCGACGAAGGGCACTGGCAAGGCCGGCGAGAAGCCCGCCGACAAGCTCGACGTGGCGAAGACCGACGCGGCGAAGCCCGAAGCCGGCAAGGACGCCGCGAAGCCCGACGCGAAGGGGAAGGACGCTCCGAAGGACCCCAAGCTCGCGGCCGTCGCCACCGTGGCGAACGTGGCCGGGACCAAGACCATCGGCGGCGAGATGAAGAGCCACGACGAGGCGCTGTACGGCGCGCTGCTCGCGCACTACTCGTCGCTCAAGCCCGGCGAGGTCGAGCGCCTCAACGCCTTCGAGGTCTCGGACGCGCGTCAGGCGCTCAAGCTCCTCGGCGCGCAGTACCTGGGGCGCTACCCGAAGAGCGAGCACGCGCTCGAGGTGAAGTTCAACATCGCGCGCGCCTACTACGAGGACGGCGAGTACAAGAAGTCGGCGGAGCTCTTCAAGGAGTTCGCCCTCAACCACGCGGATCACAAGGACGCCCAGGTGGCGGGCAACCTCGCCTTCGACTCGCTCCGGCAGATCAACGACTTCAAGGGCATCGAGGAGTACGGCAAGGCGTTCCTCGCGGCCAACCTGCCGGCCACCTTCAAGGCCGACGTGCAGAAGATCCTCACCCAGACCAAGAGCGAAGCGCTCGGCGAGCTGGCGCTCAAGTCGTCGGAAGAGACCGGCGACGTCATCACCGGCCTGCTCAAGGTGGCCGACGAGAACAAGGGGCAGGAGATCGGCGAGAAGGCGCTGTACGGCGCGTTCGCCGCCGCGCGCGAGAAGCGCGACCTGCGCAAGGAGCGGGAGATCGGCGATCGCTTCGTGAAGGAGTACGCCAAGTCGCAGTTCGTCTCGGACGTGATGATCACCCTCGGTCGTCACGCCGCCGAGGCGGGCCGCTTCCAGGACGCCGCCGCCTACTTCGAGCAGATGGGTCGCCAGTTCGCGGGCGACGCCACCGGCCTCGACTCGATGCTCTCGTCGGCGCGCCTGCGCACGGCGATGGGCGACTTCCCCGGCGCGATCAAGGTGCTCGAGTCGACGATCGAGCAGGCGGGCGCGCGCAAGGCCGAGGTGCTGGTGCTCCTCGCGCAGACCTACGTGAAGATGAGGTCGCCGGCGAAGGCGCGCGCCACGGCGGAGCAGGCCCTCAAGCTCGACAAGACCAACCCCACTGCCGCGGCGATCGTCGCGGAGGTCGCGGCCGGCACGCCGGGCGAGAAGGTCGACCCGCTGGTGGCGATGATGACCGCGGTGACCAACTCGCCCAACGGCGTCGGCGAAGATGCCGCCAAGGGCCTCTGGTACGTCGGCGACATGCTGTACCGGGACTTCAAGGCGATCCCGAGCGACAAGGTCGAGGACAAGATCGCCGCGCTGCAGCAGCTGCAGGGCGTCTTCCAGCAGGCCGCGTCGATGGGCAGCGCCGAGTGGGCCGTCGCGTCGCTGTGGCGCATCGCGAACGGGCTCCAGCACATCGCCGACGTGGTCGAGGCGACGCCGGCGCCGCCGGGGCTCAAGCCCGCCGAGATCGAGCAGTTCCGCGCGGCGGTGAAGGCGCAGGTCGAGCCGCTCAAGGCCAACGCCGACAACACCTTCGAGACCTGCGTCGCGCGCGCCGAGTCGCTCGAGGTCTTCACGCCCGCGGCCATCGGCTGCCGCAAGAAGCTCGACGAGGCGTCGTCGCCGCTCAAGGGCCCGCCGGCAGAGCGCGCGGTCAACGTCGAGGAGCTGCAGAAGAAGGCCGAGACCTCGCAGGCCGCGGCCGACTTCGAGGCGCTCGGCGTGACGTACCTCGGCGCCGGCCAGGTCAACAACGCGATCCTCAACCTCAACCGCGCGATCGAGATCGACGACGCGCGCGCGTCGGCGCACTCGGCGCTCGGCTTCGCGTTCCTCCAGAACGGCGACTCCGCGGCCGCGCGCGGCGAGTACGGGCGCGCCCTCGAGGCCGACCCGACCTTCGACAAGGCCCGCGCGAACCTCGCGGCGCTCAAGTGCCGCTACCTCGACGTCGAGGGCGCCAAGCGCGAGATCGCCGTGGTGAAGGACGCGTCGGTGGCCGGCGCCGACGTCGACCCCGAGTGGAGGTCGTGCAAGTGACGACGTCGCGGCCCGCCCTGCAGGTGCTCAGCCTCGCCGCCACGGCGGTGGTGCTGAGCGCGTGTCAGGCCGACCCGAAGGTTCCGCGCTACCGGCTCGAGGGCAGCCTCGGGCAGGTGATGGATCTCGGCTACGACGAGGCGCGGATCCTCATCGCGCCGGAAGACGTGTCGCTGGTCTTCGTGCGCATTCACCCGCTCAACGACGTGACGCCGAGCGACGGTGGGACCGAGATGTCGCCCACCGGCACGAGCGAGGACTACCCGCTGAAGCTCGCCTACCGCCTGCTCGAGGACGGGCTCCCTTCGGGGGGACGCGTCGACCTCGCCGCCGTCGATCAGAACGGCGCGCAGCGGGGCGTGCTCTCGCGCCTCGTGCAGAACGATCCCCGCAACACCTTCCCTCCCATCGTGCGCGGAACGCTCGCCTTCGATCGCCCGCTCGATCCCGACACGGTGGTCAACGGAGACTTCCACGTGACCTTCGAGAACGGCGTCGAGGTGGCCAGCGGCCGCACCGTCTTCGCGAAGTACTCAGCCCGGGTGCAACCATGAAGCGACTCGTCCTCCTGTCGGCGCTCGCCGCCCTGACCTCCGCCTGCGGCCTCAAGCGCGTGCCGCTCGACGTGCTGTCGAAGCTCCCCTACGAGGCCCGCATCGAGCTCCTCGAGGCGGAGAACGACCTCGCCCTCGCCGTCGATCGTCTCGACGAGGCGCGCGCCGAGGTGGTGCGCACGCGCGAGCAGATCCGCCGCGGCAAGGATCGCTACTCCGCCGCGAAGGACGAGGTGAGCGCGGCGAGCGATGCCACCAGCAAGGAAGTCGCCGAGCTCGCGGTGGTCGAGGCCGACAAGCGCGTCGAGTACCTGCGCGCGCGGCAGAAGCTCAACGTGCGCGAGGAGGAGCTCGCCGAGCAGAACTTCACCTGCGCCGAGGCGCGCTACGAGATCGCCCGCCTCACCGCCGCCCGCAAGGCCAAGCTCGAGGGCAGCGAGGAGCTCGACCCGGCGAAGTTCGACGAGCAGCTCAAGAAGTGCGAGGCCGACTACGCCGAGCTGAAGGAGAAGGCGAAGGAGACCAGCGCCGAGGCCGACACCATGCGCGCCGACTGGGATCAGGCGCGCGCCGCGCTGGCGAAGAAGACCTTCGACGCCCGCGCCAGCCCCTTCGTGGAGTGAGTGATGAAGCTCGCAATCGCCCTCGCCCTCACCCTCGGACAGCAGCCCGGCGGCGTCGATCCCGACGCGCTCCGCCGCACCGTCGCCGTCGAGTCGGCCGCCGTCGAGCGCGCGCCCGACGACACCGAGGCGCTCTACCGCCTCGGGCTGGCGCACCTCTCGCTCGGTGACGCGAAGAAGGCCATCAAGCCGCTCGAGCAGCTGGTGAAGACCGACCCGGAGGCCATCGACGGCAAGCTGCTGCTGGCGCGCGCCTACCGGGGCGCGGGGGAGATCGACAAGGCGAAGAGCCTGCTCGATCAAGGCATCCTCCAGTTCCCCGACGACTCGTCGCTGCGCGCCGAGCGCGGCCAGCTCGCGCGCGCGACGGACGATCTGCCGGGCGCCATCGCCGCCTACCGCAAGGCCGTGGAGCTCGCCCCCGAAGACGCCGATCTCGTCTTCAACCTCGGCGAGGCGCTCCAGGCGAACCACCTGCTCGAGGAGTCGATCACCACCTACAAGAAGGCGATCGCCCTCAAGCCCGACCTGAGCCAGGCGAAGGTCAACCTCGGCAAGGCGCTCGCCGAGAAGGGGCTCTTCGGCGAGGCGAAGGAGGTGCTGGCTTCGGCGAACAAGGCCGCGCTCGCCGACGCCGAGGCGCACTACAACCTGGGCGTCATCTACATGCGCGAGGGCGCGATCGGCCAGGCGACCACCGAGTTCGAGCGCACGCTGGCGATCAGCCCGAAGCACGCCCAGGCGCTCAACAACCTCGGCGTGGCGTGGGACGCACGCGGCGACTCGAAGAAGGCGATCGACTTCTTCAAGAAGGCCGCGGCCGCCGACCCGACGTTCGCCGAGCCCTGGTTCAACCAGGGCATGGGCTACATGCGCCTCAACAACCAGCAGGCCGCCACCAGGGCGTTCGAGCAGGCGCTCAAGCTCGAGCCCGGTTCCTCTGGGCCCTACGTGCAGCTCGGCGGCCTGTACCTCAAGCAGGGCAAGAAGGACCGCGCGCTCGAGGCGTTCAAGAAGGCCCTCGCCGCGGCCGAAGAGGACGAGAAGAAGTCGTCGGGCTTCCTGCAGCTCCGCAAGCTCAACGACGTGCGCCGCACCACCGACGCGTACCGCGGCCTGGCGATGACCTACCTGGCGATGGGCAAGGTGGACGACGCGGTGGCGACGCTCAAGCAGGCCGTCGAGAAGATGCCGAAGGACGCCTCGGCGCGGCTGGCGCTCGGCGACGCGTACCTCGCGCAGAACAACTACGACGGCGCCATCGAGCAGCTCACCGAGCGGCTCGCGCTGGAGCCCACCACCGACGCGCGGCTGGATCTCGCGCGCGCCTGGGCGAAGAAGCGGGTGGCGAAGCAGGCTGAGCCGCTCTACCGCGACGTGCTCAAGAGCGAGCCCGACAACCGCGCCGCGAAGATGGGCCTGGTCGACCTGTACATCACCATGGGCCGCTACTCCGACGCCGAGACGATGCTCAAGGAGGCGCTCAAGGCCGACGAGAACGACCTCCAGGCGCTCGCGCGCTTCGGCATCCTCAAGTCGCGCATGGGACGCCCCAACGAGGCGCTCGAGCCCCTCGAGAAGGTCGCGACGCAGAACCCGCTCATGTACGACGCGCGCGCCGAGCACGCCTTCCTGCTCTTCCGCGGCGATCCGACCAACGCCGACCGCTGCATCACTACGATGACCGACATCCTCACCTCGGAGTCGCGCCACGTGCTGAGCCTCCACTATCTGGGCGTCTGCCTGTACGCGAAGGGCAACAAGCCGCGCGCCGAGGAGAGCTTCAAGGCGGCGCTCAACGTCGACCCGAAGTTCGCCGGGGCCTGGTTCTCACTCGGCGAGCTCTACGAGAACGACGGCAAGAAGGACGAGGCGAAGAAGGCCTACGAGTCGGCGGCCGCGCTGGACCACGCCGAGGCGCGCGACGCCCTCAAGCGGCTGGGAGCTGGCAAGTAGTCACGCGTGGCACTGCTTGAACTTCCGGCCGCTGCCACACGGGCACGGCTGGTTGCGTTCGACGCGCGTCTCGGTGACTGAGGGCTTTCCGGCGTCGTAGATCCACGCGCCGTCGCGACGCACGAAGGTGCTCCGCTCGCGGAGCGCCACCACGCGATCGCCTTCGAGGTAGCGCGCGATGAACTCCACCACGCCGGCGTCGTCGGCCACCCCGCCCCGCTCGCGCTCGACGATCTCCAGCGAGAGCCAGGTGACCGACGCCGCCCACTGCTTCGTCTCGGCCCAGGTGCCCTCGGAGGGCTTGAGCTGCGTGCGGGCGAGGTAGTCGACGTCGGCGCGCGCGAACGCCGAGTAGCGGCTGCGCATCAGGGCCTCGGCCGTCTCGGCGGGGCGCGAGCCGTCATGACGCGGCCCGCAGCACGAAGCATACGCCCCGCCGCCGCACGGGCAGGCGCTCATCGGGCCACCTCCTCGCGGCGCGGCGCTTCGATGGCGGGTGCGCCCGGCACGGGCGTGGTGCCGGTGATGAGCCGCGCGCTGCGCCCGTAGGTGAACCACGCCCACGCCCACTGGATGAGCACCAGCAGGCGGTTGCGGAAGCCGATGAGGTACAGGATGTGGATGAAGAGCCAGGCGCACCAGCCGATGAAGCCCGACAGGCGCAGCCGGCCTGACTGCGCGATGCCTGAGGCGCGCCCGACGGTCGCCATGATGCCCTTGTCGACGTAGACGAAGGGCTCGGTGGGGTGCCCGAGCGAGGCGGCCATGACGTTGTCCGCGGCGTGCTCGCCTTCCTGGATCGCGGCGGGCGCGAGCCCGGGCACCGTCGAGCCGTCGGGCTGCGCCACCGCGGCCAGATCGCCCACCACGTAGGCGGTCGGGAAGCCGGGGATCGACAGGTCGGCGTTCACCTTCACCCGCCCCGCGCGATCGAGCTCGACGCCCAGCGAGCGCGTGAGCCGAGGCGCCTCCACGCCCGCCGCCCACAGCACGCTGCGCGCCGCGACGTGCTCACCGCCCATGGTCACGCCCTCTGCGTCGACCTGCGTCACGCGCGTCGAGAGCCGCACCTCGACGCCCAGCTTCTGCAGTGACGCGAGCGCGCTCGCCGACAAGCCGGGATCGAACGCAGACAGGAGCCGGTCGCCCCCTTCGACGAGCATCACGCGCGCGGTGCGCGGATCGAACCTCCGGAAGTCGCGCGCGACGGTGAAGCGCGCCAGCTCGGCGATCGCCCCGGCGAGCTCCACCCCCGTCGGGCCGCCGCCGACCACCACGAAGGTGAGGTGCGCGCGACGGCGGGCTTCGTCGTCTTCCTTCTCGGCCGACTCGAAGGCGGTCAGCACGCGCCGGCGCAGCTCGAGCGCGTCATCGAGCGTCTTGAGCCCCGGCGCGAAGCGCTCCCACTCGTCGCGGCCGAAGTACGAGTGCCGGACGCCCGCCGCGAGGATCAGGAAGTCGTAGTCGAGCGCGCCGTCGGCGAGCAGCACGCGCCGCTGCGCGAGGTCGACGCCCACCACCTCGCCCATGCGCACCTCGACGTTCGACTGCGAGGTCACCAGCGAGCGGATCGGCGTCGCGATGTCACCGGGCGAGAGGCCCGCCGTCGCCACCTGGTACAGCAGCGGCTGAAAGAGGTGGTAGTTCTGCCGATCGATCAGCGTGACCTTCACGTTGCCGCGGCTGAAGCGGCGGGCGGCGTAGAGACCGGCGAAGCCGCCTCCGACGATGACGACGCGGGGAATCATGGGCGGCGGCACCATAGCCGCGCCTGCCCGTCACGGCGTCAGAACCAGCTCCCCGTGCGCGCCCGCGCGCAGCTCCCCGAAGTCCATCAGCATCGGCACGAGCTCGCCGCTGCGCCACGCCTCGTATTGGTCGCCGTAGTGCGGCGAGCCCGGCCACCCGCTCGCGCCGGTGTCGACCACCCACCAGCCGCGCCTCGGGTCCGCGAGATCGAGCACCGAGCGGAGCACCGGACCGGCGACGACCTTGAACGGCGCCTTCTCGTTGCCGAGGTCGAAGTGCGACTTCCAGATCGAGTCGAGCTCGCCGCCGGCCTCCAGCGGCGGGAGGTTGACCAGCCCGTCGAGCACCGCGCGGCTGCCGAAGGCGTGCTGGGGCTTGTGCACGTGCCGCGCGCCCCACCTCCAGGTGGACACGTCGTCACCGAGCGCGGCCACGGCCTTCTCGAGCGCGGCGCGCACCACCTCTCGGCGCGTCTCGACCTGCGGCGTGCGGCGATCGTCCCACACCGGGTGATCGTCACGCGAGAACCAGAGATCCGAGGTGTTCGTCGAGTACCGCTGCGCGAGGAAGAACTTCACCGCGGGGGCGGGCAGCTCGTCCTCGAGCGCCGCGAGGACCGCGTGCTGGTAGGTGCTGAAGAACACCGTCGACTCCGGCCGCTCGGCGCGCGTCACGAAGTCCCACCCCGCGAGGAGCGCCTTCGCCTGCTTCGCGCGCGGCGAGAGGCCCGCGTCGTCGGCGAGCGCCTCGAGCATGGCCGGCACCACGAGCTGGGCGCGCATCGAGTACGCGTCGACCAGCATCCGCTTGAAGCTGCCGAGCTCGTGCTTCGGGGTCTCCTTCGCGAGCTGCACGATGCGCTCGACGCGGTAGCGCGGCGCCGAGTCGACCTGAATGCGGGTGAACTCGCCGGCCGCCGGGTCGGCCATGAGGTTGTTGGCGTGGGCCAGCACGCCCTCGGGGGGATCGACGGCGTGGGGCATCGCGGCGCCCGACGCGAAGTCGCGCCAGTCGTACTTCGACAGCCAGCCCGGCACCGGGAACGTCCCGCGGTGCGAGAGGCGCACCGGCACCTCGCCCGAGGGGAAGAGGCCGATGTGGCCGTCGACGTCGCCGACGGTCCACGTGTTCCACGTCGACGGGAGCTTCGCGACGATGCGGCCCACGTCTTCCACCGACTGTGCGCGATCGAGCTCGAGGATCACCCCGAACGAGCGCTCGACGCCCTCGACCCGCCAGCGGATCGCCACCAGCGGCGAGCCGGGCGGAAAGAGCTCGGGGTGGAGATCGTTGTACAGCGCGCCGTTGCACGTCTCGCGGATCGGCAGGCGCTTCTCTTCGAAGCGATCGCCGTCGCGCACGCGGATGAGCTCCTCGCGCGTGGTGAGCCGGCAGTCGCCGCCTTCGTGCTTCACGAAGCCCGGCCGGCCGGGATCTTCCTGCTCGATCACCAGATCGACCACGTCGGTCATGGTCGACGTCATGCCCCACGCGACGCGCTCGTTGTGCCCGCCAAGCACCCAGGGGAAGCCCGGCACCGTCACCCCGATCGCGTCGAGGCCCGGCGCCTTCAGGTGCAGCTGCACGAGGATCCCCGGCACGAGGTGCGAGAGGTGTGGATCGTTCGCCACCATCGGCCTGCCGCTCACGGTGCGCGCGCCGCTGACCGCCCAGGCGTTCGAGGCGCCGGCGACGGGCAGCACGTCGATCGTCGCCCGGCCCGCGAGGCGTGGATCGACCGCGGCGGTCTTCATCGGGAACATCGCCTCGAGCTCGGGCGCGACGCTCGGGGGCAGCGGTACGGTCGACGCGCTCGTCGAGACCGAGCGCCCGCCGACCAGCGGGTCCGCGGGGTAGATGGCGTTCATGCGCTCGAGGCCGACCGACATCGCCAGCAACAGCCGGGTCGCCTCCTGCTGGTAGTTGTGGGTGATGCTCCATACGTTGAGCAGGCCGACGGCGAGCGAGTCTTCGGGCTTCCACGGCTCGGGCTCGATGCCGATCAGCCGGTACTCGAGCGGCTTCCAGCGCACGACGGCGGCGTTGACGCCCTCGGCGAAGGCGACGGCCAGCTCGCGCTGCTCGGGCTCGAGCTGATCGAAGCTCTGCGTGGCGCGCGCCTCGATGCGCCAGCCGCGCATCGCCTTGTCGTATTCGACGGTGGTGGCCGAGGCGAGGGGCTGCTCGCCGACGATCTCCGAGACGCGCCCGCGGGCGAGACGGCGCATGAGATCCATCTGGAAGAAGCGCGCGCGCCCCTGCACGAAGCCCGACGCGCGCGCGAGATCGACGAAGTTCTTCGCCTCGACGTGCGGCACGCCCTGCGCGTCGAACACCACCGTCACCGGCTCACGCAGGCCCTCGAGGCGCAGCGAGGTCTTCGCCGCGTCGTCGGGGTAGTCGGGGGCGAGGCGGTAGCCGAGGAGCGAGGTGGCGGCGCAGCCCTGCAGCAGCGCCAACAACGGCACGAGCTTCTTCATGGAGATCACCAGAACTTCGCGACGAGGCGAATGCCTGCCGAGAAGACGTTGGCCGGGCGCGTGTAGCGGCCGGGGATGAGATCGCCCGACTGGTAGCGGGCGTAGATCTGGATCGGCAGGCCGACGCGCAGCAGCGAGACGGTGGCCATCGCGCGCACGATGTTCTTCTCGCCCGGCTGCCAGTACTTCTCGCGGTCGTAGTCCCACAGCGGCGAGAGGCTCTGCCAGTCGCTCTGCAGCGTCTGCACCCGCGTGTAGCTGAAGGTGAACGAGAGCATCGGCGGCAGCGCGCGCGCCTTCTTCTCGTCGTAGCCCGAGACGATCGACGCGCGCGACGGGCCGTAGAAGGGCGCGACGTCGACGGAGATCGTCCCCGCGAACCAGTCACCGCCGTCGACGACGTAGGTGTCGCCGACGTAGGGCGCGATGTTGTTGAGCAGCGGGTTCCTGGTGCCGCGGCCGGCCTGGTACACGCGCGGGCGGAAGAAGGCGTAGAAGAGATCCGCGCCGACGTTGAGGCGGTAGAGCCCGTCGTCGTCGACGAAGAACTGCTTGTCGGCCGAGAGGTGCGCCTCGACGTCTCCGGCGGCGTGGAGCTCCCAGATGTTGGTGCCGACGCTCACCGCCTCCTCGGGGTCGAAGTTGGTGCCGGTGGGCAGCGCCACCTGCAGCGTGGCCGCCCAGCGGAAGTGGTTGGCGCTCATCCACTCGAACTCCGGCAGCAGGTAGCGGCCGCCGAGCACGATGTCCGAGAGCTTCACCCCGCCCTCCCACTTCGCCGGCACGCGCGGCTGGCCCAGCGAGCCCGCCCATTCCCAGAAGTCGTCCTCCGAGTAGCGCCGGCCGAGCTGCGACTGGTAGTCGCCCGGTTCCCACGAGAGGTTGGTCGCCACCGACGAGCGCAGGACGATCGGCACGTAGAGCGCGGCGGTGAGGCGATCGGTGATGCCGTACATCGCCTGCACGATGAGGAAGTCGAGTTCCGCGCGCGGGTTGGCGCGCAGGATGCCCTGGAGCCCTCCGCCCGGCTCGTAGCGACGGTTCTCCTCGATGAGCGGCACCGCCTTGCGATCGCCGCTCCACTGCTTGTCGAGCGTCGAGCGCCAGTAGGCGAAGTCGAAGATCCACGTGCTCTTCGGGAGCACCTGCGTCTCGAGCGCCGGGGCCCACGTCGCACCGAGGAGCACCACCATCACGAGCGCGCGCTTCACGGCCGCACCTCGGTGATCTCGAAGGGCACGCTGGTGGCCGGCACCGCGCCCATCGCCGAGCGCACCTGCAGCGCCTCGAGATCGAGCACCACGGCGTTCATGCTGTCGGACTGATCGACGAACTGCGGGTCGGCGATGATCGCCTGGAGCGCCTCCGCGTCGACGGCGCCGCGCAGCCCGTCGAGCCGGTTCTTCACCCCGTCGACCGCGCGCCGGCTGCGGTGGAAGAAGCCCGACCACTGCTTCTGCGGCACGATGCGCTGCCCCGCGAGGTTGAGCGTCGCGATGTCGGGCACGTTGCGCACGAAGTTCGAGCCGAGCACGAAGTCGTCGTCGGTGGTGCTCGCCCAGCGGCGCCCGAGCGGGTCGAGCTCCGTCGGAGAGAACGGGAACGAGCCCTTCGAGCCGTCGGTGAAGATGTCGGAGTCGACCTCGATCGCCTCCAGCCCCCCTGCGCGATCGGCCGTCACGCAGGTCCACCCGTAGACGCGCTCGGCGTTCGCGATGACGTCGCGCGCGGCCTCGGCGCTCGTCGCCTGCTCGAGGATGCGCCGGCCGAGGAAGCCGATGGGGACGCCCTTCGCCACCAGCTTCGCCTTCGAGAGATCGACCACCGAGTCGAGCACCGAGCCGACGACGCTGTTGTCGAGCGTGTCGCTGGGGTTGCACGCGTAGCCCACGCCGCGCTCCGAGAGGCCGGAGAAGCCGTACACGATGCCCGCCCACCCGATGGTGACGAAGGCCGGGCCGCTCTCGGGCACGTGGCGCAGGGCCACGGTGTGCTTGTGGGCGCTGTTCGCGTCGAGGAGCGAGAAGTGGTGCGCGATGAACGGCGTGCCCGAGGCGCTCATCGCCCGCCGCACCGCGATGGCCACCGGCGGCGGCCGCGTGCGCCCGTCGGTGAGCGGCACGCGCCGCAGATCGCGCTTCGAGACGCCCGCGCCGCGCGTGGAGAAGGCGAGCTCCTCGTCGCGCATGAAGGACGCGCGCGTGGGCGGCGGCACGGTGATCAGCTTCTTGTCGCCCGCGCCCACCACGAGCGTGGTGACGATCGCGGACGGCAGCGGCGTCGAGGGCGTGAAGACGACCTCGAGCTCGGTCGCCGAGAGCTCGGTCATCACCAGCTCGGGGCTGTCCTTGTTGTAGAGGCGATCGTCGACGAACAGCCGCACCGTCGCCGGATCGACGCCGTCGACCTCGGTCAGCACCAGGCGGATGCCGGTGGTCGGCGGGAGCTCGACCAGCGTGCCGAACACCTCGGGCACGTAGGGGTCGAGCGTGCCCTCGCCGGGCTCGTCGCTGAGGCCATCGTCGTCGTTGTCCACCCCGTCGGTGGCGGCGCCGGTGAACTGCACCGACTTGATCAGCGGCGCGCGCGCGAGGCGGATCGCCAGGGCCACGCCACGCACCGCGAGCACCGTGTCGACGAAGGTGTTGAGGACGAGCACCTGGTCGTACGTGAGGCCCGAGCCATCGGCGATGCCGCGCAGCTCGTCGCGCACGTCGCGCCCCAGCGAGCGCTCGACGCTCTTCGCCGAGTCGAGCATCAGCTCGTAGGCGAAGTTGCCGTTCTGGTACCGCTCCGCGGCGTACTCCGGGAGGAATGACGCGATGTCGGGCTGCTCGCGCGAGAGGTACGGGAAGAGCGAGTTGGTCAGCAGCGTGGTGTAGAAGCTGTGGATCTTCGACTTGAGCTGCGTGCCGTGCTGCAGGCCGCGCTCGTACGGCGTTCCACGCAGCTCGATCGTCTCGCGCGTGGGCGGCTTGACGAGCGGCTGGCACCCCGAGAGCAACGCGAGGCAGAGCAACGAACAGGTTCGGAGGTTCAAAGCGCGCGCACCCTACCCGCCTCGGCAGGGGCGCCACGAGCGCCGCGAACATCCATACACGCCACGATGGTCACACCGCAGCGCGTCAGAGCCTCACTCGGTCGAGACGCGGATCACGCCCTCGACGATGGCGCGTGAGACGAACTCGATGAGCGCGCCGTTGATGGCGAAGCCCTCGTCGTTCTGCACCACGTAGCCGGCCTCCTGCAGGCGGGCGAGCGCGTCTTCGGTGGCCTCGCCTTCCTTGCCGGCCGAGAGCAGCTCCATGACGATGCGCTCCTCGTCGTTCATCGCGGCGACGAGGGTGCGCAGGAGCACGTCGAGCAGCGCGCGCCCGGCTTCGCTCTCGCCGAGCACGTCGAGGTCGACCAGCTCGTCGATCTTCTCGGGCGGCACGCTGCCCTTCCAGTCCTTCGGGAGGCGCGAGGCGAAGATCGCCGCGAGCGACAGGAGCTCCCACGGGCGGTTGCCGGAGATCTCCGCGAAGGCGCCGAGGGCCTCGTTCTCGAAGGTGATGCCGAGCGCCTGAGCGGGCGTCTGCACCAGCGTCACCAGCTCCTCGTCGGAGATGGGCGGCACCAGCACCGTCGCCACGCCGCCGCGCGCGCAGACCTGCGCCTCGAAGATCGCGTCGACCGCGCGGTGGCGCTCGCAGACCACCGCCACCTTCACGTTCTTCGGCGTGGCGAGCAGCGCCTCGAGCACCGTGCCCATGCCCTCGGGGCCGAGCGCGGCGAGACAGGCGAGCTCGTCGAAGCCGACGAAGAGCGGCGCGGCCAGCTCACCGAGCACCTCGAGGGGCTTCTTCGGGTCGGCCTTGAGCTCGGTCGCGCCGACGCGGCCGAGGAACTCGTTGACCTTCGCGGCCACGCGCCCGAGCACGGCGTCGACCGCCTGCGGCAGGCCATCGTCGCGATCGGGATCGGTGAGATCGAGCACGAAGGCCGCGCCGCCGGAGCGCTCACACGCGCGCTGCAGCACGCCCTTCATCAGCGTCGTCTTGCCGATGCGGGAGAAACCACGAATGCAGAGGTGATGGCCGCCCGTCATATGCGCGGCGAGCTCATCGTCGAGCTCCTTCCGCGCTCGCAGGTCGTCCGGGAGCTCGAACAGCGCGTCCAGGTACCGCTCGGCCAGCGGGTGGATTTCAGAAGACATGTTGTCCCCCTCATACCGCACGAGGGCACGGCTTCAATGAACCGTCTTCAGCGGATTCGTCTTCATCCGCATGATGCCCTCGAAGAGGTGCCGCTCGGTGTACAGGGTCCGGTGCGACGCACGCTCGCCCGGCAGCCAGCTCTGGGGCTTCTCGAGCCACTGCAGCACCCGCACCTCCCCGTCGTAGGCGAAGGGGGCGATGAGCTCCGGGGGCAGGCGCTTCCAGCACCGCCGCTCGATGGGCGCGAACTCGGCCTCGAAGCCGTCGCCGGCGGCGTGGTGGCGGCGCTGGTGATCGAGCGTGCCGTCGAAGGCGTGCGAGATGTGGAACAGCTCGTGGAGCACCGTCGCCACGCGCTGGCGCGGCGTCGAGTGGCGGAAGAAGAGCGGGCGCAGGGTGATCGCGTACAGCATGCGGCGCCCGCGGATCTTCACCAGCGGCTTGCGCCGGCCGAGCGAGTCGCGGCGCTTCTTGCCTGAGAAGGCGAGCGGCTTGACCGTGCCCCGGGACGCCCGCCGCGCCTCACCCGCCACCACGAGGATGCGCGAGGCGTCGAGGTGGCGGAACTCCGCGTGCGCGCGCGCGACGTGCTCGATGAGCGCGCGGACGGCCTGCGTGAAGTCTGGGCGGCGGCGGACCTTTTTCTCCACTCCGGGGCCAACTCTGCCCGGAAACGGGCCCGGCCGGAGGGTGAAAGCAGCACGTCGCCCGTACGCGTTTCTGCTACATGCCCCGGCCATGCGCCTGATGCCCGTTGCGATCTCCTCCCTCGCCCTCGGCCTCCTGCTCGGCTGCGGTGCGCCCAAGCCCACGCCCGACGCCGGCCCCGACACGAGCTGCGGCGTCGACTGCGTCGCGCAGGAGAACTACGGCCTCATCGTCAACCGCTGCTTCGAGTACACCGACGATCCGCTCAGCGCGAAGACGCCGCCGACGCTGGGCGTCTGGGTCCGCGAGGTGTTCGAGCTCGAGGGCGGCATCAAGACCATCCCCGTCGAGTACCGCCAGGGCGGCCAGACGATGCAGACCGACTACTTCGCCATCAAGAACGGCGAGCTGTGGCTCATGCGCCGCGCCGATCGCACCGGCTCGGTGACGTTCCGCACCGACACGGCGATCACCGGCGTGAAGTGGCTCGCGCTCAACACCGTGAGCGGCGAGAACTACTCGACGTCCACCACCGCGTTCCTCTCGAAGGACAACTCGTCGACCGCCACCAGCTACCGCATCACCATCGACACGCCGACCGGCGGCGAGAAGAAGACCCCGGCGGGCACCTTCGACACGGCGCTCAAGCTCCTGTTCGGCGAGACGCCGGATCACGGCTCCGACCCGCGGCGCGTCTTCGCGGCGGGCACCGGCTTCACCGTCATCGCCAGCCCCTTCAACCTCGCGGGCGGCTCGCCCACCCCGCACTACCTGCAGCGCGTGCGTGACATTGGAACTGCTGACGCAGGCCCGGAGGCCTGCAGCCTGGGGGTGCCGTGATGAAGCGTCTCGTCGTCGCCGTCTGTGCCGCTCTCTCGCTCTTCGCCTGCAAGACCGCGCCGGAGGTCGTGGCGGAGGTCGCGCCGCCGACGGTGCCGCAGGAGGAGTTCACCATCGTCACGCAGAGCCTCACCCAGGTCGACGTGAAGTACACCGGCCAGGTCGAGGCTGGCGGTGAGCCGCTCACCGTGCAGAGCGCGAAGTGGGAGTTCGTCGTCGATGGCGCGGTGAAGAGCGCCGGCGAGAAGAAGCTGGGGCTCAAGGCCGAGCCGGGCCAGAAGCTCGACTTCGAGCTGTCGGAGAGCCTCACCTACGTGAAGGACGCCGAGGAGAGCGCGGCGATGGACGCGCGCGGCGGCTCGCTGCTGCTGGCGATGCGCGGCACGCTCTTCGTGTCGGTGCCGGTGCCCGCGACGAAGGAGCAGCCGGCCAGCACCCGCACCGTCGAGCTGCCCTTCGCGCGCTCGCGCGAGGTGCGCACGCCGCGCCACCCGAAGTTCAAGCTGATCGAGTTCGAGGCCGGCCGCTTCAGCGACACCGAGGTGCAGGCCACCTTCCACCTCGGCGTCGACAACCCCAACCCGTTCCAGATCAGCCTCTCGGGCCTCGACTACTCGGTGCAGCTCGCCGGCAAGGAGGTCGCGAAGGCGACGCTCGGCACCGGCGACCGCGTCTCGGCCGCCTCCACCGGCGTGTTCGACGTGACGGCCACGCTCAACGAGGAGACCCACGGCAAGGACGCGGCGAAGATCGTCAAGAGCCTCGTCGTGCCCTACGCGCTCAACGCGCACCTCCGCGCCCCGCTCTTCGACGAGACCATCGAGAAGAAGGGCGAGATCAAGCTCAAGGCGTCGAAGTAACGAGGTCGGTCGGCGGCGATGCACTTCCTGGGGCCAGACCCGACGCGCTTCCCGCCGATCGAAGAGACGGACGAGGACGGCATCATCGCCGTCGGCGGCGATCTCTCTCCCGAGCGGCTGGTGCAGGCGTACCGCCGCGGCATCTTCCCCTGGTACTCCGAGGGGCTGCCGATCCTCTGGCACTGCCCTGACCCGCGCTTCGTGCTCGAGCCGAAGGCGATGCACGTGCCGAAGTCGCTGCGCAAGGTGATGAAGCGCGGCACCTACGAGGTGCGCCTCGACACGGCCTTCGATCAGGTGATCGACGGCTGCGCGCGCACGCCGCGCCCCGGCCAGCGCGGCACGTGGATCACCCGCGACATGCGCAAGGCGTACCTGCGGCTCCATCAGCTCGGGCTGGCCCACAGCGCCGAGACGTGGCTCGACGGGCAGCTGGTCGGCGGGCTCTACGGGGTC
The DNA here is from genome assembly GCA_049322495.1 of Myxococcota bacterium. Lineage (GTDB taxonomy): Bacteria > Myxococcota > Myxococcia > Myxococcales > Myxococcaceae > Archangium_A. Next base: position 26,640 of record JBMORD010000302.1, on the reverse strand, counting down.
TCGCTGGGCCGCGTGTTCTACGGAGAGTCGATGTTCGCCCGCGCCGACGACGCGTCGAAGGTGGCCTTCGTGACGCTCGTGGAATGGATGCAGGCGTGGGGCGTGGAGCTCGTCGACTGTCAGCAGGAGACGGAGCACCTCGCGCGCTTCGGCGCCGTGCCCTGGCCGAGGACCCGCTTCATCGACGCCCTCGCGACGCTGACCGCGTCACCCACGCGCCAGGGCAAGTGGTCGCTCACCGAGGGAGGCACCGCATGAACCCCGAGCTCTACGACGCGCACGATCGCCTCGAGGATCGACACTGGTGGTTCGAGGGCCGCCGGCGCGTCATCCGCGAGGTGATGCAGCGCCACCTCCTCCCGCGCGCGCAGCGGCGGATCCTCGACGTGGGCTGCGGCACGGGCGGCATGTTCCCGCTGCTGTCCGAGTTCGGCGAGGTCGACGGCGCCGAGGCAGCCCCCGATGCGCTCGAGCGCGCGCGCAGAAAGTTCCCGCTCCGGCGCATCGAGTCGTGCGCGCTGCCCGATCAGGTGCCCGAGGGCCAGTGGGACGTGGTGACCGCGTTCGACGTCATCGAGCACCTCGACGAGCCGATCGCCAGCCTGCGCACGATGCGCTCGCGGCTCCCGTGGGACGGGCAGATGGTGATCACCGTGCCCGCCTTCCAGTTCCTCTGGAGCCGCCACGACGAAGCGAACCACCACCGGCGCCGCTACTCGCGCCTCCAGCTCGTCTCGGAGCTGTCGAGCGCCGGCCTCAAGGTCACCTTCGTGAGCTACTTCAACACCGTGCTCTTCCCCGCCGTCGCGGGGGTGCGGCTGCTCGAGAAGCTGCTCCCCTCGCGCGTGGAGGCTGCGGGCGCCGACCTCGAAGAGACGAAGGAGCCGATCAACCGGCTCCTCACGACGATCTTCGGCGCGGAGCGCTTCGCCGTCGGCCGCACGCAGCTGCCGTTCGGCGTGTCGCTCATCGCCGTCGCGCAGAAAGCCTGATCACCTCGCGCGCTTCGCGAGCACGCCGCGCACGTCGTCGAGGCCGAGCCCGAGCGGCTGCAGCGCCACCAACAGGTGGTAGAGCACGTCGGCGCCCTCCTCCGCCGCGCGCGCCGCGTCCTGGTCGGCGAGCGCCATCACCAGCTCCGTCGCCTCCTCGCCGATCTTCTTGAGGCGCAGGTTGCGGTTGGCGAGCAGCTTCGCGGTGTAGCTCCCTTCGCCCGGCTGGCGGGCGCGCGCGTCGATCGTCCGCTGGAGCGCGGCGAGCGGCTCGGCCCCCGGCGCGTCGTGGAAGCAGGTGCGATCGCCCGTGTGGCACGCCGGCCCGGCGGGCACGACCCGCGCGAGCACCGCGTCGGCGTCACAGTCGGCGTGCAGCGAGACGACCCGCTGCACGTTCCCGCTGGTGCCGCCCTTGCGCCACAGGCCGCGGGTGCGGCTGCGGTAGTGCATCTCGCCGGTCTGCTCCGTCAGGCGGATCGCCTCCTCGTCGGCGTGGGCGAGCATCAGCACCTCGCCGGTGCGCGCGTCCTGCGTGACGACCGTCACCAGGCCGTTGCCCTTCGAGTAGTCGAGCTTCGGGAGCGGGGCCGAGCCACGCGGAGCGGGCGCGAGCAGCCCCCGCACCTCCGCGGCGAGGGCGGCGTTCGTCGCCACCAGGTTGCCGCCGCGGAAGGTGCGCGCGCCGGACAGATCGGTCACCACGCCGCCGGCCTCCTCGATGATCGGCAGGAACGCGGCCGCGTCCCACGCGTTGAGGATCGGGTCGACCATCACCTCGGCGCGGCCGGTCGCGACCAGCAGGTAGCCGTAGCAGTCACCCCAGGTGCGCGAGGTCTCGCCGCGCGCGAGCAGCGCGGCGACGTGCGGCGGCGCCTTGACGTCGGTGGTGAGCAGCGTCGCCTTCGAGAGCTGCGCCTGCTTCGAGACCTGACAGCGCACGCCGTTCCAGAAGCAGCCCTCGCCGCGCGCCGCGACGAGCAGCTCGCCGAGCGCCGGGAAGTAGGCCGCGCCCGCGAGCACCTCGTCGCCTTCGACGACCGCCACCAGCGTGCCCCACAGCGGAACGCCGCGCACGAAGGCGCGCGTGCCGTCGATGGGGTCGACGAACCACTTCCGCTTCGCGTCGGGCCGGAGCGTGCCGTGCTCCTCGCCCACCACGCCATCGTCGGGGAACCTCGCCGTGAGCCACTCGCGCGCGACCGACTCGGCCTCGCGATCGGCCACCGTCACCGGGCTCCCGTCGGCTTTGGTCTCGACCTGGAGCCTCGCCCGGAAGTGCGAGAGCGCTCGATCTCCTGCCGTGCGCGCCACCGCCTCGACCGCCTCGAGGAGCTTCATGACCGCACCTCCAGCCCGGCCGCCGCCATCGCGGCCTTCAGCGCCCCGACGGTCGTCGTGCCGTCGTGGAGGATGCCCGCCACCAGCGCCGCTTCGGCGTGCCCCTTCACGAACGCGTCGACCAGGTGCTGGGCGTTGCCCGCGCCGCCGCTGGCGATCACCGGCACGTCCACCGCGTCGGCGATGGCGCGCGTGAGCTCGAGCTCGTAGCCCGCGCGCGTGCCGTCGCGATCGATGCTGGTCACCATGATCTCCCCGGCGCCGAGCGCCACGCACTGCTTCGCCCACGCGATGGCGTCGAGGTCGGTCGGCGTCTTCCCGCCGTGCGTGTAGACGCGGTAGCGGCCGTCTTCCTTCTGCGCGTCGATGCTCGCTACCACGCACTGGCTCCCGACCGCGCGCGCCACCTCGGTGATCAGCGCGGGGCGCTTCACGATGGCCGAGTTGAGGCTCACCTTGTCCGCCCCGCTCCGGAGCGCGGCGTTGACGTCGTCGAGCGAGCCGAGCCCGCCGCCGAGCGTGAGCGGAATGAAGAGCTGCTCCGCGGTGCGGCGCGCGACGTCGAAGAGCATCTTGCGGCCCTCCTGCGAGGCAGAGATGTCGAGGAAGACCACCTCGTCGGCGCCGGCGGCCTCGGCCTTCGTGGCCAGCTCCACCGGGTCGCCCTGGTCCTTGAGCCCCTCGAAGCGCACGCCCTTCACCACGCGGCCGTTCTTCACGTCGAGACAGACGATCACCCGGCGGCTGCTCATGGCGTGGTCTCCCAGGTGACGCTGCCCTTGGTGCTGAACACCACGCCGTCGTCGCGGAGCGCCTGGCGCAGCGCGAGCCCGAGCGCCTTGAAGGCCGCCTCGGTGATGTGGTGCCGATCCTTCCCCCGGAGCACGCGCAGGTGCAGCGTCGCCTCGCACGCGGTGGCGAAGCTCCGGAACCAGTGCGTGTAGAGCTTCCCCGGCAGCTTGCCGACGAAGTACGCGCGCCCGCCGACGTCGATCACCGCCTGAACGAGCGCGTCGTCCATGGGAATGGTGCGCTCGCCGTAGCGCGCGGCGGTCGCGGGCGTGCGCTGGCGGATGAAGGTGCCCAGCGCGAGCGCGACGTCCTCCATCAGGTGGTGCTTGAGGTCTCCGCGTGCGTGCACCACCAGCGGGAGCCCCGAGTACGCGGCGAGCGCGGTGAGCATGTGATCGAAGAACGGGAGGCCGGTGTCGATGCGAGGAGCGTCACCGAGCGAGACGCTGATGGTCGTCTCCTTCGTGCGACGGGTGAGCGAGGTCATGGTGCGAACTCCGGGACGAGGGCGCTCTCGGGGAGACGCCCGGTGTAGAGGGCCATGCCGATGACCGCCGCGGCCACGCCCTGGCGGGCGAGCACACGGAGATCCTCGACGGTGGTGACGCCGCCGCTGGCGATCAGCGGGTGGCGGGTGGCGGTGACGATCTCCGCGAAGAGCGGCGCGTCGATGCCGGCGAGCTGCCCTTCGACGTGCACCGCGGTGACGAGCACGCCGGCGAGCGGCACCGGCGCGAGGCGCTCGAGCAGCTGGACGATCGACGTGCCTCCGTCGCCCTTCCAGCCGCGCGTCACCACCTGCCGGCCGCGCACGTCGGCCGCGACCACCAGCCGCTGAGGCCAGCGCGCCGCGGCCCGCTCCAGCCAGGCCGCGTCTTCGATGGCGCGGGTGCCGACGACCGCGCGCTCGACGCCGAGCTCGAACAGGCGCGCGATCGAGTCCTCGTCGCGCACGCCGCCTCCGACCTGGAGCCGCACGCCCGGCTCGCGCGCGAGCTGCTCGATGACGCCGCGGTTGGAGCCGCGCCCCAGCGCCGCGTCGAGATCGACGACGTGCATCGCCGCGAGGCCGGCGTCACGCCAGCGCCGCGCGACCGCGGGCACGTCGGTGAGCCGCACGCGCTCGGCGTCGTACTCGCCGCCGACCAGCTGCACGCACGCGCCCTCACGGAGATCGATCGCCGGCAGCGCGCGCAGCCGGCCCGGAACGAAGACGCTCATGACGTCACCTCCCGCACCAGCCGCTCGAGGAGCGCGAGCCCGGCCTTCGACGACTTCTCGGGGTGGAACTGCGCCCCGGCCGTGCGCCCTTTGCGGACGATCGCCGGGAAGCGCTCGCCCTCGTGCTCTGCCCACGCCTCGACCGCCGCTGGATCGACCGGGCGGCACGCGTAGGTGTGCGCGAAGTAGAAGCGGTCGTCGCCGACCGGCGTCCACCCGAGGTGCGGCACGCGCCGCCCGCGCAGGCGCGTCACGCGGCCAGGGAGCAACCCCAGCCCGGCGCCCGGCCCCTCTTCGCTCTCGTCGAACAGCAGCTGCATGCCGAGGCAGATGCCGATGCACGGCAGCCCCGCCTCGAGCGCCTCGCGGACCGCCGCGCGCCCGGGCGCCAGCCGCTCGGCCGCGTGCCCGAAGGCGCCCACGCCGGGGAGGATCAGCAGGTCCGCCTGCGTGAGCTTCGTGGCGTCGGCTTCGACCGAGACCGACACGCCGAAGCGCACCAGCGCGCGCTCGAGCGAGTGGAGGTTCCCGGCCCCGATGTCGAAGAGCACGGCCTTCATCGGGTCGCCTCCTCGAGCGCCGCGAGGCACGCGTCGAGCTGCTCTCGCGGGGCGATGGTGATGCGGAGGGCGTCGCCGATGCCGCTCAGCGCAGGGAAGGCGCGCACCGACACGCCGCGCTCGCGCATGCGCGTCGCGACCGCCTCCGCGTTCGGCGCGGGGACGAGCACGAAGTTCGCCTCGCTCGGGAGCGGCCGGAACCCCCGCGTCGCGAGCTGCTGCGAGAACCACGCCCGGAGCTCCTTCGTCTCGGCGACGCAGCGCTCGATCCACGCCACGTCGTCGGTGAGGCTGGCGATCGCCGCCTGCTCCGCGAGCGCGTTGACCTTGTAGGGCCCACGCGCCTTCTCGACCTCGCCGACCAGCCGCGGCGGTCCCGCCAGCCAGCCGACGCGCAGCCCGGACAGCCCCGCGGCCTTCGAGAACGTGCGCAGCACCAGCAGGCGATCGCTCCGCGTCGCGTCCACCACGCGCGAGGGGATCGCCGCGAACTCGATGTACGCCTCGTCGAGCACCACCACCGCCGAGGTGCGCGCGAGCAGCCTCTCGAGGAAGCCGTCGGGCAGCACCGCCCCCGTCGGGTTGTTCGGCGCGCAGAGGTAGATCAGCCGTGGGTTCGCCGCGAGGAGCGCGTCCACGTCGATCGGCACCGCCACCGTCTTCACCCCGTTCATCGTGGCGAAGGTGGGCACGATGCCGAAGCTCGGCGGGCACCAGGCGAGCACGTCGCCCGGGTCGCAGAAGCCGCGCACCGTCGCGTCGAGGAGATCATCGCTCCCGCAGCCGACCACCACGCCGTCGGCCGGGAGCCCGTACCGCCGCGTGAGCGCGGCGCGGAGCTCGTCGGACCACGGCGTCGGGTAGCGCCCCACCCGCTCGAGCCGCGCGAGCGCCTGCGTCGCCGCGGGCGGTGCGCCGAAGCGGTTGGTGTTGTCGGTGAGATCGATCGCGCACGGCGGGCGCGTCGGCGAGTAGCGGCTGACCGTCTCGAGCTGCGCGCGCAGCGGCACCACGCTCCGTACTTCCGGCGCGCCCGGCGTCAGCCACTGCGCGGCGCTGTCGGCGTGCGCGAACAGCCCTTCGCTCTTCGCGAGCGGCACGGTGTCGACGGCGAGCGACGCCGCGGCCTCGGGCGTCACCCGCTGCCACGTCTGCCAGCGCACGAAGTCGAGCACCGAGAGCCCCGAGAAGCGGCGCCCGGCCCCGGCGGTCGGGAGCACGTGGTTCGCACCGGTGACGTAGTCACCGAACGCGACCGAGGTCCGCTCGCCGACGAAGATCGTCCCCGCGTTGCGCACGCGCGCCACGCCCTGCTGCGCGTCGCGGAACGCGAGCAGCAGGTGCTCGGGGGCGAAGGCCTCGATGAACGGCCACGCCTCGTCGAGCGAGTCGATGGTGAGCACCGCGCCGCGGCTGCGGAGCGCCGACTCGATCTTGTCGCGCCGGGGAGCCTCCCCCACCGCCTGCTCGAGGAAGGCCACCACCTGAGCGGCGAGCGACGACTTCGTCACCAGCGCCACCACGCAGGCATCAGCGTCGTGCTCCGCCTGCGCGAGCAGCTCGCGGGCGATCACCTCCGCGCGCGTCGTCTCGTCGGCGACGATGAGGATCTCCGACGGTCCCGCGGGGGCGTCGATGCCCACCACGCCGGCCACCTGCCGCTTCGCCTCGGCGACCCAGGCGTTCCCCGGCCCGACGATGCGATCCACCGCCGGCACCGACTCCGTGCCGAAGGTGAGCGCGGCGATCGCCCCGGCGCCGCCGAGCGCGAACACCCGATCGACGCCGGCGAGCGCCGCCGCCGCGAGCACCACGTCAGACGGGCGACCGCTCGGCCCCGGCGGCGAGCAGAGGACGACTTCCTTCACGCCCGCGGCCTTCGCCGGCACCACGCCCATCAGCACGCTCGACGGGTACGCGGCCGTGCCCCCCGGCGCGTAGACGCCGACGCGCCCCAGCGGGTCGGCGCGCCGCCCCACGAAGAGGCCCGGCTCGACCTCCAGCTCCTGCGGTCGCGGCAAGCCCGCGCGCGCGACGGTCGTGAGGTTGCGCACCGCGCGCTCGAGTCCTCGCCGCACCGCCGGGTCGAGCGCCGCGAGGGCACGCTCCCACTCGGCGCGCGGCACCTCGAGCGACTCGAGCCGCACCCGATCGAAGGCCTCCGCCATCCGCCGGAGCGCCGCGTCACCGGACGTCTTCACCTCGGCGATCAGCGTCTCCACCTGTGGCGTCAGCGACGCGTCGAGGCTGAAGCGGCGATCGATCAGCGCGGCGCGGTCGGCCGCGGCCAGCGTGCGCAGCGCCCCCTGAAAGCGAACGAGGCTCATGGCACGAGCCTCTCGATGCGCGTGACGAGAATGCCCTGGCACCCGAGCGCCTGGAGGTCGGCCACCGTGCGGAACACCTGCTGCGCGGGGACGACGGCGTGCATCGCCACGAAGGTGCTCCCGCCGAGCACCTCCGAGAGCGTGGGGCCGTTGAGGCCGGGGAGCCGCTCGCGCACCTCCGCCAGCCGCGCCTTCGGGACGTTCGCCATGAGGTAGCGCTGATCGCGGGCGCGCAGCACCGACGAGAGCGCGAGCGCCAGCTCCTTCACCGCGTCGAGCCCGGCCGCCTCCTGCCGGGCCACCAGCCGGGCGCTCGACTCGAGCACCGTGTCCAGCTCGCGCAGGCCGTTGACCCGCAGCGTCGAGCCGGTGCTGACCAGGTCGCAGATCAGATCGGCGATGCCCAGCCGCGGGGCGATCTCCGCCGCGCCCGACATCGGCACCAGCGTCACCTGCCGACCGACCTGCTCGAAGAACCGGCGGGTGAGCCGCGGGAAGCAGGTGGCGATGCGCGAGCCGTTCGGCACGTCTGCCGCGCTCTGCCACCCGGAGTCGACCGACGCCGCGAGCGCCAGGCGGCAGCGCCCGATGCCGAGATCGAGCAGCGTGGCGAGCGTGCGCGACGACTCCTGCACCAGGTCCTCGCCGGTGATGCCCACGTCGGCTGCGCCGTCGGCGACGAACTCGGGAATGTCGGCGGCGCGCACGAAGAGCGCCTCGTACGCCCCGTCACCGAAGGGCGCGGTGAGCGAGCGCTCGCTGCGGCCTCGAATGGGCAGACCTGCGTCGTCGAAGAGGGCCTTCAGGTCCTCGGAGAGACGGCCTTTGTTGGGAAGTGCGACTCGAATCATCACGGCTCCAGGTGGAGCGGACGGTTTCGAGGTCTCGAGCCCGCCCGCGGTGAGGGGGACGGGCAGGAGAGACAGCGAGGCGACTCAGTCAGCAGTCACACAGGCGCTCATGCCCGTCGAGGGATGATGCGCATGGTGATGGTGCTGGCGAAGCGTCACGGCCCGCACAGTCTTCGGTTTGACGCCGGTTGTCAAATCACCCCGGCTCGGCCTCGCCGACCAGCAAGGCGATCGCCCGGCGAATGGCGTCGGTCGAGCCGGCGAGGAACACCACGTCCCCGGCCTCGAAGGGCGCCTTCGGATCGGGGTCCTCCAGCAGCCGCGTTCCGCGCTTCACTGCGATCATCAGCGCGCCCGTGCTGCGGCGCAGATCGAGATCGACCACCGAGCGGCCGATGCCGCTGGCTCCAGGCTCGATCGACACCTGCTCGAGCTTGAGATCGGCGAGCGCCTGCATCTCGCCCAGCGTGCGCCGGGGCACGGTCACCTTGCGCTCGCTGGTCTGGGTCGCGTCGCGCGCCTCGCGGAGCCGCTTCTCGATGACGTTGCGGGGCGTCTCGAGCCAGCGCAGCACGCGCGAGAGCATCTCGATGCCGCCTTCGACCTCCTCGGCCACCACGTCGTTCGCGCCGAGCGACAGCAGCGCCGGCCGCTCGCGCAGGTAGCGCGCGCGCAGCAGCACCGGCACCTTCGGGGCCACCCGGCTGGCGGTCGCCACCACCCGCTGCACCGCCGACGGGTCGTTCATCACCAGCACCAGCGCGCGCGCCTGGCCGAGGTGGGCGTGCTCGAGCGCCTCCGGGCTGGTGGCGTCGCCGTAGTACACGGTCGCGCCCTTCGCCCGCGCGTCCCGCACCGTCTCGGCGTTGAGCTCGAGGGCGACGTACTTCACCCCGCACCGCTCGAGCGCGGCGGCGATCAGCTGGCCCGACACGCCGAAGCCGACCAGCACCACGTGGCCGCTCAGCTCGGCGCCGGCCTTCGTCTCGTCGACCTCTTCGATCGACCGCGCGCCGAGCAGCTTCACGAGGGGAGACAGCAGCCGCTCGCCGGCGGTGACGTGCGGCGCGGCGCGCACCAGGAGCGGCGTGAGGAACATCGAGAGGATGCCGGCCGCGAAGACCGGCGCGAGCTGCGCCTCGTCGACCACCCCGCTCTGCCGCCCGAGCTGCGCGAGCACGAAGCCGAACTCGCCGAACTGCGCGAGCCCCACGCCCGCCAGCCACGCGACGCGCGTGGGGAAGCGCATCACCGCCGCGGCGAGGGTCGCCAGCGCGCCCTTGCCGAACACGAAGGCCACGGTGAGCGCGGCCACCAGCAGCGGCGAGGCGAACACCACGCGGAAGTCGAACAGCATGCCGAGCGACACGAAGAACAGCGACACGAAGGCGTCGCGCAGGGGCATCACGTCGCCCATCGCGCGGTGCCCAAACTCCGTGTCGGCGATGGCCATGCCGCCGAGGAAGGCGCCGAGCGCGAGCGAGAGGCCGGCCAGCGAGGTGAGGTACGCGGTGCCGATGCACAGCCCGAGCACGGCGAGCAGGAACACCTCGCGGCTGCGCGCGGCGTCGACCCACCGCAGCACGCGCGGCACGAGGAGCCGGGCGGCGACGATCACCGCGATCACCACGCCGACCGCCTTCCCGAGCGCGATCGCGATGCCCGACGCCGCCGACCCCACCGAGCTGCCCGGCGCCAGCAGCGGCACCACCAGCACCATCGGCACCACGCAGAGGTCCTGGAAGATCAGCGTGCCGACGATGAAGCGCCCGTGCGGCGCGTCGAGCTCGCGACGCTCCGTCAGCGCGCGCAGCACGATGGCCGTGCTCGAGAGGGCGAACACGAAGCCGAAGAAGATGCCGCGCCCCACCGGCTGACCGAGCGCGATCGCACCGAGCGCCACCGCGGCCGTCGTGAGGCCGACCTGCAGGAGGCCCCCGAGCGCCACCTGGCGGAAGATGTCCTTGAGCCGCGAGAGCGAAAACTCGAGGCCGATGGTGAACAGCAGGAGCACCACGCCCAGCTCGGCCAGCACGTGGATCGAGTCGAGCGAGGTGACCAGCCCGAGCGCCTCGGGGCCCGCGAGCGCGCCGGCGAGCAGCAGCCCCGCGACGGCCGGCAGCTGCAGACGCGAGAGCACGAGGGTGACGAGCACGCCGAGGCCGGCGATGACTGCGAGCTCGTCGATCAGCGGCAGGTGACCCATCAACGTACTCCGCTATCGGCGCCGCGCTCCTCGGGCACCTCGATCGTGTCCGAGAGCGCGAAGCGCCCGAGGGAGCGCCGCAGCACCTCCCACAGCACCTTCCGGTGCTCGGCTTCCGACGCGACGGCCCCTCCCAGCACCAGCCCCGCCCCGACGTACCGCGCCGTCACGCGGCCCTTCGTCAACGCCTGGAGCCCCTCCTGCACCGCGCGGAGCTGGGCCTGCAGCGCCTGCCCCTCGAAGGACAGCTCGAGGTGCCGCGCCTCGAAGGCGTCCGTCTGGAAGAGCGCGAGCAGCGCCTGCCGGCACGGCTCGGTCGCGACGGTGACGCTCAGCTTCACGTCTTCGAGCGGCGTCGCCTTGAGATCCGGGCAGGCCTTCTGCGCCGCCGCGAACGCCGTCGGCTCCGTCTTCGGCGGGGTCCCCACGCGCACCCGCCACGCCGCGACGTGGCCGTCGGCCCCGAGCAGCACCAGCGCGCGCCCCGGCTTCAGCCCGACGATCACCAGCTCGTTCGAGTCGGCGCTCCACTCGAGGGCCACCACCTTCGGGTCGTCGATCTCGAACCAGTCGACCTTCGGCAGCTTGAGGAACTTCTCCTTGCCCGCCTCCACGTCGTGGATCCAGTCGACCGGCCACGCGAAGGCGGGCGCGGCCAGCAGCACCCCACACAGCAGCAGACTCTGCAGCGACGCACGCATCTCAGTCTCCAGATGACGGGAAGGCGGGCCCGGTCTCAGGCACCTGCCAGGTCGAGACGGCCGTCAGCGCGCCATCCTTCACCGCGCACGCGGCGACGCGGGGCGCGAGGGGGTGGAGCTGACCGAGCGTGGCCGCCTGGGGGAACACGAACTGGCTGGTGGCGAGGAGGCGCTCCTGCTTCGCGCCATCATCGCTGTCGGAGTACACGACGGTGAGCGCGGGCCAGTCGCCGCTGGGCAGCGTGAGCTTGACGCGCGCGACCTTCCCGTCGCCCACCACCTCCGCCGCGGGGAGCGCGACCCGGCCTCCGTGGCCCGCGCGCACCGCGCCGCTCGGGAGATCGATCGCCCACTGCGACGCCTGCGCCCCGCGCTTGCCCAGGCAGTCCTGCGTCGTCGAAGGCGCCTCGCCCGACAGCCAGAGCTCGAGGTGATCGCCGGCGATCCACTTCTTCTCGTTGGTCACCCACGCGTCGTCGCTCACCTCGAGGAACAGCACGGTGCCCTGCTCCGCGGCGACCACCCGCAGGCTCGCGTCGGCCGCCTCACCCTTCGCGCCGAAGACGACGAAGCCGGCGCTGGCGCTGCAGGAACCGAGGGCCGTCGTCTTCCAGCCCCCGCTCACGTACTCGGCCGGGAGCGCCACGCGGGGGATCAGCGCCGAGCGCACCGGCCTCGCGGGCGCCTCCTCGCGCAGGTCGGGCTGCCCGTCCTCGCCGCACACCGAGAGCTGGCGGACGCGCTCGCCGGTGAAGTCGCGCCAAGACCAGCGCGTCTCGTCAGTGAGCTGCGGAGCCGACGCGTGGAAGCTCGTCGAGGAGGCGCTCACCGGCCGCGGCGGCCAGAGCTGGAACTCGCGCTGGCTCACCCAGCGCCACGAAGATCCGCCGAACTGCTCGTGGATCAGCCGGTTCGCCTTGACGCTCACCGTGTCCTCTCCCACGCCCGCCGCGCCGTAGCCGTCGTTGCACAGCGACAGCAGCACGCGCGCCTCCTGCGGCTTCGCCAGCCGTACCGCCCAGTACTCCTCGACGGTGCACTCGCGCGCGCCGTCGTCGGCCTGCTGCGCCCCTCTCGTCACCTGGAGCACCCGCAGCTTGACGCCCTCGTCGTCGGCGCCGGCCTTCTGCTCGCTCACCACCTCACAGGGCGCCCGGGCGGTGCAGCCGAACTTCGCCCCCAGCGCCTTCGGGGGCGCCGCGGCGACCGTCATCATCAGCAGCAGAGCAAGCACGGGCAGAACCATGCCACGTGCGCGAACTACCCGAAACGTCAGCCATTTTGGGAAGAGGGCGGGGTTTCGGGAGCCTGACCGTTAGAATGGAGCGCATGCCGACCTGGAGCATGTGGGTCATCCTCGCAGCGCTGCTCTTCGTACGTGGGCTGGTCGCCGCGATGGAGGCCGCCTTTCAGGCCCTGGCCGACGATCACGTGAAGGAGCTGGCGCGGGGCGGCGCGGTGCGCGCCCAGCGGGTGGTGCGCCTCAAGAACGACCCGGAGGGCATGGCCGCGGCGATCCGCTTCGCGATGGTGCTCTCGGGCTTCCTGGCGGTCGGCACCGGGAGCCTGGTGATCCCCCGGGTGCTCGATCTCTCGCTCGCCGACCTCGTGAAGTCGGAGTGGCTCACCTGGCTCACGCCGCTGTCCTCGGCGCTGGTGGTCGCGCTGGTGGCGACGCTGATCGACATCACCTTCCGCTCGGCGGCGATCCAGAAGCCGGAGCCGTGGGCACTGAGCCTGTCGCGCCTGGGCGTGATGCTGGTGAGCAGCCTCTCGCCGATGGTGCGCATCCTCGTCGCGCCGCTCAACCTCGCGCTCAAGCCCTTCGGCGCCAAGGTGTCGTTCCAGCCGCCGCCCCCGCCGCTCGAGGAGCTCGAGAAGCAGCTCATCCGCGAAGCGCAGAAGAACGAGGTCGATCGCGGTGCGCCGCAGCTCATCCGCTCGATCTTCGAGCTCAACGAGAAGACGTGCCGCGACGTGATGGTGCCGCGCACCGAGGTGGTGGCGCTGGCGCACGACGCGCCGATCGAGACCATCCTCCAGCTCATCGCCGAGGAGAACCACTCGCGCATCCCCGTCTACAAGGACGACGTCGACCACATCCTCGGCATCCTCCACGTGCGCGACATCGTGCCGATGCTGCAGAACCCGCACCTCATCGTGCTGTCCGATCTGCTGCGCCCGGTGGTGTACGTGCCGTGGGTCAAGCCGATCGGTGATCTGCTGCGCGACATGCAGCGGCAGCGCATCCACATGGCGGTGGTGGTCGACGAGTACGGCGGCTTCTCGGGCATCGTCACCCTCGAGGACATCCTCCGTGAGATCGTCGGCGACATCCGCGACGAGTTCGACGAGGAGGTCCGCGCCTTCGAGAAGCAGGCCGACGACTCGTTCCTGGTCGACGCGCTGCTCCCCGTGGGCGACTTCGCGCGCGCCTTCGACTTCAAGTTCCCCGAGGGGGAGTTCGAGACCCTCGGCGGCTTCCTCTCGCACAAGGCCGGGGCGATCCCCGAGGTGGGCGACCGCCTCGTCGAGGGAGGCTGGACCTTCATCGTGCACTCCAAGGAAGGGCCGCGGCTCGATCGCGTGCGCGTCGTCAAGCCGCGGCTGCCTCCGGCGGAGCAGCAGCGCCGCCCGAGCTACGAGCGGCTCGAGGCGGTGAAGGTCTGACCGACCTCAGTCCCGGTGCGCGGCCTTGAAGGCCGGGCGCGCGCGCAGCCGCTCGACCCAGGCCAGCACGTTGGGCGAGTCGGCGATCATCCCCATGCCCGCGCACCACGAGAGCACCGCGCCGACGACGAGATCCGCGACCGAGAAGCCGCCGTCGATCAGCCACTCCTTCGAGGCGAAGTGGCGCTCGAGCGGCTTGAGGGCCAGGGCCAGCTTGTCCTTCGCCTTGAAGGCGTCGGGGTGCTCGGTGTTCTTCGCGCGGAAGTGCGTGAAGAAGGTCACCGCGGGCGGCTCGAGCTCGGTCATCGCGAAGAACAGCCACTGGTAGGCCAGCGCGCGCGCGTGCGTCCCGGGCGCACCGATGAGCTTCCGATCGGGGTACAGGTCGGCGAGGTGCAGCACGATCGCCGCCGACTCGAAGATCGAGCCATCGCGCGTCTCGAGCACCGGCACGTGCTGCAGCGGGTGCCGCGCGGTGTGCTCGTCGGACTTCGTCTCGCCCTTCGACAGATCGAGGCGCACCAGCTCGTAGGGCACGCCCAGCTCCTCGAGCAGCCAGCGCGGGCGGCTCGCGCGGGTCCGGGGCACGTAATAGAGCTTCATCGTCATCGCAGATCTCCCTGGTGGGTCACTCGGTGGGAATGTGGAGCATCGGCCGCCCGTGCACCGTCAGCTCACGGCGGTCCTTGAACTGGAGCTTCTCGCCCGGCGTGCCCACGTCGACCTCGCCCCGCAGGCCGACGTCGAGCTTCGCCTCGCCCTCGCGCCACGAGAGGTGGCGGCACACCAGCGGCGTGGCGACGACCAGCTCGCCGTTCGCGCCGGGCTCGACGGCCGCCACGCCCGCGGCGAAGCGCACGCCGTCGAGGAACAGCTCCCACGAGACGCTCTGCGCGCGCGGCGCCGTGGCGGGCGGGGCGATCACGAAGCGGAGCTGGCCGCGCTCCCGCGTCGGAAAGTCGACGTCGACCGAGAGCAGCTGCGCGGTCAGCCGGGCCTCGCGTGACGGCACCGTCGCACAGCCCGAGACGAGCGCGAGCCCCAGCAGCGCGGCGCGGAACACTTCAGCCTCCGAGCAGCGGCTTGAGGGCGTCGACGCTCACCGGCCAGCCGTTGCGCCGCGCGAGGATCTCCAGCACCCGCACGAACTCACTCGCCGTCTGGAAGCGCTGGCCGCGATCGGGCTGCAACGCCTTGCGCGCGATCGCCGCGGCCATGTCCGGCGCCTCGGGGTTGAACTTGCTCACCGGCGGCACGCGGCAGTCGCGCACCTTGTGCATCATCTCCATCTCGCTGCCGCCGGCGAACAGCCGCTGGCCCGTGAGGAGCTCCCAGAAGATCACCCCGGCGGCGAAGAGATCGGCCCGGTGATCGACCGCCTGACCCAGCACCGCCTCGGGGGCCATGTAGCCGATGGTCCCCCGCAGCGCGCCGGAGTCTCCGCGCATCACGCCCTCGACCTCGGCCACGCCGAAGTCGGTGAGCTTCACGTCGCCCGCCACCGAGAGGAGGATGTTCGCCGGGTTGACGTCGCGGTGGACGATGGTCGCGCCGTTCTCGCCCACCTTCGCGCGGTGGATGTAGTCGAGCGCCTTGAGCAGGCAGATGGTGATGTACGCCGCTGCCGAGGCAGGCATCACCGCGCCCGCGTCGCGGAAGGCGTCCTGCATGTACTGGAGCGTGCGCCCGCTCACGAGCTCCTGGACCATGAGGTAGTCCATGCCCGCCTTGAAGCAGCGGAAGGTGCGCACGATGTTCGGGTGGCGGAGGCGCACGGTGAGCTTCGCCTCGTCGACGAACTGCTTCACCCACGCGGCGTCGTTGCGGTAGCTCGGCAGCAGTCGCTTGATGACGATGTCGTCGGGCTCGCCGGGGCTCCGCTGCGTCGTGGAGCGCGCCCGGGCCTGGTAGACCTCGGCCATCCCGCCGACCGCGAGACGCCCTACGAGCTGGTAGCCGCCGAGTTCCGTTTCCTGCGCCACGTCGGCTTCACCGTACCCGAAGCGGGAGCGCCATCAGTGCGAATTCGCGCCGTACAGCCGCTCGTACTCGGCCGCCGAGCGCTCCCACCCGAAGTCGCTGTTCATCCCGCGGCGCTGCACCGCCAGGTACCGCGCCGGGTCGCGGAAGAGCTCCACCGCCCGAACCAGCGCCTGGAACATCGCCTCGGCCGTGGGGCGCTCGAACACCACGCCGTTGCCATCAGGGTGGCGAATGTCGCGCACGGTGTCCCTGAGACCTCCCACCGCGTGCACCACCGGCACCGCGCCGTACAGCAGCGAGTACATCTGGTTGAGCCCGCACGGCTCGAAGCGCGACGGCATCAGGAAGAAGTCGGCGCCCGCCTCGATGCGGTGGGCCAGCGACTCGTCGAAGCCGAGCCGGAGCGCCAGCCGCCGGGGGAAGCGCGCGGCGAGCTCCTTCCACGCGTGCTCGATGGCGCCCTCTCCCGCGCCGAGCACCACGGCCGACGCGCCCTGCTCGAGGAGCCGGGGCAGCGTCGCCTGGATCAGGTCGGCGCCCTTCTGGCTCGCCATGCGCCCGATGACGCCGAAGAGCGGCATGTGCTCGACGGGCGCCTCGAGCCGCACCGAGGCCAGCAGCTCGCTGCGGCAGCGCGCGCGCCCCGAGAGCTCGGCGGCGGTGAACCGGGCGGGGAGGAACACGTCGGTCGCGGGGTTCCACTCGGCGGTGTCGACCCCGTTGAGGATGCCGGCGAGGTGCGCGCTGCGGTGGCGCAGGAGCCCGTCGAGGCCCACGCCGAACGCCGGGGTCTGGATCTCCTTCGCGTAGCTCGGCGACACGGTGGTGAGCACGTCGGCCGAGACGATGCCCATCTTCATGAAGGACAGCTGATCGTAGAACTCGACGCCGTCGACGGTGAACTCGGTCCACGGAATGCCGAGCGCCTCGAGCTCGTGCTTGGGGAAGTTCCCCTGGTACGCGAGGTTGTGAATGGTGAAGACGCGGCGCGCGCGCGCGAGCGCGGTGTGCGCGAAGCCGGTGCGCAGGGCGAGCAGCGCCGGGGCCGTCGGCCAGTCGTTGCAGTGCACCACGTCGGGGCGGAAGGCGTCGCGCTGCGAGACCGAGAGCGCCGCCACCGCCGCCACCGCGAAGCGCCGCGCGTCATCGCCGTAGCCGTACAGCCCCTCGCGATCGAAGGCCGCCGGAGCCTCGACGAAGACGAACTCCACCGCGCCCCGGCGCGTGCGCCACGTCCGCACGTCGACGTTCCCGAAGGGGAAGTGGAGCGTCAGCGGCTCGCCGAACAGCTGCAGCTCACCGCGCGGCACCGAGCGGTACAGCGGCGACACGAGGCGCACCTCGTGGCCCCGCGCGGCGAGCGCCCGCGGCAGCGCGCCGGCGACGTCTCCCAGCCCTCCGGTCTTGGAGAACGGGGCCACCTCGGAGCTGATGAACAAGATGCGCATCGAGAATGCCGCCGCCACCTATCATCCCACCCGTCAGAAGCGATCTCCGAGTAGACCCTCGTCCTGACGGATGACGACCGACCTCGAGCAGCGCATCGCGCCTCTGGTGAACCGCCGCGGCCTCGACTTCGCGGCGGTCGACCCGTCACGGCCGTGCGGCGCGCGCATGAAGGGCTTCGGGCTGGTGCACCTCCTCGACGTGATGGACGGGCGCGATCCGCGGCTGGCGGCGATGTGGCGCGAGACGCTCCCGCTGCCGCTGCGGGCAGGCACCGAGCGGCGCGCGGTCACCTCCATCGCGTGGATCCCCATCGAGCTGTACTTCCACGGCATCGAGTGGCTCGCCCGGCGTGACGGCGGCCCGCGGAAGGCGCTCGCGCTCGGGCACGCCATCGCGTCGGCCGACATCGGCGCCTTCTTCCGCTTCATCTTCGCCGCCGCCTCCCCGGCGATGGTGCTCGGCCTGTCCGGCCGCTTCTGGAAGAGCTACTTCGACCAGAGCGCGCTGAAGATCCTCTCGTCGACGCCCACCTCGTGCGTGGCGGAGATCAGCGGGTGGCCCCTCGCCGACGAGTGCTCGCTCCACGAGCTCGCCGGGAGCCTCGTCGCCTGGATGGAGGCGAGCCGCGCCCGCAACGCACGCCTCACCCGCTTCGAGCTCGTCGATCGAGATCGGCTGCAGCTCGACGCCGCCTGGAACTGACATGACGACCGTCCGCACCGACTGGAACGAGCCCTTCACGCGCTTCGGCACCCTCTTCGACGAGGCGAAGCGCGTGGTGACCAAGGATCCGAACGCGATGGCGCTGGCCACCGTCGACGCGCGCGGGCGGCCGACGGTGCGCATCGTGCTGCTCAAGGACTTCGACGCGCGCGGCTTCGTCTTCTACACGAACTTCGAGTCGACCAAGGGCCGCGCCCTGAGCGAGACCGGCGCCGCGGCCCTCGACTTCTACTGGCCGATGCTCGATCAGCAGGTGCGCGTCGAGGGCTTCGTGACCAGGACCAGCGACGAAGAGGCCGACGCGTACTTCGCCACCCGCCCGCGCATCTCGCAGCTCGGCGCGTGGGCCTCGTCGCAGAGCCGCCCGCTCGACTCGCGCGACACGCTCGAGCGCCGCCTCGCGGAGCTCACCGCGCAGTACGAGGGCCAGCGCGTGCCCCGGCCCCCGCACTGGGGCGGCTTCCGCCTCGCGCCCGATCGCCTCGAGTTCTGGAAGGCGCACGAGTTCCGGCTCCACTGGCGCGAGGAGTACCTGAAGGCCGGCGACGGCTGGGAGCGTCGCTGGGTCAACCCCTGAGGGTCACCAGCTCCCGCTCGAGCCGCCGCCCGACGAGCGCCCGCCGCCGAAGCTCGAGGAGCTGCTGCTCGAGCGCGACGACGACGACCAGCTCGACGACGAAGAAGACGAGCTGCGCTGGATGCGCGCCGTGGTGCGCGTCGAGCTGTTGCGGTAGCCGCAGTGCTCGCAGTGCTCGTCGATGCGCTGCAGCCCGGTGGAGTACTCCGTCGCCGCGCGCACCGTGGTGGTGTTCGAGCGCTTGGTCTTCGCGCTGCACTTCGGGCATGACGAGTACGCGGTGAAGAACGCGCCGTAGCGCAGCACCAGCGCGTCGTTGCAGCGCCCGCACCACCACACGTCGTAGTCGACCGAGCCGAGCGACTCCTCCTTCTTCTGGCCGGCGTCGAGGTGCTGATCGTCGAGCGCTTCGGTGAGGAGCTCGCGCGGCTGGTGGCACTTCTCGCAGGTGCGCACGCGGCGACGGTTCCACCGCTTGAGCATCAGGAGCCCCACCACCCCGAGGCCCGCGCCGCTGCCGTAGACCAGCTCCTTGTTGCGCTCGAGGCCCATCGCCAGCGCCTCGCCCATCGGGCGCGGAGGGATGCCCCGCGCGATCGCCTGGTGCGCGAAGCGCTCGGCCTCGAGCATCGCCGCGATGCGATCGACCTGGGCCGAGGCGAGCAGCGTCTGCTGCGCGCGGTCGACCTGCTCCGCTTCCCACGCGTTGGTCACCACGCCCTGCGGGAGGTGGATCGCCGCGCGCGGCCCGGTGACGTCGAGCGCCACCACGGCCACCGGCAGCTTCGAGAGCGGGCGCACCTGGCTGGTGAAGCGGCCCAGCAGCGCGTCGAGCGGCGGGTAGTCGGCGGTGCTCTTCACCACGAGGAAGAACACCCGCCCTTCGCTCGAGGCGTAGATGTCGCTGGCGGCCACGTCGAGCTGCGCGCGCTGTGAGGGCGTGAGCACCTCGTTGAGGTCGACGACCCAGGTGCGCGGGCTGCGCTCGGGGAAGGACTTCTGGCCGTCGGCGAAGTCGGCCAGCGCCTCGTCGGAGTCAGGCCGCTCGCGGGTGGGCACCACGTAGGCGTCGGGCCCGAGGCCGCGGTTGTCGGTGGGCGACGGCGCCGCCGGCTTGCCTGCCGCGCGCCGCATCAGCTGGTCGAGCGCGCGCGCCGCCGACAGGAGCGCGGCGTCGAGGTTGCCGCGCTTCATGTTGGCCACCACGTCGTCGCGCATCACCACGTCGGTCTGCGCGCGCGTCACCTTCGAGCCCTCGCCGAGGATGATCTCGGACTTGCGATCGCCCAGCGCGACGAAGAGCAGCACGCCGTCGTCGACGCCGGCATGGCCCACGCCCCACGAGTTGAAGACGCCGGTGGCGAAGTCGCGCGCGTTGACGCCGCCGGTGGTCTGAAGCACCAGCACGCCGAGCTGCCCGGCGCCCGAGGCGTCGAGCGCGTCAGCGATGCCGTCGAGCTCGACGAGCGTCGCCGACGAGACCCTGCCTGTCTGATCGAGCGCCCACTGCCCGCGCGGCGGCGGCGCGACGTCCCACGGCTCGGCGAAGGCCGGCGCCGTCCACCACGTCAGCAGCAGCAGGAGCGAGATCCGCATGGCGCGAAGCCAAGCAGAACTCGACCGTCACTTCAGCGACTTCACGGCGGCGAGCACCTCGTCGACGTGGCCGGCCACCTTCACCTTCGGCCACACCTTCGCGACCTTGCCGTCGGCGCCGATGAGGAACGTCGAGCGGATGATGCCCATGAACTTCTTGCCGTAGAGGCTCTTCTCGCCCCACGCGCCGTACTTCTCGGCCACCGCGTGCTCGGTGTCGGCGAGCAGCGTGAAGGGCAGCTGGTGCTTGCCGGCGAACTTGAGGTGGCGCGCCTCGTCGTCGGGCGAGACCCCGAGCACCACCGCTCCGGCCTTCGTGAGCGCGGAGTGCTGGTCGCGGAAGTCGCACGCCTCGGTGGTGCAGCCCGGCGTGTCGTCCTTCGGGTAGAAGTAGAGCACCACGACCTTGCCCGCGAAGTCGGACAGCTTCACGGTCTTCCCGTCCTGGTTCTTGAGGGAGAACGCAGGCGCCTTCTTGCCTTCTTCGATCATGGCGGCGTGAGTAACAGACCGCTCGGCACCGCGCAGCGACCGTTGGGCGAAGGGCCGCGGACCGGGGCCCGGGGTGTGCGAGTCTCACGCGCATGGTGGCTGCGGTTCCCCAGGGGTCGATCGTCCGCGCGACGTGGAAGGCGCTGCTCCACCCGCGCCGGCTGATCCCCTCGCTGGTGGTCTGCGCGACGCTCGTCTTCGCCCAGTACCGCTGGAGCATCGACACCCGCGGGGTGTGGGTCGGCGCGCTGATGTGCCTCTCGTTCATCGTGGTGGCGCCGGTGAGCTACCGGGTGCTGTTCCCCGACGGGCTCGAGTTCTCCCACGGCGCGGTGCGCCTCGCGCTGTACGCGCTGGTCGGCGCGGGCACCATCCTCTCGGTCGGGGCCGGCGTGCCGAAGGTGCTGGGCATCGGCTACACCTTCCTCACCGAGCGCACCTCGCTGCTGGTCATCACCGCCCTCTTCCTCGTCGGCGGCTGGGGGCTCGGGCGAGACATCGGCTTCGAGCAGCGCGTCGCGCGGCTCCAGGCCGAGGCAGAGCGCGCGCAGCTGCTCGCCCTCAAGGCGCACCTCGACCCGCACTTCCTCTTCAACACCCTCAACGCCATCGCCGAGTGGTGCCGCATCGACGGAGAGGTGGCCGAGGCGGCGGTGCTCGAGCTCTCGGCGATGCTCCGCGCGGTGCTCGACGGGGTGAAGGCGCCGCTGTGGCCGCTGGCGAAGGAGCTCGAGCTGGTCGACATGCTCTTCGAGCTGCACCTCTTGCGTGACAAGGCCCTCTTCACGCTCGAGCGCGACGTGCCGGCGGTCTTGCCGGAAGTGCTGGTGCCCCCGATGAGCCTCGTGTCGCTCGCCGAGAACGCGGTGAAGCACGGCCCCGGTGCAGGCCACCGCGGCGCGCTCGCGCTCTCGGTGCGCCTCTCGGGCGGCGCGCTGGTCGTCAGCCTCGAGAACCCCGGCCCGTTCCGCGGCCCGCGCGAAGGGAGCCAGGGCCTGCCGACGCTCCGCCGGCAGCTCGAGCTCGCCTTCGGGCGCGACGCGAGCGTCGAGGTCGAGGCGGTCGGCGCCGAGCGCACGCGCGCCACGCTGCGCGTCCCCCTCACGAAGAAGGAGCCCTGAAGATGCGCATCCTCATCGCCGACGACGAGCAGCTCGCCCGCGCCCGCCTCAAGCGGCTGCTGGGCGCGATGGAAGGCGTGGAGCTGGTCGGCGAGGCCACCGACGGCCACGAGGTGCTCGCCCGCCTCAAGCAGGGCGGCGTCGACGTGGTGCTGCTCGACATCCAGATGCCGAAGCTCACCGGCGTGGAGGCGATGGCCCTGTGGCCGGCCGACGGTCCGTTCGTCATCTTCTGCACCGCGCACGCGGAGCACGCCGTCGAGGCCTTCGACTCCGGCGTGGTCGACTACCTCCTCAAGCCCATCGAGCCCGCGCGGCTGCACAAGGCGCTCGAGCGGGCGCGGCAGCGCGAGAGCCAGACGCGCTTCTCGACCGCGGTGAAGCAGAGCCAGCTCGCGCGCATCGCGATCACCACCCGGCAGGGCGTGGTGCTGCTCGACCCCGCCTCCATCACCCACGCCACCCTCGAGGACGAGCTGGTCACCGTCTTCACGCGCGACGCGCAGCACCTCACCGACTTCACGCTGCAGGAGCTGCACGAGCGGCTCCCGCAGTTCGAGCGGGTGCACCGCCGCGCGCTGCTCAACCTCAACGCCGTCGCGCGCCTCGAGCCGCTCGAGACCGGGGGCTACACCGCGCGCACCCACGCCGGGCACGCCGTCGAGGTGAGCCGGCAGGCGGCGCGCGAGCTCCGGCGACGGCTGGGCCTGCGCAAGGCGCCGGGCGAAGACGACTGACTACAGCGCGCGCCACCACGGCGTCGGCCCCTCGACGCGCGACGGCTCGACGACCTCGCCCAGCCGAGGGGTGAGCACCCGCAGCCCTTCCTTCCCTGCGCGCTCCACGAGGCGCTCGGCCGGCTCGTCCCACGCGTGCAGCGCGAGGTTGAAGGTGCCCCAGTGCACCGGCAGCAGCGTGCCGCCGCCCAGCATCCGGAAGGCCTCGAGCGCGTTGTCGGGGCCGAGGTGAATGGTGCCCCACGCGGGGTGGAACGCGCCGACCTCGAGCATCACCAGCTCGAACGGCCCGTGCTGCGCGGCGATGTCGCGGAACTGCTCGGTGAGGCCGGTGTCGCCCGAGAAGAAGACCTTCCGCCGGGAGGTCTCGATCACGAAGGACGACCAGAGCGTGGTGTTGCGCTTCACGCCACGGCCGGAGAAGTGCTGACTCGGCGTGGCGGTGATGCGCAGCCCCTTCACCTCGATCGCCTCGCCCCAGTCGAGCTCGGTGATGCGCTCGGCGGCAATGCCCATCTCCTCGAGGTGGGCGCCGACGCCGAGCGAGGTCACGATCGGCACCGGGGTGCGGGCGAGCGCCTCCATCGTCGTGCGGCAGAGGTGATCGTAGTGATCGTGCGAGAGCAGCACCACGTCGAGCGGCGGCAGCTCGTCGAGCGTGGCGGGCACCGGGTGGAAGCGGCGCGGCCCGGCGAACGAGAACGGCGAGGCGCGATCGCCGAACACCGGGTCGGTCAGCACGCGGTGGCCATCGAGCTCCAGCAGCACCGTGGAGTGGCCCAGCCAGGTCACGCGGTGGCCGGTCTCGACGGGGCGCGCCCAGGCGTCGTGGGGACGCACCAGCGGGAGCGGCTTCGACGGGGCGCGCTTGGCGTCGCCGAAGAAGTACTCGCCGAGCAGCGGGAGCGGGTTGCCCTTGAGCTCGGGCCCGAGGCCGGTGGGGTTGCGGAAGAGGGAGCCGTCGAATTGCTTCGAGGCCTTCACGCGCTCGCGGCGCAGGCCTCCAGACGCGGTCGCTGCCATGGAGGCGAGCTTCTAACCGGCGGCCGTCGACCGCGCCGCGTCAGATCGCCGGCTTCCGGGTCTTCGGGGCGCGCTGCACCAGCGCCTTGAACTCCGGCGAGTCGACGCGCATCAGCATCACCTTGAGCTCGATGTCCTCGTCGAGCGTCACCCGCCGCTCCTCGCCGTGGAGCAGCCCCACGTGCCCCAGCCGCCGCCCGCTGGGGAGCTGGAGATCGAGCTTCACGCCGTACCCCTGCCCCTCCTCGCGCGGCACCAGCACCAGCCGGTAGTCGGCGTTGGGCGCGTCGGGCTGGCGGCGCTCGACGGTGATGTTGCGCCCCTCGAAGCCCACCACCTTCGGGCGGGCGACGGTGCGGCCGTGCTCCTGGACCTCAACCGCGAGGTAGAGCGCCTCGGGCGCGCGCGTCACCGGCGCCTGGGCCGCGCACCCCACCGAGACGGCGAGGACGAGGAGAGTCGAGAGGAAGAAGCGAGCGCTCATGCCTGTTCTCCGGCTGCAACATGAAGACCGCGCCCGCCGACCAGCGAATCTCGCGGGTTCTCGCGGGTGCCGCAGGGGACGCGGTGACAGGAGCGGCCCTGGTGCCGCAACAGGCTGTGACATCGTGTCAGCGGGACGGCGCGCGCCGGCGTCGATTTCATGGAAGGGCCCTCAATTCGCGCAACAGCACCGGGCGCTGGGCTATTCCCGCCCCATGACGCCCGCCGAGCTGCGCGCACATTTCCCTGCCTTGAAGGAGCGCGTGTGGCTCAACGCCGCCGCCTCGTCGCCGACGCCGCAGCCGGTGTTCGACGCCATGGAGCGGAACCTCCGCGACGCGCTGGAGCACGGTGACGTGCACTACCCCGCCTGGGCGCGCTTCAAGGACGAGACGCGGGCGCGGGCGGCCCGCTTCCTCGGGGCGATGCCTGCGGAGCTCGCCTTCACGCCCAGCACCAGCTTCGGCTTCCACGTCATCGCCTCGTACCTGAAGGCCCGCGGCATCTCCGAGGTGCTGACCCTCGAGACGGAGTTCCCCAGCACCACGCTGCCGCTGCTGTACGACGGGCTCACGCTGCGTGGCGTGCGGGTGCGCCCCGACGGCACCTTCCCCATCACCGAGCTCGAGGCCGCGCTCACGCCACGCACCGGGGCGATCGCCGTCTCTGCGGTGCAGTTCGGCACCGGCTACCGCATCGGGCTCGAGCAGGTCGGCGCGCTGTGCCGCGCGAAGGGGCTCGCCTTCATCATCAACGCCGCGCAGGGCGTGGGCCACGTGCCGCTCGACGTGCACCGGCTCGGGGCGGACTTCCTCGCGGCCACCAGCCACAAGTGGCTCATGGCCGGCTACGGCACCGGCCTGCTCTTCATCGCGAAGCGGTGGCTCGACGGCACGCCGGTGCCCTTCGGGGGCTGGCTCTCGGTGCGCCCCGAGGAGCAGTTCCAGCCCTGGGCGCACGCCACCCGCGTCGACGACGCCACCGGCTTCACCGCGACCGGCACCCGCTTCCGCGCGGAGGCCTCGGCCCTCGAGGCCGGCGGCGGGGCGTGGGTGGGGCTCGCCGCCCTCGACGCCGCGCTCGCGCTGCACGAGGCGGTCGGCGTCGAGAACACCCTGCGGCACGTGGTGGCGCTCCAGCTGAAGCTGCGTGAAGGGCTGCGGCGGCGCGGCTTCTCGCCCGTCACGCCCGACGAGCCCGCGACGCTCTCGGGCATCTGCGTGGTGCCGGTGCGCGGCGCGCCGCTCGAGGTGGTGCGCCTGCTGCTCAAGGAGGCGCGCATCGCCACCACCGCCCGCGGGGCAGGCGTGCGCCTGTCGACCCACGTCTTCAACGACGAGTCGGATCTCGAGCAGCTGTTCGCGGCGATCGATCGGCTGGGAATCTCCCCGGCGTGAGCCGCGCGCTGTGAGAGGATGCGCGCCCGACCGTCATGGACCGCACGGAGAGACTGCTCAACCTCGTCGCTTTCTTCCTCGACGCGAAGACCCCCGTCTCGCTCGAGGACATCCGCGACGCCTTCCCCGACGACTACAGCGGGAGCGCCGACGCCTCCCAGCGCAAGTTCGAGCGCGACAAGGCCGAGCTGCAGGAGCTCGGGATTCCCCTCAAGTACACCGCCACCGACGACTTCGCGCTCGGCGGCTACACGCTCGATCACGACGCCTACTACCTGCCCGAGCCCGGCCTCACGCCGGAGGAGCTCGCGGTGCTGTACGCCGCCGGCTCCGCGGCGCTGGCCTCGGGGGCGTTCCCCGGCCGGCAGGATCTCGCGCACGCGCTGCGCAAGCTCGGCTTCTTCGCCGACGGCCCGCTCCCGGCGGCGCACGTGCGGCTCGAGCTCGCCAGCGCGCGCGACGCGAAGGAGCTCCCCGCCCGCCTCGAGGCGCTGTGGGACGCGCTCAACGCCCGCAAGTCGGTCGACCTCGACTACTACTCGCCCCGCACCCGCAGCGTCACCAGCCGCCGCATCGATCCCTACGGCCTCGCGCTCCGCCGCGGCGTGTGGAACCTCGTGGGCTGGTGCCACCTCCGCAAGGGCCTGCGCACCTTCCACGTGCACCGCATCCGCGCGCTGCGGGTGAACACCGCGAAGCCGAAGCAGCCCGACTTCATCGTGCCCGCCGGCTTCAAGGTCGACGATCACGTCGCGAGCTGGCCGTGGGAGCACCAGTTCCACGAGCCGGTCGAGGTGCAGCTCTCTCTCGGCGGCGAGCTCCGGCCGCTCGCGCAGCAGCTGTTCGGCGTCGCCCCGAAGGAAGAGGCCGACCGTGCGCTCGTCACCATCAGCGCGACCAACCTCGACGGGCTGGTGACCTGGGTGCTCTCGCTCGGCGCCGACGCGCGCATCGTCTCGCCGGAGCGCGCCCGCACGCGCCTCACCGAGCTCGCCACGAAGGTCCTCGCTGCCCACGGAGGTGCCGCGTGAGCACCACCCTCGCCTTCGAGCGGCTCCGCCGGCTGCTCTTCCTCGTGCCCTTCGTCTCGAAGCACCCCGGCCTCACCGTCGAGGAGGTGGCGAAGGCCGTCGGGTGCTCCACCAGCGAGCTGCTCGAGGAGCTCGATCTGCTCACTCTCGTCGGCCGCCCGCCCTTCGAGCCGGACGACTACATCGACATCTACGTCGAAGACGGCCGCGTGTACGTCGAGCTCGACCAGCGCCTCTCGGCCCCGCCGCGCCTCACCACGCCCGAGGGCGTCGCGCTCGCCGCGGCCGCCGCGCTGCTCAAGCCGTCCAACGGCGGCGCGCTCGGCAGCGCGCTGGCCAAGCTCGAGCGCGTGCTGCCCGAGGGCGC
>JBMORD010000301.1:0-54698 GCA_049322495.1 Myxococcota bacterium | reverse complement strand
CGGCGCGCCGCGCAGCAGCGCCGCGAACACCTCGCCCGCGACGCCGAGCGACGACGCGCGGAACAGCACCCAGCCCGCGCACACGAAGTGGAAGGTGAGCAGCGTCGCGACGACCTGCCACGCGAGCGTGCCGCGGAGCCGCGGGTTCCACGCCGCCCACGCCCGGTGCGCCACCAGCCCCACGCCGTGGAACGCGCCCCACGCGACGAAGCTCCACGCCGCGCCGTGCCACAGCCCGCCGAGCAGCATCGTGGCCAGCAGCGCGAGCGCGGTCCGCACCGGCCCGTGCCGCGAGCCCCCGAGTGGAATGAAGAGGTAGTCGCGCAGCCACGACGAGAGCGAGAGGTGCCAGCGTCGCCAGAAGTCCTGCGGGCTCGCGGCGGCGTACGGTGCGTCGAAGTTCTCGGGCATCGTGTAGCCGAGCAGCAGCGCCGAGCCGATGGCGAGGTCGGTGTAGCCGCTGAAGTCGCAGAACAGCTGCGCGGCGTAGCCGTAGATGGCGAGGAGCACCTCGAGGCTCCCGTGGTCCGACGGCGCCTCGAAGACGCGATCGACGAGCGCGGTGGCCAGCACCTGCGCGACCACCACCTTCTTGAAGAGCCCGAGCACGATGCGCTGCAGCGCGAGCGCCGCGTCGACGCGCGAGGGGTCGCGCCGCTGGGCGAGCGCCGGCAGGAACGTCGCCGCCCGGAGGATGGGCCCCGCCACGAGCTGCGGGAAGAACGCCACGTACAGCAGCGCGTCGAGCAGCCGCACCTTCACCGGGATGCGCCGGCGCCACGCGTCGACCATCAGCGAGATGGCGTGGAAGGTGAAGAAGGACACGCCGACCGGCAGCGCGAGCTCCGGCAGGTGCGGCGGGCGCGAGGTGAGGCCCAGCGTTCCGGCGAGCGAGAAGGCCGACGCGGCGAAGAAGCCGAGGTACTTGAAGAGCGCCAGCGTGAGCAGCACTGCGGCGACGCCCACTCCGAGCACCACCCTCCGCAGCCGCGCCGACTCCGCGCGCTCGAGCGCCTGCGCCACGAGCGCCGCCTCGAGCGAGACGCCGATCAGCACCGGCAGGAAGCGCGCGTCGCCCCACGCGTAGAAGCCCCAGCTCGCTCCCAGCAGGAACGCCTTGTGCGCCTCGAGCCGACGCGCGAGCGCCCACGCGCCCGCGAAGGCGACGAGGAAGAACAGCGCGTACTCGACGGTGGGGAAGAGCACTCAGGCTCGACGGTACGGCCGCCCGCGGGCCGCGTCCAAAACCCGGTTCAGGCGTCGGGGAGCCGCGTCTTCAACTGCGCAATGTCCTTCTCACACCGCTCGACCCGACCGCGGAGATCGCGGTCTTCCTTGACGGTCGAAATCAGCTCGCGAACCGTCCCTGCGAGGTCCGTCATCGCGGTCACGGTCCTCAGCTCGGACTCGACGATTCTTCGACTCAGCTCGTCGCGCATCGAGTCGAGCCGCACGTTCGTCTCGTTGAGTCGCGAGTTCGTTTCGTTCAACCGAGCGTTTGTCTCATCGATGCGCTCCCCGTTCCGCCGCCCGTCGTCCCCAATCTGCTTCAGCACCTCGAGAGTGAGATTCACCGGTTCCATGCGATGAATAGTTACGAGCGGCACTGACCAGTGACCACCCCGGGAGACGCGCCAGTCACGCCGGGAGGCGGCCCGTCGTCGCGAGCTCCGCGGCGAGGCGGCGGGCGGCCGGGAAGAGGTCGGTGGGTCGACCCTGCTCCAGCAGCTCGCGGATCGGCGCCAGCGCCGTCAGCCCTCGCGGCGTCAGCAGCCGGTGCTTCCACAGGGCGTACGCGCTGAGCTCACGCGCGAGCCGCACGGCGTGGAGGCCGCCGCGGAACATCGCGCCCCGCACCAGCACGTCGCGCACGAAGTGGAGCGTCGCGGCGAGCCGCGGCGGAGAGCCCGACCGCCGCCCCGCATTCTGCGCAGCCCAGAGGATGGCGTAGAGCAGCTCCTTCTCGAGGCGCGCGCCCTCGCTCACCACGAAGTCGTGGTGCACGGAGACGTCGAGCTGCCCGTAGCGCCCCGGCGGAAACGCCTCGTGCACGAGCTGCGAGGCGGTCCACCGCGCCGCGTCGGGCGAGAAGAGCCGCACCCGCTCGTCGACGCACCACAGGTACTTCCGCGCGGGCGTGTCGACGAAGTTGAGGCGCCGCACCTTCCAGCCGCCGGGCGGCAACCTGTCCATCGCGGCGCGCAGCCGCGTCACCTCCTCGGGCGGCAGCCACTCGTCGCTGTCGAGGTAGAAGCCCCAGCGCAGGTCGTCCTGGCGCCTGAGCTCCTCGAGCGCGGCCGCGCGCGCGTGCCCGAAGCCCTGCCACTGCACCCGCAGCACCTGATCTGCCGCGTCGCGCGCGATGGCCGTCGAGCGATCGCTCGCGCCGGTGTCGACCGCGAGGATGAAGTCGAACGCCGGTCGCAACGAGCGCAGACACCGCTCGAGGGTCGCCTCGTTGTTCGAGAACAGCACGAACGCCGCCCGCCGATTCGCCGCCATGAGGCCCCTTCAGCACCAAACCCGCGGCCGGTCACCTCAGGTCTTGCGCAGCCGGTACACGAAGCGGAAGGGCCCGGCGCGCGGCTGGTGACCGTCGTTCTTCCAGCCCTCGACGACCTCCTTCACGCACTTCGGGTCGCTGAGCGGGCCGTCGACCTTCTCGACCACCACGTCGGGCGCGCTCGAGAACCTCGCCTTCACCACCACCTCGTCGCTCAGCTTCGCGCCGCCGAGCTTCCCGCACCTCGTCAGCGACGGGAGGTTCCCCTCGAGCCACGGCCGGAGCGCCTTCACGTTGAGGCCTTCGTACGAGACGAGCTGCGGCGCGGGCTCCGCGGCGAGCAGCGCCAGCACGAGCGTGAAGGGCACGTCACACCTCCTGCTGCGGCCGCTTCGGGTCGGGCCAGTCGACGTGGAAGAACTTCCCGCGCGGCGCGTCGACGCGCTCGAAGGTGTGCGCGCCGAAGAAGTCGCGCTGCGCCTGGATGAGGTTCGCCGGCAGCGACGCCGCGCGGTAGCCGTCGAAGTACGCGAGCGCCGAGGCGAAGGCCGGCGCCGGCACGCCCTCGAGCGCGCACGCCGCCACCACCCTGCGCCAGCCCGCCTCGGCCTGCTTCACCGCGCCCGCGAAGTACGGGTCGAGCAGCAGGTTCGCCAGCGACGGGTCGCGCGCCCAGGCCTCGGTGATCTTCTGCAGGAAGCGCGCGCGGATGATGCAGCCCCCGCGGAAGATCTGCGCGATGGCGCCGAAGTCGAGCTGCCAGCCGTACTCCTTCGCCGCCGCGGCCATGAGCTGGAAGCCCTGCGCGTACGCGGCGAGCTTCGAGCAGTAGAGCGCGTCGCGCACCGCGTCGACCGTCACCCCGAGCGCGTGCGCCTGCGGCTGACCGGCCAGCACCTTCGACGCGGCCACGCGCTCCTCCTTGCGCGCCGAGAGGTAGCGCTGGAACACCGCCTCCGCGATGGTCGGGCTGGGCACGCCGAGGTCGAGGCTCGAGGTGCTGGTCCACTTGCCAGTGCCCTTCTGCCCCGCGGCGTCGAGCACCACGTCGACGAAGGGCCTGCCGGTGACGCGGTCGCGGTGGTGCAGCACCTCCGCGGTGATCTCGATGAGGAAGCTGTCGAGGTCGCCCTGGTTCCACTCCGAGAACACGCGCGCGCACTCGTCGACGCTCAGCTTCAGCACCGAGGTCAGCACGTGGAACGCCTCGGCGATGAGCTCCATGTCGGCGTACTCGATGCCGTTGTGCACCATCTTCACGTAGTGCCCCGCACCGTCGCTGCCGATGTACGTGGTGCACGGCACGCCGCCCTGCACCGGCTTGCCGGGCGCACCTCCGGGGAGCGGCCGGCCCGTCGTCGGGTCGACCTTCGCCGCGATGTCGCGCCACACCGGCTCGAGCAGCTTCCACGCTTCGGGCTTGCCGCCGGGCATCAGCGAAGGTCCGAGCCGCGCGCCCTCCTCGCCGCCCGACACGCCCGAGCCGACGAAGAACAGCCCCTTCGCGGTCAGCGCCTTCTCCCGGCGGATGGTGTCGGTGAAGAGCGCGTTGCCGCCGTCGACGATGACGTCGCCCGGCTCGAGCAGCGGCACCAGCGAGTCGATGACCGCGTCGGTCGCGCTGCCGGCCTTCACCATGATGATGACGCGGCGCGGGCGCTTGATGGCGGCCACGAAGTCCCTCAGCTCGAGCGCGGGGACGACGTTGGCGTGCTTCGCCTCGTCGACGAAGCGCTCCGTCACCGCGCCGGTGCGGTTGAAGACGGCGATGCGGTGCCCGTGGTCGGCGATGTTGAGCGCGAGGTTCTGCCCCATCACGGCGAGGCCGATGAGGCCGAGGTCGGCGCTGCCCGGAGCGGGAGTGGTGAGTGCCATGGCGTGTCCTCAGTACTGCAGAAACCAGGTGGTGCTGCGAGCGCCGCGCTCGACGAGCGCCGCGGGGAAAGAGCAGGTCGGGTCGTGCCGCACCGCCTCGACGACGGGCCGCTTGGCCCCGCCGACCACGAGGAACCACACCTCGCGCGCCGCGAAGAGCGTCGGCAGGGTGAACGTCACGCGCGCCGCGGGCGGCTTCGGCGAGTCGGTGAGCGCCGCGACCCGCACCTCGCGCTCGCCCAGCAGCGCGTGCCCGGGGAACAGCGAGGCGACGTGACCGTCAGGCCCGAGGCCGAGGTGCACGAGGTCGAGCTGCGCCGGCAGCCGCGCGGCGTACTCGCGCGCCGCCTCGGCGGGCGGCAGCTCGGTGCGCACGGGCTCGAGGCGCGCGCGCGGGAGCGCCGCCCGGAGCGCGCGGTAGTTGCTGTCGGGGTGGTCGAGCGGCACGCAGCGCTCGTCCGAGAGGAAGAAGTGCACGCGGCTCCAGTCGAGCTCGACGTCGCGCAGCAGCGGGTACAGCGCGCTCGCCGCCGAGCCGCCGGTGAGGGCGCAGGTGAAGACGCCCGACCCTGCGCGCACCCGGGCGACGAACTCCGCGACGAAGTCGGCGCTCACGCCTCGAGCTCCACGGCGCGGCGCAGGGCCGCCTGGTAGAGCTTGTCCAGCCCGCGCGCGCCGAGCGCGGCGGTGACCAGCGCCTCGTCGGCCAGCGGCGCGTGGTGCGTCTCGGCCACCACCTTCGCGCCGCCCTCCGCCTCGAACTCCACGCGCACCCCGGGGCCTTCGCGCGCCTCGAGGTCGAGCCGCACGCGCCCCTGGCCGCGCAGCGCGAAGCCGTCCTCCACCTGGCCCCAGCCGAGCCGCGCGCCCAGCCAGCCGAGGAGCAGCCGCGCCTCGCTCACCGACGCCTCCTCGCAGCGCACCCGCACCCGCGTCAGCTTGTCGAGCCGCTCCGGGTGGCCGTCGAAGGCCGCGGCGACCGCGAGGCGCCACGGCGCGCTCCGGAGCCACGCGAGATCCGCCACGCGCGGCAGCGCCTTCCCGAGCCGCTCCACCGGGCCGAGGTGATCCGCGCCGTGGGAGTCGAGGATCAGCCGATCCGCCGCGCTCACCAGCTCCTGCACCAGCGCGCTGTCCTTCGGGAGCCCCGCGCACAGCACCGCGGTGGGGATGTCGGGCACCAGCAGCGCGCGCGTGAGCGAGGGGAGGTAGTCGCTGCCCTGCCCGCGCGACTGCACGGTGATCTCCTCGCTGCACAGCAGCTTGCCGCCGCCCGGCAGCAGCTTGCAGTTGGCGGTGACGAAGGCCTCGACCTCGGGGCCGGTGGTGGCGTTGGGGCGGTGATGGAGCACCAGCGTGCGCGAGGGCACGCGCTCCACCAGCGCGTCGGCGAGCATCTTCCCCCGCTCGAGCGCGGGCTCGGAGTCGACGTGCACCACGAGGTTCCACGAGCACGCGCGCGTCACGGCGCGGTGGCCGTTCGCCGCCTGCCGCCACAGCGCCGCGAGGTCGCGCTCGATGGCCGCCACGTCGACGCCGATGGCCGCGCCGCTGGTGAAGCGCTCGAGGTCGGCGCTCGTCACGGCCGCCTCCAGTGGTGGCCGCCACGGAGCAGCAGGCGGTCCGCCTCCGCCGGGCCCCAGGTGCCCGCCTCGTACGACTCGACGTCGGCGCTCGACGCGTCCCACGCGGCGTGCACGCGGCTGATCCACTTCCACGACGCCTCGACCTCGTCGCCGCGCGTGAAGAGCGCCTGGTCACCCAGCATGCAGTCGAGGAGCAGCCGCTCGTAGGCCTCGGGCGGCTCGCTGCCGAACGAGGTGCCGTAGCGGAACTCCATGTTCACCGGCTGGATGTCCATCGTGTTGCCCGGCACCTTGGCGCCGAAGCGCAGCGACACGCCCTCGTCGGGCTGAATGCGAATGGCCAGCACGTTCGGCGACTGGCCCTGCGACGCACGCTCGCCGAACAGCCGCAGCGGCGCCTCGCGGAAGACCAGCGCCACCTCGGTCACCTTCTTCGGCATCGCCTTCGCCGACCGCAGGTAGAAGGGCACGCCCGCCCAGCGCCAGTTGTCGATGAAGAGCTTGAGCGCGACGTAGGTCTCGCGGCGGCTGCCCTTCGTCACGCCCGCCTCGTCCTGGTAGCCGATCTGCCGGCGCCCGGCGATGGTGCCCGCGCGGTACTGCCCGCGCACCACGAACTCGTCGACGCGCCCGTCGGGGATGGGCCGGAGCGCCTTGAGCACCTTCACCTTCTCGTCGCGCAGGTCGTCGGCGGACGTCGAGACCGGAGGCTCCATGGCGGTGATGGCCAGCACCTGGAAGAGGTGGTTCTGCACCATGTCGCGCAGGATGCCGGCCTGCTCGAAGTAGCCGCCGCGGCCCTCGATGCCGATGGCCTCCGCGCCGGTGATCTGCACGTGGTCGACGTAGCGGTTGTTCCACAGCGGCTCGAACAGGCCGTTGGCGAAGCGCAGCACCATCAGGTTCTGCACCGTCTCTTTTCCGAGGTAGTGGTCGATGCGGTACGTCGACGCCTCGTCGAGCACCGAGAGCACCTCGCGGTTGAGCTGCCTGGCCGACGCGAGGTCGGTGCCGAAGGGCTTCTCGATGATGACGCGGCGGAACGGCTTGCGCCCGTCGCGCCCCACGAGCCCCGCGCTGCCGAGCCGGCCCACGATGACCGGGAAGTTCGACGGCGGCGTCGAGAGGTAGAATACGCGGTTGCCGTCGGTGCCCCGCGAGGCGTCGAGCGCCGCGAGCCGCGCCTCGAGCGCCTGGTAGCTCGCCGCGTCGTCGTAGTCGCCCGGCTGGTAGAAGAGGCCCTGGGCGAACTCGTCCCAGCTCGCGGGGTCGAGGGGGCGGTGCCGGGCGAAGGCCTGACACGCCTCGCGCATCTCGGCGCGGAACTGCTCGTCGCTCATCGGCTTGCGCGCGAAGCCGACGATGGCGAACGCCGGCGGCAGCGCCCGCTCGGTGAAGAGCGTGTAGAGCGCGGGCACCAGCTTGCGCTTCGTGAGGTCGCCCGACGCGCCGAAGATGACGACGCTGCACGGCTCGGGCAGGCGCTCATCGACGAGTCCAGCGCGCAGCGGGTTCTGCTCAGCAGACGCCATGCGACCTCCGCGACGGGGGGAAGACGGGAAGCTAGACCCGCGCCGCCCCGCGCGGCCACACCTCCGACGGGGGAGCCCTCGCCGTCACCGAGCGCTGTCGTGCAAGCGGCGGCTCACGTAAACACCGCGCTCCATGCGCGTCGTCTCCATCGGCGGTGGCCCCGCGGGGCTCTACTTCTCGCTGCTCCTCAAGAAGTCCTTCCCGCAGGTCGAGGTGGAGGTCTTCGAGAAGAACAAGCCCGACGACACCTTCGGCTGGGGCGTGGTGTTCTCGAAGGAGACGCTCGGCACGCTGCGCGACGCCGACCCCGAGAGCCTCGCCGCCATCGAGCGCCGCTTCGCCTACTGGGACGACATCGAGGTGACGGTGAAGGGGCAGAAGACCGTCTCCACCGGGCACGGCTTCTGCGGCCTGGCGCGCGTCGAGCTGCTCGCCATTCTCCAGGCGCGCTGTCGCGAGCTCGGGGTGAAGCTCCACTTCGAGCGCGAGCTGCCCGTCGACCCGCTGCCGCAGGCCGACCTCGTGCTCGGCGCCGACGGCGTGCACAGCCCGCTGCGCAACCGCTACGCCGACACCTTCCGCCCGCACGTCGACTGGCGGAAGTGCAAGTTCACCTGGCTGGGCACCACCCGCCCGCTGCGCGCCTTCGAGTTCCACTTCAAGGACTCGCCGCACGGCCTGTTCCAGGTGCACGCCTACCCCTTCACGAAGGAGCCGATGCAGCCCTCGGGCGCGCGCTCGACCTTCATCGTCGAGTGCCGCGAGGAGGTCTGGAAGAAGGCCGGCCTCGACGTCGCCACCGAGGCGCAGACCGTCGCCTTCCTCGAGCAGCTCTTCGCCGAGGAGCTCGACGGCCACCGGCTCTGCGCGAACAAGAGCATCTGGCGCACCTTCCCCACCATCACCTGCGAGCGCTGGGTGCACGACCGCCTGGTGCTGATGGGCGACGCGGTGCACACCGCGCACTTCTCCATCGGCTCGGGCACCAAGCTGGCGATGGAGGACGCCCTCGCGCTCTTCGACGCCCTGAAGGCGCACGCGCTCGACGTGCCGAAGGCGCTCGCGGCGTACGAGCTGGCGCGCAAGCCCGAGACGGTGCGGCTCCAGCGCGCGGCGCAGACCAGCCTCGAGTGGTTCGAGAACGCGGCGCGGTACGTCGAGCAGCCGCCGCTCCAGTTCACCTTCAACCTCATGACGCGCAGCAAGCGCATCACCTGGGACAACCTGCGCACGCGCGACCCGAAGCTGGTCGCCGCCGCCGACGCCCAGTTCGCCGCGCGCGCCGGCACGAAGCTCAAGAAGGACGGCTCGGCCCCGCCGCCGCTCTTCGCGCCGTTCCGCCTGCGCGGGCTCACGCTCGAGAACCGCGTGGTGGTCTCGCCGATGTGCCAGTACTCGTGCGTCGACGGCGTGCCCACCGAGTGGCAGCTGGTGCACCTCGGCAGCCGCGCGGTGGGCGGCGCGGGCCTGGTGCTCACCGAGATGACCAACGTCTCGCCCGAGGGCCGCATCACGCACGGCTGCGCCGGGCTGTGGAACGACGCGCAGGAGGCGGCCTGGAGGCGGGTGGTCGACTTCGTGAAGGCGCACTCCGCGGCGCGCACCGGCGTGCAGCTCGCGCACGCGGGCCGCAAGGCGAGCTGGGGCCGCCCGTGGGAAGGCGATCAGCCGCTCGCGCCGCACCAGTCGCCGTGGCCCACCCTGGGGCCGTCGGCGCTGCCCTACAAGCCGGGCGCGCACGTGCCGAAGGAGATGACCGGCGAGGACCTCGCGCGCGTGCGGCAGGCCTTCGTCGACGCCACGCACCGCGCCGCGCGGGCGGGCTTCGACTTCATCGAGCTGCACATGGCGCACGGCTACCTGCTGTCGAGCTTCCTCTCGCCGCTGTCGAACCAGCGCACCGACGCGTACGGCGGCTCGCTCGAGAGGCGCATGCGCTGGCCGCTCGAGGTGTTCGAGGCGGTGCGCGCGGCGTGGCCGAACGAGAAGCCGCTCGGGGTGCGCGTGTCGGCGACCGACTGGCTGGGCCCGACGGGGCAGACGGTGGAGGACACCGTGGCCCTGGCGAAGGAGCTCAAGGCGCGCGGCTGCGACGTGGTCGACGTGTCGTCGGGCGGCAACGTGCCCGAGTCGAAGCCGGAGTTCGGCCGCATGTACCAGGTGCCCTTCGCGGAGGCGGTGAAGGTGGGCGCGGGCGTTCCGGTGATGAGCGTCGGCGGCATCATGGGCGCCGACCACGCCAACACCATCATCGGCGCCGGCCGCGCGGACCTGTGCGCCATCGCGCGCGAGCACCTGTCCGACCCGTACCTCGTGCACCGGCACGCGCAGGCCGAGCGGGTCGACTCCGTCAGCTGGCCGAAGCAGTACTTCGCGGTGCAGCCGCGGTGAGGCTCAGCTCCCGACGGAGCGCAGCCGCTCGGTGACGCAGGCGATGTTGCGCTGGCCGTACTGGGCGAGCTGATCCGCCAGCGCGGCCGCCGAGCCCACCGTCTGCCGCAGCGAGGCGGCCTTGAGCACCATCGGCAGGTTCACCCCGGTCACCACCTCGAGCCGCGACTGCTGGCACAGCGAGAGGCTCTGGTTGCACGGCGTGCCGCCGAGGAGATCCGCGAGCACCACCACGCCCTGCCCCTCGTCGACCGAGCGCACCGCGTCGGCCAGCCTCTGCCGCAGGCTCTCGGGCGACGCGCCGGGCTCGACGGAGCACGAGGCGATCTGCGTCAGCTCACCGACGATCTGCCGCGCCGTGGCGACGAACTCCTCGGCGAGGTGACCGTGCGATGCGATGACGAGACCGATCATTCGTAACTCCCGGGGCGCCCGATAGCCCACATCCCCCGACGTGCAAAGGGGGTCGACTGCCGCACTTCGACAGTCCCCACTGACGTTTTTTGGCGATCACCCTGCCGCCGTGCTCTTAATCTTCGGCAATCACGAACCGCAGATGCTGGTTCGTGGCTTGCAGTCCGCCGAGCCGCACCACCCCCACACCAAAGGACAACCTGAATGCGCAAGCTGAACCGCAAGGGCTTTACCCTCGTCGAGCTGATGATCGTCGTCGCCATCATCGGCATCCTCGCGGCCATCGCCATCCCGAACTTCATCAAGTTCCAGGCGCGCTCGAAGCAGTCGGAGGTCAAGAGCAACCTGAAGTCGCTCTTCACCGCCGAGAAGTCGTACCACCAGGAGAAGGACAACTATTCGATCTGCATCCGCAAGATCGGCTTCACTCCTGAGCGTGGCAACCGCTACCACTACAAGGTCAACACCACCGACGGCGTGGTGCCTGCCGAAGCCTGCGCCACGGCGGAGGACCGCAGCACGGCGGCTGGCGTGACCGCCGAGACCGACGGCGCCGTTCTCGTCGACACCTACAAGTACGGCCCCATCGCGGCGGCCGCCAACGCGGTCATGACGGCGGTGTACGCGCCCGTCGCGCCGCTGAACTCCGGCATCATCGTGCAGAACGACCTGATCGGCACCACCACCCCGACGGCGGTCGGCAACGGCTCGTTCGGCGCCGCGGCGCACGGCAACATCGACTCCGACGTGCAGCTCGACCTGTGGTTCGTCTCGAGCGTCCCCGGCACCACCAACGGCATCTGCCCGACGCTCGCTGGTCTCGACACCCAGTTCGTCGGCGGCGAGCCGAAGAACACCTACAACGACGTGAACTGCCCGCAGTAACGGTTCATCTCGCCTCGTTCCGAGTGCTGGCCCGGCGAGTTCGTCCGGGCCAGCATTTTGATTTCGCGCACCTCCCATGCGGAACTGGAAGCAGCTCGCCGTCGGCGTGAGCACTTCAATCGTGGCCTTCGGTGCCGCGACTGGACTGGCCTGGCGGCTCGAGCAGGTTCGACCGACGAAGCACTCCACCGGCGCGTACGACCTCCTCTACCTCCCCACGGTGGATCAGGCGAAGTTCCTGTCGCTCGGCTTCCGGGCGGTGATGGCCGACTGGTATTGGGTCAAGGCGCTCCAGTACTTCACTGACTCCGAGCAGGCGCGGAACGAGTACCGCAACCTCGGCGACTACCTCGACCTCGTCGTCGGCCTCGATCCCGACTACGAGTTTGCCTACAAGTTCGCGGGCGTTTCACTGCCCTACGACTCCGGTCGGCTCCACTTCGTCAACACCCGCCGCAGCACCAGCTTCCTCGAGCGCGGCGCGGAGCGGTTCCCGGGCAACTGGCAGTTCCATTTTCTGCTCGGCTACAACTACCTCAACTTCCACGACCAGCCCGAGAAGGCCGCCGAGCACTTCTCGAAGGCGGCGTTGCTGCCCGGCGCCCCCAGGTACCTCGGGCCATTTGCCGCGCGCGTGTTCGCCGTCGCGGGCAAGGTCGATCGCGCGCTGCTCTTCGCGAAGTCGGCGGTCGAGACCACGACCGATCCCGAGACGCGCGCCATGTTCGAGGCGCGCGTGCGAGACCTCGAGCGCGAGCAGGTGCTCCAGGGCATCGAGCTCGCAGCGCAGCGCTTCAAAGAGGTCAACGGCCGCCTTCCACGTTCACTCGAGGAGCTCGAATCGTCCGGCTTCCCCCACCCGGGGCCGGGCTTCACGCTCGATGAGAACGGCGTCGCCCACTCGGCCGACGGCGGCGAACGCCTGCGGCTGTATGAAGACGACACCACCGGAATGAGAGGGGAATAGACGTGTCGCTGGCAATCTCGGTCAAGGAGCTCCGCAAGGAGTTCTCGCTGGGCTTCGGCGTGCGCCGACGCACGGGACTCGATGGCATGACCTTCGAGGTCCAGCAGGGAGAGATCTACGGCTTCCTCGGCCCCAACGGCGCAGGGAAGACGACCTCCATCAAGGTGCTCACCGGCCTCCTCCAGCAGGACTCGGGGACCGCGGCCATCTTCGGCAGGGAGCCCACCGTCGCGTCGGCCCGCAAGCGCCTCGGCTACCTGCCGGAGTCGCCGGTCTTCTACGACCACCTCACGGGCCGCGAGTTCCTGCGGTTCTGCGGGAAGATCAGCGGCCTCGGCGGCGCGGCGCTCGAGCAGCGGGCGACGCAGCTCATCGAGCAGGTCGGGCTGGGCCACGCGGGAGATCTGCAGATCCGCCGCTACTCGAAGGGCATGACGCAGCGGATCGGCATCGCCCAGGCGCTCATCCACGAGCCGGATCTCGTCATCCTCGACGAGCCGATGAGCGGGCTCGACCCCATGGGCCGCGCCGACGTGCGCGACCTCATCCTCTCGCTCAAGAAGAGCGGCAAGACGGTGTTCTTCTCGACGCACATCATCCCCGACGTCGAGGTCATCTGTACGCGGGTGGGCATCGTCAACAAGGGGAAGATGATCCGCGAGGGGTCGGTGAAGGAGCTCATCGACGACGCCCGCGAGACCGGCATGGAGGTCGTCGTGCAGGGCCTGCCGCCCGGCGCCGCGCTCGAGCGTGAGGGCATCACCTCGGAGCGGCTCGGCGACCGTCAGGTCTTCACCGCCGCCACGCCGGAGCTGACCCACTGGCTGCTCGGCGAGGTGCTGAAGTCGAGCGCGCGGGTGGTCTCGGTGGTGCCCCGCCGCTCGTCACTCGAGGACCTCGTCGTGCGGATGCTCGCCAACTCGGAGCGCACCTGACATGCGACTGTTCACCATCGCGCACCAGACCTTCACCGAGGCGCGGCGCAACAAGATCTTCTATTCCATCTTCCTCTTCGCGCTGGTGGTGGTGCTCAACTCGGTCATCTTCACCGAGGTCACCATCACCACCGTCGATCGGATGATCAAGGACGCGGGCATCGCGGCGATCAACGTCTTCGCCCTCGCGCTCACGGTCTTCATCGGCGTGGGCGTCATCAACCGCGAGGTCGATCGCCGCAGCCTCTACGCGGTCATCACCAAGCCCATCGGCCGGTGGGAGTTCATCCTCGGCAAGTACGTGGGGCTCATGTCGGTGATGCTCGTCACGTGCGGCGCGATGTTCCTCGGCCTGCTCTTCGCGCTGGTCAACTTCAAGACGCCGCTCACCCACGGCCTCTTCCTCGGCTTCCTCGGCATCTTCCTCGAGGTGGCGGTGATGGGCGCCCTGGCGCTGCTGTGCTCGACGTTCACCAACGCGTTCGTGTCGGGCTTCATCACCGCGGCGGTCTTCATCTCCGGTCACCTCTCGACGGAGCTCAAGTTCGCCGCGATCAAGTCGGGGTCGGCCTTCATGAAGACCATGGGCTGGGCCATCTACTACCTGGTGCCCAACCTCGAGCGCTTCAACTTCAAGCTCCAGGTGACCTACGACCTTCCCTTCGAGTCGGAGGTGGTCGCCACCTCGGTGGCCTACTCGCTGATGTACGTCACGGCGTTCCTGGTGGCCGCGGTCGTCATCTTCGAGCGGCGCGACTTCAAGTGACTACCGCTTCGGCAGCGACGGCACGCTGAGCCCTGCGGGCACCGGCACCTCGACGACTCCGCCCCGCCCGGCGCGGAGCACCTCGTAGCGGATGAGCTCGCCCGCCTTGAGCGCGCGCAGCACCGCGGCCACCTTCGTGGTCTCGCTCGCGGGCACCCCGTTGACCGAGACGATGAGGTCGCCGCCGAGCTGCACGCGGTTGCCGCCCACCTCCGAGGGCACCGAGCCGCCGCGCAGGCCCGCCTTCTCGGCCGCGCTCGCCGGACGCACCGCCTCCACGAGGAAGCCGGCGTCGACGGGCCAGTTGAAGAGCTCCGCCACGTCCTTCGGGATGAAGCGCAGCGACACCCCGATGTACGGCAGCGCCTCGTCGAACAGCCGCGCGCGCACCGTGTTGCTCGGCACCGCGAAGTTGAGGCCGACGCTCCCGCCGCTCTGCGAGAGCATGAAGCTCGCGATGCCCACCACCTCGCCCCGCTCGTTGAAGAGCGGCCCGCCGGAGTTGCCCTGGTTGATGGGCACGTCGGTCTGCAGCAGGTGCCGCGGCAGCAGCCCCCGCCGCTCGTTGCTGCGCAGCGCGCTCACCACGCCCGCGGTCAGCGTGTGGTCGAGCCCGTACGGCGCGCCGATGGCGAACAGCCGCATGCCCGGCCTGAGCGCCGCGGAGTCACCCAGCACCGCCACCGTCGCCTTCGCCGGCACCGCCGCCACCTTGAGCAGCGCGAGGTCCTCCGTGCGCGAGAGCGAGACCACCGTCGCGTCGGCCTTGAAGCCGTCGGCCCACAGCACCTGCACCGCGTCGGCGCTCTCCACCACGTGCGCGGCGGTCACCACGTAGCCGTCGCCGTGCACCAGCACGCCCGAGCCGGTGACGATGCTCACCGCCATCACCGCGCCGCTCTCGCTCTCGCTGAAGCTCTTCGTGCCCACGCGCACCGTCACCACCGCGGGGTCGACCTTCGGGAAGAGCTGCTCGAGGGGCAGCGGCGCGGCCGAGAGCGACGCGAGGAGGCAGAGGCTGAGCATGGCGGCGCATGTTACGCCTCCGCCCATGGCGATCGCCTACGTCTACGACGGCACCCTGTACCTGGCCATCACGCGCCGCTGCACGCTGGCCTGCACCTTCTGCCCGAAGGTGCACGGGCGGTGGGTGGTCGCCGGCAACGACATGAGCCACGACCAGGAGCCCTCCGCCGCCGAGGCCCTCGCCGCCGCGCACGCCCTCATGCCGCAGGTGCCCGCGAAGAAGGCGGCCTTCGTGGGCCTCGGCGAGCCGACGATGCGCCTCGACGTGCTGTGCGCGGTCGGCCGTCAGCTCCGCGCCGACGGCTTCCACGTGCGGGTGGTGACCGACGGCCTGGCGAACCTGAGGGCGGGGCACGACGTCACGCCGCAGCTCGAGGGCGCGGTCGACGAGGTGAGCGTCTCGCTCAACGCGCCCGATGGCGACACGTACGTGAAGGTCTGCCCCAACCGGTACGGCGCCGCGGCGCACGCGGCGGTGTGCGACTTCATCGGCGCGGTGAAGCCCCACGTGCCCTCGGTGCTGGCCTCGGTGGTCACCGCGCCCGGCGTCGACGTCGAGGCGACGCAGGCCCTCGCGCGGAAGCTCGGCGTGCCCCTGCGCGTGCGGCCGTACTTCGACCCGCGCCTGGGCGAGCCGCACGAGCAGCCGGCCGGTCCGCGCTGAGCCCGCCCAGACGCGTGCGACGGTCGGAGGGCTCGCGGCGTCTCCCCGCCATGAGCCCCTCGAGAAGCCTCGTCGTGAGCGCCGTCGTCGCGTGCGCTGGAATGCCCCTGTCCGCCTTCGCCCAGGAGGAGGTCGAGCTCGGCCTCCCCGGACTGCAGGTCAACGTGAAGGTCGGCGCCACCCCGGAGCCGGCGGCGGCACC
This sequence comes from Myxococcota bacterium, assembly GCA_049322495.1. Taxonomy (GTDB): domain Bacteria; phylum Myxococcota; class Myxococcia; order Myxococcales; family Myxococcaceae; genus Archangium_A. Next base: position 38,951 of record JBMORD010000301.1, on the reverse strand, counting down.
TCCGCCCACCCGCACACCGCCGCCGCTGAGCAACGTCGGCGCCGACCGGTTCGCCATCGACTTCGACATGCAGCCCGCGGAGTCGATTCGCGTGCTCAGCCCCGAAGGAGCGCGCGTCGAGCTGTGGGCCGACGACGGCAGTCTGGTCGGCTCGTTCGACGCGCCGTGCGACGTGAAGGCGCGGCCCGAACAGTACTACCGGGTGATGGTGTCGGCCGGGGGCGCCGTGCTCTTCGACCGCAAGGTGGAGCTCCGCCGCTACCACCGCACCACGCTCCAGCAGCGAGGCGCGCCGAAGGTGCAGCCGCCCGCGGCGACGCCCGACGCGCTGGTCGACTTCTCCGCCCTGCGCGCCGCGGTGGAGGCCGAGACCTTCAGCGACGCGAAGCTCACCGTGGTGCGACGGTCGCGCGGCCGGCTCACGGTGGAGCAGCTCGGTGAGCTGATGAGCCTCTTCTCGTTCTCGGGAGATCAGCTCGCGCTAGTCGAGGCCTGCAAGGCGCGGCTCGTCGACCCCGAGAAGGCGCCCGCCCTCGCGTCGAGGCTCACCTTCGAGGCAGACCGCGCAAAGCTGCGCGCCCTCCTCGCGCGTTGACGAGCCGTTGACGCCCGCCGGCCGGGCTCTCAAGAAGGCGGCATGAAAGACAAGGTCATCGTCATCACCGGCGCGAGCGCAGGCATCGGCGCGGCGCTCGCGAAGCAGGTCCACGCCGCTGGCGCCCGCCCGGTGCTCGTCGCCCGCCGGGCCGACCTGCTGCGCGAAGTGAGCGCCGCCTGCGGGAACGCGCGCGCGCTGGTCGCCGACGTCACGCAGCGCGCGGAGGTCGAGCGCGTGGTGCGCGAGGTGCTCGCCGCCGAGCAGCGCCTCGACGTGTGGGTGAACAACGTCGGCCGCGGCATCAGCCGGCTCCCGAGCGAGCTCACCGACGCCGATCTCGACGAGATGCTGAGCATCAACGTGAAGAGCGCGCTCTACGGCATGCAGGCGGTGCTGCCGCACTTCAAGGCGCGCGGCGAGGGTCACGTCATCAACGTCTCGTCGATGCTCGGCCGGGTGCCCTTCGCGCTGCAGCGCTCGGCGTACTCGGCGGCCAAGCACTTCCTCAACGCGCTCACCGCGAACTTCCGCGCCGAGGTGCAGGCGACACACCCGCGCATTCACGTCTCGCTCTTCTCGCCCGGCGCGGTGGCGACCGACTTCGGCGTCAACGCGCTCCACGGCGGCGTCGACTCGCGCACGCTGCCCAACGCGCAGAGCGCCGAGGAGGTCGCCGGCGTGCTGGCGAACCTCATCGCCGACCCGAAGCCCGACGTGTACAGCCGCCCGGAGTTCCGCCAGACGGTCGTCGACTACTTCGCGAAGCTCTGAGCGCCCGACGCCCACGCGCCGAAGCGTCGTCGTGCTGGCGAACCTCATCGCGCCCCCGGAGCCCGATTCCTTCAGTCGGGCGAAGTTCCGCCAGACCGTCGCTGACCACTTCGCGAAGCGCTGAGCGCCCGGCGCCGGTCCCGGCTGACGGCGCGTCGACGCCCACGCGCGCCGGCGTGCTGACGAAACTCATCGCCGACCCCGAAGCCCGACTCCTTCAGTCGGGCGGAGTTCCGCCGACGGTCGTCTCCTTCGAGAAGCACTGAGCGCCGGGCCGTGCTGGCGGCGCCCGGAGCGAGAAGAAGGTCGTCGACTACTTCGCGAAGCTCTGCGCGCCCGTCCCCGCTGACGGCGCGTCGACGCCCACGCGCGCCGCGGGAGGCTGCGCGAAGTCGAGCACCGCCGCCCCGATGGAGAAGGCGAAGGCGTCGACGGTGGCCAGCTCGTCCCAGCGCGCGACCTCGCGCACGTCGAGGGCGTGGTGCGTCTCGATGATGACCGTGGGGATCTTCGTGGCGCGGAGGAAGTAGACGCGCTTCTTCATCGGGCGCTGGTCGATCCACCCCGAGGGCTCCACGTCGTCCTGGCGGTAGAGCGTCGCGTAGTCGTACCCGTCGTAGGCGAGGAAGCCCGCCTCGCGCAGCCGCGCGCCGACCGCGCGCCCGAGCCGCTCACGCCCCGCGAGCGCCGGCCCCTCGTCGTTCCACAGCACCGCGAAGCCCGGCGCGTCGGGGTTGCGCCAGCACATCGCGACGCCCCCATCGAGCTCCACCGGGAACTCCGAGGCGGAGCCGCGCACGTCGGCGTGAATGCTGATGATGACGTCGGCCTTCCACGCCTCCGCGGCCGCGACGCGCTGGCGGTAGCCCGGCCCCGGCAGCCCGGTGCGCGCGCGCCTCACCTCGAAGCGGCCGGTCGCCGACAGCACGTACGCGAGGTGGTCGGCCACGCGCAGGGTGTGCTCCTGCTCGGCCTGGCAGTAGCAGCCGAAGGCCCCGGTGTTCCCGGGCGCGCCGTGGCCCGCGTCGACGAAGACCCGCACCTTGCGGGTCGGCGCGGTGGGCAGCCGCGGCGGGTGCACCGCGCCGTCAACGGGCCACGCGGCGAGCAGGAGCAAGAGGAGCATGCACGCCTCGAACGCACGCCGCGGCGCAGTCGTTCCTCAGCGCGCGCGCTTGCCCACCACCGAGCCCTCGAAGGTGATGCGCTTGTCGTCGATGTTCACCAGCTCGCCCAGCTCGTACACGTTGCGGTACCCGTAGCCGTACAGGTTGATGAAGGTGGGGATGTTGAGCGCCAGCATCACCGGCTTGCGGTTGCCGAGGATCTGCGACTCCGGCGGCGCGCGGTCGAAGCGCGGCGCCATCTTGGTGGCGAAGTCGACCTGGTCTCCGTCGAAGTTGTTGTTGCAGTAGATGAGGATGCGGGTGTTCGGGTCGGGGATGAGCTTGCGCAGGTTCTCGGCGGTGAAGTCCGAGAAGCTGAGGTGCTTCGCGCCCGCGAGGTGCTTGCGCTCGAAGCGGAAGTCGGAGCGCGCGTCGAAGATGATGGTGTTCGGCTCGCGGCTCATCGCGAGGAAGGTGTCGAGGTCGACCAGCCGCGCCTCGCGGTACGCCTCCACCTCCGACACCAGCGCCTTGAAGTCCTCGAAGCTCACCTTCGCGCGGGGGTAGTTCTTCTTCACGTCGGCTCCTTGCTTCATCGGCTGACCGCTCGCGACCAGGGACCACACCGCGACGGCGAGCAGCAGGTTCATTCGGCGCATGGGCTGACTCTGCCTCATCGGCGGCGCAGCCGCTCGACGAGCTCCGCGACGGACTCGGCGATCACCACCGCTTCGTCGGCGCGCACGAAGAGCACCGGCACCTGCGGGCTCCGCAGGTCGAGCACCAGCACGCCCTTCACCTCGTCGAACGCGTACTCGAGCCAGTAGCTGCCGGCGACGCCCACGCCCGCGCAGATGCCCCACAGCCCCTCGTCGGCGCGGCGGCGCCCGGCCTCTCCGAGCATCGAGCGCAGCGGCTGCACGCGGTCGGAGTCGTGCTCCATCGTCGCCCAGAAGGCCTCGTCCTGCGCCTCGAGCCACTCGAAGTCGACGAAGGCCAGCTCGCGTTCGCCCGCGCCGAGGTCGAGCGACACGTCTTCCCCGACGAAGGGTCGCAGCGGCGCGAACGCCGTGCGGTAGTCGACGACGGCCCGCTCCGGCGGCGGCGGAGGCCGCACGTTCGTCACCCGAATCTGCACCGCCCCGGGCTGCGCCGAGACCACCTCGTACTCGAGGTCGTCGCGCCGCGCGTCGAGGGCGAGGCTGGCGTTGATCAGCGCGTCAGTCCTGGTCACACCTTCGAAGAGGCGGCTCACCCCGGCGATGGTAGACCCGCACCGTGGACTCGCGCTGGCTCTTCTCGCGCAACACCGACCTCGCCGTCTTCGCCGGCACCGCCCTCGCCTCGTTCGCGCTCGCCCTGGCGCTCCCCGCCCTCGGCGTGCCGCCCGAGACGCCGCCATGGGCCTGGCTGCTGCTCGTGGTGGCGCTCGACGTCTCGCACGTCTGGTCGACCGTCTTCCGCACCTACTTCGACCGCGAGGAGCTCCGCCGCCGCCCGGTGCTCTACGCCGCCGCGCCCCTCGTCGCGTACGGCCTCGGCGTCGCGGCGCACGCGCACTCGAGCGAGCTCTTCTGGCGCGCGCTGGCCTACGTCGCGGTGTGGCACTTCATTCGCCAGCAGGTGGGGTGGATGGTGCTCTACGGCCACCGCGCGGGCAGCTCGCGGCTCGAGCTCGCCCTCGACCGCGCCGCCATCTGGGCCGCGACGCTCGGGCCGGTCATCTGGTGGCACGCGCACCTCCCGCGGCCGTTCTGGTGGTTCCGCGAGCAAGACTTCATCGACGGCCTGCCCGCGTGGGCCGGCACCGTCGCGCTCGACCTCCACTTCTTCGTGCTCACCCTGTGGGTGGTGCAGGCGCTCGCCTTCAAGCGCTTTCACCCCGGCAAGGCGCTGCTGCTCTTCGCCACCTGGCTCTCGTGGTTCGGCGGCATCGTGCTCGCGAAGAGCGACCTCGCCTTCACGGTGATGAACGTGGCGCTCCACGGCGTGCCGTACCTCGCGCTGCTCTTCCGCTACGCGCGCCACCGCGAGGGCGAGCACGGCTACGGCCCGCTCGTCGCCGCGCTCGGGCGCAACCTCGCCGGCTTCCTGCTCTTCCTCTGGGCGGTGGCCTTCTTCGAGGAGTTCGCCTGGGACCGGCTCGTCTGGCACGACCACCCGATGTTCTTCGGCGATGGCTCGCTCGAGCTCGAGGGGGCGGTGCTGGCGCTGGTGGTGCCGCTGCTCGCGCTGCCGCAGACGACGCACTACCTGCTCGACGGCTTCGTGTGGCGCACGCGCGACGATCCACAGCTGGCGTATCGGCTGGGCTGGAAGACGCGTGCGGCGTAACCTGCGCGTGGCTACCAGGGCGGAGGCGCTGTGACTTTCTCGAGCAACAAGCCGCTCGTCCTCTACGTCGAGGACGACGAGGACACCTTCAACCTGGCCCGGCTCCGGCTGCAGGCCCGCTACGAGGTGATCCCCGCCGCGACGGATCGCGAGGCGTGCGCGGTGCTCGCCGAGCAGGGTCGCGCGCTCTACGCCGTGCTGATGGACGTCGAGCTCCAGGGAAGCAGCCTCGACGGGCTGGCGCTGGTGAAGCTCATCCGCGGAAACCTCTCGCCGAAGCCCGGCTACGCAGAGCCCGTGCCGACGCTCCCGCACCTGCCCATCATCGTGATGACCGCGTACGTCACGCGCTACTCCGAGAGCGACGTGAAGGCGCTCGGCGCCAACCACTTCCTCACCAAGCCCATCGACTTCACGCGCCTCAACCTCGCGCTGGCGCAGGCCAACATCCAGTCGGTGATGGCGCAGCTCGCCGCGGCGGCGCCGAAGAAGAAGTGACGCTCACTGCACGAAGGTCTCGACCTCCTTCGCGAAGGCGCCGTCCTTCACCGTGCCGAAGTCGAAGAGCGCGTGGAACATCGCGCAGCGCCCCTGCTCGTCACCGTCGGCGACGCACTGGTCGTGGTGCACCTGGAGCTCCGCCACGCCGACCGTCGTGCCCTTCTGCGGCTTGAAGGCCGCGCTCACGTACGCGCCGGGGATGGTGGGGTGCGGCTCTTCCATCCGGTGACAGAGCGCGCAGGTGGTGGCGGGCTGGCTGTAGAGCACGTGCTTGAACGGCGCGTCGGCCGCGAGCGGCTCGATCACCGGGAGCGCCACCTCCCCCTTGAGCGTGCGCACCGGCGTCACCCACTCGCCGAACTCGAGGAGCTTCGAGCCGTCCCCTTCGGGCACCAGGCTCGCCACCACGCCCTCGAGCATGATGAACAGCCGCGGAGACGCCCGGCTCGCCGCCGGCTGCGCGCTCGTCACCCCCGACGTGGCCACCAGCGTCAGCGGCCGCGGGAGCGACGCGAGGAAGCACGGCCCGTCGACCGGTGGCGGCAGCGCGTTGAGCTTCTCGACGCCCGTGGCGATGCTCGTCACCGGGGCCGACACCGCCGCGCACGCGCGCAGCGCCTCGCTCGCCCGGTGCTTCGGCGGCTGGGTGATGGGCTCCGGCCCACACGCCGCGAAGATCAACGCCACGCTGAGACCGAGCCGTCGCATCGCCCGCAAGAGAGCACGTTTTCGCTTCCCGCAGCCCGCGCAAAGCCTGCGCGAGGGAGCAGCCGACACCCGATCAGCCGGGTTGGTCGACGAGACACAGCCGCCGCACCTGCGAGGTGACGGCCTGTTTGCGCGCCACCACCCCTTCCGGGCCGAGGAGCGCGTGACCGAGCAGCGCGCTCGCGCTCGTCTCGGCGGCGAAGGGCAGGAGGTGAAGGCCCGCGATGCTCAGCGCGAGCTGGCGTGGATCCGTCTTCACGAAGACGCCCGCGTCCATGCCTGCGGAGAGGAAGGACGCGGTGAACTCGAGCGTCTCGGCGACGCGCACCGCCCCGCCGCCGTCGAGGTAGGGCCCACCACCCATCAGCTCGCGCACCAGCAGGCGCGCGGTCTGCGGGCGCTGCGCGAGCGCGTCGGTCATCAGCGCGCTCAGGCGATCGAGCCGCTCCTCAAAGCCGCCCTGATCCAGCCGCGCCGAGACGATGAGCTCGAACAGCCGGCTCAGCGCGTCCTCCATCACCGCCTGATAGAGGCGCTCCTTGCTCTCGAAGTGATGGAAGAGCGACGCCTTGCGGATGCCGGCGAGCTCGGCGATCTCCCGCATGCTCACCCCATCGGGCCCACGCACGGAGAAGACGGGCGCGGCGAGGGTGACGAGCGCCGCCGGCGTCAGCGGCTGCGCCGGCCGCCCCGGCTTGCGGGCTCTTCCTGAGGACTTCTTCCGGGCCATTGACTTATCTACCGAGCGGTCGGTACGAATCTACCGACGGGGAGATTCCTACCATGCGCGGGTCCAGGTTCGCATTGTGCGTCGTGGTGTGTGCTGCGCTCGGCGCAGCGTGCGGGACGATTCCGAATGACGGTGACGCCGGGACCGGCGGTGGCGCTGCGACCGGCGGCGGCGCTGCGACCGGCGGTGGCGCTGCGACCGGCGGTGGCGCTGCGACCGGTGGTGGCGCCGCGACGGGCGGTGGCTCGGCGACCGGCGGTGGCTCGGCGACGGGCGGTGGCTCTGCGACGGGCGGCGGCTCCGCGACGGGCGGCGGCGCTGCGACGGGCGGTGGCGCTGCGACGGGCGGTGGCGCTGCGACCGGCGGGGGCGCTGCGACCGGTGGCGGCACTGCGACCGGCGGCGGCTCGGGCCAGGACGGCGGCATGGGGTCCGACGCCGGTGTCCTCCGCCCGGAAGACGAAGGGCCGGTCATGGTGCGCAGGGTGACGCGAACCCTCGCGGTCGGCTCGGGCCGCCAGGTCGCGCTGACGGTCTTCATTCCCCAGGCGGCGAACGCGCCGGTCGTCGTGCTGCACCCCGGCTTCCAGCTCGCGGGCTCGCAGTACGAGTCGTACGCGCGGCACCTCGCGACGCGCGGCGTGGTGGGCGTCATCGCGGATCCACCCGATGCGCTCCTCGGTGGGCCGACGCACGCCGAGCTCGCCAGCTACCTCGGGCGGGTCCTCGACTGGGTGTCGACCGAGTCGGCCGATGGCGGGCTGGCGGGCGTGGCGGACCCCTCGCGGCTCATCGTCGGCGGGCACTCGATGGGCGGGAAGATCTCCCTGCTCCTCGCGACCACCGACGCCCGGCCCCGGGGCGTCTTCGCCATCGACCCGGTCGACGCGGCCGGAGGCCCGCTCACGCAGCCCGGCCCCGACTACCCGTCGGTGACGCCCGAGCTCATGGGCAACCTCCGCGTGCCGCTCGCGCTCGTCGGCGAGACGGTGAACGCCACCTGCAGCGGCGCCTTCTGTCAGGCCTGCGCGCCGGCGGCCGAGAACTTCCAGCAGTACTCGACGCGCGCCACGTCCCCCGCCGTGGAGCTCGAGCTGGTCGGCGCGAACCACATGTCGTTCCTCGACGACCCGAACTGCGGCTTCACCTGCAGCGCGTGCACGCCCGGCACCGCGAACAACGCCGAGGTCCGCCGCCTCACGCGGCGCTCGCTGACGGCCTTCGTCGACCTCGTGCTGCGCAACGACGCCTCGGCGCGCGACTGGCTGGCGGGCTCCGCGACGGCCGCCGACGTGATGGACGGCGGGCTGCGCGTGCGCACCTTCAACGGCTTCTGAGCGTCAGTTCGGCGCGCGCCGCGCCACCGACAGCGCGAGCGCGCGGAGCTTCCCCGGGTCGTACGGCTTCTGCAGCACCGGCTGGCGCGTCTCGTCGAGGAAGCGCGCGGCGTCCTCCGATGACGCACCGCCGGTGATGAACACCACGCGCTCCGCCAGCTCGGGCTTGAGCTTCTTGAGCTCGGCGAAGAAGAAGGCGCCGCCGCCGCCCGGCATCGAGAGGTCGCAGAAGACGACGTCGAACGACTTCGCGCGGCAGGCCTCGAGGCCGCTGGCCGGGCCATCGGCGAGCGCGACCTCGTGCCCCTTGAGCAGCCGGGCGGCGACCCGCGCGACGGCGGGCTCGTCATCGATGATCAACACCTGGAGCTTGCCGTTCGTCTCCGCGGGCGCCACGACGGCCACCACCGGGGGCGGCGGCGCGGAGCGATCGACCTCGAAGCGCAGCGAGAAGACCGCCCCTTCCCCCGGCGCGCTGCGCGCCTCGATGTGCGCGTTCATCTGCTCGAGCAGCTGCCGCGACACGGCCAGCCCGAGCCCGGTGCCGCCAGCAGCGCCGCGCGTCGTGAAGTACGGCTCGAAGATGCGCGCGAGGACCTCCGGTGACATGCCGCGCCCGTTGTCTCGCACCTCGAGCACCACGTGCTCGTTCTCGGCGCGCGCGGTGAAGACCAGCGTGTTGGCCGAAGGGTCGCGCTCGGTCGGCATGGCGAACGTCGCGTTCTGCACGAGGTTGAGCAGCACCTGGCACAGCCGCCGCTCGTCGGCGTGCACGCGCGGGAGCGTCGGCGCGAGCTCGACCGACACCCGCACCCGCTCGCGCGTCGCCGGGCCCGAGAGGTTGACCGCGGCGCGCACCACCTTCTCGAGCGACACCGGCCCGAACTCCGGGGCGTCGGCGCGCCCGAAGATGCGCAGGTCGCTCACGATGCGCGCGATGCGCTCGGCGCCGTCGCGCGCCTCCTCGAGCTGCGTCCTCAGCGCGCCAGGCGGCAGCTGCGCGATGGCCGCCACGAGGTGATCGAGCACGAAGGTGAGCGGGTTGTTGATCTCATGGCCCACGCCCGCCGCCAGCTGACCGAGCACCGCGAGGCGCTCGTTGTGCTGCGCCTGCGAGCGGAGGCGATCGGCCTCGAAGCGCGGGCGGAGGTCCCTCACCACCGAGAGCAGCCCGCCGTCGGGCAGCACCGCAGCCGCGAGCTCGGCGGGGATCCGCTCGCCCGAGCGCGTGACGATCGACCGGCGCGCGGTCAGCCGGCGCTGCTCGCGGAGCTGGTCGAGGCGCGGCGGCTCCTCCTCGGGCGCCGAGAGGTCGGCGATGCTCCGCGCGCGGATCTCCTCGAGCGAGTAGCCGCACAGGGCGAGCCCGGCCTGGTTCACGTCGAGGTAGCGGCCCTGACGATCGGCGACGAAGATGCCGTCGGCGGCCTGCTCGAAGATGGCGCGATAGCGCTGCTCGGCGGCGCTGATCTCCCGCTGCCGCTGCTCGAGCTGCTGCGCCATCTCGTCGAACGCCCGCGCGAGCTGCCCCACCTCGTCGTCACCCGACAACCTCACGCGCGCCGAGAGGTTGCCCGCCGCGAGCCGCTGCGCCGCGGCGAAGACGGGGGCCGTGCGCCGCGCGACGACGCGCTGGAAGACCAGCGACGACGCGAGCGCGACGAGCAGCATCAGGCCCGCGAAGAAGGCCGCGATGAGGCGGGCGTTGCGCACGTTGGCGGTGACCAGAGAGCCCACCTCGCGCGAGAAGACGAGCACCGCCCCCGTCGAACTCGAGGCCCCCGAGAGGGCGATGGCGCCCCACACCAGCTGCGCTTCGCGCTCGTGGCGCACCGCCGGGCCGTGCTGTCGCTGCGCCGCCGCGACGACCTCCGCCGCGCCCTCGGGCCAGGCGCGTCCGCTCCACGCCTCCCCGACCTCGGCGAGGTGGTTGCTGGCCAGCACGCGCCCGTCGCGGACCACGGCGACGTGGCCGATGAGGCGCTCGCCGCCCATGCTGGCCACCAGCTCCTCGACGAGCGCGGGGTCGTCGCGCCGCAGCGCCGCGGCGAGGATGTGCTGCTGCTGGCCGAGCCGGCTGCGCGTGGCGCGCTCGCCTTCCGCGAAGGCCGCGTCGCGACCGAGGGCGGTGCTGACCATCAGCGCGGCGAGCGACACCACCAGCGCGCTGGCGCCGATGACCAGGGGAATCACGAGGGACAGGCGCATCGCACGCAGCGGCATCACTCGGCCTCCGCGAAGAGGCGCGTCGCATCGGCGACGGTGAGGTCGCGCTGCAGCGACGTCGACCGGCTCACGAGCTCCTGCGACAGGGTGGGGAGCGGCCCGGCCATCAGCCGCGCGCTCTCGTCGCGCCCGGCGAGCTCGAGCCCGCGCAGCTGCGTCTCGATCTCCGCCCGCGGCACGTGGAGCCGCCGCGCGGCGAGCGTCGCGAACGCGTCGGGCGCGGCGACCGCCCAGTCGCGCGCCTCGAACCACGCCTTCGCCAGCTCGGCCGCCAGCCGCGGGGAGCGCCGCAGCGTGCTCCGGCGTACCACCAGCACGTCGACGATCTCCCCGGGAATGTCCGCGCTCGAGAAGAGCGTCACCGCCCCCGCCGCGCGCAGCTGGCTCAGCGCCGGCTCGAACGTCACGACCGCGTCGACCTCGTCGCGCGACCACGCGCGCACGTGCTCGGTGGTGATCAGCGGCACCAGCGTCACGCTCGAGGCCGACAGCCCACCGTGCTCGAGAGCGCGAGCGAGCAGCAACGCCCCGACCGCGGTGCGCTCGACGCCCACGCGCCGCCCCGCCAGCGCGGCGAGCGTCGCGATGCCCGGCTTCGCGACGAGGGCGTCGGCCCCGCGCGACGAGTCGACCACCGCCACCACGCGCACGTCGTGGGTGCTGGCCGACAGCCCCAGCGCCTCGTCGAGGGTCAGGGCCGCGGCGTCGATGTCACCGCTCTCGAAGGCCCGCACGACCTGGCTCGCCGAGACGAACTCCACGAGCTGGAAGTCGCGGCGCAGCCGCCCGGCGGCCGCGGCGGCGTGGAGCGGCTCGTACCCCAGCCAGACGTTCGTGCCGATTCGCACCGGCTCGGGAGGAGCCGAGCCGACCGCGAGCCAGGCAGCAGCGCCCAGCAGCAGCACCGCCGCCAGAAGAAGTGACCAACGCATCTGCGCCCCCCGGAAAACCTCACCACACCTGCGTCACCGCGTCTCGCTCCCGACTCAGCCTGCCACCTTCTTGAGCGCCGCGTGCTTGAGCTGCTCGCGGACCCCGCCCTTCGCCATCGCGCGCAGCTCGCTGGCGGGCACGCGCTCGAGCAGGCGCAGCGCGAGCGGCAGCGGCGTCTTCGGGTTGCGCACCAGCGCGGTGCAGATGGTGGTGTTGGTGCCCCACTCGCGGTGCTCGGCGATCATCTTCAGCGCGTCGGGCGAGAGCTGCGGGAGCTTCGCCGCGGCCTGCACCTCGTCGAGCCCCAGCCGCGGGTTCTTGAGCACGTACACGTGCAGCACCTTGTTCGGGTCTCGCAGGAGCGCCGCCCGCTCGTCGCGCGAGCCCGACAGCGCGAGCTGCATCTTCTCGGTGACGCTCAGCTTCTTGAGGCGCTCGGTGAGCGGGCCGGGCGGGCGGGCCTCCTCCTCGTCCTCGACCGGCTCTTCCTGCGCCTCGCCGAGCTGCGCGAGCGCCGCCGGCACGCCGTCGAACATCACCGCCACGCCGACCGGGACCACCGCCGCCACCCGCGCGGGCACCTCGACGGGCGCCCCGTCGCCGATGCGCACCGAGAGCGTCACCGTCGCGCCCGCGCCCGCGCCGCTCAACGCCGCCCCGCGCACCAGCAGCCCGCCGCGGGAGATCTCACTCGCGAAGACCTGCGCGAACTCCTCCTTCGAGGCGAACACCACCTGCAGCCCGGGCGTCATGCTTCAACCGTAGCGCGCTCGCTTCACGTCGGCATGGCGACCTGCGCGCGCTCGGCGATCAGCGTCGCGGTGGCGAAGCCGCCCTCGGCCTCGCGCACCACCAGCGTCGAGCCGTCGTCGAGGCGCACGTCGAACATGTGGAAACGTGCCCCGCTCGCCACGGTGCCGGTGATCGTCACCTGCAGCGCCTCTTCGGACCGGGTGCGGAGCTCACGAATCGCGCCCCACGGCACGAAGCGCTCGCGGAAGCGGCGGCGCACCACCAGCCCCTTCGCGCACACCGCGGCGAGGGTCTGCTCGCCGCGCAGCTCCGCGACGAGCTGGCGCGTGAGCTCGACGCCCAGCCCGAGCACCCCGAACACCACCGCCGCCCCGAGGAGCACCACCCCGCGCTCGCCGAGCCAGGGTGGCAGGCGCAGCTCCCCCGTGCGGAGGAAGGCGAGGAGCTCGTCTCCCAGCACCAGCAGCAACAGCCCGAGGCCGGCCAGCCGCCACGTCGGGAAGCGGCTGAACCGCTCGAGCTCGGCCCCGCGGTCACTCACTTCGCCAGCAGCCCGGACAACACCTGCCGCGCGATGGGGTGCAGACGCGCGGCGTGCTGGGTGAAGAGCGAGCGCGCGAGCGGGCGCGTCGCCTCCTGCGCGTGGAGCGCGGCGAAGAGCGGCTTGAGGTACTTCATGCGGCCCACCTTCGCGACGAAGGCCTCGACCTGCGGCAGCACGCGCGTGAAGCCCGACTGCAGGGCCAGCAGCAGCCACGCCACGTGCACCTCGGTGTTCTTCGCGCGCGACAGGCCGAAGCGCTCGTCGAGCAGCGCGAGGCGCTCGACGCCGAGCGTGCGGGGGCTCCACTCGAGGAAGAGCTGCCACTCGGTCGCGGTCCACCCCGCCACCTCGGCCTGCTCGGGCACGCGGCCCACCAGCGCCCGGAGCGCGTCGAGCTTCGACGACCGGGCGCGCGGCGCGTCTTCGGGCACGCCGGGCTCGTCGATCCACCGCGACGCGTTCACGCGCGCGAGGAGCCCGGGCGCCTGCGCCTCGAAGTGCGCGAGGAAGTCGTCGGTGTTCGCCGCGCCGAAGCGGTGCGCGCGGAGCCACGACTGGAGCACCCGGTCGAAGGCCTCGCGGCCGGCCGCCTCCTCGAGGGCGCGCAGCAGCAGGTAGCCCTTCTCGTAGGGCACCACGCTGAAGGCCTCGTCGGGGTCGACGCCGTCGAGCTTCGTGCGCAGCTTCGTGAGCTCCGGCGTGCCGGCCTTCGTGAAGCGCGCCACCGCCTCGTCGAGGTCGTTGCGGCCCAGCGCGGCGTGCAGCTCCGCCACCTCGCGCCCCTCGAGCGCCTCGAGAATGCGCCGCTCGGCGAAGACGGTGAAGCCCTCGTTGAGCCAGAAGTGCTCGGCGTTGGAGTTGGTGACGAGGTTGCCGGTCCACGAGTGGGCGAGCTCGTGGGCCACCACGTTCACCATGGTGCGGTCGCCGGCGAGCAGCGTCGGGGTGAGGAAGGTGAGGCGCGGGTTCTCCATGCCGCCGTAGGGGAACGACGGCGGCATCACCAGCAGGTCGAACCGCTCCCAGTCGTACGGCCCGAAGAGCTTCTCGGCGGCGTGGAGGTGCCGCTCGACGTCGGCGAACTCCCAGGCGGCCGCGTCGAGGAGCCCGGGCTCGCACCACACGCGCGAGCGCGGCGAGAGGTCCTTCGAGGCGAGGTCGCCCACCGCGAAGGCGAGCAGGTACGGGGGAATGACCTGCGGCATCTCGAAGTGGAAGACGGTGCGGCCGCCGCGCGACTCCTGGCGGCCGGGCGCCGCGGCCATCACCGCCACGAGGCCCTCGGGCACCTCGAGCGACGCGCGGTACGAGATGCGGCGCGACGGCGTGTCCTGGCAGGGCACCACCGAGCGCGCGTGGATGGCCTGGCACTGGCTGAAGAGGTACGGCTGCTTGCCCCCGTGCGTCATCGCCGGCTCGAGCCACTGCAGCGCCGACGCGTCGGGCGCGGTGCGGTACTCGATGCGCACCGACGACGCGCCCGCGGGCAGCGAGATGGCGAGCGGCGCGCCGAGGATGGCGTCGGGCGCGCCGAGCTTCCACGGGAGCGCCGCGCCGCTGGCGTCGGTGACGCGGCTCACCTCGAGCGCGCGGGTGTCGAGGTCGAGCACGGTGGCGGTGGCCGGCGGCGCGTGGAAGTGCAGCGTCGCGGCGCAGGTGAGGCGGCGCGTCTCGAAGTCGACGCGCGCGTCCCACTCGAGGTGGCGGGTGGCGGGCTGCGCGGGGTCGGTGAAGGAGTGCGGATCCAATCGGGCCATGGGTGCGCGTCATACTCCCGGGGTTGGTAGAAGCGATGGTCATGGCCGAGTACGTCCACGGAGGCACCGACGCGCGCGAGGTCGCGCGGCTCGAGAAGCAGGCCGTCTTCACCGCCGAGCAGACCTTCGCGTCGCTGGGCTTCGCGCCCGGGATGCGGGTGCTCGACCTCGCGTGCGGCGTGGGCGCGACGGGCGGGCTGCTGCAGCGGCGCTTTCCCGGCGTCGACGTGGTGGGCCTCGACCTCTCGGCGGCGCAGCTCGGCGCGTCGCGGCGCAACCACCCCGCGCTCCCGGTGGTGCGCGCCGACGCCACGCGCCTGCCCTTCGCCGACGCCACCTTCGACGGCGTGCACTGCAGCTGGCTGCTGGAGCACGTGCCCGACCCGCTCGGCGTGCTCCGCGAGGTGCGCCGCGTGCTCGCGCCCGGTGCGTGGGGCCACTTCATCGAGGTCGACAACGCGACGCTCGCGCTCGAGCCGCCGAGCGCCGCGGTGACGGAGCTCATGCGCCGGCTCAACGAGGCCCAGCGCGCGGCCGGCGGCGACCCCTTCATCGGCCGGCGGGTGGAGCAGCTCTTCGGCGACGCCGGCTTCGCCGAGGTGCGCGTCGAGCGGCGCGCGCTGCACGGTCACGAGGGCGAGCCGCGCTTCTTCCAGGCCTTCATCGAGGAGTTCGCGGAGATCTTCGAGGGGCTCGACGAGTCGCTCGGCGACGGCGCGCTGCGGCTCATCGACGAGGCGTCGCGGGCGGTGCGGGGGCTGCGGCAGGTCCCGGGCAGCGCGCTGCGCTACACCCCGGCGCTGGTGCACGCGCGGCGGTGAGGAGGCGGAGATGCGGCTGCGGAAGGACCAGGTGGTGGCGGAGCTCCGGCTGGCGACGAAGGGCGGCACGCTCGCGGGCTGGCACGGCATCCGCGCGCTCTCGTCGATCCGCGAAGGGGTCGACCCGGCGCTCGTGCGCCGCGCCATCGAGAAGGTCTTCGAGGTCGGCTTCTCGCTGGTGCCCGACTGCGGGCGGCTGCCTGACGAGTACGTGCCCACGCTGCTCGAGGTGGTCGCGCAGCGGTCTCCCGCCGACCACGTGTTCCTCGGCGCGTGGCTGACGGACGGGCCGCCGGGCCCGCAGGTGCGCGAGGCGGCGACGTGGCTGCGCGCGCTGCGGCTGCTCGACTCGCGGCAGCCGGCGAAGAAGCGCCTGGCGACGCTCACGAAGCTGGTGGCCAACGGGCGGGCGCTCGAGGCCTCGCAGGCGGTCATCGCCGCCGGCGTCGAGGAAGGGCGCATGCTGGCGCTGCTCGCCTTCGACGGGAGCGAGAGCTCGGCCGACGTGCTGATGCCGGTGGTGCTGCGCGCGGTGAAGGCGAAGGACCGCTCGCTCGACCGGCTCGTGGAGTGGCTGGTGCCGCACGCGCGCGGCCCGCTGATGGCGCCGGTGGTGACGACGCTCCAGGAGGCGATGGACGCGCGCGAGGGGCGCGGCCCGCTCGGGTGGCTGCTGCGGCACGTCGGCGCGCCCGAGCACCGCGCGCACCTCGAGGTGACGCTCGAGTCGCGCGAGCGGGTGGCCGTCTCGCCGCGCGCCTCGGCGTGGCTCGTCCTCCAGTCGCGCCAGCTCCCGCACGTCGCGGTGTCCATCGCGCGGCACCGCACCGCGAGCCCCCACTTCGACTCGTGGCGCATCGAAGACGGCGAGGTTCGGCTCGAGCGCGCGCTGTCACTCGAGCCCTTCACCGCGCTGCACGAGCTCCCGGCGTGGCTCGCCGCGGTCGCCGCCCAGCTCGGCGTCACGTGGGACTTCGAGCGCGCGCGGGTGAAGAGCTCGCTGCGAGGGAAGGCGCGCGCCGCGGCGGTGGCGTGGCTCGAGGCCCCGCCGCCGGCGTGACGGTCAGCGCTCGAGGAGCTTCGCCGCCGCCTCGATGGAGCGCCGCTCGGTGGCGCTCACGTCAGCCGCCGCCCAGCGCCGGTACCGCGGCGCGAGGAACCGGAGCTTCGGCAGGAACGCCTTCGACATGCTGCGAATGGCGTCGCACAGCACCCACGTCGCCGCGGCGTCTCGAGGAGGAACGTGGGTGTCGAGGAACTTCGCGACCGCGTCGAGGTCTCCGCGCGCCGCGAGCCGCAGGGCGAAGCTCGTCGCGCGCTTGACGTCGAGCGCGTCGTCGCCCAGCAGGCGCTCGACGAGGCGCAGACACTCGGGCACGAGCGCCCCGCGCTTCTTCATCGCCAGCCGGCCCGCGACGGTGACGGCCGCGCGGCGCACCCACGGGCTCTCGTCGTCGGTCCACGCGCGCAGCGTCGCGAGGTGCGCCTCGGGCTGCTTCAAGACGAGCGGCTCGAGCGCGTACATCGCGAAGAGGTCCGCGTCTTCCCACGTGAGGCAGGTCGCGCACAGCGCGCGGAGCTCACTGACCAGCTTCGCGGGCGCCAGCACGCCGAGCCGCCCGAGCGGCTGCACGGCGACCACGCGGCCCTCGCGTCCGCCCTCGACCCACAGGGCCTTCGCGAGCGGGAGCGCGTGCTCGACCGACTTCACCTGCTTCGCGAGCGACTGGCCGAGCGCCTTGAGCACCGGCACCGGGATGCCCACGGTCTGCTGGAGCTGCTGCTGCGAGGCCTTGATGTTCTTCACCGGCCTCGGCGCGGCGCGCAGCCACTCCTGCCGCAGCGCCTCGACCGTCTCTCGCGGACGGCGGGGGTCGTACTCCGCCCACAGGGTGCTCACCGGGTCGTGACGTGGCGCCATGCCCGCCCTTCTATTCTGGATGACCGGTCGCCCGCTCGAGGCGCGAAGGAGCGCGCGACGACCGCGGTGGTCGCGTTTGTGTGCGAGAACCGGGGCCCGGTGACCTCGACGCTCCTCGTGCTGCTCGCCAGCGACCTGCTGGCCCCCTTCCCCGCGGAGTTCCGCGCGGTGGTGGTCGACGCGTGCGCGGGCACCACCCTCGAGGTCGCCGTCGGCGAGCAGGCGCCGCCCGGCCGCAACGTGGCGTGGGTGACGCCCACCGGGCCGCACGAGCTCGAGCTGGTGCTGCACACCTCGCGCATCGCGGGGGACCTCCGACGCGTGCTGCGCTTCGCCCCCACCGACGCGCCCCGAGAGCGCGCCCGCGCGGCGGCCTTCACCCTCGCCTCGATGATTCGCGAGCGCGACGCCGACCTCAACCCGCTGCAGCCCCCGACGCCTGCTGCGCCCGCAGCGAGCGCCCCCGTCTGGCTCCTCGACGCCTCGCTGGGCGCGGGGCTGGGCCTGCCCGGCGCGAGCCCGGGCCTCTCGCTGTCCGTCGACGGCCGGCGCGCGCTGCTCCCGTGGCTCCTGGCGGGCGTCGGCGCGCAGCTGCTCGTCGCGTCGACGCCGGGCACGACGCTCGTGCAGCCCTCGCTGTGGGGTGAAGCGGGCCTGGTCGTCGAGGCCGGCGCGTGGCGCCCGGCGATGCTCCTCGGCGGCGGCGTGCTCGCCTCGAGCTTCGTCCGCAACGGCATGTCCCTCACCGCGGTGCAGCCCTTCCTCCGCGTGGGCGTGGAAGCCGGCTTCCGGCTCGACGACAAGAACGGCGTCCGCGGTGCGCTGCGCGCCCACCTCGCGCCCGACTCCGTCGCGCTCTTCGACGGTTCCGCGGCGCTCGGGGTAGCAGGACCTGCGTGGGTGCAGGTCGAGGTGGGCTACACCCGCTCGTGGTGAGTGCCTTGTCCGAGGCAGGCTGGGCCACTGATTGTCGATGCTCGCGCTCGTCACCCCGCCCCGCCCCCTCCGCCTCGTCCGCGAGAGCGATGGCGACGCCGCGCTCATCGACGCGGTGGCGCGGGGCGACGCCTCACGCGCGGCGGCGCTCTACGACCGCCTGCGGGGGCCCATCAGCCGCGCCATCCGCCGGGTCGCGCCGCCGTCGCTCGAGCACGAAGACCTCGTGCAGCAGACGTTCGCCGAGCTGGTGACGGCGCTGCGCAAGCGCCCCGCCATCCGCAACCTCGAGGCCTTCGCCGCGGGCGTCGCGACGCGCACCGTCTACCAGCGCGTGCGGCGCACGAAGCTCGAGGACCGCTTCTGCGTGAGCGCCGACGGCCTGCTCGAGGTGCTGGAGCAGCCCGGCCTCGACGGCCCGCACGAGACGACCACCCGGCGCCAGGCGCTGCGCAAGGTGCTCGAGCTGCTCGCGGCGCTGCCCAACCAGGCGCGGGTGCACGTCTTCGTGCTGCACGACGTGCACGGCTTCGAGCTGAGTGAGATCGCCGACATCCTCGGCATCACGCCAGCCAACGCGCAGTCGCGCCTGGTGCGCGGGCGCGCCGACGTTCATGAGGCGCTCGCGCAGCGCCCCGAGCTGCTCGCGGTCCTCCGGGGAGAGACGCCATGACGAAGACCAACGACCGTCACGTCGCAGAGGCCCTCGCGAGGGTGTCGAGCCACGTCGCGCCCGTCGATGACACGCCCGCGGCGAGAGACCGCCACCTCGCCGCGCTCGCCGCCGCGATGAGCGCGCCGCCGGCGCCACGCCGCCGGGTCGGGCTGCTGCTCGCGCTCGCCGCCGTGGCGCTGCTCGGCGTCGGCGCGGGCCTCTTCTTCGCCACGCGCGCGCCGGCCGAGTCGCCGGTGGCCGTCGCGCCGCCCCCTCCGGCGACGCCGACGCCGACGCCCGCGCCGCAGCCCGACGAGCTCGACAACCCCACCGACGCGCCGCTGGAGTTCCGCGCGGCGGAGGGCGTGCAGCTCGTGCTGGCGCGCGGCGCGCACGTCACGCGCACGGGCGAGGCGAGCGTGCGCGTGACGCGGGGCGAGGTCGCGGCGGAGGTCGCGGCGGGCCAGACCTTCCGCCTCGAGACGCTCGACTCGACGGTGAGCGTGCGGGGCGGTCGCGCGCGCGTGACGCCGGGCGGCGGCTGCGATGGCCACACGCGCGTCGAGGCGCTGGCGGGCGAGGTCGAGGTCTCGGGCCGGCCGCTGCCGGCCGGTGAGGTGTGGCCGAAGTGCGAGCAGGCCGTCGCGCCGCACATCGAGAAGGAGCGCCCCCGCGTGCCGGCGCCCCCGCCCAGCATGACGCCCGCGCAGCCGAGCGCGCTCGAGCGGGAGAACGCGCTGTACCGCCAGGCCCTCGAGCTCCACCGCGCCGGAGAGGTGAAGAAGGCGGTGGCGGTGCTCGACCAGGTGCTGGCCAACCGGAGCTCGCCGCTGTCCGAGGCGGCGCTCGCGCACAAGCTCAAGTGGCTCACCCCGCTCGACCGGGCGGCGGCCCGCGCGGCGGCGACCGAGTACCTCCAGCGCTTCCCGCGCGGGTTTGGCCGCGCCGACGCCGAGACGCTGCTCCTGGAGCGCCCGTGACGCGCGGCGTGGCGCTCGCCCTGCTCCTCCTCTCGTGCGGGAGCGTGCCGCTGCGCTTCGGCGCGGACGACGCCGGGGTCGACGCCGGACGCCCGCCCGTGCGCTGCGACGCGCGGGACCGCTGCGTGGAGTGCCTCTCCCACACCGACTGCTCCGGGAGCACCCCCATCTGCGACCCGTCGCTCGGCCGCTGCGTGCCCTGCGCGGGGAGCCTCGGCTGCCCGAGCGGCTCGACCTGCAACCACTCGACCTGCGTGCCGAGCTGCACGGACTCCAGCGCCTGCGGGGGCTTCACCGCGGGGTGCGTCGACAACGTCTGCGCGATGTGCGCCGACGACGAAGACTGTGGGGCGGGGCTCCACTGCGACCACGAGACGGGCCGCTGCGTCGCCTGCCGGTCCGACGGAGACTGCGCCGCGCCTGCCCCGCGCTGCCAGCAGTGGACCGGCACCTGCGTCGCGTGTGTGACGGAGTCGGACTGCGGCGGCCCCGGCCAGGCCTGCCTCGGCGGCCGGTGCGTGCTGCGCTGATTCTGCGCGGCGCCTGCCTTGTGGCGAGGGGGTCGCGCCACTCCTGAGGTGATGCGCGTCACCTCTCTTCGCGGACTCCTCCCCATCCACTCCACGCCCACCCTCGCGGTGACGACCGTCGACGCCGAAGCGCCGCTCGCGGAGGTCGCCGCGCGGATGAAGTCGGAGCGGCTCGACCTGCTGCTGGTCGTCACCGACGGCCTGTCGCTCGAAGGGGCGGTGCGGGCCGACCTCGTCGAGCGCGTCGCCGCGCGCGCGCCGGAGCTGCCCGTGCGCTCCCTGCCGCTCGGGCGCGTGGCCCGCGTCGACCAGGACGCGGACGGCGGCACCATCTCGGCGCTGCTCGAGAACGGCGAGTACCTCGCGGTGATGATGGGCGCGGGCGAGGGCTCGGTGGTCATCACCCCGGAGGGCCTCGCGTGAACGACGCCTGCGCGACGAGTGGAGACGGGCTGGTGAAGCTCCTCGAGCGGGTCGGCGAAGGAGACGCCGCCGCCAGCCGCGAGGTGTTCCGCCGCTACCGCCCGATGGTGCGACGGCTGGTGAGCGGCTTCGGCCAGTTCGACCGCGACGACGTCGACGACCTGGTGCAGGAGACCTTCATGCGCGCCTTCGCCGCGGTGAAGCGCCTGCGGCGCGTCGACACCTTCGAGGGCTGGCTGCTGGCCATCGCCCGCAACCGCGCCCTCACCGTGCTCGCGCGGCGGGAGCGGGGCAGCGCGTCGCTCCACCGCTTCATCGAGGCCGCGGACGACGCGGTCGAGTTCATCCCCGAGTGGGTGCAGGACGAGCTCGACACGCAGCTCGTGCGGCAGCTCATCGAGGAGCTCCCCGACGGCGCAGAGAAGACGACCGTGCAGCTGTTCTACGTCGACGGCCGGCTCTCGACCCGGGAGATCGGCGAGCGGCTGAGCGTGGGCAAGAGCACCGTCACCATGCGCCTCGACCGGTTCCGCGACCGCGTCGGGCAGCGGCTGTTCCACCGCGTGATGCGCGCGCGCTGGGAGTAGCCCCGGGGTTCGCGAGCTCGTCGCGTCAGGCCGCGCGGGCCAGGGTCCGCACGTCGAGCATCGCCAGCAGCGCGCGGGCCTCCTTGACCAGCTGGGCGCTCGCCGCCGCCGACTGCTGCGCGCTCGCCGCGTTCGACTCGGTCACGGCCGAGGCCTCGCGGAGTCGCGTCGACACGTCCTTCACCGCGTCGAACTGGCCCGAGACGGCCGACACCACCTCGCGCATCGCCGCTTCGACCGCCTGCGCGCTGCGGGTGATGCCCTGCACGCCGCGCGAGACCCCGTCGACGACCGACGCGCCACGCTCGGCGCTGCGCGCTGACTCCTCGAGCAGCGCCTGGGTTCTCGCGGCGGCTTCTTTCGAGCGCTGCGACAGCGCGCGCACTTCGGCAGCGACGACCGCGAAGCCCCGCCCCGCGTCGCCCGCCCGTGCGGCCTCGACCGCGGCGTTGAGCGCCAGGAGGTTGGTCTGGAAGGCCAGCTCGTTGATGTCGTCGATGATCAACCGGGAGCTCGCGCTCGCCTGCGTGATGTCCTTCATCACGGCCTTGAGGCGCTCGAGCGCTTCGGCGCCCGACTCCGCCTCACCGCGCATCGACGCCGCGACGGAGATCGCCGAGCTCGACTGGGCGCGCACCGCCTGGGCACGCCCGTCGACGGTCTCGAGCTGACTGCCGACCAGCGAGAAGGCGTCGCCCTGCCGCGTCGCCCCGCTCGCCACGGCGTTCGACATGGCGCTGATCTCCCCCGCCGCGCGCGACACCGCCTCGGCCGAGCTGCCGACCCGCGTCATCCGCGAGCGCAACACCCCGAGCGTCTTCTCGAGCGCGTCGCGCAGCGGCTGGAACTCCGACGCGTACGCGCCCGCCAGCCGCCCGCTGAAGTCGCCACGCTCGACGCCTTCGGTCAGCCGGTGCAGCGAGGTGCCCAGCGAGCGCACCTGCCCGCGAACCCACCTCGCCGAGCCCCACGCGATGGACACGATGACGCACATCGCCAGCACGCACGCGCCGAGCAGCACCAGCAGGTCGGCCTGCCGCGCGCGCTCGGCCTCCGCGCGCAGCGCGCCCACCTCCCGGGTCCGCAGCTCGACCTCGCGCGCCAGCTCCTTCTCGTGCGACGCGAGCCAGGTGGCGGTGAGCGCCGCCGGAGCCCCCTCGAGAGGGCGCGTCACCTCGTGGCCGGCCGCGAGCTGAGCCTGCGCCACGGCTCCCAGCAGCGCCTGCTCGCGGGCGTGCGCGCGCCGATCGACGGCCGCCGAGATGCGCTCGCCCGCCTCGTCCTGCGAGGCGAAGATGCGCAGCGTGACGCCGCCGACGCCGCCGGCGCACACGAAGGCGGCCGCCGCGGTGAGGACGTAGGTCGAAGTGACGGAGAGCCGCATTGCTCCCGGTCAGTGCAAGGCCGAGACCTCATGTCGATCTCCCGAGTTGGCGCTCGGCGCCATGGGTCACGCCCCACCGTGCGCCGCGCCGGGACCCGGATCAGCGCGCCTGCCGCGTCACGCGAGCGTCGAGCTGCCGCCGTGGCCCGACGGCGACGCGCTCAGCGTCAGTCGCCATCACCCTCAACGCGCTCGTCACCGCGACGCTGAGCCGGCTGGCGCCCGCCTCGGCGATGGACCTCCGCGCCGCGCAGCTCAACGGGGCGCCCAGCGAAGCACGAGGCCGCCCTGGCCGCCGAGGAGCGCGCCCTCTCCGTGCGCGCGACAGCACCACAGCGGCACGCCAGGCCCGTCGATCCGCTCGAAGTGCGCACCATCGTCGATGGACGCGAGCAGGCTCCCGTCGAGCGCGGTGACGACGACCTGGCCATCGGCGAGCACGTCGATGCCCGTCAGCAGCGTCGGCGGCGCCTTCACCTTCTGCGCCTTCTTCGCACCGACCGGCAACCGCCAGAGCGCCCCGGCCTGGCCGACGGCGACGACCGTGCCCAGCTTCGTCACCGCGACCGCCATGAGCATCACCTTCGCGTCGAACGCCAGCCTGCGCGCCTCGCCATCGCGCACCTCGAAGACATGGCCCCCGTCGGAGGGGATGAGCAGGCCGCGCGGGGTGGCGCGCATGCGACCGAGGTCCTCACCGAGCGAGAGCTGGGGCACGAGCCGCGCGCCCGACACCTTCGCCACGAAGCCGCCGTCACCGGCCGTCCACACCGCGCCCGCCTCGTCCTCCACCACGCCGAAGAGGCACGGCGAGCCCTTCTTCCAGCTCGAGGGGAACGCGAGGCGCTGCCAGGAGCGCCCGCCGTCGGTCGAGCGCGCCACGTAGCCGTACTCCCCGGCGACGAAGAGCTCTCCGTCGCGCACCAGCGCCGCGCGCAGCCCGTTGCCCGGCGACTTCTTCCTGGTGAAGCGACGACCGGTCTTCGAGGCGAGCACGAGGTCGGAGCCCTGCCCTCCGACGGCGAGCACTTCCTTCCCGCGCACCCCGAAGCCGAGCACCAGCCCGCCGTGCGTGCCGCGGGGGACGAGCGTCTCGAGCGCGTAGTCAGCCAGCGGGCGAGGCGTCGGCGCGGCCGAGAGGTCGACCTCGGCGTAGCCCTTGCGGACCTTCTCGCGGATGAGCGTGTCGAGCGCCGCCGCCGCCTTCCGCTCGTCGGCGAAGCGCTTCGTCTGGGTGCGAGCGGCGCTGCCGAGCGCGCCCCACTCGACGTGGAGCACCTCACCGCGCACGTCCACCTGCCAGAACTTCGCGGAGCGCCCGTCGCTGAGCTCGAAGCGCCGCGTCATGACGGCCTCACCACCGGCGCGCCCCAGCCGTCGTAGTCGCCCTCGTGCGGCTCGATGAGCTCCAGCACCTCGGCGACGAACTCGTCGGGCTCACCATCGGCACAGTGGTCGTCGCGGTGGAACTCGAGCATCCACGGCTCGTCGCTCTTCTCGGGGGCCTCGGGCTCATCGACCTGGAAGTCGGCCCCGCGCAGCGCCTCGGCGGCGGCCGTCGCCTGGAGCCGCGACGGAAAGAAGGCGACGTGGTCGACCTGGCGCGGCACGTCGAGCTGGTCCCCCGCTTCCTGCATCTGCGCGACGATGCGACGGTTGAAGATGGTCTGCAGCGACCAGCGGTCGGGGAAGAGTTCGCCGTAGCGGGCCCACTCGGCGTCGTCTTCGGCGAACCACTCGAGCTGGTACTCGCCCGCGTCGGGCAGCACCGACGCATCGGTCGCGCGGTGCGCGAGCGGCACGTAGAAGAAGAACTCGGTGTAGCCGTAGGCGACCGCGCGGGCGACGTAGAGCCCCTCGAGCTTCGTGCGCACCGCCTCCACCAGCCGGTCCTCGAGAGCGAACAGCGCCTCCGACTCCTCGGCGCTGCGGAGGCCGTCGGTGCGCGCGTGCTGCATCTTCACGCGGAACTGCAGGCGCACGGGGTGCGAGGCGACCGGCGCGTGCTCGCGCGCGGCGAGGTCGAGGGCGACGATGGCGCGGCCAGTCTTCGCCTTCGCCTCGTAGAAATCGAAGTTCTCCTGCCAGAGCGGCTCCATCGGCCGATGGTCGCACAGCGCCCGGCGAAAACTCAGCAACTCAGTGATGCGGGGCGAGGCGGAGCGGCGGCGGCTTCGGCGTCGAGGCTCGCGGCGCGGCCGGCCGCACGTGGTCGGCCACGACGCGCCAGAGCGTGCTCCCCAGCGCGACCGCCAGCGCCAGCAACCAGTGCTGACCGTCGAGCGGCGCGAGGTGCAGCGCGCCCGCGAGCGGGGGAGTCATCAGCGCCAGCGGCAGGCTCGCGCCGCAGGCCAGCCAGATGAGCCACACCACCGGCTTCTTCGGCAGCCACTCCGCGCGGAGCGCGCCCCACTCGACGAGCACCAGCACCTGGTAGCCGAGGAGCAGCGCGGCCCACGCCAGCGTGCGCGCGGCCACCTCGCCGTCGGCCTGGTGCGCCCAGTACAGCCAGAGCACGCCAGCGGTGAGCGTGGCGCCCGCGAGCACCGAGCGGAGCATCGCGCGCCGCGGCAGCAGCGGCGCCTTCGGCGAGCGCGGCGGCTGCTGCATGAGGCCGGGCGGCGGAGGCTCGGCCTGGAACACCACGGCCGACACGGGGTGGATGATGAGCTCGAGCCACACGAGGTGAATCGGCAGCAGCATCAGCGGCACGCCGAGCAGCGGCGCGGCGAACGCGAGCCCGATGATGGGGAGGTGGAACGCGAGGATGTAGAGGAACGCCGCCTGGATGTTGGTGAAGATGTGCCGGCCCTCGCGCACCGTGGCCACGATGGACGCGAAGTCGTCGTCGAGGAGCACGAGGTCCGCCGAGGCGCGCGCGACCTCCGTGCCACGCCGGCCCATGGCGATGCCGATGTCGGCCAGACGCAGCGCGGGCGCGTCGTTGATGCCGTCGCCGGTCATCGCCACCACCTCGCCGCTCGCCTTGAGCGTCTTGACGATCTCGTACTTCTGCGCCGGGCTGATCCGCGCGAAGAGCGCGCTCTGCTTCACGCGCGCGGCGAACTCGTCGGGCGAGAGCTTCGCCAGCTCGTCGCCGGTCACCACCGCGTCGGAGTGCTCGAGCCCCGCGGCCTCGGCGATGGCCCGCGCGGTGAGCGCGTGGTCGCCGGTGATCATCTTGAGCTTGATGCCCGCCGCGCGGCACTCGGCGACCGCAGCCTTCACCTCGGGCCGGAGCGGATCTCGGTAGCCGAGCAGCCCGACCAGCCTCAGCGCGCGCTCGTCTTCCCCGCGGCCCTGCTCGACGCGGGGCACGTCCTTCACCGCGAGCGCGAGCACCCGCATGCCGTTGGCCGCGAGCCGCGCGTTGGCGGCCTCGGCGTCGACGCGCTCCTCGGGCGTGACGTCGCAATGCTCGAGGATGCCTTCCAGCGCGCCCTTCGCCGCCACGCGCATCACCGCCCCGTCGGTGCGGTGCCAGCAGTGCGACATGTGCTTGCCGATGGGGTCGAAGTCGTGGTCGCGCACCAGCCTCCACGCGGAGCGCACCGCGAGCGGGTCGACCCCGCGCTCGAGGGCGCGCTCGTCGATGGCGCGCTCCATGGGGTCGATGGGCTCGAGCTCCGACGCCAGCACCGCGAGCTCGAGCAGCTGCCGCTCGCTCGCTGAGTCGCCCATCGGCTCGACGACCTCGAGCTCGAAGTGCCCGGCGGTGAGCGTGCCGGTCTTGTCGGTGCAGATGACGGTGGTCGAGCCCAGCGTCTCGACGCTCGCGAGCCGGCGCACGAGCATGCCGCGCCGCCCGAGCCGCCACGCACCGACGCTGAGGAAGAGCGTCAACACCAGGGGGTACTCCTCGGGCACCGCGGCCATCGCGAGGCTGATCGCCGTGAGCAGCCCCTGCGACCACGTCTCGCCGCGCGCGAGGGCGAAGCCGAACACGCCCACCGCCACGAGGACGGCCACCACGCTCAGCAGCTTCACCAGCTTCGAGGTGCGGCGCTGCAGCGGCGTCTGGCTCGCGTCGGCCCCCGCGACGAGCGCCGCGATGTGGCCGAACTTCGTCTCGCGCCCGGTCTTCACCACTTCGGCGAAGCCGTGCCCGGCCAGCACCAGCGAGCCCGCGAAGACCTGCTGCTCGGGCACCGCGTCGGCGTCGGCGGAGAGCGGACGCTTCGGCTGCGGCTCCGACTCGCCGGTGAGCGGAGACTCGTCGAGCGCGAGGTTCGCGGCCCAGCGCACCACGCCGTCGGCGTGCACCACGTCACCCTCCTCGAGCGCGAGGAGATCGCCCGGCACGAGGTCGGCGGTGGGCACGGTCAGCGGCGCGCCGTCACGGATGACCTGCGCGAGCGGCGCGACGGCCGCGGCGAGCTTCGCCAGCGCGGCGTGCGAGCGCGCCTCGAGGAAGATGTCGACGCCGAGCACCGGCACCAGCGCAATGGCCATCACCACCGCGTCGCTCGTCTCGCCCAGCAGCAGGTACAGCACCGCCGCGCCGCCGAGCATCAACGCCATCGGGTCGGCGACGAGCTCGAGGACGCGCTTGAGCCACGCGAGCCGCTCCTTCGCCACCAACCGGTTGGGTCCGAATCGACGGAGTCGCGCTGCTGCCTCAGCCTGAGACAGCCCACGCAACCCCGGGGGAACTGAGCGTGGGGTACTCATGATGCGACGCTAACCGTCGGTGTCGGGCTGGCACGTCGTCGCGCAAACGTTTCGCGTCGTGGCTGATGGATCTCCGCGCTCCCCGTCATGGGCGGCGCGCAGCGCTCGGGTTGGCACGCAAACGCGCGGCCCATCGGTTACCTTCCGCGACCTCATATGCGTCTTCTCTCCGCGCTCTTCGCGGCCGTGGTCGTCACCGGCTGCGCCACCTTCGCTCCCACCCTCACCCGTCACCCCGCCGCCGACGCCGAGAAGCTGACCGCGGCGGCCGAGGCTTTCTACCGGGCCGAGACGCCGGCCCAGCTCCGCGCCGCGCTGGCCGACGCGAAGGCCGCCGGGCCCGACACGCCGGTGTTCCACGAGCTCGCCTCGCGCCTCGCGCAGTTCGAAGGGAACGAGGCCGCGCTGTTCGACCACCTCGTCGCCGCGCTGCTCGACCCGAGCGATGACGCGGCGCTGCTGCACCTCCACACGCTGGCCGCGCTCGACTTCACGTGGAAGCAGCGCGAGGTGGTGCGCGGCCTGCTCGAGGCGCTCTCTGCACAGCACCCCGACGACGAGGTGCGGGCGCTCGCCGCGTGGCACCTCGCGGTGATGCGCAACTCGGCGGGCGACCTCGCGGGGCGTGACGCCGCCATCGCCGCCATTCCCGGGCAGCTCGACTTCGCGCTCGTCGGCACGTGGGACAACGACCAGGGCAAGGGCTTCGACCTCGAGTTCGCGCCCGAGACGCGCCCCGGCCTCACTGAGAGCTACGAGGGCCGCTCCGGCTCGCTCACCTGGCGCCTCAAGCCCCCGAAGGATCCGCGCGGCCGCTACGACCTGCTGCAGCTCATGACGCCCACGCGCTGGTCGGCCGCGTACGCGCAGGGCTCGTTCACCACCGACGCTGACGGGCCGCACGCGCTGCGCCTCAGCACCTCCGACCCGCTCAAGGTGTGGGTCGACGGCCGCCTGGTGTTCTCGACGGCGCAGCTCGAGCGGCAGGTGTTCGACCACCTGGTCATTCCGCTGCAGCTCACGAAGGGCACGCACACGGTGCTGATCAAGTCTGCCCACCGCGAGGGCACGTGGTTCCTCTCGGCGCGCGTCACCGGCTTCAAGGGCGAGCTCTTCAAGCCCACGCTCGAGTCCATCCTCGGGTGGCGCGCCAGCCAGCTCGCGACGCCAGCGCGCGCGATGGCGCACCTGCTCGCGTGGTCGCACCTCGGCGCGGGCGGCGCGACCACCGTGAAGTTCGCCGACGCCGCCGTGTCGCGGCTGCCGAAGTCGCTGGTGATGCGCGCGTGGCAGGTCGACGCCCTCTGGTACAACCAGGAGCGCGGCCGCACGGCCGACCTCGTCGCCGCGCTCGACGCCGAGGTGGGTGAGGCGCTGCCCTTCTTCCGGCTGCGCCAGGCGCGCTTCCATCAGCAGCAGGGCCTCAAGCAGAAGGCGCGCGAGCGGCTGCTGCAGCTCAAGAAGGACCACCCGGAGCTCCACGAGACGTACGACCTCCTCGCCGACCTGTGGCGCACCGAGAGCTGGACCGAAGACGAGCTGCGCGTGCTCAAGGAGCGCACCGAGCGCTTCGGCGCGACGCCCGACGAAGACCTCGAGCTCTCGCGCGCGCTGGTGAAGTACGGCAAGCGCGAGGCCGCCCTCGAGGTGCTCGACCGCGTGCTGCGCGACCTGCCGTACCACGCCGAGGCGCTGCGCCGTGAAGCGGAGCTCGCCTTCGAGTCGGCTGACTACCGCGGGGCGCTCCGGCACCAGCGCGCGCGGCTCGCCTCGTGGCCCACCGACTACTCCGCGTGGCTGGCGGTCGCCGAGACGTACCGCCGGCTGGGCGACTTCGCGGGCAGCGAGCAGGCGCTGCGCGAGGCCGAGGCGCTGTCACCCGACGCCTCGGTGCCGAAGCAGAAGCTCGGCGAGCTGGCCTACGAGCGCGGCGACACCCAGGCCGCCATCGCGCTGTGGAAGCGCGCGGTGGAGCTGAACCCCGAGAACGAGGCCCTCGCCAACCGCGTCGACTTCCTCGCGCCCGAGAAGCGCGGCCCGTGGATGGCCGACGTGCCCGACGAGGCGAAGCTCGAGGCGCTGTGGCGCGCGCGCGGCAAGCTCAAGCAGCTGCCGGGCGCCGACGTGGCGTACCTCCTCGACCACGAGGTGACGCTGCTCAACACCGACGGCTCGACCTCGAACGTGGTGACGCTGGTGGTGCACGCGTGGAACTCGCAGGGCCGCGACCGCATCATCCGCCAGTCGGTGGGCGGCGGCCGGCTGCGCGTGCTGCACGCCTTCGCCGTCGACGAGAAGGGCAACCGGAGCGAGGCCTCGAGCGAGCGCAACCGGCAGATCTTCTTCCGCGGCATGCAGCCCGGCTCGACGCTGGTGCTGCAGTACCGGCTCGACACGCCGCCCAAGGGCTACCTCGCGCGGTACTACAACGAGACCTGGAGCTTCCAGGGCGTGGGCGACCAGCGCGAGGAGTCGACGCTGGTGCTGTGGGCGCCGCTCACCGCGAAGCTCCACGAGTACCAGGTGGGCGAGGTGCAGCACACGCAGGAGAAGCGCGGCGACCTGCTGCGCTTCACGTGGACCACGCGCAACACCCCGCCGCTCACCAGCGAGCCGTCGATGCCCACGGTGGGCGAGCTGGCCATCAACCTCTCGCTCTCGACGGTGCCCGACTGGAAGACGTGGCTCTCGTGGGAGCAGGCGCTGCTCGAGGGCGTGTTCCGCGACAGCCCCGAGCTCGACCAGGTGGCGAAGCTGCTCGGCAAGGGCGAGCCCGACGCGCAGGAGCGGCTCGACCGCATCCACACCTTCGTGATGGAGGAGATCCGCTACCAGCAGGACTACGAGAGCTTCATCGCCGGCGTGAAGCCGCACCCCGCGTCGATGACGCTCGAGCGGCGCTACGGCGACTGCAAGGACAAGGCGGTGCTGTTCATCGAGCTGGCGCGCAAGCTGGGCCTCGACGCGCACTTCGCGCTGGTGAAGACGCGCGACACCGGCCCGGTGAAGAAGGACGTGCCGATGCAGCAGTTCAACCACGCCATCGTCTACGTGCCGGAGCAGCCGGGCGTGAAGGCGCGGTTCTACGACCCGACCGCGGAGCTGCTCGACGTGGCCGCGGTGCGCAGCGACGACGTGGGCACGCTGTCGCTGGTGTTCGACCCGAAGACCAACGTGCACACGTGGCGGGAGATCCCCTTCCAGGGGCCGGAGCAGAACGCCGAGAAGACCAGCCTCGCGCTGGAGCTCGACGCGAAGGGCGGCGCGAAGGGCACGCTGACGCTCGAGGCCGTGGGCCGCACCGGCTCGCTGATCCGCCGCATGGCGAAGAACGAGGTGGTCTTCGGCCAGGTCGGCCAGCGCATCGCGAGCGCGTACCTCCCGAACGCCACCACGTCCGACCTGCGCGCGCTCGAGGTGGAGTCGCTCCGCGTGCCGGCCGCCATCCGCGTCGACGTCGCCGCCGGCACCTTCGCGCGCGCCGAGGGCGACACGCTGCGCCTCAAGCTGCCGAGCGACGCCAACCCGCGCAGCACCTTCTCGCTCGCCACGCGCAACCACCCGCTGCTCCTCGGCACGCCGCAGCAGCAGGTGATGTCGCTCGAGCTCACGGTGCCCGAAGGCTTCGAGCCGAAGAAGCTGCCGGCGAGCGGCGCGGTGACGCTGCCCTGCCTCTCGCTCAGCCGCGAGGTGAAGCTCGAGGGGCGCGTGGTGAAGAGCACGCAGACCTGGCGCACGCTGTGCGAGCGCATCTCGGCCAACGAGTACGCCACCTACCGCGCGAAGCTCGACGACATGGTGCGCCTGCTCGACGACGAGCTGGTGTTCGGCCCGGCGACGAAGGCGGGCGCGAAGAAGCCCGTGCCCACCGCGCCGAAGAAGTGACGCTCAGTTGTCGAGCGCGCCCGCTTCGATCCACGAGAGGATGGTGCGGTACTCGGGGTCGGCGGGCGTCCAGAAGCCGCCGCCGGCGTGGACGACGTTGCCCGCCGGCTGCAGCAGCGTCTTCTGCAGCGCGCGGCTCTGCGCGGGCGAGAGCGGGTCGCACACCCCGCGGATGCCCTGCTTGCTCCACGTGGTGGTGACGCCGCCCTCGGTCACCGCGACGGCCGAGCCGCCCCACGAGGTGAGGTCGAGCCCCGCGCTGTAATCGAACGAGGTCGCGCCAGCGTCGGCCACGTCAGACGCGGTGACCAGGCGGGTGAAGCGCTTGCCGGGCAGGTGGCACGGCGCGCAGCGGCTCACGAAGAGCGGCTGCACGTCGCGACGGAACGAGACGTTCGCTTCGACCGCCGCGGCCGGCGCCGTCTCGCGGCCGACCCACAGCGCGCCGCTCCCGCCGAGCGGGGCGTGGTGCATGTTGCACGACATGCGCGGCACCGTGCCGGTCGAGCCTCCCACCGGCGCGATGGTCACCATGTGCCGCACCTGTTCCCCGTGACGGAGCCACGCCTTGTACTGCCAGGTGCGCGAGTCGCCCGGGTCTGCCTCCACGAGGACGCCGCCGTCGAAGCCGAACAGCTCGTGCGTGGCGCCGCCGTGGCTGGCGACCGCCAGGCCGTTCGACGCGAGCGGGCTCGTCGACCAGAAGTTGCCCACCCCGTTGCTGGTCATGCTGAGCACGCCGCCCTTCGCGTCCTCGAGGACGATCTCCGCGCCGGCGAGCGGCCGCGTGCCCATGCGGTCCGCGTACACCGTGCCGGCGATGGTGAAGACGAAGCGCTCCGCCTTGCCGCCGGGCGTGTGGCAGATGCCGCAGTCTTCGCCCGCGTTGTGGAGGCCCGCGCCGGCGCCGTTGTCCTTGCCGACGACGTGCCCGGCGGGAATGGGCTGGTGCCGTCGCGCGAGCGCGTTGAAGGGCTCGTCGGCGAGCGCGACGGCGGCGAAGCAGACGGACAGCAGCAGGGTGAGTCGACGCATGGGGTCCTCGGAAGCGGTCAGCAGTGGCACTCGCCGGTCTCGTCGCAGTGGCAGCCCGCGGAGCCGGTGGCGCCGCCGCTGCTGCCGGACTTCACCTGCTCGCCGGTGGCGAGGTCGATCAACGTCACCGCGCCGGTCTCGGCCTCGCTGCGCGGCGCGCCCACGAAGACCTTGCCGTCGGGCGTGGTGGCCAGCGCGGCGCCGAACCAGCCGCTGCGCTGCGCGCCGGAGAAGCCGGTCGCCGCGGTCAGCTCGAGCGCGCTCGCGCTCTTGAAGAGGAACAGGCGGCCCGCGAGGTCGTTCGTGGTGACGTCGGCCATCGGCGCGCTCACCAAGAGCTCGGGCCTGCCGTCGCCGTCGAGATCTCCCGCGCGCGCGAGCTGCGCGCCGAGGCGATCGAACGCCGCCGAGCCCTTCACCACGCCGAGGAGATCCGCCGGCGCGGGCAGCGCGCCGAGGTCGACCGCGCGCGACGCCGCGGCGCCCTTCACCACGAAGAAGGCGCCCACGTCGCGCGTCGTGCCCGCGGCCGCCGTCGGCGCGCCGATGACGAGCTCGCCGATGCCGTCGCCCGACCAGTCGCCCAGCACCAGCAGGCTCCGACCGAACTGCGCCGCGGCGCTGCTCACCGTGAGGTCGGGGGCCGTCACCGCCGGCGAGAAGCCCGCCCGCCCGAAGAACGCCACCACGCGGCCCGTCGCGCCGAGCACCAGGTCGCTCGTGCCGTCGCCGCTGAGGTCCCCCGCAGTCAGCGCCCAGCCGAGGCCCTTCACCGCGCCGGTGGGCGTCATCGGGTGCGAGCGCGTGAAGTCAGGCCCGAAGAACACGAAGACCTGTCCCGCCTGGTAGAGCTCCGGCGCGGGAGAGTCGAACGGCGCGCCCACCGCCACGTCGACGCGGCCGTCAGCGTCGAAGTCGCCCGCCGCGAGCGCGAAGCCGAACTTCGCCGAAGAGCCGCCCGCGGCGAGCGTGGCCAGCACCTCGCCCGACCGCCCGCCGCGGAACAGCGTCACCGCGCCGGTGAGCCCCACGCCGGTGCTCGCGTGCGGCGCGCCGACGGCGAAGTCGCCCTGCCCGTCGCCGTCGAGATCGCCGGTGGCGAGGAGCGCCGCGCCGAAGTTGTCGCCGCCGGTGAGGACGATGGGCCGGAACGCGAAGGCTCCGCCCGGCAGCCCGCGGTACACCAGCACGGCGCCGGTGTGGCCTCCCGAGGTGGCGAACGGCGCGCCCACCAGCTTGTCCGCCAGCCCGTCGCCATCGAAGTCGACGAGCGCGAGCGCGGCGCCCTGGCGGCTCCCGGTGAGGGCGACCGGGGGACCCGCATCGACCCCTGCGTCAGACGCCGAAGTGGAGGGCGGACACGCGGTGAACACCAGCAGCGGCGCGAGCAGGAACGTCGACGAGCGGAACATGGGCGTCTCCACGAGGGAGGCCCGAGTACCCGCGTTCGTCGCGGCCGCACCTGCGGCATGTTGCCGCAGCGCACTCGCTCCGAGAGGCCGGCCGTCTGCAGCTCGCGCTCGTACGCCCTGCGGAGGCGTCGCTCAGCCAGCTTGCGCTCACCACACGTTGCGCAGGTTCATCGCCGCGAGCAGCACCACCAGCGGCAGCGCCGCGAGGCCGCGCCGCGCCCACGTCGTCGTCTTCGTCGACCACGTCACCAGCAGCGCCAGCAGACCGAGCTGCAGCGCGAGGAGCACCCGCGTCAGGTCGTTCGACAGCCGGCCCTTCGCGACGTCGAGCGCGCGCTTCGCGTCGCCGGTGGTCTCCTGCAGCCGAGCGCGCTCGGCGGGCGTGAGGTACGGCGTGCGCTGGTCCGCCGCGACGGCGTCGGTGTGGCGGCGGTACTCGGCGTCGGCCAGCGCGTGGAGCTCGCGCTCGCTCTCCAGGAACTCGACGAGGCCCCCGCCGTGGCGCGCCTGCACCGGGTCGCGCACGCTGCCCAGCGCGACGCTGCTCACCACCGACGCGAGGCCGGCGATCAGCACCAGCCCCGGCAGCGCGCCGCGCAGCACCTGGAGCGGCCGGGCGATCAACAGCCCCGCGCCGGCGATCGGCGCCAGGAGCGCCGCGCGGAGCCCGACCTCGGTCAGCGCCGGTGACGGGGACAGGCTCAGCAGCCCGAGGTGCCCGCGCACCGCGAAGAGGAAGAGCAGCCCCATCGAGAGGAGCAGCGACACCCGCGCGGTGAGGGTGCTCACACGGCGCGCGGCGAGGGCCACTGCCACCGAGGTGACGGCGGCGGCGAGCGCCTCGAAGAAGAGCGTCACCAGCGGCGTGGCGTCGGCCCAGCGGACCAGCGGCTGGAGCTCGAGGCTGACGGCCGCGACGAACAGCGGCGGCAGCAGCACCACGAAGGACCACGCGGCGGGGTTGAAGAAGACGTTGCGCCCGAGCGACGGGACGAGCGGCGCCTCGAGCGAGGCGGGCTGCGCATACGCGCGCCCGAGCACCAGCCCCGCGAGCGCAGCGGCCACGCCGCCGAGGAACCACGCGCCCGCCTGGTTCGCCTGCGCCAGCACCGGCACGAGGAGCACCGCGACGCCCAGCGGCACCAGCACCAGCGCCGGCGGCAGACGCTGCTGCTCGACGCGCGCGTGCTCGCTGCGCAGCTTCGACGCCCGCGCCTCGAGCGCGCGGACCTCTGCCTCGAGCGTCTCGGCGTGCGCCTCGAGAGGCCCCAGCACGGCGGTGCGCCGCTCGACGTCCTTCGTGAGCTGGGCGCGGCGCGCGAGGAAGTCCGGCGAGGCGCCCGCGGTCAGCTCGTCGCGCAGCGTGCGCGCCTGCACCTGGAGCGTCTCGAGCTCGTCTCGCAGCGAGCGCTCTTCACGCATCGCGGCCTCCTCGGCGACCGAAGGCGACGCCCGCGGCGAGGCACGCGCCGACGAGCCACCACGAGCGGCCCTGCGCCACGCCGACCGAGACCAGCGCCAGCAGCAGCAGCGCCGCGGCGGTCACCGGCACCACCAGCCGTGCCCACGCGCGCTGCGCGCGATCGAGCCCTTCCTCGAGCCGGGCCAGCTCCGACGTGAGCTGACGGCGCGCGGCGGTGGCGTCGTTCAGCCGCTGGTCAGCGTCGGCGCGGCGCCGCGAGAGCTCGGCGAGGGAGCGCTCGAGCGCGGCGAGCGCGTCCTGCTCCTGCCGTCGACGCGGCGCGAGCTCGCCCTCGAGCTGCGTCACCACGACCCGCTGCTGCTCCACCGCGCTCGTCAGCTCCGAGGGCACGGGCCGATGACAACGCACCGGTGGCTCGGGTTCCAGCCTGACCCACTTGAAGTCAGCCCGGAAACACGTCAGGCACGCGGTCGTGCCATCCCCCGAAGTGAGCGGCCGGGCGTTCCTCGGTCTGATCAACCACCTGCGCGAGGCCCACGGGCGCAACGCACTGGTGGAGCTCAAGCCGCTGATGTCGCGTGAGGCGGCCGCGGCGTTCGACACGCGGATCCTGCACAGCAGCTGGTACCCGTACGAGGCCTACGTCGGCTTCCTGCGCGCCATCGTCGCGAAGCACGGCAACGGCAAGCTCGAGTACTGCCGACAGCTCGGCGTGAGCTCGGGGGTGCGCGACATCAACACCGTCTTCAAGATCTACCTCGCCATCGCGAGCACCGAGCGGCTGATCCGCGGCTGCACCAAGGTGTGGGACAGCTACTACCGCAACGCCGGCATGATGGAGGCCGTCCGCTGGACGCCCGACGACACCATGCTGCGCATCTCCGACTTCAAGAAGATGGCGCCCGAGCACTGCCTGCTCATGGAGGGCTGGATGATCGCCACCATGAACGCGCTCGGCTGCGACGTGCTGGAGCCGCGCGAGTCGAAGTGCACGTCGCGCGGCGACGAGGCGCACGAGTTCAGCTGCAAGTGGAAGAAGCGCTGAGCGCGGCGCTTTGTCGCAGGTGACGCGCGAACCCACGGCACCCGCGCGGCGCTCCCATGCGCGATGCGACTGCCCTGGCTCTCGAGCGTAGTGTGCTGCGTCCTCGTCGCGTGTCCTCCTCCGCCCGCGGTCTCGTCGGCTGAAGACGGAGGCGCGACGGCCGACGACGCAGGCACCTCCGGGCTCTCGAGCGACGCGGGCGGGGCGCCGCTGCCCGATGGCGGCATCAGCCCCCACGCGCCCCTGCCGCCGGAGGCAGCGCTCCGCAGCGGCCACTTCGCGACGGCGCGCGTCTGCGCCGACTGCCACGACGCGGTGCCGACGGCGACGGCGAACCACGACGAGCAGGGCCGGCCGGTCGGGCTCTACGAGCAGTGGAGCGCCTCGACGATGGGCAACGCGGCGAGAGACCCGCTCTTCCGAGCCGCAGTGGCGAAGGAGCTGGCGCGCGCCCCCGCCGCGGCCGACGCCATCGCCTCCGTCTGCCTCACCTGCCACGCGGCCGCCGGCCGCGCCGCGCTGCTCGATGGTGGTCAGGCGCCGACGTTCGCGCTGCTCGCGGCGACGACGCCCGAGGGCACGCTCGCGCGCGACGGCGTCACCTGCACGGTGTGCCATCAGATCCTCCCCGACAACCTGGGACAGGACTCGAGCCTCAGCGGCGGTTACCAGCTCGGCGCGACGAAGCAGCTCTTCGGCCCGTACGCCGCCCCGTTCGCGATGCCGATGGTGAACCGCACCGGCTTCACGCCCACCGAGGGCGCGCACGTGCAGTCCTCCGCGCTGTGCGGCACCTGCCATGCGCTGGTGACCGAGGCGCTCACCCCCGACGGCGTCGGCACCGGCCACCGCATGGGCGAGCAGCTCACGTGGCTCGAGTGGCGCCGCTCGGCGTACAGCACGGAAGGCGGCGCGACGCCCGCGAGCTGCCAGAGCTGCCACCTGCCCGACACGCGTGACGACGGCGCGCCGCTCCAGACGCGGCTCGCGCACCGGCCCGACGGCAGCGACTTCCCGCAGGTGACGGCGCGCGGCCCGTTCAGCCGGCACACCTTCGTGGGCGCGAACACGGTGCTGCCGCGGCTCCTGCGCGACGGGCGCGCGCTGCTCAACCCGCCCGCGAGCGACGCCTCGCTGCTCGCCGCCGAAGGCCGCGCGAAGGAGCTGCTGCGCCGCGCGACCGCCGCGGTCAGCGTGGCCGACGCACGGCTCGAGCAGGGGCGCGCGCGCTTCTCGGTGCGCGTCGAGAACCGCACCGGCCACAAGTTCCCCACCGGCTACCCGAGCCGGCGCGCCTTCCTGCACGTGCGCGCGCTCGACGCGAGCGGCGCGCTGCTGGCGGAGGTCGGCGCGAGCGACCTGACGGGGCGACTCCTCGGTGCCGACGGCCGCCCGCTGGCCGAGGAGCTGCCGGGCGGTGGCGCGT
The DNA here is from genome assembly GCA_049322495.1 of Myxococcota bacterium. Lineage (GTDB taxonomy): Bacteria > Myxococcota > Myxococcia > Myxococcales > Myxococcaceae > Archangium_A. The sequence goes on along the minus strand of JBMORD010000301.1, from coordinate 1,519 downwards.
ACCCGCATCGACGCGAGGTCAGCTCATCGGCCGAGCCGGCGGTCTGGGAGTCGGTGATGAGCGATGGCCACGGCCAGCCGTCGTACGAGCTGCTCGGCGCGGAGGGCTTCCTCAAGGACGATCGCCTCCTGCCGCGTGGCCACGCCGACATGAACGTGGGCCCGACGTCGACCTCGCCGCTCGGCGTCGAGGGCGACACCGACTTCATCGCCGGGGGAGACACGGTGGCCTTCTCGCTCGCCGTCTCGGGGACACCCGCCCGCGTCGAGGTCGAGCTGCGCTACCAGACGATGAGCCCGCGCTACCTCGAGGAGCTGCTCGCGCACCCCACGCCCGAGGCGGCGGCGCTGCGCTCGATGGTGCGCGAGGGCACGTTCGTCGCGGAGCTGGTCGCGACGGGCAGCGTCGATTTCCCGTAGCACGGCCCGCGCGGAGCCAGGCGCGCTTCTCTGACGCGGGCGCTCGCGCAGGCAGGCGCGAACCGCGTGCAGCAGGACAGCGCGGCTGCGTCGTGAGAGGCCTACGTGACGAAGAGCGCCCTCACCACGACCGCGACGAGCGCCGCGGCGGCGTAGACGCCCAGCGGGAACAGCGCCCCGGTCCTCCGCGAGCGAAGGACGACGACCGCGGCGGCCCCTCCGGTGACGAGGCCCACCAGCCCGAGGGCGAGCAGCGGCAACGCGCCGAGCAGCCACCAGCGCGACGCGCGCGGCTCGTCGACGATGCCCTCCTTCGTCACGCACGTCGCGCAGCGCACCCCGTCGACCGCGCACGCCGCGCAGGCGAAGGCGCCGCAGCGCGCGCAGCTGACCATCGCGCGCTCGTCGGCGTGCACCGCGCAGCGCGCGCCCTCGGGAGCCGGAATCGGTGCGGCGCGCACCGTGCTCACTGGCATTGGCGGGTGCTGGCGCTCACGCAGCTCCCGCCGGGCCGGCAGTACACGTTGACGCCGCTCGAGTTGGTGCCGCACAGCGGCCCGCCAGCGCCGGCCCAGGCTTCATAGGAGCCGCTCAGCACTTCGCACCGTCGCGTGGTCGAGGCGGTGCACGTCGCGCCGCCCTGGCAGTAGGTGCTGACGCCCGTGACGCTGGAGCCGCAGCGCGGCCCCGTGGCCTGCGCGTACGCCTCGTACGACGCGCTCAGCACCTCGCAGCGGCGGGTGGTGAGGTCGGTGCAGGTCGAGAGCGGCTCGCAGTACGTGCTCACGCCGGTGACGCTGGCGCCACAGCGCGGCCCATTGGCCTGTGCATAGGCCTCGTAGAACACCGTGAGGTCCTCGCAGCGACGCGTCGTGAGGTCGGTGCACGTCGAGCGCGGCTCGCAGTACGTGCTCACCCCGGTGACGCTGGCGCCGCAGCGCGGACCGGCAGCCTGCGCGTACGCCTCGTAGAACACCGTGAGGTCCTCGCAGCGACGCAGCGTGAGGTCGGTGCACGTCGAGCGCGGCTCGCAGTACGTGCTGACGCCGGTGACGCTCGCCCCGCAGCGCGGACCGTTGGCCTGCGCGTACGCCTCGTAG
>JBMORD010000300.1:0-54839 GCA_049322495.1 Myxococcota bacterium | reverse complement strand
GCGCCTCGAGGCGCGCACCGGCTACCTCGCGATGCTCGGCAACGCGGCGATGCTCATCGGTCTGTTCGGCACCGTGCACGGCCTCATCGGCTCCTTCAAGGCCGTCGCGCACGCCTCGCCTGCCGACCGCGCCACCATCCTCGCCGGCTCGATCGGTGAGGCCATGAACTGCACCCAGTTCGGTCTCATCTCGTCGATCCCGCTGCTGGTCGCGTTCTCGATCCTGAACGGCCGCACGCAGCACCTCATCAACGACATCAACGAGAGCTCGGTGTCGGTGCTGAACCTGATCGTTCAGAACCGCGACAAGTTCAAGAACATGAGCGTCCCCGCGGCGGCCGAGGAGTAATCCTCGTTCGTCCCTCTTGGTCGTTCGGGCGGGCGGGGAACCTGCCCTCCGAGCGGCTGTCTTGGTGACTAAGCGCCCCGCAAGGGGCTTCGCGGGAGAGTTTCATGGCCGGTGGTATGGACATGGGCACGGGTGGCAAGGGTGGCAAGAAGCCGCTCGACACCACCATCAACCTGGTGCCCTTCATCGATCTGATGGCCGTCACGATCGTCTTCCTGATCATGACGGCCGTGTGGACGCAGCTCGGGCGTCTGCAGGTGTCGCAGTCAGGTCAGAGCAGCAGCGAGCAGGAGCCGCCTCCGACTCAGCTCCAGCCGATCACGCTGCTGATCACCGAGAAGGACCTGAAGCTGACGGTCGGCGGTTCGGCGCTCGATCCGCTGCCCATCACCCGGGACGACAAGGGCCGCATCGAGATCGACAAGCTGCTGGTCAAGCTCCGTGAGCTCAAGACCCAGCAGCCCGATCAGTCGGCCATCACTCTCTCGACCGAAGACTCGGTCAAGTACGAAGACCTGGTCCGGCTGATCGACTCCGTGGTGCAGGACGGGACCAACCCGCTCTTCCCCTCGGTCTCGGTCTCGCCCGCTTCGTCTACCTGAGGAACAACCATGGCAATCGTTTCTCCAGGCAAGCGCGTCGGGAAGCGGCTCGAGCACTCGAAGGTGTTCGGTCACGGCATGCACGGCAAGAAGTCGGTGTTCTCCGACCTCAACGTCACGCCGCTGGTCGACATGTTCGTGATCCTCGTGCTCTTCCTCATCGCGAACTTCTCCGCGTCCGGCGAGCTGCTGTCGATGTCGAAGGACATTCAGCTCCCCGAGGCTGCGCACACCGAGGAGCTCACGCTCGCTCCGGTCGTGCAGGTCAGCCAGAACGACGTGGTCGTCTCCGGCGTGAACATCGGTCGCGTCGAGGACCTGTCCCGTGAGGACTACCTCAACATCCCTCCGCTCGAGGAGAAGCTGCGCGAGCTGAAGAAGGAGTTCGAGGACCTGCACAACCAGGCCGGTGATCAGGGCGCCTTCAAGGGCGACGTGAACATCCAGGCCGACAAGCAGGTGCAGTTCCGCATCATCAAGAAGGTCATGTTCAGCTGCGCCTCGGCCGGCTACGGCAACATCTCGTTCGCGACGATGGCTGCAGGCAGCGGTGAGAAGAAGACCGAGACCGCGATGCGCTGACTGCACCTCGTGGTGCGGTACCGAAGGCCCCCCGGGATGACCGGCGGGGCCTTTTCATTTGCCCCGTCGGCTCGTTTCGCTTTCGGGCCCTGCGTGCTACGGGCTGTGGGGCGATGATGGAACTCCTTCACCAGCTCAAGGCGCAGATCGACCCGACGTACCTCATTCAGACGTACGGCTATGCGGGCCTCACCGCGATCGTCTTCCTCGAGACGGGCGCGATGATCTTCTTCCTCCCGGGCGACTCGCTGCTCTTCATGGCCGGGCTGTTCGCGGGCGAGGGCACGCTGAGCCTGCTCGCGCTGCAGCTCCTGCTGATCCCCGCGGCGATCATCGGTGACGCGACCAGCTACTTCATCGGCGCGAAGATGGGCCCAGCGCTCTTCAACCGGCCCAACTCGAAGCTCTTCAAGCCGGAGCACATGAAGGCGGCGCACGACTTCTACGAGCGCCACGGCGGCAAGGCGATCATCCTCGCGCGCTTCATGCCCATCGTGCGCACCTTCGTGCCGGTGGTCGCCGGCATCGGCGCGATGCCGTACCGGCGCTTCGCGGTGTTCAACATCATCGGCGGCGCGGCGTGGGTCATTTCGATGACCGTCGCCGGCTTCCTCCTCGGCCAGTTCGCGTTCGTGAAGAAGAACATCGAGCTGATCGTCATCGGCATCATCTTTCTGTCGATCCTCCCCGGCATCATCGCGTGGGCGAAGGCCCGCTTCGGCGCGAAGCCCACCGAGGCATGACGGAGGCTCTGGACAGAGCGCGGCAGGCCGTGCGGCGCCTCAAGGTGTTCCCGCTCCCGCCGGTGGTGCTGCTGCCGGGCGCGGCGGTGCCGCTGCACATCTTCGAGCCGCGCTACCGCGAGCTCGTGAAGGACGCGCTCGCGCAGGACAGCCTGTTCGCGCTCGCCCAGGTGCAGCCCGGCCAGGAGTCGCTCCTCCAGACCGGCCGGCCCGCCCTGGAGGACATCGTCTGCGTGGGGACCATCTCCATTCACGAGCCGCTGGAGGACGGGCGCTCCAACCTCGTGCTGGTGGGCGTGGCGCGGGCGCGGCTGCGCAGCGAGCTGCCGTCGACGCACCTCTACCGCGAGTTCGAGGCGGAGCTGCTCGAGGACGGCAAGCTGGGCGCCGACGAAGACGAGTCGCTTCGCCGCGCGGTGGTGGAGCTGATCGCCCGCGTGCCGCAGCAGGTCGGTCAGCGGGTCGCGCAGGTCGCCTCCCGCGTGTCGGGCGGTGCGCTGGCCGACGTGGTGGCGAGCACCTTCATGCAGGACGCAGCGCAGCGCTACGAGGTGCTGTGCGAGCTCGATCCGCGCGCGCGCGTCGAGCTGGTCACTGAGGAGCTCCTCTCCCTCGTGGGGCACCTCAAGCCGACGAAGCCCGAAGGGCTGCTCAACTGAGCTGACGAGGTGGGCGGCGCGTCAGCCGCCAGAGAGCCGCCAGGCGAAGTCGGTGCGCACGTAGTCGCCGTAGCGCGCCTGGCCGTCGATGGTGAGGCGGAAGACGCCGCTCGCGGTGAAGGGGCAGCACACCTGGAAGGCGCGCTCGACCACCCGGAAGTAGTTCTCCTGCGCCTGACCGATGGGGAAGCTGAAATACCCGTGGGGGCCGCGAACGCGGAGCATCGGCGGCGGGCCCTGGAAGGGGTAGTCGCGCTCCTGCGGCGGCTGCTCGAGCTGCGGGTAGGTGCGCTCCTTGTACCGGCCGTCGGCGCTGCAGCGCATGTTGAGCTGCGAGATCGGCTCGTCGAAGCCCATCGGCTGGCGCAGCACGACGTTCACGCACACCGACGTCGGCTGCACGTAGATGGTCGCCTCGTCGAGGATCGCGTCGTGCGGCACCCCGTACGGCGTGGTCTCGGTCTCACCGCCGAGCTGCGAGTAGGCGGTCTGGCGGGGGGCGAGCGGCACGCCCGGCTGGCCGGACGGCGCGGTGCGGACGCGGGCTCGACGATGACAGGACGACGCGCTGACGAGGACCAGGAGGACGAAGGCGAGCGTTCGCATCGGACGAGCGACTGTGCCCGACGAGACGACGGTGCGGAACGGAGATCGTTTCGGCAGTAGGGTGCCCGGCCATGCGACTGGTCAAGCTGGGCCTCGGCGCGGTGAACACCACCGTGGGCGCCTTCGGGCGGAACGTCGATCGCGCGCTGGCGATGGCCAGGGAGATGGCGGCGCAGCAGGTGACCGTCGCGGTCTTCCCCGAGCAGCTCGTCGGCGGCTACCCCCAGGAAGACCTCGTGCAGTGGCAGGCCTTCGTCGATCGCCAGTGGGCGGAGCTCGAGCGCTTCACGAAGGAGACGGCGACGCTGCCGCTCGTCTCGTGCCTCGGGGTGACGGTGGCGCACCAGGGGATGCGCTACAACTGCGCGGCGGTGGTGGCGGGAGGGCGCGTCCACGGGCTGGTGCCCAAGGAGAAGCTCCCCACCTACAACATCTTCTACGAGGGGCGGACCTTCGCGCGCGGCACGCCGGGCATGAAGGAGGTCCACCGCGGGGTGCCGCTCGGCGACTTCCTCTTCCAGTTCGACTTCGGGGTGCTGGGCCTCGAGGTCTGCGAGGACATCTGGAGCGCCGACGGGCCGATGCGGCGCCGCGCGTACTCGGGCGCCGAGCTGATCTGCAACCTCTCGTCTTCGCCGTTCCGCATCGGCGTGGAGGGCACGCGCCGGGAGCTGGTCTCGACGCGCGCCGGCGATCACCAGTGCACCATCGCCTACGTCAACCAGGTGGGCGCGCAGGACGGGCTGGTGTTCGACGGTGGGGGCTTCGTGAACCAGAACGGCCGCATGGCGCTCACGCTGCCGCGCTTCCAGCAGACGTGGGCCGCGACGGTGGTCGACCTCGAGCGCACGCTGCGGCTGCGCACCGAGAACACCACCTGGCGCGACGATCGAAAGGTCTGGTCGGAGGAGCACCCGGCGGTGCCGATCCTCACCGTCGACTTCGAGACGAACCGGAGCGGTCTCACCTACCCCGTGCCCGAGGCGCGGAGCTTCTTCCTGCCGACCGCCCGGCCGCCGGTCACCGCGCGCGAGAGCTACTGCGAGGATCTCCTCGACGCGCTGGCGCTCGGCGTCGGCGACTACTTCGAGAAGACGCGCTTCAAGTGCATCGGCATCGCGCTCTCGGGCGGCCGCGACTCGCTGCTGACGCTGCTCATCGCCCATCGCTACGCCGCGCGCGCGAAGGTGCCCATCGAGACCTTCTTCATGCCCACGCGCTACTCGTCGCAGGGAACGCGCGACGCCGCCGCGCTCATCGCCAGGGAGCTCGGCGTCTCGTTCAGCATCATCAGCATCGACGAGGCCTTCGAGCGCGAGATGGCCGCCGCGAAGCAGATGCTCGGCGACGGGCGGCCGCTCACGCCGATCACCGAGCAGAACATTCAGGCGCGGCTGCGCGCGCAGCGCATGTGGAACTGGGCGAACACCTCGGGCGGGCTCTTCCTGCAGACCGGCAACATGTCCGAGAAGGCCGTCGGCTACACCACCATCGGCGGCGATCTGATGGGCGCGCTGGCGGTGATCTCCAACCTCCCGAAGACGGTGGTGATGTACCTGCTCGACTACCTCGCGGAGAAGACGGGCTACCAGGGCATCAAGGCGGTGACCGCGCGCCCGGCAGGCCCGGAGCTGGCCTTCAACCAGGTCGGCGAAGACGAGCTGATGCCCTTCCCGATCCTCGACGCGTGCTTCCACCTCTTCGCGGGCGAGAAGCTGGGCCCGAGCGACGTGGTGGCCGCGGTGCGCGCCATCTTCCCCGAGCTGAGCGCGGAGCTCGCCGAGGCCCACGTGCGCAAGTTCGTGCGGCTCTTCACCCAGAGCATCTACAAGTGGGTGCAGTCGCCCATCTCGCTGCACGTCGGCAACCTCGATCTCGATCGGGAGCGCGCGCTGCAGCTCCCGGTCGTGACCCAGACGGAGTGGTGAGTGCTCGCCGCGCTCGTGCTCAGGCTCGCGCTCGGCGCGGCGCCGGTCGACGAGTGGCGCCCGGTGCTGCCGGGCGTGGAGTACCGCACCTTCGTGGTCGAGCCGAAGCCGCGCGCGGGTGACGGGCTGGCGCACGTGGTGCGCATCGACCCCGCGGTGGCGAAGCTCGACGTCGGCCTGGCGAGCGAGAACGACGGCACGCTGCGCACCGCGAAGGAATGGTGCGTCGATCGCGGCTTCGCGGTGGTGATCAACGCCGGCATGTACGGCACCGACTACGTGAGCAACGTCGGCTACCTCCGGCGCGGCAAGCACCTCAACAACGGGGCGTGGAGCGCGAAGTACCAGGCGGTGCTGGGCCTCGGCGCGCGGCAGAAGGGGCTGCCCGCCGCGCAGCTGTGGGACCGCGACGCGAGCGGTGACGCGCTCGCGGCGAAGTACGAGGTGGTGGTGCAGAACCTCCGGCTGCTCAAGGCGCCGGGCGTCAACGTGTGGAAGCCCAACGGCCAGGCGTGGAGCGAGGCGGCCATCGCGACCGACGAGAAGGGGCACGTGTACTTCATCCTCGTGCGCACGCCGTTCGAGGTGAGCGTGCTCAACGAGCGGCTCCTCGCGCTGCCGCTCGGGCTCACGCGGGCGATGCACGTCGAAGGCGGGCCGGAGGCGAGCCTGTCGATCGTCACGCGCGACTTCGAGCTCCACCTCGCGGGCGGGCCGCGCACGCCGATCTTCTCGGAGCAGGGGATGAAGCAGTGGCGCATTCCCAACGTGGTGGGCGTGCGCGCCAGGTGACGGCGGATCGTGCTACTCGCGTCGGGCGATGCGAGGCACCCACTTCAGCGCGGGCCGGTTCGTGGCGGCGATGGCGGCGTGCGTCGTGGTCGCGGTGGTGGCCTTCGGGCTGGCGGTCGCGCTCGGGGAACAGCCGCTGAGCTGGGCCGAGGTGCGCACGCCGGGGAGCGCGGGCGAGCTGATCTTCTTCTCGCTGCGGCTCCCGCGCGTGGTGCTCGCGGCGCTGGTGGGCGCGGCGCTCGCCGCGGCGGGGGCGATGCTCCAGTCGCTGCTCCGCAACCCGCTGGCGGATCCCTTCGTGCTCGGCGTCTCGGGCGGCGCGGCGCTCGGGGCGACGGTGGCGCTGGCGCTGGGCGTGTCGAGCCTCGCGTGGCTCCCCGGCCTGTCAGCCACGTCGGCCTTCGCGCTCGCCGGGGCGATTGGCGCCACGGCGCTGGTGTTGCTGGTCGGCCGCCTCGCCGGGGGGAACAGCCCGACCACCACGCTCCTCGCGGGCGTGATCTTCAACGCCTTCGCGCTGGCGGCGATCACCTTCATCAAGGCGCTCGTCGCGCCCGACAAGCTCGGGGAGATCCTCTTCTGGCTCGCCGGCACGCTGGGGCACGAGTCGTGGGCGACGCTGGGCAGCACGTCGGCCGTGGTGCTGCTCGCCCTCGCGGTGCTGGTGGCGCTCTCGCCGCGCCTCAACCTCCTCACGCTCGGCGAGGAGGACGCGCAGAGCCTCGGCGTCGACGTGCGCCTCACGCGGCGGGTGTTGCTGGTGACCGCCTCGCTCGCGGTGGCGGCGGTCGTCTCGTTGTCGGGGCTGGTGGGCTTCGTGGGGCTCCTCGTGCCGCAGCTCGTGCGCCTCGTCTTCGGGCCTGATCAGCGGGTCGCGGTGCCGGCCAGCGCGGTGCTGGGCGCGGCCTTCTTGATGCTGGCCGACCTCGCCGCGCGGCTGCTCTTCCGGGTGTTCCAGACCGAGCCGCCCGTCGGCGTCATCACCGCGCTGCTTGGCGGGCCGGTCTTCCTGCTGCTCATGGCGCGCCGAAAGTGAGCGCGGCTCAGCGGCTTGTGCGCGAGCGGCGTCGCAGGAGGAGCAGGCCGAACGCGACGAGGGCGAGCGGATCTCCGGTCGTGCAGCTGCAGCCTCGGGGCGCCGCGTGGCTGCCCACGAGGACGGTGAAGGCCTGCGGCAGGGTCGCCTTCTGACCCGAGAGGTTGATGACCGACACGTCGTACACGCCGGGCGTCAGCAGCCTCGCGGTGAGGGCGGCGCTGATCACGCCCGAAGACTCGACCACCGCGCCCTCGAGACGGGTGCCGCCGATGAGCACCTGCGCGCCGATCTGAAAGCCCGCGCCGGTGAGGAAGACGCTCGTGGCGTCCTCCGCCCAGGTCTGCTTCGGCGTGATGTCCGTGAGCGCAAGTGCCTCGGCTGCGCTGCCTCCGCCGCCGTCGCCCGCCCCCGACCCTCCATCGGGTTCGAGGATCGCAAAGCCGTTGGGGAGCGTGCCTGCAGCGCCGCCGGAGTTCTGGACGCGCACGTCGTAGCGACCCGCCGGAAGCCCCGCAGGCACGGTCGCGCCGACGGTCACTGCGGTGAGGTTGGTGATGGTCAGCTCATTCGAGCCGACGAAGGCCCGAGCGCCGAGCTCGAAGTTCGTCCCGCTGATGACGACGTTGGTTGCCGACGTGGTGAGCCCGCTCGCCGGGGTGATCGAGGTCACGGTGATCGGCTGGTCGGGCACCTCGAGGACCAGGCGGATGAGCCAGTTGCCGCGCGCCGGGCTGAAGCCGCCGTCGGGGAGATCCATGCGCTCAAATCCTCCGACGCCGTCGAAGAACCAGTTGGCGTTCGGCTTCGGCCGTGTCGACGTGTCGAGCGCGATCGTCGTGCCGTCGACGGAGGTCTGGAGCTGTTCTGAGACCTTCACGAACACCTTCCCCGAAGCCACGATCATCGGCTCGGGCAGCGCGAAGCGGTTGAACATCGTGGTGGAGCTCGAGAACTGCACGCCTTGCCCGTTGACGCGACCGAAGTATGTGCTGCCTCCGTCGTTGGGGCGGGGCGGGGGAATGGATCCGTTCGACTCGTCCCAGACATCGAGCACGTAGATCCCGGGCGCGCCGCCAGGCTGGTTGGCGTACGGCGCGCACATCACGTCGATCGCGATGATCTTGAGCGGGTACTCCGACGCCGGCGGCTCGAAGAGCACCGCTGCGCCCTGGTACTCTCCAAAGCTCAGCCCGGTGAAGATGGCGCCGGAGCCCGTGAATTCGTCATTCTGGATGACCTTGGTTCCCGCCACCGCCGAGCCGCCGACCAGCGCTGCAATCACTGCCGCGAGGCGTGCCGTCATGGCGCGAGCGTAGTCCGGGCGAAGACCGGCACGCGCTTGCACGGCGAGCAACCACACGTGCACACCTCGTGACTGGGACTACTCGGGCGGGCAGTCGAGCGGGATCCAGCCGCCGAGGGGCTGTGACAGCTCGAGCCACACGGCGCCATCGGCGTCCACCGCGCGTTGCACGACGAGCACTGACGTCCCCGCGTCGAGCGAGGCGATCGGGCGGCCGTCTCCGGCGACGGCGCGCGGTCCTTCGGTGCGCGAATACGAGACGCGTCGCGACGGCAGCTCGTGCACGGCGATGGTCGAGGGGAGCTCGAGCGCGGTGCACGGAGGCTCTCCCGCGTCAGCGAGGTGATCCAGCTCGCCCACGAGCTGCGTGCCGCGCCAGCGGTACTGCACCAGCGCCCGTCGGAGCGACGGACCGACCCGCTCGATGCACCACGCCCCACCGTCGACGACACCACAGTCGAGCGCCTGCACGCGGCGCGGCGAGCCGGCGAAGGTGAAGAAGTCTCCGCCGCTGCCGCCCGGTTCCCGCACGACGAGCGGGGACGCGCGACCGGCGTCGACGCCAGCCGGCCGCGTGCAGCCCAGCACCACCCCGAACAGGAGGGCCACCGCGCGCATCTCTCAGAACCCCCTCAGCACACCCGACGCGACGATGAAGCGGTAGGTGCGCAGCACCTTCTGGGCGTTGGCGTATTCCCCCTTCGAGATCCAATCGGCCAGCACGCGCGGGTCGGCTCCACCAGGCTTGTGCGCGGTCAGCGTGCGCCGGCCCTCGCTGGCTCCGGAGTTGTAGAAGACATAGGCGAAGTACAGCCGCTCCTCGTGGGGCGGGACGGCGTAGCCGTTGACGGTCGCCGACTCGAGGAAGAGGTCCATGCGGCGCGAGAGGATGGCGGCGAGAATCTGGAGACCCGTCTTGAGATCGGCGACGTGCGCCGAGCGCACCGCGGTCTGCTTCTCGTTGACGTTCGCCTCCTCAGTCACCTTCGTCGCGTCGAAGGTGCTCGGGAGGTAGCCGCTGAGCGGCTTCTTCTTCTCGGTGAGCTCCTCGAAGTAGCGATCGAGGCCGAGCGCCTGGAACCCGCTGACACCGACCGTGGTCTTCACCGCGCTCAGCTCCGCGCCGGTGAGCTGTGTGCCCGGGCTGCTGAGCTGCCCGCGGATGTAGACGTCGACCAGGCCCTCGTTGACCGCCGCGGCGTAGAGCAGCGCGGGCGGGATCTGCGCCGTCGACGCGTCGAGGATCACCTGCAGCACCTGCGCCGGCGTGTTCTGCAGCCAGTTGAGGTTCTGGTTCTGCTGCGCCGTGGTCAGCTGCGCACCCTGGAGCTGCTTCACCACGGGAGGCGCGATCGCCGCGAGGAAGGCGGCCGCGGCCTTCGCGTCCCACTTCTTCTTCGTCTTCGCGCCGTCGAGGAAGGCGTCGAACTCCGCGAGCCGCGCGGCCTGATCGGGCGCCGACAGCTTGAGCACGCCCTTGCACAGCGCCTCGACGCGCGGCCGGGTGGTCTTCTGGTGGAACTCGGAGGCCTTTCCCTTCGAGAGCTCTCCCAGGGCGAGCTGAATGGCGGCGTACTCGTTGTAGGCGGCGACGCGGGTGTCGATCTCGGTGCGCACCGAGGTTCCGGTGACGGCAGGTGGCGGTGGGGCCGGCGCCGGGGCGGGGGGCGCGGTGGCCGTCGACGTCCCGCCGCCTCCTCCTCCGTCACAGAAGTGGAGCCGCAGCCCGCGGTCGGCGCCGCGCAACGGCGGGAGCGCGCGGTGGGCCTGATCATGCGCGGCGATCGCTGCGCCCGACAGCTGGGCGGCGTGGGCGAACTCGTGGGCGAGGAGGGCGCGACCGAGCTGCTCTCCCGGCTGGTGCGCGCCGGGGGCGAGGTGCACTTCTCCGCGCTGCGCGAAGGCGAGGGTGCCTGCGGCGAGCGCGCTCGGCGAGTTGGGCACGACGCGGACGCCCGACAGGTCGACGCCGTACCTCGAGCCCACGGCCGTGCGGAGGGCGTGGTCGCTGCCCGCGCTCGAGTGCTCGCCGGCCAGCAGCTGCGCGCCCCGCTGGAGCGCTTCCGCGTCGGGCCGCCGGCCCCCGAGCGCGACGTCGGTCGCGACCTCGTCGGCCTCCTGCTCCCACGGCGACTCGCGCCTCGGTGGCCACGAGAGCTCGCGCATCGGAACTCCTCCTGTCGTTGGTCCGCGCCGCACCGGACGGCGTGACACAAGCACGAACCTCCAGGCGCGACGACCCCGGCTTCCGGCGGGGCGCTCAGCGCACGGACGTCAGCAGCTCGCCCAGCACGCGCTCGGTCTGCGCCAGCGCCTGCACGCTCACGCTCTCGTGGTGTTGGTGGGCGAGGGCGGTCTCGCCGGGGCCGTAGTTGACGGCATCGACGCCCAGCTCCGAGAAGCGCGCGACGTCGGTCCACGCCTGTTTCGCTTCAGCGGGGCGGCCGCTCAGCCGCTCCAGCGCCTGGAACCACGGGTTGTCGCCGCACAGCCGGCCGCTGGGCGCGAGATCGGTGAAGGTGACCGCGCAGCGCCCCTTCACCAGCGCGAGCACGTCGGCCTGCGCCTGCTCGAGCGACTTGCCGGGGGCGAAGCGGTAGTTGAGGTTGAGCTCGAAGCGCTCGGGCACCACGTTGCGCGCGCGGCCCCCCTTCGCGAGCGTGACGCTCATCACCTCGTAGAAGGTGTGGCCCTGCACCACCACCGCGCGCCGTTCCCGAGCCGCGAGCTCCGCGAGGAGCGGGCCGGCGGCGTGCACCGCGTTCTTCCCCTGCCAGGGGCGCGCGGAGTGCGCTGCCTGGCCCTCGAAGACGAGCGTCGCGTGGAGCGAGCCGACGCAGCCGACCTGCACCGCGCCGTCGGTCGGCTCCATGGCGATCGCGAAGCGCACGCCCGACAGCTCCGGCACGCGCTCGAAGAGGGGCCCGAGGCCGGACTCCTGAAAGGGGCCCTCCTCCCGCTCGTAGAACACGAGCAGGAGGTTGACCGGGAGGGTGTGGCGGTCGAGGCGCTCGACGAGCGCCATCATCACCGCGAGCGAGCCCTTCATGTCGGTGCTGCCGAGCCCGAAGAGCCGATCTCCCTCGAGCCGCGGCGGGTTGCCAGCCGGGTGGGCGGGCACGGTGTCGAGGTGCCCGACCAGCGCGACGGTGGGCCGCGGGTCGTCGCGGCGCCCGACGACCAGCGAGTGCGAGACGCGGACGATCTCGCCCGGCGCGAAGTGTCGACGCGCCCAGGCCTCGACGTGGTCGGCGATCGCCTGCTCGTCGCCGATGACGGAGGAGATGCGGATCAGCTCCAGCGCGCGCTCGGCGAGGCTCATCGGGTCACACCGGCACGGCGAAGTCGCGCAGCACCGCGTTGAGCGACGTCTTCTGGTCGGTCGAGGCGCTCCGCTGGCCGATGATCAGCGCGCACGGGAGCTGGTACTCGCCGGCGGGGAACTTCTTCGGGCGCGTGCCGGGGATGACCACCGAGCGCGCGGGCACGCGCCCCTTGTAGACGACCTCCTGCGGGCCGGTGACGTCGATGATCGGCGTCGACGCGGTGAGCACGGTGTTGGCGCCGATGACCGCCTCCTCCTCGACGACCACGCCCTCGACGACCACGCTGCGGCTGCCGATGAAGGCGCCGTCTTCGATGATCACCGGGCGCGCCGCGGCGGGCTCGAGCACGCCGCCGAGCCCGACGCCGCCGGACAGGTGCACGTTGCGCCCGACCTGCGCGCAGCTGCCGACCGTCGCCCAGGTGTCGACCATCGTGCCCGCGCCGACCCACGCGCCGATGTTCACGTAGCCCGGCATCACCACCACGCCGCGCTCGCAGAACGCGCCGAAGCGCACCACGCCCGGCGGCACCACGCGCACGCCCGCGTCAGACAGGCCCTTCTTGAGGGGGATCTTGTCGTGGAACTCGAACGGCGGGACCTCCATCGTCTTCATCTCGGAGATGGAGAAGTAGAGGAGGATCGCCTCCTTCACCCAGGCGTTGACCTCCCAGCCGCTCGCGCCCTTCTGCGCCACCCGCAGCACGCCGCGATCGAGGAGGTTGACCGTCTCGCGGACGGCCATGGCGTAGAAGGGCTCCTTCACCTTCTCGCGATCGGCGAACGCGGCGGTGACCCGTTCCTTGAGGTCTTCGAGGTTCATGGGGCGCTTCTACTCGCCCCCACGCGCGACGTCAGCGAGCGCGACGACGCAACAGCGGCACCAGGCCGGCGAGCAGCAGCAGCTCGGGCACCACGGTGGCGCCGCAGCCGTACTTGAGCGTCGGGGGCCCCTCGCCGCCGCCGCCACCCGCGCCGCCGCCCATGCCGCCGTCGGTGGCGCCGTCGGCCACGTTGGGGTTGCGCCCCGCCATCAGCTCCGCGACGTCGGTGGTGCCGTCGCTGTCGCTGTCGATCATCTGCGCGGCGAGCTGGTCGAGCGCGGTGTTGAGCGCGGTGGTGTTGTCACCGCCGGTGAGGCCCTTGCCGCGCATCGCGGTGCCGAAGGGCGTGTTGACCGTGCCGGCGCCGGTGATGCCGTTGGTGTGGCACAGCGCGCACGACTGCGAAGGAGGCGCGCCGAGCGAGAGCTTGGTCTGGATGGCCGTCGGGTACGTGCTGCTCGCGAGCGCCGCCGTGGCGAAGAGCGAGCCGACCAGGAGTGCAGTGCGGAACATGAGACGGAGACCCATTCAGAGGAAGAGGTGGAGCTGGACGAGCAGCGAGTACTCGAACGACGGCGCCGCGCCGGGGGCCGAGCGGCGGCGGAAGATGTTGTCGAGGCGCAGCTCCATGTGCGGGAGGAAGTACCAGGCGGCCGACGCCCACGCGCCGAGCTGCGGGCCCTGCTCACCCGAGCCGGTGTGCGCGCCCTCGAGGGTGCCCATGAGGTGGAGGCCCTGCATCACGTCGAAGTCTGCCTGCCCGAAGGCGGCGAAGCCCAGCCGGTCGAGCTTCTGGGGCGTCTGCCACGCGAGGAAGTCGGCCTCGAGGAGCAGCGCGAGCTTCTCGCTGGGCGCGAAGCGGCCGAACAGGCCGTGGGCATGGCGGGTGGTGGGGAACGTGGTGGTGAGGTCAGCGCCCGCATAGGTGATGAGGCTCGACACGCCGAGGTACGCGTTGTGCGAGAGCGAGTACTCCGCGAACGCCGAGTAGCCGCGCTCGCGGTACACGTCGGGCCCGACCTGGAAGTTGCCGACGATGCCCATCACCTCGCCGCGCAGGGCGTCGGAGTTGTACGAGGCGCTCACGCCCACCTGCTGCTGCACGTTGGTGTCGGTGCGGGTGAGCGCGCGCACGAACGAGATGTGCTCGTTGTTCCTCAGGCCGAAGGGGAGGTTCATGCGGCCGCCGCGCACCATCACCGCCTCGTCGGCGAACTTCGCGCCGGCCCAGAACTCGCGCGCGACCCAGCCCACGCCGCACGCGCCCTGCGAGGGGTCGCACTGGGGGAGGATGGTGACGAGGCCCTGGTTCTTGATGCCCACGCCGGTGGTGACGTGGCCGACGACGGGGCCGATCGACACCGTGGCGTAGAGATCGGTGGCCATGATCAGCGGCACCCAGGGCGTCGAGCTCTGCGGGCGGATGAGCGAGCCCCCGCGCAGGTTCCCCGAGAGGTTCAGGAACTCGGGCAGCTCGAGGAACCAGAGGAAGTTGGCCGACTTCGGCACCTCCTCGTCTTCCTTGCGCGGCTGGGTGCGCCACTTCACGAGCACGTCGGCCTGGGCGCGGCCGTACTGCGTGAGCTGGCCGGAGCCAGAGGGGTCGACGTGGCACGCGGCGCAGCTGCCGTAGCTGTGCTTGACCATCCACGGGTAGGCCCACGCCGGCGAAGCGAGCACCGACGCCAGGAACAACCATCGAACCATCGACTGCACGGGACCTCCGGAGGTGCGGAAAGCGAAGCGGACCGCGGCTGCTGGAGCCACGGTCCGCCTACTCTGGCTCAACTCGCTGCGGGCCGAGAGTTACTTCTTCACCGAGAATTTTGCGCCGACCACGATGTCCGGCTTCACGGTGATGCCGAGGTAGGAGCGGATCTTGATGCCGTAGTCGCTGAGGTTGAGGTTGGCGGTGCCATCGACGGCGCACACGCCGGCCTTGCAGTCGGCGGTGTACTTGAAGGTCACCTGCTT
This sequence comes from Myxococcota bacterium, assembly GCA_049322495.1. Classification (GTDB taxonomy): domain Bacteria; phylum Myxococcota; class Myxococcia; order Myxococcales; family Myxococcaceae; genus Archangium_A. The sequence goes on along the minus strand of JBMORD010000300.1, from coordinate 40,113 downwards.
CGTCTGGCCGTGCATGGCGACGGTGCCGGTCGCCTCGCCCGAGGTCGCCTTGCCGTCTTCCGCCTTGAGCTGCTCGACGGGCACCGAGAGGGACATGGTGGGGAACTGCTCGGCGCCCACGTCCTCGAGCATGTGCTTGTTGCGGAGGTCGTTGTCGGTGTCGACGTCCTTGAGGTTGAGGCTGACCTTGAGCGCCTTGCCGTCGTCGGTGACCGACACCTTCTTGTTCTCGCCGTGGATCTTGAACCCCGCAGGGCCCCTGGCGTCGAAGGTGGCCGTCCCGTCACCCTGCTGGGTCCACCCAGCGAAGGCGAGCGAGGCAGAGAGCAGCGACATCGAAAAGACCGAACGGAACATCATCGTTTGTTTCCTCCGGGCAAAGGGACCTGAGTGACTCTACGACGGCCACGCAGGGGTCAAATTCCAAATGAGCCGAGCGGGTTGATCTGTCATCATGCCGCCCCTTCAATGGCTTCCTGGGACGAATTCTCGCGCACCTGCATCGACGTCCTCCGCGCGAAGGGTGAGACGCGCCCGATCGTGGCGGACGAGAAGCGCGACCGGCTGGTGGTGGGTGATCCGAGCGGGCCGGTGTCGTTCATTCACCTGCTGCACGCCCGGCCGGAGTGGGAGGCTGCCCCCGCCGGAGCGCGCGCGCGTGTGCTCTACCGCCGCTTCTGGTCGTCGATTCAGGCGGAGGTCACCAGCGGCCGCGAGCAGGTGCTCCGGGGCGTCCTTCCCCGGGTGAGGGATCGCGCGTGGTTCTCGGCGGTGCGGCGGCAGGCGGAGCTGGAGCTCGGCGCAGATGAAGAGGCGATCGACGAGGTGATGCTGCCCCACGTCACGCTCAACGAGGAGCTCGCGGCCCACCTCGCGTTCGAGCTGCCCTCGTCGGTGACGGAGATCGGCGCCGATCGCCTCGAGGCCTGGGAGCTGAGCTTCGACGAGCTGTTCGCGCGGGCGAAGGAGAACCTCCGCGCGGCGTCGCAGGTGCCCTTCGAGGAGGCGGCGCCGGGCGTGTTCGTCTCGCCCTTCCACGACACGCTCGACGCGACGCGCATGCTGCTGCCGGAGCTCTTCTCGGGGCTGGCGGTGAAGGGCACGCCGATCGTCCTCGCCCCCACGCACGACGTGGTCTTCGTCACCGGCGAAGACGACCCCGAGGGGCTGCAGCAGGTGGCGGCGTGGACCGAGGAGGCGCTGCTCGAGCCGCGCGCCCACAGCGCCATCGCGTTCCGCCTCGAGGGCGACGGGAGCTGGCGGCCGTGGCTGCCGCCGAAGGGCCACCCGGCGTTCGCCAAGCTGAAGCTCCTCGCGCTCCAGACGGTGGCGTCGGCCTACTCGCGGCAGAAGGAAGTGCTCGAGGCGCTGCTCGAGACGAACGGCCACGAGATCCTCGTGGCGACGCTGCGCGCGTTCCGCAGCCCGTCGGGTGAGGTCTTCACCGCCTGCGCCTGGCAGGACGGCCTCGAGGCGCTCCTCCCGCAGACCGATCGCATCGACTTCGTGCGCCCCGGCCCGGGCAACACGCCCTCGTCGGCCAGGGTGTGGAGCACCACCTTCGAGGTCGCCCGCCGCACGCTGGGCGAGCTCATGCAGCCCATCGGCGATCTTCCCGAGCGCTGGCGCGTGAAGGGCTTCCCCACCGACGCGCAGCTCGAGCAGATGGCGGTCGAGGGCAAGCTCTAGAAACACGAAGAGCCGGCCCCGCGAGGAGCCGGCTCCGGAGGCGCAGCGCGGGCGCCTTACTTCTTCTTGCCCGCGTCCTTCTTGGGCTCGGCCTTCGCCGGGGCCGCCTTCGCGGGCTTGAACTTCAGCACGTACGCCGAGACGTCGCGGATCTGGTCGTCCTTCAGCGCGCCGGCCCACGAGACCATCAGGGGCGACTTGCCGTTGGCCGCGCCGCCTTCCTTCACCATCTTGTAGACCCACTCGTCGGTGAGGCGCTCGGCGTTGGCCGGGTCGGTGAAGTTGGTCGGCTTCGGGGTGAGCGCGGAGCCCGCAGGGCCGTTGCCGTCGCCCTTCTCGCCGTGGCACGAGACGCAGAGCGTCTTGTAGTGGGCCTCGCCCTTGGCGGCGTCGCCCTTGAGCTCGAAACCACCGGCAAACGCGGGGACGGACACGAGACCAGCAACGAGGAGCAGCTTCTTCATGTGGGTGTTTCTCCGATGAAAAAAGAGGGTTGCGGCTGAGAGACGCGCGGCTTCAAGCGCGATTCAGCCAGCCTCGCAACCCTGCAGACCGGGGGCGTCAACCTCTGCTTCACCGACCGAGCAGCTCTCTTGCGGCGGCCTCGATCGCCCCAAGCGGGTGCTTTTCGCCCTCGGGCACGGCGACCTCGGGACCCATGAGTCGCGTGCCGTCCTTCAGCACGAGCTCGAAGAGGGCGAGCGAGAGCGGCGGGTGGGGGAAGACGCTGACCGCCGCCGACTCGACCTCGCTCGCCGCCGCGCGCCGGGGCGCGAAGGCCAGCTTCACCGGCCAGCCTTCGACCTCGGTGCGCGAGATGCGGAGGCGGACGCCGAGGCGGGCGCGCTGGGCGTGCCGCACCGCGGCGGGGAGCCCCAGCGCGGCGACGACGAACAACAGCGCCGACACCGGCCAGCCGATGAGGCGGGCTTCCGCGGGGCAGGCACCGGCGATGAGCAGCCCGAGGGCGAGCGCGCCGAGCGAGAGCAGGAGCATGCCCGTCGCGCGGCGCAGCGACTCGCCGCGGTGCTCGAGGACGAGCTCGTCGGCGCTGTGGCGGGTGACGCGCCAGTCGGGGCCGAGCGCGCGGCCGGTGAGGAGCTCAGTCATCGAGCGCGTCGATCGCCGTCTTGAGGACCTGCAGGCGCGCGTACCGCTTGTCGTTCGCCGGCACGATGACCCACGGCGCGTCGGGGCGGTGGGTGCGATCGAACATGTCCTGGTACGCCTCGAGGTAGTCGTCCCACTTCTTGCGGTTGCGCCAGTCGTCGGGGCCGATCTTGAAGTTCTTGATCGGATCCTTCTCGCGCTCCTTGAAGCGCTCGAGCTGCTCCTTCGGGCTGATGTGCAGGAAGAACTTCACCATCGTCACGCCGTCTTCGGTGTGCATGCGCTCGAAGGCGTTGATCTCGTCGTAGGCGCGCTGCCATTCCTTGACGGTGCAGAAGCTCTCGACGCGCTCGACGAGCACCCGCCCGTACCAGCTGCGATCGAACACCCCGATGGTGCCCTTCGGCGGCATGCGCGAGGCGAAGCGCCAGAGGTAGTGGTGCGCGCGCTCCTCTTCTCCCGGGGCGGCGATGGTCCACACCTTGTACCCGCGGGGGTCCATCTCGGCGGTGAGGCGCTTGATGGCGCCGCCCTTGCCCGCCGCGTCCCACCCCTCGAAGACGAAGACCGCGCGGCGCTTCTCGAGCCAGTAGCGCACCTGGAGCTCGTACAGCTTCCGCTGGAGCTCCGAGATCTCCTCGTCGGCTTCCTTCTTGTCGTCGATCTTCGGCGAGAGGTCGGTGCCGTCGAGATCGAGCGTGCCGTGCGGGTAGACGTCGAAGTCGTAGGCGTTGAGCGACGCGTCGGTGAAGCGCCGGTGCCGGTTGTCGCGACGCCGCTTCTGCCTGTCTTTCTTGCCCATGGGGGCTTCAGTCTCACCCGAGGGGGGAGGGCGACGAAATGGATTCGCGCGCGCTACGTTGGAGCCATCATGAACGTCACGCACGTCGGCCGGTACGTCCGCAGCCCGCGGGTCGCCCGGTGGAAGAAGGCCCTCGGGGTGGCGGCGGTGCTCTACGCCGTGCTGCCCTTCGATCTCGTGCCTGACGCCATTCCCATTCTCGGCTGGCTCGACGATCTCGGCGTGCTCGCGCTCGCCTTCGGCTTCATCGCGCGCGACATGGCGAAGCACGCGAAGATCGAGGCAGAAGGCGCCAGGCCCTCGGAGCTGGTGATCGACGCTCCGCCGCGCCGCTGAAGGTTTTCAGTGCGCGCCGCGCGGTCCGTGGGCAGAAAGCGGCCCATGAACCGCTCACTCCTCTTCCTGTCAGCGTTGTTCGTCGTCTCCTGCAAGACCGCCGAGACGCCGGCTCCGGCCGCGAAGCCCGTCGAGCCGCCGCCCGCAGAGGTGAAGCCCGCCGCCCCGACGCCGCCTCCGCCGCCGAAGGTGGAGCTGCCTGCCGCGCCCGAGCTCCCGAAGCTCCCGCTCGGTCTGCCGGAGCTGCCCGCGGCGCCCGAAGAGAACCTCACCACGCCCGAGAAGGCGGAGCTGGGCTGGAAGCTCTTCTACGACAAGCGCCTCTCGAAGGATGGCTCGATGGCGTGCGCGGCGTGCCATCACCTCGACAAGGCGTGGACCTCGGGGGCGGCGGTCGACGCGAAGGTCGGTGGCGCGATGAACAAGCGCAACGCGCCGACGATGCTCAACCTCGGCTACCACACGTCCTGGTACTGGGACGGCCGCATGGCCACGCTCGAGGCGGTGTCGAACGCCGCGTGGAAGGGCCAGCTCGGGGCGGATCCCGAGACGTCGGCGAAGGCGCTCAACGAGGTGCCGGTCTACAAGGCGATGTTCGAGCGTGCCTTCGGTGAGCCGGCGAGCGCGCTCAACGTGCCGAAGGCGCTCGCGGCCTACTTCCGCACCCTCAACTCGGCGAACTCGCCGTGGGATCGCGCGCAGGCGGGCGACAAGACGGCGCTCACCGCCGAGCAGCACGAGGGCTTCAAGGTGTTCAACGCGAAGGGCTGCGCGACCTGCCACGTGCCGCCGCTCTTCACCACCTTCGAGTTCGAGAACGTGGGCCTCGGCGATGACCCGGGCCGGAAGGACGCGACGAAGGCCGACGCCGATGCCGGGAAGTTCAAGATCCCCAGCCTGCGCAACGTCGCGCTGACCGCGCCGTACTTCCACGACGGCAGCGCGAAGACGCTCGACGAGGCGATCGCCTTCATGGCGAAGGGCGGCAACAAGAACCCGAACCTCTCGGCGAAGCTCAAGCCGCAGAAGCTGTCGGCGAAGGAGACGAAGGCGCTCAAGGCCTTCCTCGAGTCGCTGACCGGCACGGCGACGTACACCACCGAGCCGACGCTGCCGTGAGGTGGGCGCTGGTCGTCGTCGCGGTCTTCGCGAGCGCGTGCGTGAGGCGCGTTCCCCACGCCGATCGCCCCATCGTCTTCGTGGCGAAGGCGGTGCGCACGCTGGACCCCGCGCGGCCGATCGCCGAGGCCATCGCGTGGAGGCACGGCACGGTGCTCGCCGTCGGCTCGAAGCGGGAGGTGCTCGCGGCGGCTGGCGCAGACGCGGTGGTCGAGGAGTTCCCTTCGTCGACCATCGTGCCCGGGCTCGTCGACTCGCACGCCCACCTCGCCGCGCTCGGGCGCTCGTTGTCGATCGTCTCGTTGCGTGAGGTGACGAGCGAGGCCGACGCGGTGGCGCGGGTGCGTGCCGCGCCCGCGAGCGCGTACCAGGGTGACTGGCTCATGGGCCGCGGCTGGGACCAGAACGACTGGGCCGGCCAGCAGTTCCCCACCAGAGCGAGCCTCGACGCCGCGTTTCCGAAGACGCCGGTGTTCCTCACGCGCATCGACGGTCACGCGGCGTGGGTGAACTCCGCGGCGCTCGCGCGCGCCGGCATCACCGCGGCGACGGTCGACCCGTCTGGCGGGCGCATCCTCCGCGACGCGAAGGGCGAGCCGACCGGCGTGTTGATCGACAACGCGATGGAGCTGGTGGCCGCGAAGATGCCCGCGCCGACGACGCAGGAGGTGCAGCAGCGCCTCAAGCTCGCCCTCGAGACCTGCGCGCGGCTCGGGCTGACGCAGGTGCACGACGCGGGGATGGATCAGCAGACGTTCCGGGTGCTCCAGTCGTGGGACATGCTCGGCGTGCTGCCGGTGCGGCTGTACGTGATGGCCGACGGGCAGGGCGCCGAGGCCGACGACTGGCTCGGGCACGGGCTCTTCGCCGGGCGCCGCCTCGAGCTCAAGGCGGTGAAGCTGCTCGTCGACGGGGCGCTCGGGAGCCGCGGGGCCGCGCTGCACGCGCCGTATGCCGACGAGCCGTCGACGAAGGGGCTGCTGCTGCTCGAGCCGGCGGTGTTCGAAGAGAAGGCGAAGCGGTTCGCCGAGCGCGGCTTTCAGGTGGCCGTGCACGCCATCGGAGATCGCGCCAACACCCTCGCGCTCGACGTGCTCTCGCAGCTCGACCCGAAGCTCCGCCACCGCGTGGAGCACGCGCAGGTGCTGACCGCGGCCGACGTCGAGCGGTTCGCCAGGAGCGGCATCATCGCCAGCTTCCAGCCGACGCACGCGACGAGCGACATGCCGTGGGCGCCGACGCGGCTCGGGCCCGAGCGCACGCGCTTCGCCTACGCCTGGCGCTCGGTGCTCTCGAGCGGCGCCCACGTGACGTTCGGCAGCGACTTCCCCATCGAAGACCCGAACCCTCTGCTCGGCCTCTACGCCGCGCGCACCCGGCAGGACGCGAGCGGCGCGCCGCCCCAAGGCTGGATGCCCGAGCAGGTGCTCAGCGGCGAGGAGGCGCTCGCCGGCTTCACCACCGGCGCGGCCTGGGCCGGCTTCGCCGAGGCGCGCCGCGGCCTGCTCAAGGAAGGCTTCGACGCCGACCTGGTGGTGCTCCCCGTCGACCCCGTCGCCGATCCGCCGAAGGCGCTGCTCGACGCGAAGGTGCAGGTGACGGTCGTCGACGGCGTGGACGTCTACCGCGCGCCCTGAGCAGACTCCGCGGCGATGCTCGGCGCGCTCCTCGTGGTGACGGTGCTGCACGCTGGCGGGGAGCCGCTCCGCTGGGGCGCCGACGCTCAGGGCGGCGCGCCGTACGTCTTTCAGGACCCGAGCGATCCGAACCGGCTCACCGGCTTCGAGGTCGAGCTGGCGACGATGCTCGGCGAGAAGCTCGGGCGGCAGGCGAGGCCGGTGCACGGCCCGTGGGACAAGCTGCTCGAGCTCCTCGTGCGCGGCGACTTCGACCTGGCGATCAACGGCCTCGAGGTCGCGGAAGAAAAGAAGCGCGTGGTGGCGCTCTCGCGGCCGTACTTCGCGGCGGCCGAGGTGCTCACCCTTCGGCGCGGCGCGCCCGGCCCGCGGACGCTCGCGGAGCTGGCGGGCAGGAAGGTGGGCACGCTGCCCGGCTCGATGGCCGAGCGCATCGCGCAGCGGGCCGGCGCCGACGTGCGGACCTACGAAGGCGGGCAGGACGAGATCTACGACGACCTGAAGCTCGAGCGGCTCGACGCGGTGCTGCTCGACGAGCCGGTGGCGCACTACTACGGCGACCTCGACGCGGCCTTCGAGTCGGTGCGCGGTGACTTCGGGGTCGTCGAGTACGCGATCGCCGTGCGCCCCGACGACGCGGAGCTGCTGCGCCGGGTGAACGAGGCGCTCGAGGCGCTCCAGCGCGACGGCTCGTTGCGCGCCCTGTACGAGCGGTGGGGCGTCTGGTCTCCCGAGACGGCGAAGCTCTTCGGTGAGGTGGACGTGCCGCCGCGCGGCGCCGCGGTGGAGTTCGAGCGCTGGCGCGCGGCGGTCGGGAAGCTGCCGTCTTTCCGGGAGCGGCTCACCACGCGCTACCCGTCGATGGTGCCCCTGTTCCTGCGCGGGGCGGGGCTCACGCTGCTCGTGTCGCTGTGCGCGATGGTGCTGGCGATCGTCCTCGGCGTCACGCTCGCGCTCGGGCGGCGCTTCGGCCCGGCGCCGGTGCGCTGGCTGGCCATCGCGTACATCGAGCTGTTCCGCGGCACGCCGCTCCTCATTCAGCTCACGGTCGTCTACTTCGGGCTGCCGGAGCTCGGGCTGCGGCTCGACCCCTTCGTCGCGGGCGTCGTCGCGCTGGGCCTCAACTACGCGGCGGCGGAGGCGGAGAACTACCGCGCGGGCCTCGAGTCGGTGCCGCGGGGCCAGCTCGAGGCCTCGGCGGTGCTGGGCCTGTCGACCGCGCAGACGCTCCGCTTCGTCGTGGGGCCGCAGGCGCTGCGCATCTCGATTCCTCCGATGACCAACGACTTCATCGCGCTCCTCAAGGACAGCTCGCTGGTGTCCATCGTCACGCTCACCGAGCTGACGAAGACCTACACCAACCTCGCGAACTCGACGCGCGATCACCTCGGGCTGGGGCTGGTGGTGGCGATGTTCTACCTCCTGCTCGGCCTTCCCTTCGCGAGGCTGGCGCGCGCGGCGGAGCGGCACTTCGGCCGGCATCTCCACCGGGAGCCGTCATGACGCTGGTGGTGAGGGACCTCGTGCGCCACCACGCCGGCAACCCGAAGCCGACGCTGGCGGGGCTGTCGTTCGAGCTGCCGGCGGGCACGCTGACGGCGCTGCTGGGGCGGAGCGGGGCGGGGAAGTCGACCATGCTCCGCTGCATCATGGGGCTCGAGCCGTTCGAGCGCGGCACCATCGAGGTCGACGGGGTGGTGGTGCGCGGCACGCTCGAGTGCGGCCCGGCCGAGCGTCGGCGTGCGATCGCCGAGTCACGACAGCGCCTCGGCCTCGTCTTCCAGGCGTTCGAGCTCTTCCCGCATCTCACCGCGCTGCAGAACTGCACCCTCGCGCCCGTGCAGGTGAAGAAGGAGCCGCTCGCCCTCGCCGAGCAGCGCGCGCGCGAGCTGCTGTGTCAGCTCGGCCTCGAGCACCGCCTCGACGCGTACCCGGAGCAGCTCTCAGGCGGCCAGAAGCAGCGCGTGGCGATCGCCCGCGCCCTCGCCATGGAGCCGCGGGTGCTCCTGTACGACGAGCCCACGAGCGCGCTCGACCCGTCGATGAAGAACGAGGTGCTGCAGAGCCTCAAGCGCGTCGACGCGGCGGGGGTGACGCAGGTGGTGGTGACGCACGATCTCCAGCTCGCGCACTCGATGGAGCACGTGTGCGTGCTGGATCACGGGGTGGTCATCGAGAGCGGCGCGCCGGAGGTGGTGCTGAAGACGCCCGCGCACGAGAGCACGCGGGCGCTGCTCGCCTCGTGGCTCGAGGGCTGATCAGAGCTGGGCCAGCACGCGCGACAGCCGGCCGCGGATGTCTTCGGCGAGCGGCTCGAGCGCCGGGTCGCTGCCGGCGACGGTCTGCATCGGGTCGACGGCGTTCACCACCGCTTTGCCGTCGTCGCCTTCGTAGACCACCACGTTGCAGGGGATCAGCACGCCGAAGCCGAGGTCCTTCGAGAGGGCCTGGTTGGCGAGCTTCGGGTTGCACGCCCCGAGGATGGTGTAGCGCCGGAAGTCGACGTCGATCTTCTGCTTGAGCGTCTCCTTCATGTCGATGCGGGTGAGCACGCCGAAGCCCTCGGTCTTGAGGAGCTCGGGCAGCTTCTCGAGCGCCTGCTCGAAGGTGAGCGTGGTGGGCTTCTTGAGTCCGATGGTCATCGTCATGGGGTCCTCGTCTGGCTGGAGAGAGCTGCGGGCGGCGCGACAGGGTTCAGGGTTCCTTCCAGGGTCCTCCTCCGTCGGTGGGTTTGGAGAAGTGCAGGGCGACCGGCTCGAGCCCGTGGCGACGGTAGAAGCGGTGGGCGTCGAGGCGGTTCGAGCCGGAGTCGAGCTCGAGGAAGCGGCAGCCCGCGTCGCGCGCCAGCCCCTCGAGGTGTTCGAGCAGCTTCGCCCCGTAGCCGCGCCCGCGGTGCTGCGCGGCGGTCACCAGGTCGTCGATGTACAGCTGCGGCCCGGTGGCGAAGGTCTCGATGAAGCGGAAGCACGCGACCGCGCGCACGTCGGGGTCGAGCACGGCCGCGAGCTGAACGCCCTGCCTGCCGAGCCGCGCGAGCTCGTCGAGGAAGCGCTCGCGCACGAGGTGCGGGCGCAGCTCGCGCAGCACGTCGAAGCAGGCGAGGCGGGCAGGATCGGTGGTGGCGAGTTCGAGGTGCATCTCAGGCTCCGATGGCGTCGAGGACTCGTGCCGCAGTGTCCCGCACCGCGGCCACCCGGTCGTCGCGCAGCGGGCGCAGGTGCTCGGCCGACGCGCGAACGACGCGCTTGCCGAGATCGTCGAGGCCGAGGATCGCGAGCCGCCGCACGTGGGCGTCGCGGTCGGTCAGCGCCGCGACCAGCGTCGGCACGAGCTGGGGCCGGGCCCGGCGCTCGACGTTGGGCAGGTTGCAGATCGCGTCGCGGCGGAGGATGGCGTGCTGCGACCGCGCGGCGGCCAGCAGGGGCGCGAGCTCCTTCTCGGAGTAGTCGAAGCGCGCGCTGCCCGGAGAGAGCGTCGACGCCACGCAGCGCACGAACGTGCCGGGCCCTGTCGCGAGGGCCTGCTCGAGGAAGGCGTAGGTCTTCGGACGGCCCTCCTTGAGGCCTTCGGCGAGCGTGAAGTGGTCCTCCTTCTTCTTCGACGCGAGGAGCGGCTCGAGGGCGTCGAGGCGCCCCAGCTGCGCGAGCGCGCGGGCGGGCCAGGCGCGCCCCGGCTCGGTCTTCGCGGTGCGCATCACCCTGATGAGCGTCGGCTCGGCCTTGCGCGCAGCCGGTGCGCCGATGCGCCCCAGCAGCCGCGCGGCGCACCACCCCGACTTCTCGTCACTGAGCGCCTTCACCAGCACCGGCACGGCCGTGGCGCCGAGGCTGACGATCGCCTCCTCGACCTCGTCGTGCGAGACGTCGGAGGTGTCGAGGAGCGCGAACAGCGCAGCGGGATCTCCTGTGGGGAGCGTGCTCATCGCGCGCGAGTGTCGCACTTCCTTTCGGCGCGCGCGGGTGGCAATGAACGACGCATGATTCGTGTTCTCTTCGCCTCGGCTTCGCTGCTCGTCGGCTGCGGCGCTTCCACGGTGATCGACGGCAAGCAGTACAAGACCGCCTGCGCCGCGCCGACCGACTGCGCGGCGGTGTTCTTCGGAGATCAGTGCGGCGTCTGCGCGTGCCCCAACGCGGCGATCTCCGCGAGCGACAAGGTGCTCTACGAGGCGGATCGCACGGCGGCGCGCACGCAGTGTGGCCCTCAGCCGGCGATCGCCTGCGGTCCCTGTCAGGAGTCGGTGCTCACCTGCACCAACGGCGCGTGCGGCCTGCAGGCGAAGTAATCCACCGCTGGCCGGAGCTGCACGAGGGTCGTCTCGTGCGCCGGTACGAGCGCTTCATCGCCGAGGTGCGGCTCGGCGCCCAGTTGGTGCGCGCGCACTGCGTCAACCCGGGCCGCATGGAGGGCATGCTCGTGCCCGGCGCGCGCGTGTGGCTGAGCGCCGCGCCGGGGCGGAAGCTGCCGTGGACGTGGGAGCTCGTGGAGCTCGACGGCCTCCTCGTGGGCGCGAACACCTCGCTCCCCAACAGGCTCGCGGGCGAGCTCTTCAGGCGGAGGCTGCTCGCGGGCTTCGAGGACGTGACCGCGGTGCGCCCCGAGCAGCGCTTCGGGCGCGGGCACCGGGTCGACTTCGTGCTCGAGCGCCCCGGTGGCGAGCACTACGTCGAGGTGAAGAACTGCCACCTCGTCTACGCGGACGGGCTCGGCTACTTCCCCGACTCGGTGAGCGCGCGCGCCACGACGCACGTCGACGCGCTGGCGCGGCTCGTCAAGAAGGGGCTGCGCGCGACCGTGCTCTTCACACTGCAGCGCGAAGACGCACGGGGGCTCCGGCCGAGCATCGCGCACGACCCCGCCTTCGCGTCGGCGATGCGGCGCGCGGTGAAGGCCGGCCTCACCACGCGGGCGGTGCGTCTGGTGCCGACCCTCGAGGGGATCCACTTCGACGGCGAGGTGCCGGTCGACGTGGAGCGGTACGACCCCGCTCAGAGCCGCGCGTGGTCGCACGCCCTCGACGACGCGAGCGGCTGGCAGCGCAAGGACGGGCGCTGGGCGGGCCGCTCGCTCTGAGGCTCAGCTCGACTTGCGCAGCGTGATGCGCGCCAGCACCGGGTGGTGATCGCTCGAGCCCTTCGGCAGCCGCCGGAGGTGTTCGAAGTGCACGCTCCGCGAGGCGAGGAAGCCGTCGATGCTGCCCTTCGGCGCGTGCCACCGCAGGCCGGTGTCCTGCTTCTTCCACACCACCGCCGAGCCCGACTTGTCCTCCGCGCGCGCCTGGTGCACGCCGTACTTCCGCTCGCTCACTGCGTCGCGCAGGCGCGTGTTCTTCGCTTCCTGCACCAGCACCACGCCCGCCTTCACGTGCGGCACGTTCGTCTTGCGGTCGGTGAAGTCGTCGTTCACCGTGGCGATGGTCAGCACCGCACGGTCCTTCGGCTTCTTCGGCGGCGCCTTCAGCTCGGGGGCGGGGAGGGGCGGTGGGCGATGACCGGCCTGGATGCGCATGCCGGGTTATCGGCATTCCATTCGCGACGATTGGGGCCGCGCGCGCCAGCTTCCTTTACAGATCGCCGGTCCTTTTCCGGGTCACTTCATGCCGACGAAGAGCGTCTGCACGTCGTCGTCTTCGTCCATCTCCTCGAGGAACTCGTCGACCTCGGCGCGGTGCTCGGGAGCGACCGTGACCGGGTTCTTCGCGCGCCACACGAGGGCCGCCGACTCGACCTTCCAGCCGGCCGACTCCAGCGCCTTGCGGACCGCGTCGAGGTCTGCGGGCGCGGTGTAGAAGGTGACGCCGTCGTCGCCGGGCTCGAGATCCTGCGCGCCGGCCTCGATGGCGGCGGTCTCGGCGTCGGCGCCGGCCGGGCCGGTGGCCTCGATGGCCCCGAGGCGATCGAAGTCCCACGAGACGGCGCCGCTCGCGGCGATCTGCCCGAGCCGGAAGTGCTGCCGCACGTTGCTCGCGGTGCGGGTGCGGTTGTCGGTGAGGCACTCGACGATCACCGGCACGCGGTGCGGCCCGAAGCCCTCGTAGGTCACCAGCTCGTAGTTCACCTGCTCGTCGAGCAGCCCGGCGCCCTTCTTGATGACGCGCTCGAGCGTGTCCTTCGTCATGTTGACCTTCTTCGCGTACTCGATGGCCAGCCGGAGGCGCGCGTTCGACGCCGGATCAGCGCCGCCCTTCGCCGCGACGAGGACCTCCTTCGCCGCCTTGCTCAACAGCTTCGCCTTCGCCTTCGAGTTGGCCTCGCGGCCCTTCTGCTTCCATTGCGCGCCCATGCGCGGCCGCGCGTAGCACGAAGTCTCCCGCGGTGGACGAGCGGACGGCGCGGGTGCACTCCAGCGCCTTCTCGCGGCGTGAGACTCACCTCGGGGAACGCGCCGCGCCACCGCTGGTCCACCGCTTGCGACGCGGCGGCCTCACGGAGGTCACGCATGCTGGCTCGGGTCAGGAGCGGCGCTCTCATGGGCGTCGACGCGGTGGTGGTGGAGGTGGAGGTCGACATGTCGCTGGGCATGCCCTACTTCAACGTGGTCGGGCTGCCCGAGGGCGCGGTGCGCGAGTCGAAGGTGCGCGTGGTGTCGGCGCTGAAGAACGGCGGCTTCAACCTCCCGCAGAAGCGCATCACGGTGAACCTCGCGCCCGCCGACCTCAAGAAGGAAGGCGCGACCTTCGAGCTGCCCATCGCGCTCGGGGTGCTGGCGGCGGCGGGCATCCTCGAGCTCGAGCCGCTCCAGGGCTACCTCTTCGGCGGAGAGCTCGCGCTCGACGGCGCGCTCAAGCCGATCCGCGGCGTGTTGCCGCTGGCGATCGCCGCGCGCGATCACGGCTTCCGCGGGGTGATGGTGCCGGCGGCGAACGCGGCGGAGGCCTCGCTCGTCGATCGCATCGAGGTGCTCGCCGTCGAGTCGATCACCCAGGCGGTGATGCACTTTCAGGGTGAGGCGCCGATCGCGCCGTACGATCGCACGCGGCCCGACAACGTGCGCCCGCCGGACCTGGCGACGCTCGACATGTCAGACGTGCGCGGCCAGGAGGACGTGAAGGACGCGCTGGAGGTCGCCGCCGCCGGGGGCCACAACGTGCTGCTCTGCGGCCCGCCGGGCTCGGGCAAGACGATGCTCGCGCGCCGCCTGCCGGGGATCCTCCCCAAGATGACCTTCCAGGAGGAGCTGGAGGTGACGCGCATCTACTCGGTGCTCGGGCTCATCCCCGAGGGGCAGGCGATGATCAAGGAGCGCCCCTTCCGGGCGCCGCACCACACCATCAGCGACGCGGGGCTCATCGGCGGCGGGCCGCTGACGCGCCCGGGCGAGCTCTCGATGGCGCACCGCGGGCTGCTCTTCCTCGACGAGCTGCCGGAGTTCCGTCGACACGTGCTCGAGGTGCTGCGGCAGCCGCTCGAGGAGGGCGTCATCAGGCTGGCGCGCGCCAACCAGCACGTCAGCTACCCCTGCCAGGTGATGCTCATGGCGGCGATGAACCCGTGCCCGTGCGGCTTCTACAACGTCCCGGATCGCGGCTGCACGTGCAAGGGCGGCCGGGTGCAGGAGTACTTCAACCGCATCTCCGGCCCGCTGCTCGATCGCCTCGACGTCACGCTCGACACGCGGCCGGTCGACATCCGCGTGCTGTCGTCGAGCACCCGCACCGAGCGCCCCTCGTCGTACTACCGCGAGCGGGTGGAGGCCGCGCGCGAGCGCCAGGCGTTCCGCTATCGCGACGAGCCGGGCGTGCTGTGCAACGCGCAGATGGGCCCGCGCCTGATGGAGCAGCACACGCGCTCGAGCCCCCACGCGCGCAAGATGCTCGAGCTGGCGGTGACGCGCTTCAAGATGTCGGCGCGCGCGCACGACCGCATCCTCAAGATGGCGCGCTCGCGGGCCGACCTCGAGGGCCACGAGCTGATCCAGGACGAAGACATGTCCTTCGCCATCGCCTGCCGGGTGCTCGATCGCGACGGCTGGCTCCACAGCGCGCGTGTCGCACAGGAGCAGACAGTGCGCCCCGTGGCGCGGGTGCACTGAGTCGCGGCTCGGGTATAAGGCCGGGCCATGACCCGCCTCGCCTTCGCCGCCCTCTCGCTCTTCGCCCTCCAGGCCTGCCTCTCGCTCGACGGAGCACGTGAGACCGCGGCCCAGCACTCGTGCAAGTACTACGACAAGTGCGGCGACATCGGCTCCGGGCAGACCTACGCCAGCGTCGACGAGTGCCTCACCAAGCAGCGCGCGAGCTGGATCGACACCTGGCCGACGAGCTCGTGCGACGGGAAGCTCAACGGCGAGAAGTTCGACGTGTGCATCAAGGCCATCGACAACACCGAGTGCAACAACATCGTCGACTGGCTGGCCACGGCCTCGAAGTGCACGCGCAGCGACGTGTGCTCGGCGAGCTCGGGCGGCGGCTGCAACTGCACCAACGGCCAGACCTGCTGCAACAACAGCTGCGTGAACCTGCAGAGCGATCGCAACAACTGCGGCGGCTGCGGCACCACCTGCGGCTCGGGTCTGAGCTGCCAGTCGGGCGTCTGCCGCTGAGCCTCAGCGGGGGCCGAACGACGAGAGCGCGAAGAAGGCGCGGATCTTGTCGTTCGTCTCGCGCAGGCGCGCGCTCAGCGTGCGCACGAAGGTCCACAACAGCACCGACGCCAGCTCCTTGTCGGTGAACATCACCTCGTCGAGCTTCTGGCGCGACAGCTCGTAGAGCGTGCAGCTGGTGTGCGCGATGGCGTCGGCGCTGCGCGGGCCCTCTTCGATGAGGCTCATCTCGCCGAAGTACTGGCCGCGCTCGAGGATCGCGAGCGCCTCCTCGCCGATGCCGGGCACCATCTTCGAGATGCGCACCTTGCCCTCGACGATGATGAACATCGAGGTGCCGTCCGCGCCCTCTTTGAAGATGTGCGCGCCGATCGGGAACTTCGTCTCCTTCAGCGCCGCGCCCACCTTGCGGAGCTGCGCGGAGGTCATGCCCTCGAACAGCGCGACTTTTCTCAAGATTTCGACGTCCATCGGGACTAGTTCGTAGCAGAGGCGAAACGGAAGTCAGCGTTTCTGCATCTCAGGTTCCGACACTGCACCGAAGGAGTACGCATTCATGGAGACCAGGAAGGTCGTCATCGTCGGCTCGGGCCCCGCTGGCTACACCGCCGCCATCTACGCCGCCCGCGCGAACCTCGCGCCCGTCGTGTTCGCCGGAGGCCCCGCGGAGAGCGACACCCGCCGCGTGCCCGGCGGCCAGCTGATGATCACCACCGAGGTGGAGAACTACCCGGGCTTCCCCGAGGGCGTCACCGGCCCGGAGCTCATGGAGCGCTTCCAGAAGCAGGCCGAGCGCTTCAACACCGTCATCCACATGGAGAACGTGGTGAAGCTCGACCTGAGCAAGCGCCCGTTCCACGTGAAGGGCGAGACCGCGGAGTACCTCGCGGAGACGGTGATCATCGCCACCGGCGCCTCGGCGAAGTGGCTGGGCGTGAAGGGTGAAGACGCGTTCATGAACCGCGGCGTCTCGGCCTGCGCCACCTGCGACGGCTTCTTCTTCAAGAACACCGACGTGCTGGTGGTCGGCGGCGGCGACACCGCGATGGAAGAGGCGCACTACCTGTCGAAGCTGTGCTCGTCGGTGACGGTGATCCACCGGCGCGACAGCCTGCGCGCGTCGAAGATCATGCAGGACCGTGCGCTGAAGAACCCGAAGATCAAGTTCCTGTGGGACTCGGCCATCGAGGAGGTCGTCGGCGACGCGAAGGGCGTCACCGGGGCGCTCGTGAAGAACCTCAAGACGGGCGAGACGAAGAAGGTCGACGCGAAGGGCGTGTTCGTCGCCATCGGTCACCAGCCGACCACCGAGCTGTTCAAGGACGTGCTCAAGCTGCAGCCCAACGGCTACCTCTGGGTGCAGCCGGGTACGGCGAAGACGTCGATCGAGGGTGTGTTCGCCGCGGGTGACGTGTCCGACGCGACGTACCGCCAGGCGATCACCGCGGCAGGCAGCGGCTGCATGGCGGCCATCGAAGCCGAGCGGTGGATGACCGAGCACGGCATCTGAGCCGTCACATGCGGAAGCAGCCGGGGGTGAGCTGGTTCATGCCCGAGGCGCACGAGAGGAGCGCCGCCGAGAAGTCGCCGCGCGTGTCGGGCGTGCAGACCGGCAGCTTCTCGACGCAGTCGAAGTAGGCCTGCAGCGCGGCCTCGTCGGCGGTGCTGCACGGCTTCATCGACGTGTCGCAGGCCGTGGCGTCGAAGCTCGCGCCGGGCAGCGTGTCGTCGGCGAAGCAGGCCTCGTGTCGCTTCGGAAAGTCGGTGTTGAGGCGCTGCGCGCGGGTGCAGACGTCGGGCACGCAGGCCGTGAGCGACAACAGCAGCGTGGCGAGCAGCGCGCGCATGCCCCTCGAACCTACTCGCGAAGCGTGCGCCGGGCACCACCACGCGCGTGATGGTGCCCGGCGGGTCTCCGTCAGCGGGCGTCCACCAGGAGCCGGCCGTCGGCTCGAGGACCTTCCCGGTGCTGGGCCCGGCCGTGCGGTCGGACCGTCGGTGCGCGCGCCGCCGACGTGCGATGCACCTCGCGCGCGCGCCGCGGCGGCCCCGCTGGCGGGCGCCCCTGACACGCCTCGACGAGGAGCAGCAGCCCCGCCAGCGTGACCAGCGCCGCCAGCCACCTCACGCCGCGGCCTCGGTCGGTGCGTCGGTGGTCGCGGTCGCGTCGGCCGGCTTCTGCGCGACGAGGATCTTCGCCGCGAGGGCCTCGAGCTCGACCGGGTGCTCGCGCAGCCACTCGATCGCGCGCTCGCGGCCCTGCGCGATGCGCTCGCCGTTGAGCGAGAAGAACGAGCCCGCCTTCTCGACCAGCCCGAGCGTCACGCCGAGATCGAGCGCCTCGCCCGCCCGGCTGATGCCCTTGTTGTAGAGGATGTCGAACTCCGCCTCCTGGAAGGGCGGGGCGACCTTGTTCTTCACCACCTTCACCTTCGTGCGCGAGCCGATGACGGCGTCGCCGTCCTTCAGGTTGCCCGCGCGGCGGATCTCGCAGCGCACCGACGAGTAGAACTTGAGCGCGTTGCCGCCCGTCGTCGTCTCGGGGTTGCCGAACATCACGCCGATCTTCATGCGGATCTGGTTGATGAAGATGATGCACGTGCCGCTGCGGCTCACCGCGCCGGTCAGCTTGCGGAGCGCCTGGCTCATCAGCCGCGCCTGCACGCCCATGTGCGCGTCGCCCATCTCGCCCTCGATCTCCGCCTTCGGCACCAGCGCCGCCACGGAGTCGACCACCACCAGATCCACCGCGCCCGAGCGCACGAGGTGCTCGGTGATCTCCAGCGCCTGCTCGCCGGTGTCGGGCTGGGAGATCAGCAGCTCCTCGACGCGCACCCCGAGCTTGCGCGCGTAGTTCACGTCGAGCGCGTGCTCCGCGTCGATGAACGCCGCGATGCCGCCCTGCGCCTGCACCTGCGCGATGGCGTGCAGCGTGAGCGTCGTCTTGCCCGACGACTCGTTCCCGAAGATCTCGATCACCCGCCCGCGCGGCAGCCCGCCCACGCCGAGCGCACGATCGAGGCCGATGCTCCCGGTGGGGATCACCGCCACCGGCTGCACCTCCTGCGTGTCACCCATCTGCATCACCGCGCCGCGCCCGAACTGCTTCTCGATGGTCGCCACGGCCGCCGCCACCGCCTTCAGCTTCTCACCCAGTCGTCCCTGCATTCCCTGCCTCCACCTTCCGTTTTCGCCGGGGACCATTCCCCGCGCGGCGCACCGAGGAGCAACGCGCGTGCCCGGCCTCTCCCGAGGGAGAAGGCGGCGCGACCGACCGCGGCCGGAGAGGCCCCACGGACGCCGCACTTCGGCTCTCGCGCGCTGAGAGGCGCTGCGAAGCAGCAGCGGCGCGGCGCGGTTTCAGGTGAAGAGGTCGTCGGAAGGCGGCTCCGCCGAGGGGAGCGGCGCCCAGCCTTCGGCCGGCGGAGCAGCGGGGGGAGCGGCCGCAGGCCGGGGGGCGCTCGGGCGCTGCGGTGGCGGGAGCGCGCCGGCGTCGGCCCGGCTCACCCGCAGGTTGCCGACCAGCCCGGTCAGCACCGACGACTCGCGGGCGAGCTGCGTGCTGGCCGCGGCAGACTCCTCGGCGCTCGACGCGTTGGACTCGGTGACGCGCTGCGCGTCGCTCACCAGCGAGGAGATCGACTGGAGCCGCGACGCGTGCTCGCTGCTCGCCTTCTCGATCGCCACCATGCTCTCGGTCGCGCGGCCGACCTCGTCGACGATCGCCTTGAACCGGCTGCTCACGTCGCTCGCCAGCTCGCCGCCCTTGCGGGTGAGGGTCACGGAGTCGCGCAGCATCACCTGCGTGCGCGTCGCCGACTCCTTGGAGCGCATCGCCAGCGCGCGCACCTCGGCGGCGACCACCGCGAAGCCGCGCCCTGCCTCGCCCGCGCGCGCGGCCTCGACCGCCGCGTTCAGCGCGAGGAGGTTGGTCTGGAAGGCGATCTCGTTGATGTCGTCGATGATCGCGTTGGTCCCCTCGGCGGAGGTGGCGATCTGGCTCATCACCGTCACCATCTCGTCGACGGCCTTCGCCCCGTCTCTCGCGGCGTGGCTGGCGTGGCTGACGCGCTCCGTCGACTCGCGCGCGAGCCCGGCGGTGGTGCTGCTGCCGTCCTTGAGCTCCTTCACCTCGTGCGCGGTGCGCTCGAAGGTCCCGGCCTGCTCGGTCGCGCCCTGGGCCACCGCCTGGCTCATCGACGAGATGTCGGCCGCCGCCCGCTGCACCTCGTGCGCGGAGGTCGCCACGCGGGTGAGGAGGCTCCCGAGGCTCTGCACTGCGTCGTTGAGCGCCAGCTGCATCTCCTCGAACTCGGGCGCGTAGGCGCCATCGAAGCGCACCGTGAGGTCGCCGCGCGCGAGGCCCTCTCCGATGCCCCGCGCGCCCGCCGAGAGCCGCCGCACCTGGCGTGACACCCAGCGCGCCGCGCCCAGCGAGTTCACCAGCATCACCACCAGCGCGACGAGGAGCACGCCGATGATGAGCTGGCGCTTGCGCGCCTGGGCGACGGCGACCGATTCCTTCGTCGCCTGCACGTTCGCCTCGATGCGATCCGACAACTGCTCCATCGTGCCTTCCAGCTGCGAGAACGACGCGAGGAACGCGGGGTACTGGGCGCGCGCTGCCTTCTGGCCCTGGGCCGCCGCCTGGAGCACCGCGCGCGCCGCGGCGAAGTACTGCTCGAGCGGCGGGCGCGCGGCCTCGAGGCCCTGGCGGATCTCCGGAGGGAGCTCGAGCCGCTGGTTGGCGTCGAGCGCGTCGCGCAGCCGCGCGGTGTGGCCGTCGAGCGCCCGCGAGGCCTCGGCGAGCTCGCCCGGCTCGGTGGCGGCGAGCGCGGTGAGCACGTCCCCGCGGATGGCGTCGTGCATCATGTCGGCGTCGAGGTGGTTGCGCAGGGCCGCCGAGGCGACGGTGACGTCGCTGAGCGACTGCTCGAGGCTCGCGAAGGCCGCGAGCGCCACGCCGCCGACGAGCGCGGTCGCGAGGAGCCCGGAGAGGGCGAGCAGCACGTAGCTTCGCTGGACGGACATCCGCATGTGGTTCCCCCTCGGGGTGGTGTGGGGCGTCCTGCTGCAGTCCACGCGCCGCGCGCACCCGTGCGGATCGGCTCGACCTCCCGTGGGTCACCGGTCGCTCGTGCGGGTCGAAGCGGCCCCGTCGCTGGGGTACAAGGCGCGCCGTGGACAACCCGGCCGTCGCCGTCTTCGTGTTGCTGGCCTCGGTGGGCGTGCTGGCGTTCCAGGCGTGGCGCGCGGTGCTCTTCCTCTTTCCCCAGTCGGTGCGCGTCGAGCCGGAGACGCCGGCCGATGCGACGGAGATCCCCCCCGAGCTGGGCGACGCGTGGGGCCTGCTGCGCAAGCTGGGCTTCCAGCTGCTCGGCGCGCACAGCGAGAAGATCCCCCTCAGACCGCAGCGCCTCTTCGTCGACGCGGTCCACCCCACCGAGCCGGTGGTGGCCTCGCTCACCATCGGCGCCGACGAGCAGGACCAGCTCTATTTCGAGACGCAGAGCGAGCGCGGCTTCGTCATCACCGCGAACTACCGCCGCCCCGCACGCGAGGAGCCGGGCGTGTACCTCTCGGGTGGCCTCGACGGCGCGAGCCCCGACCGCGTGCTCAAGGCGCACCTGCGCCGCGTGCCGGAGATCGGCGCGCCCCGGCGCGTCTCGACGCTCGACGAGCGGGTGGGCGCGGTGCGCGAGTGGTACGGCAGAGCGGGAAAAGCCGAGTTACGTCAACAGCATGCAGTTGGACTGTTGTGGACGTTCGGTGCTCTTGGCATGGTGGGCGCCGCTTTTTTCAAGCTGCTCGGGACGTGAGCCACTGACATGAAGAGTGCATCGAAGCACGAAGAGATCTTTTTCCTCGCAGGCAAGCGCACGGCGTTCGGGACCTTCGGCGGTTCGCTCAAGGACCTCTCGGCGACCGAGCTCGGCGTCGAGACCGCGAAGGCCACGCTCGCCCAGGCGAAGGTGAGCGCTGAAGACGTCGAGCACGTCGTCTACGGCAACGTCATCCAGACCAGCCCCGACGCGATCTACCTCGCGCGTCACATCGGGCTGAAGGCGGGCGTGCCGATGCACGTCGGCGCGCTGACGCTCAACCGCCTCTGCGGCTCCGGCTTTCAGGCGTACATCACCGCGGCCGAGATGATGCTCACCGAGCAGGCGAGCTGCGTGCTCGCCGGCGGCACCGAGTCGATGAGCCAGGCGCCGCACGTCATCCGCGGTGCGCGCTGGGGGCTCCCGCTCGGCAAGGGCGGCCTCGAGGACACGCTCACCCAGGGGCTGTTCGACACCTACCCGAACCTCCCCATGGGCATCACCGCGGAGAACCTCGCCGAGCAGTACAAGCTCACGCAGGACGAGGTCGACACCTTCAGCGTGCTCAGCCAGCAGCGCTACCAGGCCGCGCACGAGGCGGGCCGCTTCGCCGCGGAGATCGCCCCGGTCGAGCTCAAGTCGAAGAAGGGCGTCACCGTCTTCCAGAAGGACGAGCACCCCCGCCCGGAGTCGACCGTCGAGGGCTTCAAGAAGCTGCCGAAGGTCTTCAAGAAGGACGGCGTGATTCACCCCGGCGCGGCGTCGGGCATCAACGACGGCGCGGCCTCGGCGCTGCTCTCCACGCGCTCGTGGGCCGAGAAGAAGGGCGTCAAGCCCATCGGCCGGCTGGTGAACTGGGCCGTCACCGGCTGCGACCCGCGCATCATGGGCATCGGCCCGGCGCCGGCCATCCGCAAGCTGATGGAGCGCGCCGAGTTCAAGCTCGGCGACATCGATCTCTTCGAGGTGAACGAGGCGTTCGCGCCGCAGTACCTCGCGGTCGAGAAGGAGCTCGGGCTGCCCCGCGAGAAGACCAACGTCGACGGCGGCGCCATCGCGCTCGGGCACCCGCTCGCGGCGTCCGGGGCGCGCATCACGCTGCACCTGTTGTACGAGCTCAAGCGGCGCGGCGCGCGGTACGGCGTCGGCAGCGCCTGTATCGGTGGCGGGCAGGGCATCGCAGTTCTCGTGGAGGCCATGTGACGAACGTTCCTGATGCGAAGGCACTGCGCGAACGCGCCAAGCAGCTCGCGGAAGAGCGCCGGGCAGAGCGCAAGAACCGCAAGCGCAAGTGCGCGCTGTGCGGCATCGAGGAGTCCGACAAGACTCCCTTCGTCGCGCACCCCGACGGCATCGGTCCCACCTGCAAGGAGCCCACGCTCTGCGAGAACTACCGTGCTCGCATGGCCGGCCCGCGCTGAGCAGCTGGCCCCTCTCGGGATTGGGCCGAGTCAACAACAACCGGTTGAGAAAGCCGACCGAAACGGGCAAGTCACGAAATGGGTTGGCGATTTGCCCGCCCGAGTGCATCAAAGGCCGGGAGGGACCCCGGTCTCCCAAACGAAGCATCGAGCCCCGAGGGGCGAGGCAGACAAGACAATGGCAATTCCGCAATTCACGGGTGTGAAGGTGTTCTCGACGACGCTCGCACGCGATCGCGAGGTCATGGGCGAGAACATCACGCGCTGGCTCAAGGACAACCCGAACATCGAGCTGGTCGACAAGGAGGTCACGCAGAGCTCCGACAAGGAGTTCCACTGCCTCACCATCACGCTCTTCTACAAGGCGAAGAGCTGAGGTCGTCCGGAGTGCGGCCACAGGTTCAGGTCGTTCTCCCGCCGTTCCGCAACGCCTCGACGGTGCTCGCGGTCCTCGTGATCGTGAGCTCCATCTTCTGGAAGGTCGCGCTCGACGCTGGCGTCGGGCTCTACCTCGTGCCCGCCTCGGTCCTCGAGGGCCGGGTGTGGCAGCTCGTCACCTGGCTGCCCGCCGAGCTGCCGAGCACCAACGCCGTCATCTTCTCCGCGCTGATCCTCTGGTCGACTGGCGGCCCGCTCGAGCTGCTGTGGGGCCGCGCGCGCTTCCTGCGCTTCGTGCTGGTGACCACCGCGCTCGCCGGCGTGCTGACACTGCTGACCGGCGCGCTGCTCTCTTCCGTCGGCGAGAAGCCCTTCGGTGGCGGCGGCGTGATGAGCGGCATCGTGTGGGTCGGCTACGGCTGCGCGCTGTGGCACGCCGAGACGAACATCTTCGGCGTTCCGGTGAAGGGGCGGACCTTCGCGCTGCTCGGGGTCTTCTTCGCCGCGCTCAACGCCGTGCTCTCGGGGCCGCAGCTGCTGGTCGCGGAGGGCTGGGGCCTGCTGCTGACCTTCGCCTATGCACGCTTCGGCTTCCCGCGCGAGACCCTCGTTCGCTTCCGCTCGTGGCAGCTGCAGCGCGACCTCAAGAAGCGCTCGAAGCACCTCAAGAGCATCGACGGCGGCCGCAACACGGGCCGTGGCAGCGACAAGTACCTCCACTGAGTGCCTCTGGTGGCCCGGTCCTCTCTTCTCCTGATCCTCGTCGCGCTGACGGTGTCCTCCTGTCGTCGTGACGAGGGCGCCGAGGCCTGGGCGCGCGCGCAGGCTGCGCACCGCTCGCTCCTCGCGCAGAGCGTCGCCGCCGAGGATCCGCGCTTCGACGCCGTGCTGGCCGACCTCGAGCGGGTGCCGCCGGGCTCGAAGCACCGCGCCGCCGCCGAGCAGCTGGCGCGGGCCATCCGCGGCGCGCGGGTCAGCGTGCGCACGCCGCTGGCGATCGCCCCCAAGGAGAGCCGGCCGCCGGAGCTCCAGGCGCAGCTCGCGGCCTGCGCGCGCCTCGCGCAGCTCGCGGGGGCAGACGGCGGCGTCGATCGTCGCGCGCTCGAGGCGCTCGAAGACTGCCGGCGCAAGGCCGAGAAGCTCGAGCTCAAGCTCTCGCACCACGACGAGCACGACGAACTCGACGGGGGCGCCCCGTGACGGGGGACCGCGATCTTCTCGAGGCGCTCTTCGTACAGCAGCTCGGCTTCGCGCCGGCCAGTGAGGTGATGGCGGCGGGCGCGCAGTGGCTCGTCGAGCGCGAGAAGGGCGCGACGCTCAAGGACGTGCTGCGCGCGCGCGGCGTGCTCGACGAGCAGCAGGTGCGCCTCGTCGACGCGCTGGTGAGCGAGGCGATCGCCGCGCATGGGGGCGACGCGGCCGTCACGCTCGAGAGCCTGCCGCCGGCGGCCCAGCAGAGCCTCTCGGGGCTCGAGCACACGCTCCGGCCGGGCGCGACGCCGCCGAAGGTCGGCCCGAGCTCGTCGTTCGACAGCCTCGAGACGCCAGAGAACATCGGCGTCGAGGCGCGCGGCCGCTACACCTTCGACACCGGCCGCAAGGGCCGCCTCGAGGAGCTGGGCCGCGGCGGGGCGGGGCGCGTCATCGTGGCGCGCGATCACTTCCTCGCGCGCGACGTGGCGATGAAGGAGCTGCACCGGGAGATCACCCAGAACGTCAAGTACGACACGCTCCACGTGCGGAACCTCGAGGCGCGCTTCCTGCGCGAGGCGCGGGTGACGGGCCAGCTCGAGCACCCGGCCATCGTCCCGGTGTACGAGCTCGGGCGGCGGCGCGACGGCACGCTGTACTACACGATGCGGCGCGTCCGCGGTCGCACGCTCGCCCAGGCGCTCGCCGACGCGCCCAGCCGCGAGGGCCGGCTGGCGTTCCTGCCGGACCTGCTCACCGCGTGTCGCGCGGTCGCGGCGGCGCACCACCGCGACGTCGTGCACCGCGATCTCAAGCCGCAGAACGTGATGCTCGGGCCGCACGGCGAGACCTACGTGATGGACTGGGGGCTCGCGCGGGTGATGGGGCGCGCCGAGCGCGGGCGCGCGAGCGTGCAGCTCGCGCCGGATCTCACCGGCGGGCGTGACCTCGGCCCGGTGGGCACGCCTTCGTACATGTCGCCGGAGCAGGCGCTCGGCAGCCGCGACGAGCTCGACGCGCGCGCCGACGTGTGGGGCCTGGGCGCGATGCTCTTCGAGCTCCTCACCGGCCGCGCGCCGTACGTCGGGCGCAGCCCGTGGGACGTGCTGGCCGAGGTGCGCTCGCGCCCGCCGCCGCGGGTGGCGGAGCTCGAGCCGCAGGCGCCTCCAGAGCTGATCGCCATCTGCGATCGCGCCCTCGCGTGGCGCCGGGAGGACCGCTACGCCAACGCCGGCGAGCTCGCCGCCGAGCTCGAGGCCTTCCTCGCCGGTGGCCGCGTGCAGGCGTACGCGTACTCCTTCCGGGAGGTCGCGGGCCGGGTGCTGCGCAGGCACCGCGGCAAGGCCGCGCTCGCGCTGGCGACGTTGGCCGCGTTGGTGGCGCTGGCGAGCGTGGCGGCCTTCGGCGTGCGCCGCGAGCGCGACGAAGCGCGGACCCTGGCGCGCGTCTTCCTCGCCGACGTCGCGCCGACCCTCGGCGACGTGCCGGGCAGCTCCGACGTGCTCGAGCAGCTCTCCTCGAGCGCGCTCGAGGCGTTCTCGCGCGACGTCGACCCCGAGCGCGGCAACCGCGAAGATCGGCTGCTCCTCGCGCGCACGTGGAACGACGTCGCCCATCAGCGCTGGCGGCTGCTGCAGTACGACGAGTCGAAGAGCGCCCTCGAGCAGGGCGCCCGCTACCTCGAGCCGCTGCGCCGCCAGCACCCCAACGACGCGGAGATCGCCGCCGCGCACCTCGTGGCGCAGGTCTGGCAGAGCGATCTGCTCTACGACACGGGCGACGAGGCGGGCGGCTTCGCGCTCGTCGAGGGCCTCGTCGATCCGGCCCAGCACTGGCGCTCGCTCGCGCCCGGCTCCGCGGCCGTGCTCGAGGCCCAGCACCTCGTGCTGTCGCGCGTCGCGCTGCTGCGGCAGTCGCGCAGGGAGTTCCTGCTCGCGCTGGAGACCGGGCGGCGCGCGCGCGAGGCCGGCTGGGCCTGGTACCGCCAGCACCCCGACTCACCCGCAGCGGCCGCGGCCGTGCTGGGCGACGCGGCGGATCTCGCGGTGCTGCTCAACGCGAACGCGCAGACGGCCGAGGCGCTCTCGCTGCTCACCGAGGGGGCGCAGCTCGCGCAGAAGATCCGCGCGCGACGCGACTCCCGCGTGCTGCAGTCGTACCACGCGGCGATCCTCGCGGTGCTCGCGCGCACCCTCGACCCGCGCACCGACGCCGAGGCGCGCACGCTCGCGACCCGCGAGGCCCGCCGGCTCGAGGAGCAGCTCCTGCTGGGCGAGACGGGGCGCAACTACGAGCTCGACGAGCTGGTCGATCTCTCGATCCTCGACGGCGACGCGGAGGCGGCGTGGCGCTGGGCGCAACGGCTCCTCACCAACGAGAACGTGAGCATCGAGTACGAAGGCGCGGTGCTCGCCGCGGCCTTCGCGAGCGGGCACGACCAGGTGGTCCGCGAACGGGCTGGCCGCCGCCTCGAGGCGAACGCGCCGTACGCGATGCTCTACGGCTTCCTGGTCGAGACCGTCGCCGGCAACGAGCAGCTCGCGCGCCGCTACCTCTCGCGCTGCGTCGAGCTCGAGTGCGCGCGCCAGGTGCGTTGGCATGGCGCGGTCGTGACGCGCAGGCTCGAGGGCCACGACGGGGCGCTCGCCGCCCGGCTCCGACGGCTCGCCGAGGAGCACCCGCGGACCGAAGGCGATGCTTCGTTGGGGCCGGCGCTGCGCCAGCTGCTCGACGAGACGGGAGGCACGCCTTGAGTCCAGCGCTCCCGCGCGCGGGGTCGTGTCCGGCGAACGCTCTCGGCCCTCAGCACACACGGCGCGGCCTGCGAACGATCGGGTCGTGCGCTGAGGATGCCCGTCGCGACTGGCTGTGCGCCGCGAGCGGGCGTGGGCTCGCCTCGCCCTCGCGTCTCGAACCGCGTGCGCTTCGTGCGCTCGCTCAGCGCGAGGCGCGGTCTCGCTCCGAGCAGACTGCCGCGAATGGCGTCGCCGCTCGCCGTGCGCGGGTCTCGTCAGCGCGTCCTGGCCCGCGCGCGCTGGGCTCGCGCCTGGCGAACATTTCGTTCGCGCCTCACTCCTCACCGCGTGCACTGGGTGAGGAGATCGCCGCGAACGTCGGGGCGCGCCTGCACCTCGGGTTCCGGCCTCGCTTCCAGCTGCGCGTCCTCGACGGTCGTGCGTGCATGGCGACGGTGCGTTGGCCGCGCCTCACTGCGGGCTCCCCGTCGCTCCGAGGTGCGCGGTGAGCACCACCCGGCCCAACGACATGCTCCTCGCGGTGCTCGGCGTGCAGCTCGGCTACCTGTCGGCCGAAGACGCGCTCGCCGCCGCGCGCGAGCTGGCGCAGCCGGGGGAGACGCGCTCGATCAGCGAGTTCCTCGTGGCGCGGGGGATCCTCGACCGCGCGCGCGCACAGGTTCTGGAGCGCCTCGCGGCGCGCGCCGTCGCCGAAGGCGGTGGTACGGCGGCGAAGACGCTCGAGCTCCTCCCGGCGAGCCTCCGCGAGCTCACGGCCACGCCTCCTCCGGTGCCGCAGGAGGCGCGCGTCGGCGTCGTCGACGAGCAGCCCCACCGGTACTTCCCCGCGCCGCGGGCCGATCGCCCGCCCGAGGAGCTGGGGCGCGGCGCCTTCGCCCGCGTGGTGCTGATGCACGACACGGTCCTCGGGCGCGACGTCGCGTGGCGCGAGCCGCTCGTGAGCGGGGGCGACGACGACGCCCAGCTCCTGTCCGCAGCGCGGCAGCAGGCTGGCTTCGAGCACCCCGCCGTGGTGCCCGTCTTCGAGGTGGGGCGTGGAGCGCGCGGGCTCTATGTGACGCAGCGACGGGTGAGCAGGCGCACCCTGGCCGACGCGCTCACCGAGGCCCCGCGGCTCGCAGATCGTCTCGCGCTCGTCTCCGCGCTGCGCACGGTCGCAGACTGCCTGGCGCGTGCGCACGAGCGCGAGGTCTTCCACGGCGCGCTCGACTGCCGCCACGTGTCGCTCGGCCGCTTCGGTGAGGTCTACGTGCTGGGCTGGGGCCCGCCGGTGCCCGCTGAAGAGCGCGAGACCGCGGCGCAGGAAGACCTCCGCGCGCTCGGGGCGATGCTCCATGAGGTCGTCACCGGGCTACCCCCGCCGGTGATGGGCACGGTGCGCGTGCGCGGCGCGCCGGAGGATCTGCTCGGCCTCTGCCGCCAGGCGCTCCGCGGCGAGGGCTCCGTCGAGCAGTTCGCGCTCGAGCTCAAGGCGTGGAGTGACGGCCGCACGCTCGCCAGCTTCCACTACTCGTCGTGGCAGCTCTTCACGCGCGCGGTGCAGCGGCACCGGCGCTTCAGCGTGATGGCCGCGACCGCGGCGGTGGTGCTGGTGGTGGCGGCGCTGGTCGCCACCATGCGCGTCCGCGAGGAGCGCGATCACGCGCGGCAGCTCGCCCGCCGCTTCCTCGACGACGTCGCGCTGCGGCTGCGCGCGCAGCCGGGCGTCGAGCCGCTCCTCGAGCAGGTGACCGCCAGCGCGCTCGAGCACTACGAGCGCACCACCGAGCTGCGACGTGCGCCGCGCGAAGAGCGGCTCCGCGTGGCGTCGGCGATGGCGCGGCTCGGGGCGGTGTCGACGACCCTTGGCCGCGGGACCGAGGCGGCTCGCAGCCTGGACTTCGCGACGGGGCTCCTCGCCGTCCTGCCGGACGACGACGCCGACGTGGAGCTCGTCCGGGCCGAGCTCGCCCTCGCGCGGGCGGGGGCTCCGGGCGCGGCGCCGCGAGAGCTGCGTGCGGCGGCGCTCGAGGCGAGGTCGCGCGCCGACGCCGCGCGGGCGTCACGTCCACAGTCGTTCGAGGCACGGCGGCTCGGTGCGGGGGCGCGGCTGCTCCTCGCGGAGCCGGAGCCTGCGGGAAGCGCCGTGCCGCTGCTCGACGAGGCGATCGCCCTGCTCGAGGTGCCGGTGTCGGCCGCCGATGAGCTCCTGCGTCGCCAGACGCTCGCGCGGGCCATCGTTCTGCGAGCGCAGCGCGCGCCCCGGGCCCGAGCCGTGCTCGAGGAACTCGTGCGACGCGTGGAGGCGCTGCGCGAGCGTGCGATGGACGACGTCGAACTCCAGGCGGCCGCCGCGCGCGCGCGGCTGCTCGCGGCCGAGGCGTGCGAGGCCGAAGGGGCGACCGCCGCGCAGCACGCGCACGCCGACCAGGCCGCGGCGCTCGCGCGCGACGTGGCCACGCGCCGATCAGATCGCGCCGCCTTCGCGTCGCTCGTCATCGAGGCGGAGCTGCTCGCCTCCCGGCCAGCGGCGGCGCTGGAGCGGGCGCGCGCGGCCGAGGCGAGCGGCTTTGCCGAGCTCGCCCCGCTCACCGCCGAGGCCGCCTTCTTCTCGGCCGACTGGGAGCAGGCGCGCGCGCTCGCTGCCCGCCCGCCGGCGAACACCACGGCGCGGATGGTGCTCGTGCGCGCGCTCGCGGCGGCCTGCCTGGAGCGCGCGTCGGACGCGGTGATCCAGGCGCGTGCGCTCAAGGGCTCCTTCGGGGCCGGGCCGTGGCCCGCCGAGCGGCTCGTTCGCCTGCTCGAGGCGCAGCCGGCCAGCGGCGGCGCGGGGCAGCGCGCGGTGCGTGACTTCGCCGCCGCGTGGGCGCAGGGCGATGGCGAGGCGGCGATCGCGGGGTTGATCGCCTCGCTCGAAGCACAGCTTCCCCGCTGACCGCGAGCCTGTTACGCCCCGCGCGTTCACGTTTCTCGGGAGGGTCGCACGTGAAGGCTCTTGCTCTCGCAGTCGGTTTGACGGCCTCGATGGCGCTCGCGCAGACGGCGCCGACCGCCGATCTCGAGCAGGTGTGGCTCGATCCATCCGGGCGGGGCTCGCTCTTCGTCGGCAACGGTCAGACCCTGCCGGCCCTGACGTGGCGAGTCGGCGCCGCGGGCTTCTACACCTACGGCAACCTCCGCTCGCTGCAGGGCAGCAGCACGACGATGCTCCTGCAGGATCGCCTCGGCTTCCAGGTGTTCGCCGCGGTGGGTCTGCTCGACTGGCTCGAGGTGAGCGCGAACCTCCCGGTGCTCGCCTTCCAGCAGGGCAACGAGGCGCTCAACGTCGCGCCCGCGGGCCTCGGCAACCCGTGGCTGCACGGCAAGGTGAACCTGCTCGACGAGCACATGCCGGTGTCGCTGGCCATCGATCTCGGCATCGGCATCCCCGTCGGGACCGGCGTCGCCCAGGGCAACGGCGGCTTCGAGTTCGCGCCGAAGGTGCAGGTCGGCAAGGTGTTCGACGCCTGGCAGGTCGGCGGCGAGCTCGGCTTCCTCTTCCGCCCCACGACGGACTTCAAGCCGGTCAGCGGCGTGCCCAACGATCTCGTCGGCAGCCAGCTCTGGCTGGCGGGCATGGTCACCGCGGTCAACCCGTCGGGCCCGCGCGGCGAGTTCACGCTGCGCCTCTTCGCGCCGCTCACCGGCACGGGGCGCGCGGGCGTCGAGGGCCAGCTCGGCGTGCGGTGGGACGCGGGCCCGGTCGAGCTCTACGCCTCGGCCGGCCCCGGCTTCTTCGGCGAGAGCACCACGCCGTCGGTGCGCGTGTACCTCGGCGGTGCGTTCGCGAACGTGCCGATGACGCAGCCGCCGTGCGTCGAGGGGCAGCCGTACGAAGTGAGCGACTGCCCCGACCTCGATCGCGATCAGGACGGCATCAAGAACGGCGTCGACCGCGCGCCCGAGGTCGCGGAGGACAAGGACGGCTTCGAGGACGAAGACGGCGCGCCCGACTTCGACAACGACGGCGACGGCGTGCCCGACGAGAAGGACAAGTGCCGTGACGTGGCCGGCCCCGAAGCCAACCAGGGCTGCCCCGACGCCGACGCCGACAAGGACGGCGTGGTCGATCGCCTCGACAAGTGCCCGAACGACGCGGAGGACAAGGACGACTTCGAGGACTCCGACGGCTGCCCCGAGCTGGACAACGACAAGGACGGCTTCGCCGATGGCGCCGACGCGTGCCCGCAGATCGCCGGCATCGCCCAGGAGCGCGGCTGCCCCGCGAAGGACAGCGACGGCGACCAGGTCAGCGATCACGAGGACAACTGCCCGACCGAGCCCGGCACGAAGGAGAACTACGGCTGCCCGGCGGCGCGCAAGCAGCTGGTCGTCATCACCCGCGAGCGCCTGCAGATCCTCGACAAGGTGTACTTCGACACGGGGAAGGCGACGATCCAGAAGCGCTCGAACGCGCTGCTCGACAACGTCGCGGCGGTGCTCACCTCGCACCCGGAGATCTCCCTGGTGCAGGTCGAAGGGCACACCGACAACACCGGCAACGCCGACAAGAACAAGAAGCTCTCGCAGGACCGCGCCGATTCCGTGAAGGCGTACCTCGTGAAGGCCGGCGTCGCCGACGCGCGCCTGCGCGCGGTGGGCTTCGGCCAGGACAAGCCCGCGCAGCCGAACGACACGCCTGCGGGGCGCGACGCCAACCGGCGCGTCGAGTTCAACCTCGTGCAGCAGTGACGGGGCTCACTTCAGCTCGTCGAGCAGCGGCGTGAGCCTGGCGAGCAGCGGCCGCGTGTCGCTGCCGCGCTCGAGCGTGTCCTTCACCTCGCGGAGCATCGCGAGGGCGCGCTGGTAGCGGTACTGCACGGCGTCGAGGCGGCTCTGGAGCTGCTCGTCGTCCTGCCCCGGAGGGCTGCCCTGCGCGTGCATCTCGGCGACGCGGGCCGAGAGCGTCGCCAGCCGCCGCTGGCGATCGACGGCGGCCTTCACCTTCTCCTGGATGATGCTCACGTGAGGGAAGGGCTTCTCGAGGTAGTCGACCGCGCCCAGCTTGAGCGCCTCGAGGATGCTGTCGGCGTTCGGGTAGGCGGTCATCACCAGGCAGGTGCACTCCGGCTGCCGCTGGCGGACCAGCTTGATGAGCTCGATGCCGCTCCCGTCGGGCAGGTTCTTGTCGACCAGCGCGCAGGCGAAGCGCTCCGCGAGCACCAGCGCCGTGGCCTCGACCATGCGGGTCGCGGTGAAGACGGTGAACCCCGCCTTCTTCAGCGCGACCTTCAGCACGTCGAGCACGATGGCTTCGTCGTCGACGACGAGGATGGAGTCGGTCTGCACGGTGCGCGCAGTCTCCGCCCGGGCCCCGCCGCGGTCCAGCGCGGATCACCTCGCGCCGGGCCCGTGGTTCGGGGTATTGGCGTGCCTCATGAGCGAGCGTTTCCCGGTGTTCGTGGCAGTGACGAGAGAAGATGGCCGTGTCGAGCAGGTGCGCGTGGGCTCGGCGGTGCGGGCCGGCGAGGGCTTCACGCTCTCGTTCGACGCGATGACCATCGGGGCCGCGCCGATGCGCGCGGCTCCGGCGCCGAGGCAGGCGGCCGGCGCCCCGCGCGCAGCGCCCGCGCCCGGCGACGGCATGGTGCTCCCCAACTACGGCCGCTCGAAGGGCATGCCGGTGGTCGGCGCGTCACTGCAGGATCTCGAGTTCTACGCGAACGGCGCGCGGCGCTCGCTCGCCGACCCGTCGAAGGCGCGGTGGCACGACAAGGAGCGGCAGCTGCTCTCGGCCATCGAGGCGGAGATCGCCCGCCAGCGCGGCGAGGAGCCGCCCCCGTCGGACGACGGCATCCCGCCTCCGGGCGACGAAGACGCGCCGTTCTGACGGCGATCAGTCGTGCTCGGGCGAGGTGTTCCGGAGCACCGGCTGCTCACGCCACACCGGCGTCTCGTGCATCGCCGGGCGGCCCGCGAGCAGCTCGTGCGGCTGGAACAGGCCCTTGTACTTGAGCGACGCGCACTCGCGCACGCGGTAGCCGAGGTACATGTGCTGGCAGCCGAGCTCGCGCGCCATCTCCACGCAGCGCATGACGTTGCCCACGCCCGGTGACAGGCGCGCGATGTCCGGGTGGTAGAAGAAGTACGCGGCGCTGAAGCAGTTGGGGGTGACGTCGACCAGCCCGAGCGCCACCAGCCGATCCGTCTCGTCGTACCAGGCCATCTCCCGGCCGGTCGTCGAGGGGAAGGCGAACTGCGTGGCGTACTCGTCCTCGGTGAGCAGCGTCGGCTCCCAGCCGCGCGCGTCCTCCCGGGTGCCGTGCCAGTGCTTGTGGAGCTCCAGCCGCGCGGCGTCGATGCGCGGCCGCCCCATCTCGACGCGGAAGCGGTGGCTGCGCTTGAGCGCGCGCCGCTGCGAGGTCGTCGGCTCGAAGCGGTGCACGTCGAGGCGGATCGAGTGGCACTCGTCGCACCCCACGCACGCCGGGCGGAAGTACGCCGGGCCGAAGCGCCGCCAGCCGCGCACCAGCAGCGCCTCGAGCTCCAGCGGCGTCACGTCGACCATCAGCCGGTACTCGAGCGACGCCTTGAGCGCGGGCAGGTAGCTGCACGCGCGGGGTTCTTCGATGAAGTGACGAACGAGCCGGGCCACGGGTCAGAAGGGCAGGAGCGGAGCGCCTGATGTTGGCATCGGGGTGATGGAATGGAAACGCCGCTCGTGAGTACAACGTTGCACCATGAACGACTCCCAGTGGGACTCGAAGCTCAAGGCCTTCCTCCAGAAGACCGGGGAAGACTTCAAGCGTTTCGGTAACGACGTGAAGGCCGAAGCTCAGAAGTTGATGACCGAGGTGCAGGATCCCGCGCGTCAACAGAAGCTCCGCGAAGGCCTCAAGGACGTCGGGGTGTGGGCCCGCAAGACCGCCGAGGAGGTCGCCACCCTCGTCGAGACGGGCGTCAAGAAGGCCGAGGGCGCGCTGACCAAGGCCGGCGACAAGGTCACCGACTTCGTCGCCAGGCCGGTCGAGACGAGCGAGACGGGCGAGGCGGCGCCTCCGCCCGCAGCGACGCCGCCCTCGCCCCCGCCCGAGATGGACGACGAGGCGCCGGCTCCCGCCCCGCGCCCAAAGGTGGCGAAGAAGACCGTCGGCAAGGCCCCCGCGCGCAAGAAGCCCGTCGCGAAGAAGCCGGCTGCCGGGGCGAAGAAGACCATCGGCCGCAAGGGCTGATCCGTTCGCAAGCGATCGGAACTCGGGCGGTTTCACTACCCCTGTTCTCCATGGGTTGTGGTTGACTACGCGCCGTGAAATCTCCTCCCGAGAAGGGCCAGTTCACCACGGAGATCGGTGACGACGTGCTGGCCGAGGCCCTCAAGGCCGTCGACAAGCGCACGGGGAAGACCGAGGAAGAAGAGGCTGCGGCGCAAGCCGCGGCGAGCGCGGCCCCGGCGGCGCCGGTCGCGAGCAGCGCCGAGCTCGAGCAGCTCAAGGCAGAGCTCGAGTTCTCGCAGGCGCGCGGTCGCGACCTGATGGCCAAGCTGAAGGACGAGCACGAGAAGATGCTCCGCGCGGCCGCCGACCTCGAGAACTACAAGAAGCGCGCGCAGAAAGAGAAGGAAGAGGTCCAGCGCTTCGGCATCGAGAAGCTCCTCAAGGACTTCCTGCCGGTGTTCGACAACTTCGATCGAGCGCTCGACGCCGCGAAGACGCCGAACGACTTCGACAGCCTCCGCAAGGGCGTGGAGATGATCCGCAAGCTCTTCGAGGACACGCTCGGGCGCCACGGCGTGAAGGCCTTCAGCGCGAAGGGGCAGCCCTTCGACCCGAACCGGCACGAGGCGATGACGGCGGCCGAGACCAGCGAGATGCCGCCCAACCACGTCTTCTCCGAGGTGCTGCGCGGCTTCACGCTCAACGATCGCCTGGTGCGGCCCGCGCTGGTGATCGTCTCGCGCACGCCGAGTGCGCCTGCCACCGTAGATGCTCCGCCGCCGGCCGAGGCCGAAGGCACCAAGCAGTAACCCGAGGGGGACATGTCCAAAGTCATCGGTATCGACCTGGGAACGACGAACTCGTGTGTGGCGGTGATGGAGGGCGGTGAGCCCGTCGTCATCCCCAACAGCGAAGGCAGCCGCACCACGCCCTCGATGGTGGGCTTCACCGACACCGACGAGCGGCTCGTGGGGCAGATCGCCAAGCGCCAGGCCGTCACCAACCCCGAGAACACCATCTACGCCGTCAAGCGCCTCATGGGCCGCACCTTCGACTCGAAGGAGGCGCAGCGCGCGAAGTCGATGGTGCCGTACCGGGTGGTGGCCTCGCAGAACGGTGACGCGTGGGTCGAGATCCGCGGCAAGCAGTACAGCCCGCCCGAGGTCTCGTCGATGATCCTCACCAAGATGAAGCAGACCGCCGAGGACTACCTCGGCGAGCCCGTCTCGGAAGCGGTGATCACCGTGCCCGCGTACTTCAACGACGGCCAGCGCCAGGCGACGAAGGACGCGGGCCGCATCGCGGGCCTCAACGTGCTGCGCATCATCAACGAGCCGACCGCCGCGGCGCTCGCCTACGGCCTCGACAAGAAGAACGAGGGCAAGAGCGAGAAGGTCGCGGTCTACGACCTCGGCGGCGGCACCTTCGACATCTCGATCCTCGAGCTCAACTCCGGCGTGTTCGAGGTGAAGTCGACCAACGGCGACACGTACCTCGGCGGCGAAGACTTCGACAACCGCATCATCGACTGGCTCGCCGAGCGCTTCAAGACGGCCAACGGCGGCGTCGATCTCCGCAAGGACCGCATGGCCCTGCAGCGCCTCAAGGAGGCCGCGGAGCGCGCCAAGCACGAGCTGTCGTCGGCGACCGAGACGGAGATCAACCTTCCGTTCATCACCGCCGACGCCTCGGGCCCGAAGCACCTCCAGGAGACGCTCGAGCGCGGCACCTTCGAGGACATGGTGAAGGACCTCGTGGAGCGCTCCATCGAGCCCTGCCGCATCGCCCTGAAGGACGCGCAGCTCACCGCGCCGCAGGTCAACCAGGTGCTGCTGGTCGGCGGCATGACGCGCATGCCGGCCATCCAGAAGAAGGTGAAGGAGTTCTTCGGCAAGGATCCCCACAAGGGCATCAACCCCGACGAGGTGGTGGCCATCGGCGCGGCGATCCAGGGCGGCGTGCTGAAGGGCGAGGTGAAGGACGTGCTGCTGCTCGACGTGACGCCGCTGTCGCTCGGCGTCGAGACCGCCGGCGGCGTCTTCACCAAGATCATCGACAAGAACACCACCATCCCCTGCAGGAAGTCGCAGGTCTTCTCGACCGCGACCGACAACCAGCCGCTGGTGTCGGTGCACGTGCTGCAGGGCGAGCGCGAGATGGCCAGCGACAACAAGACGCTCGCGCGCTTCGAGCTGGTGGGCATCCCTCCCGCGCCGCGTGGCGTGCCGCAGATCGAGGTGACCTTCGACATCGACGCCAACGGCCTGGTGCACGTCTCGGCGAAGGATCTCGGCACCGGCCGCGTGCAGCAGGTGCGCATCGTCTCGAACTCCGGCCTCACCGAGGCGGAGATCCAGAAGATGATCGCCGACGCGCAGTCGAACTCCGAAGGCGACAAGAAGAAGAAGGAGCTCGCCGACCTGCGCAACAACGCCGACGGCCTGATCTACACCACCGAGAAGTCGCTCGAGGAGTACGCGTCGCTGCTCGGCGACAAGGACAAGGGCGAGATCAAGAGCGACCTCGAGAACCTCAAGAAGCAGCTGCTGACGAACGAGCCGGCGCGCATCCGCGACGCGATCAAGCAGCTCGAGGGCAGCGCGTACCGCATCGCCGACGCCATCTACAACGCGGAGTCGAAGAAGTAGCCGATGGTGGCGCCGACGCAGCTTCGCTTCGAGTCCGTCGACGAGGAGGTCCGCTTCCTCCGCGGGCTGGTGTCGGTGCAGCGCCTGGCCGACGAGGTGCTCGAGGACTGCATCGAGCGGCAGCTCGGCCTCTCGGCGGCGCTCGACGTCTTCCTCTCGCAGTGCGCGCGGATGATCCACGCCCGCGGCGCCTTCGTGCAGGTGCTGGGCTCGTCGGGCCCGGTGCTGACCCGGGTGTGGGGCAACGAGTACTTCGACGTGAGCGCCTGGGCGCTGTACCGCGGCGCGGTGCCGCTGGGCGATCAGCGCACGGTCTTCGTCGCGCCGCTCGACCTCGGCAAGACCACGCTCGGCAGCATCGGCTTCCTGCTCCCCGGCACCTTCGGCGACGGCGGCAAGCACGTGCTGGCGCTGGTCGAGGCGGTGGCGGAGATCCTCGACACCGCGGTGCTCAGCTTCCTCGCGCTGTCGGAAGGGCACACGCCGCTCGAGCGGCTCGAGACGCTCGCCGAGTCGGGCGACTTCGGGCCGCGCGCGCGGGTGGGGCGCTACGAGCTGCTCCACCCGCTCGGCACGGGCGGCATGGCGCAGGTGATGGTGGCGCGCACCCTGGGGCCGGGCGGGGTGTCGCGGCTGGTGGCGCTCAAGCGCATCCTCCCGCGGCTGGTCGACGACCAGGTGATCGTCGAGCAGTTCCTCGACGAGGCCAAGCTGGGCATGCGCCTCAACCACCCGAACCTGGTCACCATCTACGACTTCGGCTCCCAGGCGGGCACGTTCTACATCGCGATGGAGCTCATCAAGGGCGTCGACCTCGACCACGTCATCTACTGGCGCCACGGGCCGCTCCAGCCGGCGCTGGTGAGCGCGGTGCTCTGCCAGGCGCTCGAGGGGCTCCACGCGGCGCACGAGACGAAGGCCGACGACGGCGCGCCGCTGGGCCTGGTGCACCGCGATCTCTCGCCCCACAACCTGATGTGCGGCTTCGACGGCCGGGTGAAGGTGCTCGACTTCGGCGTCGCCAAGATGCGCGACCAGCGCACGGTGACGCTGCCGGGCATCGTCAAGGGCAAGCCGCTCTACATGTCGCCCGAGCAGGCCACCGCCGAGCGCATCGATCGCCGCAGCGATCTGTTCTCGATGGGCCTCATCCTCTTCGAGGCGCTCCTCGGGCGTCGCGCGTTCGACCAGAAGGACGACACCAGGACCATGGAGTCGATCGTCAACGATCCGCTCCCGCGCCCGGCCGGTGTGCCCTCGGCGGTGTGGGAGGTCATCGACCGGGCGCTGCAGAAGGAGCCCGAGAGGCGCTTCCGCAACGCGCTGGAGATGGCCGACGCGCTCCGCGAGGCCGCGCCGCCGATGAAGGAGCACGAGCTCGGCGCGCTCCTCGCGAGCCGCTTCCCCCGGCGCGTCACCGAGGTCGAGGGCTGGGAGCGCTCGACGCGCTCGCAGGCGCGCCCCGGCGTCACCGTCGACGAAGACTGATCAGAGGTTGAGCGAAGGCGCGGTCGCCTCGGCGAGCAGCGCCTCGAGGCTCGGCACCTCGGGCGCTCGCGGCGGCGCGTCGTCGTGCGGCAGCGCCCAGATCGCCCCCGCGGCGTCGAGCAGCAGCGTGTCTCCGTCTTCGGCGAAGAGCGGGAGCATCTGGCAGAAGGGCCCCAGCTCGGGCGCGGAGGCGGCGAGCTCGGCGAGCAGGGCGCGCTCGCGCCGGGCCCCCTCGGGCGTGAGCATCGCGTACTGGTGGCCGCGAAACCGGAAGTAGATGAACTGCTGTGCCATCGCGTCGCCGAGCGCTCGAAGGGCTGCGGGGCAGGGCACGCCCGCTTCGCGTGCCACTTCGCCCCACGCGTCGCCGAAGCGGACGGGGGACGCCGACTCGAAGAAGTCCGTCGCGCGGTCGCCGAGGGCCGCGCGGGTGAGCTCGCGGGGCTGGGCCGCGAGGAAGCGCTCGACGGGCGTGCTCACGCGAGGAGCCCCAGGGCCTCGCTGAGCGACTCCACCCCGTGCACTTCGAGCCGCGCGCCCTCGAGCCGCCGCGCGCTGGCCTTCGGCAGCACCACCCGGCGGAAGCCCATCTTCGCCGCCTCGGCGAGCCGTGGCTCGACCTGCGCCACCGCGCGCACCTCGCCGGCCAGACCGACCTCACCGAGGATCAGCGTCTGCGCGTCGACCGGCCTGTTCTGCAGCGACGACACCAGCGCCGCGCACACCGCGAGATCGCTCGCGGGCTCGGTGAGCGACATGCCCCCGGCGACGTTGACGAAGATGTCGCAGCCGATGAGCTGCACGCCCTCCTTCTTCTCGAGCACCGCGGCCAGCAGGGCCACGCGGTTCGAGTCGACGCCGATCGCCGTGCGGCGCGCGGTGCCGTAGCCGGTGGGCGCCACCAGCGCCTGCACCTCGACGAGGATCGGCCGCGTGCCGTTGAGGGTCGAGGTCACCACGCTCCCCGACGCGCCCTTCGGCCGCTCCGAGAGGAAGAGCGCCGAGGGGTCGGGCACCTCGGCCAGCCCCGAGCCCTTCATCTCGAAGACGCCGATCTCGTTGGTGCTCCCGAAGCGGTTCTTGTGCGCCCGGAGGATGCGGAAGGGGTGCCCGCGCTCGCCCTCGAAGTACAGCACCGTGTCGACCATGTGCTCGAGCACGCGCGGGCCGGCGATCGAGCCTTCCTTCGTCACGTGGCCCACCATGAAGGTCGGCACGCCGGTCTTCTTCGCGTACGCCATGAGGCGCCCCGCGCACTCGCGCACCTGGCCCACGCTGCCCGGCGCGCTCCCCAGCTCGGCGAGGAACATCGTCTGGATGGAGTCGATGATCAGGCACCCCGGCGCCAGCTTCTCGGCCGCCGCGAGCACCTTCTCGAGATCGGTCTCGGCGAAGACGTGGAGCTGCTCGCTGCGCACCCCGAGGCGCTCGGCGCGCATGCGCGTCTGCCGCAGCGACTCTTCGCCCGACACGTAGAGGGCGGGGCGATCTCTCGAGAGCCGATCGACGGCCATCAGGAGCAGCGTCGACTTGCCGATGCCCGGGTCGCCGCCGATCAGCACCAGGCTCCCGAGCGTCACGCCGCCGCCGAGCACGCGATCGAGCTCCGCGATGCCGGTGAGCCGCCGCGCCTCGCTGGCCGACTCCACGTCCTTGAGCAGGGTGGGCTTGCTCTGCCCGCCCGACGAGCCCCACGCCGGCCGCGACTGGCTCGCGGTCGACAGCTCCGCCTCCTCGACCAGCGAGCCCCACGCGCCGCAGTCGGTGCAGCGCCCCAGCCACTTCGGTGACTGGTAGCCGCAGGCCTGGCAGGTGAAGTGCGTCTTCGCTTTCGCCATGCGCCCCTTTTACCGGCGGGCACTGACAAGTTGGCGGTCGGGGTGAGGGCCCAGATTGAGGAAAATGATCTCGCATCTGCGGCGACCCGCAGCAGTTTCGAGAGGTTGCGTGAGGGGCTTCTCGCAGAGCGCGTCGCATGATCTGTCGGCGGGATGGCACGCAAG